>NZ_OV350343.1:2761710-3452137 GCF_923868895.1 Halomonas sp. TD01
GGCCGCAATGGCTTTTTCGAGCGGTGCGGTCAAAGGGTCGTGCTCAACTGAAAGAACCTCAATCTGCGTTTCCGGTGGAAGTGTATCGACATGGTTCCCAATCCACGGGCAGTAGGGAATGAGTGACAGGACATCGTGTCGGCTAAGTAACGGCGCATCGGCCCCCAGCGTCTGCTGGTTTAGTTTGCCGACCGGCGGATAGATGAGTCCTAGGGGCACGGGACGGTGCAGTAAGGGCGCTAAATCTATGGCTATGCGACCGCCAGCGCTGTCACCTACCACTGCGATGGGCTTTATAACCTCAGCGACCTTGAGGCAGTCTTCTAGCATGTTGTGGTAGCCCGCCTCCGGCGCTAAGCGATAGCTGACACTGATAACGTGGCGCTTTAGCTGCTCTGCAAGGCTTGCTGCAACGCCATGATGGCTGTCAATAGACCCCAGGGTAAATCCTCCCCCGTGAATGTATAGCACTTGGCCAGACTGAGCGGATGCAGGGATAAAGTGTCGGAGGGCTAAGCTTTTCCAGGTTTCGTCAGTGATTGTCATGCCTGACGGATTAGGCGGCGCAAACGTTTGGCATAATTGATCGTAACGTTGGCGTGCCACTGCAGGAGAGCCATTTTCGATATCTTTTAAGCCCGCATCGAAGCGGGTTATAAAAGCGTTAATGCCCATTAGTGGCTCCACCAGTAAGTCGTTGCTGCGTTGGTTTGATGCTGTCTCTCACTGACAATCAGGCGCTGCCGTTAAGCACGCCTGATGTCATCGGGATGGTTAGATCAGCGTCTTTTGCGTCGTGCATCGAGCGTCTCGCGGAATAGCGAAAGTAGTACACCTGCGGTCATCACGAGCACAACAACACTTAGCGGTAAGGCAGCAGCAATAAGCGCTGTTTGCAGTGCGTTCAGGCCTCCGGCAACCAACAACACTGCCGCCACTAAACCAATGACCACGCCCCAGAAAATGCGGAAGCGCTTGGGTGGCTCACTGTCGCCTAGTGACAAAATGGTGGTTAGTACCAAGGTGCCGGAGTCTGAAGAGGTGACAAACCAGCTCATCAGCAGGAAGACCATCATGGCGGAGAGTATCCAGCCAAACGTGCCGCTTCCGACAATGCCATCAGCCGTGGCAAACAGTGCTGAGGGCAGGTTCCAGGCGTTAACAAGCTCGATAATACCGGCGCTGCCAGGGCCACCCGTTGCATAAAGCTCCTGATGCATGGCGTTGCCGCCGAAAATGATTAGCCAAATGAAGATGATCAGGGTAGGGACTAACAGGACGCCAAGCACAAACTCACGCAAAGTGCGGCCCTTGGAAATGCGGGCGATGAACAGCCCGACAAAGGGAGCCCAGGCCAGCCACCAGCCCCAATAGAAGATTGTCCAGCCCTGTTGCCAAGTGGTTGTTCCTGTCTCATCTGCGTACCAAAGTCCCATGGGAATGACGTTGATAGCGTAGTCTAGCAAGGTCTCGCCAAACGCCATGATTAGCCACAGCGTGGGTCCGCCAATGAGAAAAATCCCCACCACGACCAATGACACCCAAATGTTCATTTCAGAAATAAGTCGAATACCGCCGCGCACGCCAGTCACTGCGGAAAGTATTGAGATAACTGAAATGCCGGCGATGAGCATCAGCTGAGTATTTAGCCCAGGATCGATACCCACAAGTCGCTCTAAACCGACGGCCATCTGGCTGACCCCAAGCCCCAGCGACGTAGCTACACCAAAGACGCAGCCCAGCACACCGAGGATATCGAAGAGGTGGCCGATAGGGCCAAAGATACGTTCACCTATAAAGGGGTAAAGCGCTGAGCGCAGTGCGAGAGGCAATCCTTTGCGATAAGCGAAATAAGCCAGCGACATACCGACGATCACATAAATAGCCCAACCGTGAAGCCCCCAGTGAAAAACGGTAACGCGTAATGCATCAATAGCGCGTTCGTAGCCAATGGAAGTGGCTCCCGCCATGTCTGCATGGGGGTTGTTGGGGTAGCCAAACGCGCCGGTATCGTCAAGATAAAAGATTGGCTCAGCGACGCCAAAAAACAGGATGCCAATGCCGATACCCGCAGAGAAGAGCATTGCAAACCACGCAAAGTTGCTGAACTCGGGGCGGCTGTCGTCGGGGCCGAGCCGTATGCTGCCATAGCGGCTGAAGACAATAAAAGCACATACCACTAGTAGTAGCATGACGGTAACTAGGTAGTAGCCGCTGAAAGTGCTTTCAATCCAGGTGCGTGTTGCACCAAATACACTGCTGGCTATATCTGAGCCAAGCCCAGTAAAAAGTACGAAGAGCAGCACTAGGCCGCTAGCAGTAAGTGTCATGCCTTTGTGCATGCCTTGGAAGAAACCGCCTTGTGCCAGCTCAGTCACCATGTAGTCAGTGCTGAGCTCGACCTTAGGTGAGCTGTTGTGCGAAGGCGGATTGGGACGATGGGGGGGAGTTGGCGTAGCGATATTCTTATCCTCATGGGCCGGGCGTCGGGCCGGCAGTCCCGATCAGCCGTCCGGGTTAGCGGACGGTTCTTGTTTTTTCACTGAGGCTTCAACGACGTATAGCGATAGTGCGGCTCGCCAACTCCGGCCAGGCCGAAGGGGCGGCTTGAGGCAGAGCCGCAACAGTTTCCTCAATGGGGGCCGGGAACGGCGCGGGGCGACCGGTGTTGCTGTCAATGCCCATCAGCATCTGCTCGCTGGTGGCTAGCAGGTTGCCTGCTTCATCATTCAGCTTGAAAAAGACATGCAGGCGCTTGTTATCGCGATCCAACAGGGTCAGTTCTACGCTTAGTGGCTGCCCTTCGTGGGCCTCGCGGCGATAACAGAGGTGCGTCTCAAGGGTGTAAATCGTGTAGCCGTGGCGTGCCCGGCCTGCGGTATCTAAGCCGATATGTTCCATCAAAGCTTCTACTGCCAGCGAGAATACACGGGCATACTCGGCATCGTTCATATGGCCGTTGTAATCGACCCATCCCGAATTGACGCGGCTTTCTAAAATCACCATCAGATACGTCCTTCCAAGCCTTCGGCTTCAGGCCAATATTTTTGTACTAGGCCGAGTAGCTCCACCAGAAAGTCATCACGGCGGCTGTCAAGCTCGGCCACCGAGCGTCCTGCGGCCTGGTGTTCACAGCCTGCCACCACACGATCAATAAGTTCGTTGGTAAGCTCAGGAGCTTCAAGCTTTGTCCACGGTAGTTTTAGCGCCGGACCGAATTGCTCCAACATATGGCGCATGCCCGGCTCGCCGCCAGCCAAATGGAAGGTGAGGAAAGTGCCCATCAGTGACCAGCGAAGGCCACAGCCATAGACCACCGCCGCGTCTATCTCTTCGGTAGTGGCGACGCCGTCGTTGACTAGGTGCAGCGCCTCGCGCCAAAGCGCTTCCATCAGGCGGTCTGCAATATGCCCCTCAATTTCCCGGCGCACCACCAGTGGTCGCATGGCAAGTGCTTGATAGTGATCGTGGGCGCGTGCTAACTCGTCAGGCGCGGTCGCTTCACCGCCAACGAGCTCCACTAGCGGTAGCAGATAGACCGGATTAAAGGGATGAGCCACGATAACTCGCCCAGGAGCATTGTGGCAGTCTTGCTGCAAGTCGCTGGGTTTATAGCCGGATGTGGAAGAGCCGATAATGACGTGCTTTTCCGCAGCTGAATCCAGCGCCGCAAGCATTTCGCGCTTAAGCTCAAGTCGCTCAGGTACGTTTTCCTGAATTAAGTCAGCGCCAATAACCGCCTCTTCTACGCTATCGACGAACCGTAAGCGTTTTGGGTTAGCGCCTTCTGCCAAGCCAAGACGTTGTAAAGAGGGCCAGGCATTGTCAATAAAGGCACGCGTGCGTTCGGGTGCATTGGGGTCTGGGTCAAAGGCCACGACATCCCAGCCTTGTGCCAAGGCGCGAGCAATCCAGCCATTGCCAATGACGCCGGTTCCTATCACGCTAAGTTGGCGGCTCATACGTCACCTCCCGTGCTGATATTCCCGGTGTGTGGATCGCGTAGGGACAGGTGAGCGCGTGTCTCTGCAGGTGTCATTATTCGGGCGCCAAGGTTCGCAATCAGAGTGGCGGCATGTTCTACCAGTTGGCCGTTAGTGGCCAGGATGCCTTTTTTCAGAAAGAGATTATCTTCAAGGCCAACGCGCGCATGGCCGCCTAGTAGTACCGCTTGAGCTGCCATGGGCATCTGGTGGCGTCCAATACCGAAGGCTGCCCACTGAGCGTTTTCCGGCAGCTTATTGCGCATGGTTAGCATGGTTTCGGTGTCGGCTTCAGCCCCCCAGGGAATGCCCAGGCAGAGCTGGTAAAGAGGGGTGCCCTCAATTAGCCCTTCTTGCTGTAACTGGCGGGCGAACCTCACGTGACCTAAGTCAAAACACTCTAGCTCCGGTTTGACGCCAGCAGCTTGTACCAAGCGGGCGTGTTCGCGTAGCCAGTTGGCGGGGTTTACGTAGACCATATCGCCAAAGTTGAGGCTGCCGCAATCTAGGGTGCAGAGCTCAGGCAAGAGTTCGCCTATCGGCTCGTGGCGCTGGGCGGGCGTTTGAATGTCCGTGCCGGGGCCACCGCGGGTGGGATCCTGAGCGTCAGGAATCCAATCGCCGCCTCCACCGGCGGTAATGTTCATGACGATATCCACCTCGGCCTCGCGCACACGCTGCATCACCTCACGAAAATGCTCGAGAGAGTGGCTGATGCCGCCGGTTTTAGGGTCACGTACATGGATATGTGCCACGCTGGCACCGGCTTTTGCGGCGTCAATACAGTCGTTCGCGATCTGTTCGGGCGTGATAGGAACATTGGGGTTCTTGCTTGTGGTGTCACCTGCGCCGGTGACAGCACAGGTCAAAATAACGTTGCGGTTCATTGGCCGCTCCTTGACAGTAGCGATGGAAAACGTACTTAAGTATGGCGAGATAGCGAGATAGCGATTGTCATTAAGCGACGCTAGATGCGCATAAAGCGTCGTTTTTAATTAAACGGAGTTAATGCGATGCAACTTGAGGACTACCAGAAGTACGACGCCACCGGTCTTGCTGAACTCATTCGCCGCCGAGACGTCAGCCAGACTGAGGTATTCGACGCGGCGGTGACTGCGATTGAAACGCTTAACCCATCTCTTCATGCGGTGGTTAGAACGCGCTTCGACAAAGCGAAACACGAGCGTGACCAAGTGTCGGGAAGCTCGATATTTGCTGGTGTCCCAACGTTAAGTAAAGATCTATTGATGGCATTAGCGGGTGAGCCGCTGGCATTCGGAAGTTCATCATTATCAGCGTGGTGCCCCAAAGAAGACTCGCTGCTTATCCGTCGTGTGCGGGAGGCAGGGCTAGTGCTGGTTGGACAAACGGCCACGCCGGAATTAGGGCTGATGGGGATTACGGAACCCAAGGCATTTCCCCATCCGCAAAACCCATGCCGAAAGGGCTATTCCCCCGGCGGATCAAGCGGTGGTGCCGCAGCGGCGGTCGCTAGCGGGATGGTGCCTATTGCGCTGGCAGGCGATGGCGGTGGTTCTATCCGCATTCCCGCCAGTTATTGTGGTTTGTTCGGTTTTAAACCTTCCCGCGGGCGGGTGCCGCTTGCGCCTGCCCATGGCGAAGTGTGGCAGGGCGCGGTGGTCGAGCACGCCATCACCCGTAGCGTGCGCGATAGTGCAGCGTTGCTAGAACAGATTAACGGCATGGCGCCTTCTGGGCCTTACCCCGTACCGCGGGAAACGGGCTATGTGGATGCCTTATCAGCCTCCTCTAAGCCACTACGCATCGCCGTGTCGCTGGGTAATTTTTTAAGTTACGGACTGGATACCCAATTAAGTGCAGAGGTGAAAATAGCGGTTGAGAAGGCCGCAAAGGCACTGGCCGACATGGGGCACGAGGTGGAGTGGTGTGACCCACCGGTTGATGGAGAAGCCTTGGCCGATAGTTATCTGACGCTCTACCTTGGCCATTTAGCCGCTGACCTTCAGTGGGTAAGCCAGCAAACCGGTGTGCCGGTGCATCGGTTAGCCATTGAGCCGTCTACCCGCGCCGTTGGTAGGCTGGGCGCTAAGCTTTCGGCGAGGGATTACGAGCTAGCCAAGCGCTATTGGCATACGGCCGCTGAGCAGATGAGCCAGTTTCACCAGCGCTATGATGCCTTGGTGTTACCTGTTGCGGCAGATACTGCCCCAGCGATAGGGGAACTTTACCCCTCTGCGTCTCGCGAGCGATTAATGTCGTTGTTAGCCATTCCAGGTCTGCCATCACTGGCGCTAAAGGCAGGGATGCTGAAACACTTGGCAGTGGATGCGCTTAGCCGTACCCCGTTTACGCAACTGGCGAACCTTACCGGCCAGCCTGCTATGTCAGTGCCGTTCCATGTGGCGGCTAATGGGTTGCCCGTTGGCGTGCAAGTGGTGGGGCGTCTTGGTGAGGATAAGCAACTGCTACAGCTGGCGGCTGCGATGGAACAGCATGATGATTGGCAGTGTCGTGTATCCACAGCCTAGGCGGGCTGCGTGGTGTAGAGCTTGCGGTGCGGCAGTCAAAGAGAGGAAAATCAGCGGCATGATAGCGTAAAAAGCAGATTGTTTTTCCAAAGGATAATAGGCAAATGCAAACAACGACGTTAGCGATGGATAAAGGCGGTGTGGAGTTAGGATCAAACCTTCTATCAGGCGTCAGCTTGCCCGCCGCAGTGGTGCATGAAGGCCCACTGACGCATAACGTCGCGTGGATGCAGCGATTCGCTGACGCTCATGGTGCTTACTTGGCACCCCATGGCAAAACGACCATGGCACCTGCGCTTTTTCAGCGTCAGCTGCAGGCGGGGGCATGGGGCATCACTTTGGCGACCGCGCCCCAGTGTCGTGCTGCCTACGCTAACGGTGTGACCCGATTGATAATGGCGAATCAGTTGGTCGGCCAAGCTAATATGGCCATCATCGCTAGCCTGCTTGAGCAGGGTGCGACGTTTTACTGTGTAGTCGATAGCCAAGAGAACGTAAGCCAGTTGGGACGCTTTTTTGCCGAGAGAGGATTGACGCTAGCAGTGCTAATTGAGGTGGGTGTGCCCGGAGGACGTTGTGGCTGTCGCAGCAAGCAGCAGATTCTATCACTCGCGGAAGCCATTGCTAATGAGCCCGCGCTCTCACTGGCGGGGCTAGAAGGCTATGAAGGTGTGGTGCACGGCGATAACCCGGAGACCTGTGTTCGTGCTTATGCCAAGCAGTTAGTGGAAGTGGCAGTGGAACTTGAGGCCGCTGGACGTTTTTCGGAGGCGAATCCTATGGTCACTGCATCAGGTTCCGCCTGGTATGACGTGATTGCAGAAGCCTTTGACGGCGCACCGCTACAGGGGCGATTTACCCCAGTGCTACGCCCTGGTTGCTACGTCGTCCACGATCATGGCCTTTATCGTGAAGCGCAATCTGCAGTACTAAAACGTCGGCCGGATCTGCAGCAGGGGCTTGAGCCAGCCTTGGAAGTCTTTGCTCAAGTGCAGTCGCTGCCGGAACCTGAGCTTGCTATTGTGGCGCTCGGTAAGCGCGATATCGGCCACGACCAGTTCCCCATTGCTTTACAGCGTTTCCGGGAGGGAAGTGAGCTCTCGCATCCATTGTCGGTCGCTGGCTGGGAAGTGACGAAGCTGATGGATCAGCACACGTTTGTGCGCCTTCCTGAAGCGGCTCAGGATGTTGAGGTTGGTGATATCGTCGCGTTTGGCGCCTCCCATCCCTGTTTGACCTTTGATAAGTGGCGCCAGCTACTGCTAGTAGATGACAAGTTAAACGTGAAAGAGCATTTGGCCACTTACTTTTAAATGTGGCTCGAACAGTAGGCGACTAGGCAAGCCTTCTACTCTTAGGCAGGTTAAACTACGCGGCTTTGAATCAACGCTTGGCGCCATGCATGCATCCAATTAATACATCAACAAGCCATATTTCAAAAAGTTGTACTTCAAAAAGCTATGAGTTAACTCAAGCAGGAGATCGCTATTTCGACGGTCTGGTCGATAAGTTCTCCCGTTCGCTTTATCAAGCGCCCCGTGGCGAGCTGCGCCTGGCGATGCTGGATTATTTGTTGCCGCAAATGCTGCGCCTCACAGAGCAGCCTGTGCTTGATGTGGGTGGTGGTTTAGGACAACTTTCAGGGTGGTTTGCTGAGCGTGGACACGCGGTGACCATGGCAGAGCCTTCCCAGGATATGTTGGCCCATGCCAGCGCGTGGCATGCCGAGCGACGTGCCGCAGGTGCCTGGCTGCCAGAACAGCTTCGCTATCTTGCCGCGCCACTTCAGTTGTTGCCGCAGCAAGCCCCTGGGCCTTGGTCGCTGATTACTTGCCATGCCGTATTGGAGTGGGTGGGTGAGCCTGAGCAGGCTGTGCAAACGCTAGCGAGTCTTCTCGCCCCTGGTGGGCAGTTAAGTTTGATGGTGTTTAACCGCGATGCGTTGCGTTTCTCCAACGTCATCAAAGGCAACTTAAAAAAAGCGCTTAGCGACCAGCTTGAGGGCAAAGGTAAGCGACAGCGGTTAACGCCTATCTCACCGGTTACCCACGACGAAGTGTGCCAGTGGGGGGCGGATAACGGCCTGATCATGGAGGCCGTTGCCGGGATACGAATTTTTCAGGATTATTTACGCCATCCTTCTGCAGAGGAGAGTGATCAGGCAACGCTGCTGGCGCTCGAAAAGCAGTATTGTCGCCAAGACCCTCACTGGCGGCTAGGCCGCTATTTACTTTATACTTTTACCAAACCCGAGGCTGATGTATGAGCGCTCAACTGCCCGCTTGCCAACTTCTTGAACGTTTCTATGGCCAATCGGCTAATTTATGGCCTGTTGCGCCGCCTGCAGATGCGTGGTTGCAAGCGCATTCCACGGCGATGATAAGTGATCATGTGGCGCTGCGTGAGCAGTGGGTGGCCGGTGGTAAAGCAGCCGCCAGCCCGTTTGATGCTCCGTTTGTCGAGCAGGCTGGGCAGGTAGTGCTGTTCTGGCCGAAAGCCCATCAACTGGGGATTTGGTGGCTAACATGGCTATGCCACGTGCTGCCTGAAAACACCCCAGTCGACGTTGTAGGCGAGCACCAGGGCGGCATTAAGCGTGTGCCAAAAATACTCAGCGAGTTGGGCATGCGCTGCGATAAGCTCGATAACGCGCGGCGTTGCTCACTGTTTGCCACTCGCACGATAGCGATGGAGCAGCCGGACAATGCGTGGCAAACCTTTGAAGCGCTAGATTTAAAACTGGTGAGTCATCCTGGCGTCTTTGGGCACGGCAAGGTCGATGAAGGCACGCGTTTAATGCTGGAAAGCATTGAGGCTAGCTTGCCCAAAAAGCCCCTCAACGTGCTGGATGTGGGCTGCGGCGACGGCATTATCAGTGCTTGGCTTGCCGAGCGAGGCCATCAGGTCACCGCCGTGGATGTCAGTGCGTTTGCAGCGGAAGCGTGTCGCCGAACGCTAGCAGCCAATCAACTGAGTGGTCAGGTGCTTGAGAGCGACGTTTATTCAGCGCTTGAAGGTGAGCAGTTTGATCTGATCATTAGCAATCCGCCGTTTCATCAGGAGCGAGAGATTACCTATGGCCCGAGTCAGCGCTTGATCAGCGAGGCCCCTGCGCATTTACGTGCGGGGGGGCGTCTGGTGATCGTTGCGAACGGCTTTTTGCCTTATCCCGATCACTTGCAGCGGGTGTTTCAAGACTTTGAAACACTGGCAGATAATCGGCGCTTTAAAGTATATCTGGCCGGTAAATAGCAGCGCATTTATCTTTCTTTGCATTTCCCTTATTGATCACCGCTTATGCTGCTATTTGCGTCTATGATGCCAATAGTGAGCCGCGCTTCGGCTTCACGTGTGAAGGGGATGGAAATGACAGGAAACGTTCGTACGACGGCCATTATAGGCAGTGCGTTGATCTTGGGCGGTTTGCTGGCGCTGGGTTTAGTGTGGGGAGGCAGTTACTTCAAAGGGGCTGCTGAGGTTTGGCAGCAATCTTCACGCAGCGTCACTGTACGTGGCTTGGCCGAGCGCGAAGTGGCGGCGGATATGGTGCTATGGCCACTTAATTATACTGTTAATGCCAATTCGCTTTCTGACTTAGAGCAGCAACTTTCCAGCAATGAGCAGTTGATTCGCCAATTTCTGGATGCCCGTGGTTTCGATATGGGCAACGTAAGCGTAACGCCACCACGTATCACTGATCAATTCAGCAATATGTATGGTGGCGAGCGCCCAGATGAGCGTTATCGTGCTGAGGCCACGTTGCTGCTGCGTACTGATGATGTCAGTGGTGTGATAGATGCAGTGCCCCAAGCCACTGCCTTGGTACGTCAAGGCGTGCTGCTATCGCCTAGCTACGAATACCGGACCGAGTTTTTGTTTACGGGTCTAGACGCGATCAAGCCTGAAATGATTGCTGAAGCGACTGCTGATGCGCGCAATGCAGCTCAGCAGTTTGCCGAAGATTCCGGTAGCGGTGTAGGGGGAATACGCCAAGCGACCCAGGGCTACTTTTCTATTGAGGATCTTGATAGCTATACACCCCACATCAAACGAATCAGAGTCGTCACCACGGTAGATTACTCGTTAGAAGAGTAGACCTATCGCCTTAAGTAGACGGTGATCACATGCCCGGATATCGAATTGTCGTGATGGTGTAGAACGTTTCGCCATTGGGCGTGAGCACCGTAATGTCATCGTCTACTTCTTTCCCCAGCAGTGCTTTGGCCATGGGGGCATCGATACTGATCCAGCGTTTTTTTGTATCGATTTCGTCGTGGCCAACAATTCTGAGATGAACTTGCTCGCCGTTTTCATCTTCCAGACTCACATACGCGCCAAAAAAAACCTTACTGGTGTCAGCGGGCAGACGGTCAACAATTTGCAGTTCGTCTAAACGTTTCGTTAGGTAGCCAATACGAGCAATAACGCGATTTAACTCTTTTTTGTTATAGGTGTAATCGGCATTTTCACTGCGGTCACCCTGGGCGGCGGCTTCACCGACTTTGGCCGAAATGGCAGGGCGTTTAACCCGCGCTAGGTGATCCAAGACAGCGCGCAGACGAGCCGCACCCTCTGCAGTGATCAGGTTGCTCTTAGGTTCTTGGCGCGGGTCTTTCGCTGGGTCGCGCCAGCGCGTCATATTTCGGCCTTTCATTGCGTTTTTCACCTCCTCAAAGAGCACCAGCTTACGCTAATGGCAGTGTTGTTCACAAAGCGCTTATTAATTGGCGATTCATTCAAACGTTCGTTACATTATGAGGGTGGCTGATTTAAGGCCCCACAACTAAACGTATGACTTGTTAGAAAAGCACAAAAATAACCCAGGAGCTTATTATGCGCACATCCCCTTTTTCTCGTTTACTCATTGCCGCTGCGTTAGGCAGCACGCTGTCACTTGCCCCGTTAAGCGCGTTGGCTTATGAAGGTCAGGTTTTCTCGCTTAAAAACCGCTGGGAACACACGGTCACTGAGATGCCTGCTAACGAGCGCGAGAGTACCCTAAAAGCGCTGGTCAGTGAGGCTGAGCAACTGGCTAGCCAGCACCCTGATCAAGCAGAGGTACTGATCTGGCAGGGCATTGTGTTGGCTTCTTACGCACGTGAACGTGGTGGACTTGGTGCATTAGGTACCGCAGGCGATGCTCGCGATGTGCTGGAGCGGGCCATTGAGATTGACCCGCAAGGCGGTAATGGCTCGGCCTATGTCACACTAGGTGCACTTTATGACCGTGCACCAGGCAGGCCGTTAGGCTTTGGTAACAGCGATACCGCAGAACGCATGTTTCAGCGCGCACTAGAGATCCGCCCAGACGGTATTGATGTGAACTATTACTACGCGGCGTTCTTGAAAGAAGAAGGGAATACCCAAGCTGCTCGCGAGCATGCCCAGCGCGCGGTAAACGGTACTGCACGCGAGAACCGTCAAACATCTGATGAAGCGCTGCGCCGGGATGCTGAGGTGTTACTCGGCGAGCTGTAGCCGCTTCACCAAAGCTTATAGCGCTAAGGTTGATAGGCGTATTGGCATTCCCAGTAGTAAGCATTGATAATAGAACGATTGTTAACACTGGGAGTGCTACATGGCATCTAGCCCTAATTCATTAGTGCCCGATGCGTCAGCGCCGCCTCAGTTAGGCCGAGACGATGTCGAGCTTATTCAGCGTGAGACCCTTTATCAGGGTTTTTTTCGCTTGGAAGCGCTAGAGCTTCGTCATCGTCTCTTTGAAGGCGGCTGGAGCGGGACGATGCGCCGTGAGGTGCATAACCGCTTCGACGCTGTTGGCGTGCTGCTTTACGATCCAGCTCGTGACGCCTTAGTGCTCGTCGAGCAGTTTCGCGCTGGCGCGATTGACGACCCGCTTTCTCCTTGGAAGTTAGAGTTGGTGGCGGGGTTGGCAGATAAAAACGAGTCCCTTGAAGATGTTGCCCGCCGTGAAGCCATGGAAGAGTCAGGCTGTCAGGTCGGCGCGTTGACCAAATTGCACACCTACTACCCCAGCCCGGGTGCGTGTAACGAACGCGTGACACTCTTTTGTGGTTTAGTTGATACCCAGGGAATGGGGGGCATTCATGGGCTAGATGATGAGCACGAAGATATCCGTGTTCACGTGGTAACTTTTCCGACGGCATGGGAACTCCTGGAGCAGGGAAGACTCGACAACGCCATGTGTTTGATTGGGCTACATTGGTTAGCGAGCCAACGCGCTTCGCTGCGTGCCGCTTCTTATCGAGCTGCGATAAGTCCTAGTAGCAAGCCCTGAGAACAAGCCCTGGTAAAAAAGGCTTTGGTAACAAGGGCTCTGGTAACAAGGGCTTAGGCCAAGCGAATCTTAAAAGGAGTGAACATGGCTAGAACCGCCTATGTCACCGATTTAAAGTCTCTGCAAGGCGAATGCAGCGCCAACTATATGCGCATGCTTCGTTTGGTAGGTGATATGGAAAGTGGCCAGCGACGCGATATCGCGTTGCATGGCGACGACCAGCATTTCGGCGATTTACATCTCAAAATTCTCGAGCAGGCGCCTTATACCACGATGGTGGAGGTGACCCAGAGTGGGCCGCTGGACGCCGTTATCGAAGGCCCCAGAATGCGTGTCCATCTCTACCACGATGTGCGCATGGCAGAAGTGACCGATTTTCAGCGTGAACGCCACTTTAGCGGCCGCTATCGTTATCCGAATGCAAGAATGCACCAGCCAGATGAGAAGCTGCAGCTTAATCGCTTTCTGGGCGAGTGGCTGGCGCACGGCTTAGCCCATGGGCATGCCTATGATATGCCGGAGTTACCCTGATGCGACTGGTTCAGATTACCGATTCGCACCTTCATGCCGATAAAGAGGCTCGTTCACGAGCGGGGATCCCATTTCGGCAGTTCGAGCGTGTGTTGGAAGCGGTGATTGCTGAGCGGCCTGATATCGTCGTATTCAGCGGTGATGTGAGCCAAGACGAAACGGCTGCTTCTTATACATTGGCGTGCCAAGCGTTGGCATCGTTGCCGTGCCCATGGTTCTGGATTCCTGGCAATCACGATCAGCTAGCCTTCATGCAAGCGGAGCACACTCTGGTGGAAGAGGTCGACCTAGCGCAGTGGCGGTTACTGTTGTTGGATACCCATGTGGAAGGTCAGCCGTATGGCGAATTAGGTGCCGAGCGCTTAAACGCACTGGCTGAGCGTCTAGAAGAAGATGATCGCCCAACCTTGATTGTGATGCACCACCCCCCCGTTGATGTGGGCGCTGTGTGGATGGACGCGATTGGCCTTCAGGATCGCGATGCGTTTTGGCAACTGTTACACGGTTGCCCTCAGGTTAAAATTATTCTGTTTGGCCATGCACACCAAGCCTACGCCCAGCCACACCGTACCGAGGATATCGAGATTGACGTCTATGGCTGTCCCGCCATTGCGGACCAGTTCTTACCCGGCGCTGAGCAGTTTGCGATTGATGAAGCTTCTCGGCCCGGCTATCGAATTATTGACCTCCATGGCAGTGAATGGCAGACCTGGGTGGAGCGTGTCGTTGTGTGATGTCACTCCTGTTACGACACGGTTAGGCAATAAAGATATAAAAAGATAGTTATTAATTCTTTTGGGTTATTATTAACTCGGCGTTACCCTACTCTCAAATAACCGTCTTTCGGCAACGCTACCGTCAGGCGGCAAATAGCGTTTGCACGTGCAAGCACCGTTTTGTGAGGGAGTAGGTAATGAACCAGTTTTCTGCGCCGTCGGCGTCCCAGCGTGAGGTGCCTGTCGCACCTGATGCGGCACGCTTGACCCACCTAAAGCAGCTAGAAGCTGAATCGATCCACATTATCCGGGAAGTCGCCGCTGAGTTTAGTAACCCGGTCATGATGTACTCCATCGGTAAAGACTCCTCGGTAATGCTGCACTTGGCGCGTAAAGCATTCTACCCAGGGACACCGCCATTCCCTTTGATGCATGTGGACACCACCTGGAAGTTTCGTGAAATGATCGAGTTTCGTAACCGCATGGCAGAAGAAGCGGGAATGGAGCTGATTGTGCATACCAATGAAGAGGGGCGGGCCGCCAATATCAACCCCTTCGACCACGGTAGTGCTAAATATACCGATATCATGAAAACCCAGGCGCTGAAACAAGCGCTCGATAAACATGGCTTTGATGCGGCCTTTGGTGGTGCGCGTCGTGATGAGGAAGCCTCACGGGCTAAAGAGCGTGTCTACTCCTTCCGCGATAAATACCACCGCTGGGATCCGAAAAGTCAGCGTCCTGAGCTTTGGAATGTATATAACGCCAACGTTAACAAGGGCGAGTCAATTCGCGTCTTCCCACTTTCGAATTGGACAGAGCTCGATATCTGGCAGTACATCTATCTTGAGTCTATTCCGATTGTACCGCTTTACTACGCCGCCAAGCGTCCGGTAGTTGAGCGTGATGGCATGCAGGTTATGGTTGACGATGATCGCTTGCCCCTGGCACCAGGTGAAGTGCCTGAAGAGAAGTTTGTGCGCTTCAGGACGCTGGGCTGTTACCCACTGACCGGTGCCGTGGAATCAACGGCGGCCACGCTACCCGAGATTATTCAAGAGATGCTGTTGACCAAAACCAGTGAACGCAGTGGCCGTGCCATTGACCGTGACCAGGTCGGTTCAATGGAGAAGAAAAAGCGCGAGGGGTACTTCTAATGGCTCATCAATCCAATTTAATTGCTGACAATATCGAGCAGTACCTTCACGAGCACGAAAACAAAGACCTACTGCGTTTTATCACTTGTGGCAGCGTTGATGACGGTAAATCCACGCTGATCGGGCGACTGCTGCACGACTCTAAAATGATCTTTGAAGATCAACTGGCGGCGATTACCCAAGCGTCTAAAACCAGTGGCACTACTGGTGATACGGTTGATTTGGCGCTGTTGGTGGATGGCTTGCAGTCAGAGCGAGAGCAGGGTATTACCATTGATGTTGCTTATCGCTTCTTCTCCACCGAAAAGCGTAAGTTCATCATTGCTGATACTCCAGGGCATGAGCAGTACACCCGCAATATGGCCACGGGCGCTTCAACGGCAAGCCTAGCGATTATTTTGATTGATGCGCGTTATGGAGTGCAGACTCAAACCCGTCGCCATAGCTTTATTGCCGACTTGCTGGGCATTCAGCACTTGGTGATTGCGGTAAATAAAATGGACTTGGTGGAGGTCTCCGAGCAGCGCTTCAACGAGATTGTTGATGAATACCGTGCATTTGCCACCAACCTTAGTGCGCCGGATATCCGCTTTGTACCGATGTCGGCACTGAACGGCGACAACGTAGTTAATCCCAGTGATCAGACGCCCTGGTATTTCGGTGCAGGCTATGAAGGCAAAACGCTGATTGAACTGCTGGAAAGTGTTGAAATCAGTCGTGACCAAAACCTCACTGATTTACGCCTTCCGGTTCAGTACGTTAATCGCCCGAATCTGGATTTTCGTGGTTATTGCGGCACCTTGGCGGCAGGCATTCTACACCCAGGCCAAGAAGTGAAAGCGCTGCCATCGGGTAAAACGTCACGGGTTGAGCGAATAGTAACGTTTGACGGCGACTTAAGCGCCGCTTATCCAGGACAGGCAATTACCGTTACCCTGGAAGATGAGATTGATATTTCCCGCGGTGATTGGATTGTCAGTGCGGATGCTGACTTACCTCTCTCTAATGCGTTCATGGCGGATATCGTATGGATGCATGAAGATGCACTAACACCGGGCAAGCTTTATGACTTTAAGCTCGCCACCCGCGATCTGTCGGGTCAGGTAAGTGATATCGAGTACCAAATCGACGTCAATACGCTTGAAAGACACGCCACGGATTCGCTGGTCTTAAATGCGATTGCACGCTGCGAGGTAGAGTTAACGGCTGCGATTCCAGTGGATGACTATCGCACAAGCCCTGGCACAGGTAGCTTTATCATCATTGACAGACTGACCAACGTAACGGTTGGCGCTGGCATGATTCGTGGGACAGCCGATGTACGCGAGCAGGCCAGCGGCGCTACCGATTGGGCAGCCTTTGAGCGTGATTTGAACGCGCTAGTGCGTAAGCATTTTCCGCATTGGGAAGCGAAGGACGTGCGCGATTTGCTGCGCTAGCCTAGTACTTTATTTAAATTTAGTACGTTAGCAGAATCAAGAAGCCGCCTTGGTCATTGAGATCAAGGCGGCTTCTACGTTTGGGGCGGTGCTACTGTGTGTTAGACAAAGACTGCGCGTTAGGGAAAAACAGCGGTTGGCCGTTGACGTCAAAATCGGCAATCGCTTGCTGTCCTTCTTCAGACACCAACCACTGGTGCCACTGGGCCGCTAAATCATGCTTCAAGTGCGGGTGCTGCTCTTCAGAAAGAAGAAGAGTGCCGTACTGATTAAACAGTGCAGTGTCGCCTTCAAACAGTAGCGTTAAGTCTTGCGGATTTTCAAACGCCACCCAGGTCGCACGATCAGTGAACGTGTAGGCGTTCATGCCTGCAGCGGTGTTTAGGGTTGGCCCCATACCGCTACCTAACTCGCGGTACCATGCTCCTTGAGGGGTGATCTCCGCGTCTTCCCATAAGCGCAGTTCGGCGCGGTTGGTACCGCTATCATCCCCTCGGGATGCAAAGGGTGATTCGCTTTCCGCGATACGCACCAACGCCTCGACGACGCTGTCACTACTGCTAATGCCGGCGGGGTCGTCACTTGGCCCGACAACCACAAAGTCGTTATACATCACGTCCTGGCGCTCGCTGGCGTAGCCATCGGCGACAAACTGCTCTTCACCCGTCGTATCATGCACCAGCAAGCTGTCGGCGTCCCCCCGCCGGGCAATCTCAAACGCTTGCCCTGTCCCGACGGCAACCACGCGAACGCTAATGCCCGTGGCGTCGGTGAAGGTCGGAATAATCGCGTCAAATAGCCCTGAGTTCTCAGTCGATGTCGTCGACGCTAGGGTAATGAAATTATCATCAGCGAGTAGCGAGGCGCTCCACGAGAGGCCTGCTAGTCCTGAGGTTAATAAGCTGGCGGTAGCTAACGTTGTGTTTTTTTTCATAAGGCTGCTCTCGGGATTACCAAACAAGTTCGCCGCGAAGAAAGGCTCCCGCTTGGGTGGAAGCTGGCGTTTCAAAAAAGCGATGGGCTGGTGTGTGCTCTAGCACTTGGCCGCCATACATAAACACCACCTCATCAGCTAGGCGGCGGGCTTGATGCAAATCGTGGGTGGTCATAATGATGCGCGTGCCATTGTGATGAAATTCATTCACCGCATCTTCAACCGCCTTGATAGCGGCAGGGTCAAGGGCAGAAGTGGGCTCATCTAAAAACAGCACGGCAGGATTGAGTAGCCAGGCACGAGCAAGCGCAAGGCGCTGCTGCTCGCCGCCGGAGAGCACCCTGGCTGGGCGCTTCGCAAGGGTGGCTAAACCAAATTTATCGAGTGCCTGCAGGGCGATGTGTTTGCGCTGCCGACGCGGCACTCCATTGACCGCCAGAGCATAGGTCAGGTTATCGATTGCCGAGCGGCGCAGCAGTACCGGACGCTGAAACACCATGGCTTGGGCGGGCGGCTTTTCTTGCCAATGAATGTTGCCACTGCTAGGGCTTAGCAGACCGTGAGCCAAGCGCATTAACAGGCTCTTTCCCGCGCCGTTGGGGCCCATAATGAGCGTGCGTTGGCAGCCTGATAACGTCAGCGTGGTGGGGGCAAGTAGCTGATGACCACGATGCTCAAAGCTGACCTGCTCAAAATGTAGTGCAGGCACGGCCGTCAAAAGAGACGGTGGAAAAACCGACGCGTTCATCCTAACCGCCTCTTGGCCGTCTCAATGACCATGTGGGCCAACGCATTAATCAGTGTCACAAGGCTAAGCAGCACAATGCCCAAACCCAGCGCGAGGGGTAGGTTGCCTTTACTGGTTTCCAACACAATGCTGGTGGTCATCACACGGGTGACGCCATCGATATTGCCACCGACAATCATCACTGCACCCACTTCAGCGCTGGCGCGACCAAAGCCTGCGAGTATTACGGTTAAGAGCCCGAAACGCGCGTCCCACAGCAGAGTAGGCATCATGCGTAGCGGCTTCAGGCCAAGAGAGCGCAGCTGTTCGGCATACTCGTTATGCAGTGTCTCTACTTGTTGGCGAGTAAGCGCGGCAATAATCGGAAACACTAAGATGGTTTGTGCAATGACCATAGCCGTCGGCGTAAACAGCAGCCCAAACTGACCTAGCGGCCCTGCGCGGGAAAGCAGCAGGTAAACACATAGCCCAGCGACCACTGGGGGAAGGCCCATGAGCGCGTTGAGCAGCACAATCAACGCATTGCGGCCAGGGAAGCGCCAAAGGGCGAGTGCAGCGCCTAGTGGTAATGCCAGTGCACTAGCAAGCAGTACGGCAATCAGTGATACCTGCAGTGACAGCGTCACGATAGCGATTAGCCCCTGATCCATGCCCAGAATCAATGCAAACGCTGTGTAAAAGGGGTTATCACTTGGGGACATTGCCGTTCGCACCCTTGTTTTTGTTATTCAGCATCGTTTTTTAACAGCCGACATCATGTGTGTTCAATCACCTTAGGTGCTTCAGCTAGCATAATGTACGCAAACTTGATGTAATGCACTTTGTCCTGAAATATATGCAGCTGTATGCAGTAAATTGCGAGGCGCATGAGCATGTTAAAGGAATTCCTTACTACGGCAGAGGTGGCCGACTACCTGCGCTTAAAAGAGCGAAAGGTGTATGACTTGGTGCGCCAGGGCCAGATACCTTGTAGCCGCGCCACCGGAAAATTGCTCTTTCCTCGTCAGCATATCGATATGTGGGTGCTTAGCCATTTAGAAGGTGACCAGGCGCAGCGTTCACCATTGCCTTGGATAGTGGCGGGTAGCCAAGACCCATTGTTGGAGTGGGCGGTTCGCGAAAGCGGTAGTGATTTGGCCTCGCTGTGCCACGGCAGTGGCGATGGCCTGCGCCGCTTGCTGGAAGGTAAAGCCATGCTGGCAGGTATTCACTTACTCAACTTCGAATCCGGGCGCTATAACGAGCCAGCTGCATTGGGGCTAGGCGGAGTGCGGGATTTAATCGTGTTGCATTGGGCGAAGCGCCAGCAAGGCCTGCTGGTGGCGCCTGGTAACCCACGGGGTATTCAGTCGCTCAATGATATTTCTCGGCAGCAGGTTACGCTTGCCCACCGTCAGCCTGATGCAGGTGCGGCGCAGTTACTGCGTTGTCTGCTACAGAGGTCAGCAATTGAGCCGGGCACTCTTAACTGGGCAACCAATGTCTCGTTAAGCGAAGATGACTTGGCGCTAGCTATTGCTCAGGGCGAAGCAGATGTGGGACTTGGGGTGGAGGCGGCTGCCCATCGCCAGCACATAGAGTTTATACCGCTAATCGAAGAGTCATTTGATTTGGTGATGCACCGGCGTAGCTACTTTGAACCTGCCCTACAGGCGCTTATCGCGTTTACTCGCCAGGAGCGCTTTACCCAACGGGCGAGGGCTTTGCGAGGCTATAATGTGAGCGGCTTGGGAGAAGTGCTGTACAACGCTTAGCAATATGACCTCTAGCGGTTGAGGGACACCATCCGTTACGCCACACTGGTTATCGTTTAGCCATTTAACTGAGTCATCACAGGAAGTGAATAATGTTTGGAATGACGCAAAATATAGCGGTTGCCGATGACGTGAGTGAGTGTTTCTTGGGTGGGTGCCAATAATGGCGTGGTATCACCCGTGGGTAAGTTTTGCCAAGCGGTTGGCTCATGTGGTGGCAAAGCCGATGAAGCGCGACAGCGGTCATGGGGGCATGATGGTGCATCCCTATCGCGGCTACGGCTCTCAGCAGGAAGTGTTTGTCATGGGGCGTGTGTTTCGTCAGGCCGCACTAGGCCGGGCGATACCTCGGCGGGGTATGTTACGGGACACCGCAGACGTGGCCCGGCGTATCTTTCGGCGCGGCCTCGCTAATGCCAAAGTGGATATACGCATTGGTGATAACCAGCTGTGCTTGATAACTGACCGTGATGGCTACTTTGATGCTCACCTGCCGATTAGTACCGCGTTACCGGTCGATGTTTCCTGGCATCGCGCCGATATTATGGTTCATGCAGACGGCCACTCGACAATCCGCACCAGCGTTGAGGTTTACGTGCCGCCTCCTGAGGCAGACCTGCTGGTTATCAGTGATATTGACGACACCGTCATGTTCACCGGTGTCGCCGAAAAGTTCAAAATGCTGTATCGCCTGTTTGTCCGTAAACCTCATCGCCGTACAGCCTTTCCTGGGGTTGCGTCGCTTTATCAAGCGCTGTATCGCGGGCAAACCGAGAAAGCAGAGCGGCCTATTTTGTATGTTTCCCGAGGGCCCTGGGCAATCTATGAGATGCTGGAAACCTTCTTTCAGCTTAACCGAATTCCTGTCGGCCCTATTTTATTCCTACGCGAGTGGGGGATATCCCTGCGTCGCCCCTGGCCACGGCGAGCTGAAGCCCACAAGCGCGATTTAATCGACCGCATGTTAACGCTCTATCATGATATGCCCTGTATTTTGATCGGCGATAGCGGCCAACACGATCCAGAGGTTTATACTGAGGTAGTGAAGGCTTATCCCACGCGCATCAAAGCGATCTATATTCGCAGGGTAGATAAAGATCCCCAGCGGGAACAAGCTATTCAGCGGTTGCGGGAGGAGCTTGCTCATATCGATTGTGAATTAGTGCTTGCTGCTGACAGCGTTTTGATCGCCGAGCATGCCTACGCCAAAGGCGACATTTCTGCCAGAGGGCTACAGGCTGTGCAACGCGATGTAGACGCGCATCACAATGACCCTGAATAGTTGCAGGTGAGTGCGCCTATTTTGTGCTCATGGTAAAACTAAACACGGGTTAGCGGGTCGTTAATTTAGGTTCTTAATCAGCGGTGAGTGTGATCATGGTCATTGTGTTAATTGTATTGGCGCTGGCCATTTTTGTTCTGCCTAATCTATGGGCAAAATGGGTGTTAAAACGCCACACTCGTGGGCGGGATGATTACCCGGGCACCGGCGCGGAACTTGCCGAGCACCTGCTGCGGCGCTTGGGTGTTGAAGGCGTGACAGTAGAGCGCACCGAATTTGGCGATCATTACGACCCGGAATCGCGCTGCGTACGCCTTACCCCGGACCACTATGATGGCCGCTCGCTGACGGCGGTGACCGTTGCAGCCCACGAGGTCGGACATGCTATTCAACATCATGAGGGCTACGCGCCGCTGCTAGCTCGTAGCCGCTTGGTACAAGTGGCGCAAAAGGCAGAAAAGCTAGGTGCTATTTTAATGATGGCAGCGCCGTTTCTGTTTGTACTCACACGGCTGCCGGGTGGGCTGGCAGCGGTCATCGCCATGGCAGTCATCAGTTTTGGTACCGCCGC
Source organism: Halomonas sp. TD01 (assembly GCF_923868895.1). Classification (GTDB taxonomy): domain Bacteria; phylum Pseudomonadota; class Gammaproteobacteria; order Pseudomonadales; family Halomonadaceae; genus Vreelandella. Next base: position 2,783,595 of record NZ_OV350343.1, read on the forward strand.
GCTGGTGCACCTGGTGACGCTGCCTGTCGAGTTTGATGCTAGTTTTAACCGCGCGCTGCCGCTGCTTAAAGAGTACGTGCCACCCTATGATATGCCGGGTGCTCGCCATGTACTTACCGCCTGTGCGTTCACCTACGTCGCTGCTTCGTTGGCCAGCGTGATGAATCTTGGTCGCTGGCTGGTGATTTTGCGGCGTTGAGATTTGGGTAGTCTAAATGAGTAACGAAAAAGCCGCTCTGTTTGAGCGGCTTTTCAGCGTTGTGCGTTGGATGCAGACAAATTACTTCTTGATCATCCGGTAGCCAGCCAACAATACCAATGCACCTACAATAGCGGTCACAAAACTGCCAAAGCTAAAGTCACCCATGGTGCCAAGCCCAACCAGTGAGCCGATCCAGCCGCCAACGAATGCGCCGGCGATACCGAGTAGAATAGTAATGATAAGGCCACCTGGATCTTTACCAGGCATAATTACTTTTGCAATAACACCGGCGATAAGGCCGAACAAAATCCACGCTAAAAAACCCATCTTCACTCCTCGATGTTCTGTTAGTGAGCTTGTGCCGACAAGAACCGCTCAGTCGTTATGAGCTATGTCGTTACTAGCCATGTCATTATGAACTAGGACATTACTGGCTATGTAATTAAGAACTGTTTCATTAAAATCAGTTTTGCCTAAAATACGACATAACGTATCCGCATTAGTTTCGATTGGCGATGATTACCGCCCGTCGTGGGGCGGGATAGCCTTCAATGGTGCGTGTTGGGTCGCTGGGGTCGAGGAAATCCGCTAGCGATTGATAGGTCATCCACTCAGTTGAGCGCTGCTCGTCAAGTGTTGTTACCGCTTCGTCGACCACTCGCACATTGGTAAAACCACACCGCTCCAGCCAGTGGCATAGCGCTTTTGAAGAGGGTAGGAAGTAGACATTAGGCATGGCAGCATAGCGTTCGCCAGGCACAAACACGGTTTGCTCATCGCCTTCAACGACCAGCGTTTCTAACACCAGCTCGCCGCCGGGGGCTAGCGCCTCTTTTAGCTGCTGCAAATGCTCAAGTGGTGAAGGGCGATGGTAGAGCACGCCCATGGAAAATACCGTATCGAAAAAGCCTAGCTTTTCTGGTACTTCTTCAATGCCTACCGGCAGAAACTGCGTGCGGCCACCGTCGGCATCGCCAACGAAGTGGCGCACTGCCTGAAACTGCCAATAAAAGCGTGGCGAAGGGTCTATGACCAGCACAAAAGCTGCGCCTTCACCAGTCATGCGCCAGGCGTGGTAGCCGCTGCCACCGCCAACATCTAACACCTTACGGTACTTAAGCGGCGCGAGATGCGGAGCAACTCTTTGCCATTTCCAGTCGGAGCGCCATTCGGTGTCAATATCGATGCCGCCCAGTCGGAAGGGGCCTTTGCGCCAGGGGGATAGTTTGCGCAGTAGGTTAAAGCACTGGCGCTTCTGGCTATCGCTCAAAGCGACATCAATGCTCACCGTGTCGCTGGTGAGATCGACGTGGCGCTCCTCGGGCAGAGCAGGTAGTTTGGCAACCGCTTTCTCCCAAGCGGACAGGTCGCCATGGCGCTGGCGATCTAATCCATTGGCCAACTGCTCTGGCAGCTTGGCAAGCCAGGGTGTCAGTGTGGCATCCTGACTGGCTTGATCTAAAAATGCCTGATAAAGCGCGCGATGATCGTCGGGTAACAGCGGCACCTTAATCCTCCTTGAAGGCGATCAGCGAGGTAAAGTTCAAGTACTGGAACCAGGTCATGGAGCGGGGGAAGCCCGCTTGGGCTAAGCGGCCATGCAAGGCATCAAGTGTGTCGGGAATCAGCACGTTTTCCAGCGCGGTGCGTTTTTGGCTGATTTCCATATCGCTGTAGCCATTGGCGCGCTTGAAGTCATGGTAGCGCTCGACTCGCCAGGCATTGTCCCGCTCATCGGCATCGATGGTTTTCTCCGACAAAATCAGCACGCCGCCTGGTTCAAGGGCGTCGTAAAGCCGCTTTAACAGCGCATCGCGATCAGCGGGGGGTAGAAACTGCAGCGTAAAATTAAGAATGATCATGCCGGAAGGTGCATAATCAAGGGTGCGTATGTCGGCCTCCTTGATCTGCATGGCGTGGTCTGGGCACTCTTCCAAAAAAGTCTGTTTGGCCCTAGCTACCATGGCGGGCGAAAGATCCACTCCAGTATAGCGAAAGGCATCGGCGGGGAGTGCGCCAGCCAGCGCCAGGCCTGATGCGCCCAGCGAGCAGCCTAGGTCGTAAACATGAGCGCCGTGGCGCAGATGGCGTTGGGCAATTAAGCTCAACATGCCGAGGATTTGCCCGTAACCGGGCACCGAACGGCGGATCATATCAGGGAAGCACGCAACGACCTGTTCGTCGAAGGAGAACCTTGCCACCTTATCTAAGGGTGTTGAAAAGATAGCGTCGCGGTAAGATGCATCACTCATGGGCAAGCCAGGATTATTAATGAGGCTGCGTAGTTTACGCGCCCTTGATACACCAGAACAGGCCTGTTTATAACAGATTCCTGCTGCATGGAATGACGCCACAGGAGAAGGCATATGGCTTCAGCAACACGCACAACCCCCGATACGCTACCCGCATGGCAGACGTTGAAGCATCATGCTGAAGCGCTACAGCACGTACACTTAAAAAACTTGTTCGGTGATGACGACAGTCGCTGGGTGAACTTCACTCGTCAGGTAGCCGGACTGACCTTGGATTTATCCAAACAGCGCTGGGATGATGACACCCTTGAACATTTGCTCGCGTTGGCGCACGAAGCGGGTATGCCTGGGGCGATTGATGCACTGCTAAGTGGGAAACGTGTAAACGTCAGTGAAAATCGCCCGGCGCTACATACGGCCTTACGGTTACCTGCTGATGCCACACTTGAGGTAGAAGGGGAAGATGTGGTGGCCGCTGTGCACGAGAGCCTTGCCCAGATGGAACACTTGGTGCAGCGACTGCAAGCGGGGCAGTGGCGTGGTGCAACCGGCAAACCTATCCGCCATGTGGTGAATTTAGGTGTTGGTGGTTCGGATCTTGGCCCGTTAATGGTCACCCATGCGCTGGCGGATTATCGGCCAAAAGAGGGGCAGCCATTGGACGTACACTTTGCGTCTACCATGGATGGCTCCCAACTGGCGGATTATCTAAGTCGTTTTAATCCAGAAACAACTCTGTTCGTTTTATCGTCCAAGTCGTTTACCACCATCGACACGCTTTCCAATGCTAATACGGCCAAAGACTGGTTGTTAGGAAAGCTCTCGGCACATGGTGATCTCCCCAGTGCAGCACCATTGAGCGCAGAGTTGATTGTTCGCCAGCACTTCATTGGTGTATCGGCGAGCCCTGAAAAGATGAGTGAATGGGGTATTTCCCCAGACCACCAACTGATGTTCTGGGACTGGGTCGGTGGGCGTTACTCTTTGTGGGGCACCATCGGCCTACCGATTGCGCTTGTCGTTGGCATGGATAACTTCCGCGAACTGTTGGCGGGGGCCCATGCCATGGACTGCCACTTCCGTGATGCGCCAATGGAAGACAACCTACCAGTGCTACTGGGGTTAGCTGGTATCTGGAACGTCAATTTCCTGGATATTCGTGCCCACTCGATACTGCCTTACGATGGGCGTTTGGAATACTTTGCTGCCTATCTTGAACAGCTTGAGATGGAGTCCAACGGTAAGTCGGTGACTCGCCAAGGCCAGGCAGTTAACTACTCGACCTGCCCAGTGCTGTGGGGGCAACTTGGCCCCAACGCTCAACACGCCTTTTATCAGTTACTTCACCAAGGCACCCAGCCGGTCGTGTGCGATTTTATCGCGCCGCTGAAGCGCTACGATGAGGTGGAAGACCCAGATACACGTCGCCATCTAAAAGCGCAGCACCGGTTGGCTCTGGCTAACTGTTTTGCCCAGTCGCGGGTTTTGATGCTGGGGGATGACGCCCTGGATGATGATGGCCCCCGCCCGGAGCATAAGCGCTACCGCGGCAACCAGCCCTCTACGACGGTACTGCTAGATAAGCTAACACCCTTCACCCTGGGCGCTCTGATAGCCCTGTATGAACACAAAGTGTTTGTTCAGGCGGTCATTTGGGATATCAATCCATTTGATCAGTGGGGCGTTGAACTGGGCAAAAAAATTGCCACCGACACCCAGGCGATAATTGATGGAGAGGGTGATATTTCCCGCATGGATGTTTCCAGCCGTGGCTTGATTGAGGCGTTTTGGGCGGCAGAACAGGAATAGTACGCTACCCCGATTGTCATGGCTGGATATACAGCTTTTTGCTTTTCCGCTATCCTGTGCTCCTTTGTCGGAGGCTTGTCGCGCTTTGAAGCAGTAGGTTTAATGACGCAGTGCGGCTGCCAGGACTATTTTTCAGGAAACGATTTTCAGGAACCGACGCTACATGACCCAGTTTGATGCCTCCCAGTACGGCGCGAGTTCCATCGAGGTCCTATCAGGGCTCGAGCCGGTGCGTAAGCGTCCCGGTATGTACACCGACACCTCGCGGCCTAACCACCTCGCTCAAGAGGTCATCGATAACAGTGTTGATGAGGCCCTTGCCGGGCATGCATCGGCTATCAGCGTAGTGCTGCATCGCGATGGTGCCATTGAAGTGCAGGATAATGGCCGTGGTATGCCGATTGATTTGCACCCTGAACATGGCGTGTCGGGCGTCGAACTAATCTTTACCAAGCTCCACTCTGGTGGCAAATTTTCATCCTCCAGCTATCGTTTTTCGGGTGGCTTGCACGGGGTTGGCGTGTCGGTGGTTAACGCCTTATCGCGGCGCTTAGATGTTGAAGTCACCCGTAATGGCGCGCGCCACGCCATGGCCTTTGAGTTTGGTGAGAAAGTTGAAGAGTTGCATGAAATTGGCAAAGCCGCCAAGAAGGCAACAGGGACCTTGGTGCGCTTCTGGCCAGATGAGAGTTACTTCGACAGCCCAAAGCTTGCGCTTTCAAAGTTAAAACACTTGCTACGTGCCAAGGCGGTACTGTGTCCTGGGTTGGCCGTTACGCTGGTAGAGCCTGACGGTACTAAAACTGAATGGGCTTATGCCGATGGGTTGCGAGATTATTTGGCTGAAGCTACCGATGGCTATGAAGTGGTGCCCAACGAACCCTTCGTAGGCCATTTTAGTGACGACGAGCATGGTGTTGACTGGGCGATTCAATGGTTACCCGAAGGTGGCGAAGCGTTATTAGAAAGCTACGTCAACCTGATTCCCACACCCCAGGGCGGCACGCATGTTAATGGCTTTCGCTCAGGGTTGCTGGAAGCGCTGCGGGAGTTCTGTGAATACCGCAGCTTATTGCCCCGAGGCATTAAGCTAACCGCCGATGATTTATGGGAGCGAGCCTCCTTTGTGCTGTCGGTTAAAATGCTTGACCCTCAGTTTGCCGGGCAGACCAAAGAGCGCTTGTCGTCGCGCACGATTGCGGGCTTTGTCTCTGGGGTGTTGAAAGATGCTTTCTCGCTATGGCTTAACCACCATATCGAACAGGCCGAACAGTTGGCGGAAATGGTGATCAGCGCCGCCCAGCAACGTCAGAAAAAGTCCAAGAAGGTCGCCCGTAAAAAAGTCACTTCCGGCCCCGCGCTGCCAGGCAAGCTCGCCGACTGTTCCGGCCAGGACCCTGCCCTAAGCGAGCTGTTCTTAGTCGAAGGCGACTCGGCGGGCGGCAGTGCTAAGCAGGCACGTAATCGGGAAACCCAGGCCATTCTTCCGCTGCGTGGAAAAATCCTCAACACCTGGGAAGTCGATACCCACGATATCTACGGTTCCCAGGAAGTGCATGATATCGCTGTGGCCATTGGTGCTGACCCCGGTAGCGCAGACCTTGAAAAGCTGCGCTATCACAAAATCTGCATCCTGGCTGATGCTGACTCCGATGGCCTGCACATTGCGACGCTGTTGTGCGCGCTATTTGTAAGGCACTTCCCCAGCTTGGTGGATGCCGGACATGTGTTCGTCGCTATGCCGCCGCTTTACCGAATCGATTTAGGTAAAGAAGTGCACTATGCCCTGGATGAGAGCGAAAAAGCCGCCATTCTCAAACAGCTGGCGAAAAAGCGTGGCACGCCCAATGTTCAACGTTTTAAAGGCTTGGGTGAAATGAGCCCGCTACAGTTGCGTGAAACCACCATGTCAGTGGAAACCCGTCGTCTGGTTCAGTTAACGCTGGAAGAGGGCGATGGCACCATGGAAATGATGGATATGTTGCTGGCCAAGAAACGCGCCGGTGACCGTAAAAAATGGCTGGAGGATTACGGTAACCTTGCTGATGTAGAGGTGTAGTTACACCTATAGAGGCGCCATCAGCCTAATCGTAACGACCAGAAGCGTGAAGCCAACCCGTCAGGTAGACGTTAACAGGCATTATTACAGTGCCGTGCTATTTGGCCGATAGTTGAATATGTAGCTTATTACATACTAAGACGCGTACAAAACGCTCATAGACAGGGGAATGGCTTTGTTCAACACAATCTCTCGGCAGTTAACGTTGTCTGCAGTGGTGTTAACACTACTGATGGCTGTCAGTATTTACGGCGTAATGGCATGGCGCGGTCAGCCGCTGGTGATCGATGCAAGTCAGTCACTAATTGAGCGTACCGGCGGCTCTATTGTGAATGCACTGAATGGCCAGTTGGCTCGCGTTGAGGGGAATACCTCTAGTTTAGCAGCGCTAGCCGAGTCGCTTCCTCAAGATGAAGCGATTTACCAGCAAGCACTGCCAAATGTGGTCGATGATAACGGCAATATGACGATTGCTGGAGGCGGTATCTGGCCTGAGCCGGGCGCTTTTTCACCAGGGGTAGAGCGCTTCAGCTTCTTCTGGGCACGTAATACCCAGGGAGAGCTGGAGTTCCTGGATGATTATAACGCGAGCACTATTGCGCCTTACCACGACGAAGCATGGTACAGCAGCGCCCGGAATGCGACGCCAGGGCAGTGTGTTTGGTCTGCCGCTTACCGCGACCCAGCGACAGGGGTTGCCATGGTGACCTGTAGCGTTCCGTATTATATCGATGGCGCTTTTTCAGGGGTGGCCACCATTGATATGCAGCTAGGCGGCGTGGCTGAGTTTCTTGCAGAAAACGGCGGCGGTACAGGCGGTTACGCTTTCGTGCTGGATAAAGAGCGCAATGTGATTGATCTGCCGGGCGTTGAGCAGTCCTCGGATGAGATGCAGGGTTTATCTGACGTTGTCCGCGATATGCCCTGGCTTCAGCCTGTTGTTGCGGCGATGAGTGCTGGCCATGAACAGGCCAGTATCGAAAGCGCAGGCGTGTTAGCAGAACCTGCTGAAGTACGTTTGTTTGACATGCCGCGTACGGGGTGGACGCTTGGATTAGTAACCCCTAGCGAACAAGTCACGGCTTTGGCACGTACGCTAACACGTGATCTACTGCTATTTATTGTCCCCTTGCTGGCACTCTTACTGGGGCTTGGATGGTGGGGTGGTCGTATTTTGCTGGCGCAAATACGCAGTACTACTCGTCAAATTGATCAGTTGGGTCAGGATAACTCGAGTCGAGAGCTAACGATCTATCGCGAGGATGAGATTGGTGAACTGCGCCGTGCTGTTAATCGATACTCGGAGAAGCTGCAGCAACTATTTGGTGACGTGCGGAGCGTGGCAGATGCTATCGCCAGCGAATCCACTGAAATAGCGGCAGGCAATACCGAGCTTTCTAGCCGAACAGAGCAGCAGGCGGCTTCTCTTCAGGAGACGTCATCAACGATGGAAGAGATGGCGACTACGGTGAAGCGAAACGCTGACAACGCTCAAGAGGCAGACCTGAGGGCGAAAGAATCAGCGGATAAAGTAAAGCGCGGCGGCCAACAGGTATCGAGACTGGCGCAATCCATGGAAGCGATCAACGAAAGCTCTGTTGAAGTCGCTTCAATTGTTCAAGTGATCGAAAATATTGCCTTTCAAACCAATATATTAGCGCTGAATGCCTCGGTAGAAGCAGCGCGTGCAGGTGAGCACGGAAGAGGGTTTGCGGTTGTTGCCAGTGAAGTGCGTGAGCTTGCCTCGCGCAGTGCGGCGTCGGCCAGGAATATTAATGGGCTGATCAAAACCACGTCTGAGCAGATTGCGACTGGCAGCGGTTATGCTCAAGAGGCTGAGTCCGCTATGAAAGAGATTGTGGTGGCGATTGAAGAAGTAACGGCACGTATTAGCGAAATCAGCCAAGCTTCCAGCGAACAAACCAACGGCATTGACGAGATCAACCGTGCGGTAACGCAAATGGATACAGTGACCCAGCAAAATGCGGGCTTGGTTAGCCAGGCCGCAGGGGCTGCTAATGAACTGTCGTTACAGGCTCAGCGCTTAAAAGGCTTGCTAGATGAGTTTCACGGCGGTGCGCAGGCGGTATCGCAGGCACCAGCGCTGTCTAATGCATCACATGAAAGGTATCAATTAACATAGCGTGCCATGTTAAGTGGCCGCGTGTCCGCTTATCAGCCGCCCCGACTGGGGCGGTTTTGTTGTCAAGGTAGGATATGATCGACATGGATATTCAGGTAGCAGAGGGTGACGTCGAACGGCTGTCCCTGCGCGATTACACCGAAAAAGCGTACCTCGACTACTCGATGTACGTCATTTTAGACCGCGCCTTGCCCAATATTGGCGATGGGATGAAACCCGTGCAGCGGCGGATTATTTACGCCATGCGTGAGTTGGCGCTGCACGCCAATGCCAAGTACAAAAAGTCGGCACGTACCGTCGGTGATGTGCTGGGTAAGTTTCACCCCCATGGCGATAGCGCTTGTTATGAAGCGATGGTGCTAATGGCCCAGTCGTTTAGCTATCGTTATCCGCTGGTGGATGGGCAAGGTAACTGGGGTAGCCCTGATGACCCCAAATCCTTTGCTGCCATGCGCTACACCGAGGCCAAACTTTCCAAGTTTGCTGAAGTGCTGCTCAGTGAGTTAGGGCAGGGTAACGTGGACTGGACTCCTAACTTCGATGGCACGATGCAAGAGCCGGTAGTGCTTCCTGCTCGTTTGCCTCACGTGCTGCTCAATGGCGGTACGGGTATCGCGGTCGGGATGGCAACCGATATTCCGCCTCACAACGTGTCTGAGGTAGTAGAGGCAACTTGTCATCTGTTGCGGAATCCGGAAGCAACTACTGTCGATCTGATGGAATTTGTGCCTGCGCCGGATTTTCCCACTGATGCGGAAATTATCACGCCCAGGGAAGATCTGCGAAAGCTCTACGAATCTGGACGTGGCTCGGTCAAGCTGCGCGCCCGCTATGTGCGCGAAGAGGCCAATATCGTGATTACCGCCGTGCCTTACCAGGTCAGTGGTGCCAAGGTGTTAGAGCAGATCGCCGCGCAAATGCAGGCCAAAAAGCTGCCAATGGTGGCCGATCTGCGCGATGAGTCCACCCATGAAGAGCCTACCCGCTTAGTGATTGAGCCGCGCTCTAACCGTGTGGATGTTGAATCGTTAATGGCGCACCTGTTCGCCACCACGGATTTAGAAAAGAACGTGCGGGTGAACATGAACGTGATCGGCCTGGATGGCCGCCCCCGCGTGATGCCGCTCCCCGATATGCTGAGCGAGTGGCTGCGCTTTCGGCGAGCGACAGTACGCCGTCGTTTAGAGCATCGTTTAGGTAAAGTCGAAGATCGCCTGCATATTCTAGAAGGCTTACTGACAGCTTATCTCGACCTTGACGAAGTGATCCGTATTATTCGTGAAGAGGATGAGCCTAAGTCTGCGTTGATCGCTGCTTTTGGTCTTTCTGAGCGGCAAGCCGAAGCGATTTTAGAACTGCGATTGCGCCATCTTGCCAAGCTAGAAGAGATGAAAATTCGCGGCGAGCAAGATGAGCTTGAGAAAGAACGCAAGTCGCTGCAAGGTCTGCTGGGTAGTGAAGCGAAGCTAACCACATTAATTGAAAAAGAGATCCGTGCGGCGGGTAAAGAGCATGGTGATGCGCGTCGTTCGCCGCTGGTTGAGCGTACTGAAGCGAAAGCCCTCTCTGAAGTAGAGCTATTAGGTGCTGACCCGATTACTGTGGTGCTATCGGATAAAGGTTGGATTCGTGCGGCGAAAGGCCATGATATCGATCCTGAAGGGCTCTCCTATAAAGCAGGCGACAGTTTCCAATTGGCGGCTCGTGGTAAAACCAACCAACCTTTGGTGTTGTTAGACGACACTGGCCGCGCTTATACCCTGGCGGCGCATAACTTGCCCAGCGCCAGAGGCCAGGGGGAACCGGTCACTGGACGGGTCAACGTGTCGGCAGGTGCGCGAATGGCAGGGTTAATGCTGGCGCCGCCGACAAAGCGCTACGTGTTGGCCAGTGATGGTGGCTATGGTTTTGTCGCGCAGCTTGAAGCCCTGACAGGTAAAAATAAAGCCGGTAAAGCGGTGCTTAGCGTGCCTAAAGGGTGCAGCGTTATGCCCCCCGTGGAAGTGCCGGAAGGCGAAGGACATTGGGTGGCATCGGTTTCCAATGAAGGCAGGTTGCTGCTGTTCCCGTTAGACCAACTGCCTGAAATGGCCAAAGGGAAAGGCAATAAAATGCTCGATATCCCAGGCCCACGCGCGGCGCGTCGTGAAGAGTTTGTGCGTGATATTGCCGTTGTGGCAGACGGTGGTGAGCTTATTATTCATACAGGTAAGCGTAAGCTAACCCTGAAAGCTGACGATCTCGCGTATTATCGTGGTGAACGCGGTAGGCGAGGCAGCAAACTGCCGCGCGGTTTCCAAAAAGTAGATTGTTTAGAGGCAGGGGAGTAAGTCATGGCAACACGCTATTTGATTCGTGCGTCCGGGGTTGCGCGCCCAGGGCAGTTGGCTGGCCTGGGTAAGGCGTTGGCGGCGGGAGGCGCTCGGCTGTTGGATATTAATCAAAGCGTGACGTTTGGCATGCTCTCTTTGGAAATGCTGGTGGGGCTTGATCAGGACAGCGCTTTGGAAGCTGCCCTGAGTGAAGCGGGGGATACGCTAGCGTTAGACGTACAAGCAATTGCGGTGAGTGGTGACGATTATCAGCGCTGGAGCGAGCAGGCCAGTCAACCAAGACTGATTTTAAGCCTGCTAGCCCCTAAGTTACCTGCTGGTATATTAGCTGAAGTAGGTGCGCTGACTGCTGAGTTTGGTCTCACCGTTGAACTTATCCATCGCCTTTCAGGCCGAGAAGCGCTTGAAGGTGACTCGCCTGCTAACGGTGCTTGCGTTGAGTGTTGGCTCAGGGGAAGCGATGCGGAGCTAGAAGCTCTACGTGAAAAGGCCTTAGCGCTAGGTGCTCAGCATGGTGTCGATATTGCTATTCAAGAAGACTCTATCTGGCGTCGGCATCGTCGTTTAGTGTGTTTTGATATGGATTCGACGCTGATCAAGACCGAGGTGATTGATGAGCTGGCTCGCCGCCATGGGGTCGGAGATGAAGTCGCCGACGTGACCGAGCGAGCGATGCGGGGCGAGTTGGATTTTCAGGAAAGCTTCCGCGAGCGTATGAGTAAGCTAGCCGGTTTGGATGAGTCGGTCTTGAAGGAGATTGCCGCCGAACTGCCGCTGATGGACGGCGTCGAACGGCTGATGGCGAACTTAAAGCGTTTTGGTTACCGCACAGTGATACTGTCGGGGGGCTTTACCTACTTCGCTCGTCATCTTCAGGATAAGCTCGGCTTTGACGAAATCCACGCCAACGAGCTGGTGATTGAAAACGGCAAAGTGACCGGTGAAGTAAAAGAGCCGATTGTCGATGCACAGCGCAAAGCCGACCTTTTGGAACAAATTGCGCTACGGGAAGGCTTTACCTTAGAGCAGACTATTGCCGTCGGCGATGGTGCCAACGACCTTAAAATGCTGGCGAAAGCGGGCCTTGGGATCGCATTTCGTGCCAAGCCTGTGGTTCGTGCGCAAGCCCGCCAAGCAATTTCAACGTTGGGAATTGATGCGGTGCTGTATTTAATCGGGTATCGAGAGGCAGATCTAATCGACTGATTAAGAGTGCTGCCAAACGAACAGGCGGTGTCTTAGCACCGCCTCTGGTTAGTTGACAGTATGGGCATTAACACCGCCATATTCAGCACGCAGCGCTTCTAGTTTTGCGGTTTCATTTTCGCTAAGCGGTGGTGAATTCCAGAGGGGCTCGCCTTGCGCATCATTTATCCCTTGCAGTGTTAAGGTTAGCTCCGTATTACGGGGGATCTGGTTATTTCCCCAGGGACCGAAGCGGTTGGGTGCAAGGCTCCACTGTGCGGTCTCGCCGGGCGCTAGGCCGCCAGCAATAACATAGTAAAATTTCTCGTCGACCCACGGTGTCTCGCGGTCTGGACTGGTCAATACGCCATGTAAAAATAATTCTGAAATCACCTGCTCAGAGCCATTGGTGACTTGAAGGTCAATCACAGGTTCAAATGCGCCGTAGGGGCTTGTGCTGATGTAGTAATCGGCACTTTCAATGCTTACCTGGGCGCGTTGCTGTTGGTCGTGTGCAGCGCTAGCCTGTTTGGTTTCTAGGCGATCAAGTGTTTGTAGCGCCTGCTCGCGTTCGCGGGCGCGACGTTCACGCAGCATTTTGTCGGCGCGTTCTATCACCTCATCGCCCGTAAGGCCATGCATGTAGGCGTTCGCTGACTCGGCAATTTCGGCGGCATTCATACGTTGGGCATTAAGTAAATCGATGCCGCTAAACGATGACATGGCAATAATAGTGAGTGCCTGGTCGAACTCATCACGTTTGTAGGTGGGGAGTGAATCACGCACTTTCTCAACGGAGACAACGGCGGCTGGCATTGAGCTTGTGTCTATTTTGGGGTCTGAGCAACCCGCTATCATCAACGTGGTTAATGACAGCGCCGACAACCTAAGCAGGCTCCACATATAATTACCTCAAAACAGGCTAACAAAACGCAAGGAGCTTACCGGAAAGTGTCGCTTCCCACTACTGTCTCGCGCCTTTGAAGTATAAAAAGCGCCGGCGTTTCAGCCAGCGCTTAGCGATCAAGAACGGATGTCCTTATCTTTCAGCCGTGCCCCTTATCAGGGTGCGGTACGGGTTTTTCACCTACTTCTTCTGAACGCAGTTCTACCGGTTTGCCCTGGGTTTTGTCAGCGTGCTTGAGCTGCATGTGGAGGCCCGTTTTAGCGAGCAAGTGAGCGCTAACCGGTGCAGTAATGAACAAAAACAGAGTAATCAACAGTTCTTGCGCGTCAGGTTTACCGTCGATGCTCCAAAAGTAACCCATTGAGGCGACAAGCATACAGCCTATACCAAGCGTGGTGGCTTTGGTGGGGCCATGCAGGCGCATGTAGAAGTCTCTTAAGTGGGCGAGACCCAGCGAGCCGATAAAGACGAAAATACCGCCTGCTACTAACAGTAGTGAAATTAGCGCTTCGACAAAAAACGACATTGGCGCATCTCCTGAGACGTTACACGGTTCATTCGATAATATCCCCGCGTAAAATGTACTTACATACTGCCACCGTGCTGATAAAGCCGAGCATGGCAATTAACAACGCAGACTCAAAATAAGTCTTGGTGTTGAGCCATAGTCCCAGCAGCACGATCAGCGCAATCGAATTGACATACATGGTGTCGAGCGCCAACACACGGTCTGGCAGGTCAGGGCCAATGGTTAAGCGATAAAGATTCATCAATAGCGCCATTACCACCAGCGCTAAGGTAATCACCAGTGCAGCGCTTAGCATTCGTAAATCTCCTTAAGTGGACGCTCATAGCGCTCGCGTATTTGGGCAATTAAGGCGTCCTCATCGTTCACATTAAGTGCATGAATAAGTAGCGATTTACCGTCCATGCGTAAATTTGCCGAGACGGTGCCTGGTGTAAGACTGATGGTGCTGGCGAGTAGCGTAATAGTGAACCGCTCTTCAAGCATCAGCGGATATTCAATAAAGTGGGGTTTGACCTTACGCCAGGGGTTAGCAATTAAGTACGCCACCTCGAAATTGGCGGTCACGATATCGCCTAGTACGCGAAGCCCAAAACGCAACAGTTTGAACGGTTTACCAATGCGCGGACGTGCATCCCAAAAGCGGTGGGTCAATAACGGAATGAGGATGGCCAGCGCGCCGCCTAGCACAATCTGACCAAACGCAAAGCTACGCACGAGTAATAGCCATACTAATAGCAGCAGCAGTGATAGTACCGGCGTAGGAAGCCAAGCGCGGGGGGCAATCATTGGGCGTCTCCAGCATCAGGCAGAAGCGTATTAATCAACAGCTGTGGGTTTGCCAGCTGCTCTCCCGTGGCTTGAGTATAGCTACTCACAGGCCCTGCAAAGATCACCATTAGTGGTGCCGCGCTGAGCAGCCACAGCATGCCAATCCATTGGTAGCGAGAGAGGGAGCTGCCGCTTGGGCTGCCACGGTGGCTGCGCCAAAACAGCGTAGAGCCTGCGCGAGATAGTGCAATTAATGACGCGAGACTCGTTAATAGCAGTAGTGGCCAAAGCCACACACGCTCACTACCTTCTGCGGCATTAAGCATCAGTGCTTTCCCGAGCGCCCCGGATAGCGGTGGTAAACCCGCCACGGCAATGGCACCGATAAAAAAGGTAATCGCCAGGGCATTTCCTTGTATCAATGGGCGGCCTTTAACAATGCGTGTGCCAGGTTTACCCCGCTGAAGGCCAATCATTTCGGCCAGTAGAAAGAGCCCGCCGGTAATCAACGTAGTGTGAATAAGATAATAAAGCAGTGCTGATGTCGCAGCAGGGGAACGCATGCCAATTCCGGCCAGTAGCGTACCTACCGAGATAAGTACCAGGTACGCTATTAACAGGCGCAAATCACGTGCGGCCATAACGCCGACACCTGCTGCGGCTAACGTTGCGAGTGCTAACCACCATACCCAGGGCTGCTCTAGCGCCACTAAACCACCCGCCTGATCGCTGAATATCAGTGAATAAACACGCAAAATCGCGTAAATACCCACCTTCGTCATAATGGCGAATAACGCTGCCACTGGCGCAGGCGCTGCTGCATAAGCGCGGGGCAGCCAAAAGTAGAGGGGCAAAATAGCCGCTTTTAAACCGAAAACCACTAGCAGCATCAATGCCCCTGCGGTGACTAAGCCTTCGCGCTCAGCAGGCAGGTTGGCCAGTTTGTGAGCCATGTCGGCCATGTTCAGCGTACCCGTTGCACCATATAGAATGCCCACGGCAATCAGAAACAGCGAAGAGCCCGCTAAGTTGAGCACGACATAGTGAACACTGGCCTGGATGCGTGCTTTGCCTCCGCCATGCAGTAGTAACGCGTAAGAGGCTAGCAGCAACACTTCGAAAAAGACGAAGAGATTAAACAGGTCGCCGGTTAAAAAAGCACCGTTAATGCCTAGCAACTGCCATTGAAACAGGCCGTGAAAGTTACTGCCTTTTTCATCATCACCGCCGCAGGCAAAAATGACCGCACCGACCGCCAGAATAGCGGTCACTAACACCATTAATGCCGACAATCGATCAAGCACCAGCACTACGCCAAACGGTGGCTGCCAGTCGCCCAGCGCGTAGTAAGTAATGTCGCCACTCGCTGCTTGGTTGACCAGTGCAATTGAGACGAATAACAAGAGCACAGAGGCGACAACGCTAACCGCGCGCTTATAGCGTACTAATCCTTGGCGTTGATAAAGCAACAAAATGCCCGCGACTAACGGTAGCACCACGGGTAAAACAATCAGGTGTTGAATCATTCGTGGTCTTCCTTTTTGCCGTCGACATGGTCGTTACCCACTTCGCTGCGTGCACGCATGGCCAGGATGACCACAAAGGCGGTCATCGCAAAACCAATGACGATCGCTGTCAACACCAGTGCCTGGGGCAGCGGGTCAGCAATGTTCGTGCTTTCATTTACCAGTGCAGCTCCGTCCGTAGTCAAGCCACCCATGGAAAACAAAAACAGGTTGACCGCATAGGAGAGCAGCGTCAGACCAACCACGACCGGAAAGGTGCGTCCCCGCAGCGTTAAATAGAGTCCACACGCGGTTAATATGCCCGTCGTAATGGCATAGAGCATTTCCATTAGAGAGACTCCTTGTCATTGGGCGTATACGAATTATCGGTGGCTTTTGGGTCTGTGACGGGCCGATGGGGTGTGGTGACTTTACCCAGATTGGCAAGAATCATCAGTGTTGCACCAACAACGGCTAAGTAAACGCCGAGATCGAATAGCAGTGCGGTGGCCAGCTCAAAGGTGCCAACCAGTGGCAACGTAAAGTAACCGAAAGACGATGTTAGAAACGGGTAGCCCAACAGCCAACTGCCTAGCCCCGTGAGTGTTGCAATGGCCACCCCTACCACGGCAACCGGCTGGAAGGGGAAGTTAAGGCGTTCTTGCGCCCATTCCACACCGCGCGCCATATACAGCAAGATAAGCGCGACAGCGGTAATCAAGCCAGCGATAAAACCGCCGCCAGGTTGATTATGGCCGCGCAAGAAGATAAACGCAGAAACCAGCAGCGCTAGTGGCAGTAACGTCATTGAAATCGACGTTAAAATGGCGGGATAGCGATCAGGTGACCACACGCGACCTTCGCCATCGCTATGAGGGATAAACAGGCGTAGTCGGTTTAATAGTTTAAAAATCGCTAAACCTGCAATGGCCAGTACCGTAATCTCGCCAAGCGTATCGAAGCCACGGAAGTCGACCAGGATCACGTTGACGACGTTGTAGCCGCCGCCGCCAGGTTTACTGTTTTCAACAAAAAACTCAGAAATCGACAGCGTTTCACGCGTCATCACCGCATAGTTAAGGCTAGCCACCACTAAGCCTAGTGCGCCTGCCAGTAACATATCCCGTATGTTGCGCTTAGGGCTCGATTCGCGTGGTGTTTTTTGGGGTAAGAAAAACAGCGCTAACATCAGCAATATCATGGTAACAACCTCTACTGATAGCTGAGTCAGTGCCAGGTCTGGGGCAGAAAAGCGTGCAAAGGTGAGTGCAACGAATAAGCCTACGACCGAAAGCATCAGTAATGAAATTAACCGGTATCGATGGGTGGCAGCGGTTGCCACTCCCCCAAATATCAGCATGCCTGCACCTAACAAAACAATGCCATCAATCGGCTGATTGCCTTTTGAGCCAGTTAAGTCGTCAATGTTTGCCAAGCCAATCACGCCCATCAGTAACGCCGCGAAAAGCAGCCAACCCATGTAGCGCTGAAGTGAGTTGCCTTCAAGCTTGGTGATCAGTTGTTCGGCCCGATAACCGAGTGTGACGATAAAACGCTCAAAAACGCGGCGCGCATCAACACTGGCAAATGGCTGCACGAAACGGCGTAGATCAGCATGGCGCCAATACAGCGCAATTCCCGCAACAAAAGCCAGCGCACTCATGATTAAGGGGAGGTTGACGCCGTGCCAAATAGCCAAATGGAAATCAAGCGGCTCGCCCAGTACGGCTTGGGTCGCCAGTTGCAAAATGCCAGTGGCAAAGAAAGCGGGGAAGAGCCCGACTAAGACACAAAGTGCCACTAGAACTTCCACAGGCAGACGCATTAAATGCGGTGGCTCGTGAGGAGCTTTAGGTGTTGCTTCTTTAGCGGGTTTGTAAAAAACCGCATGCACCAAGCGCACTGAATAAGCCACTGAAAGAATGCCCCCTAACGCTGCCAGCGCAGGGAGTAACCAACTAAGTCCACCTAGTACCGGGGTGGCTAGCGTTTCGGTAAAGAACATCTCTTTAGAAAGAAAACCATTAAATAGCGGTACACCTGCCATAGCAGCGGCGGCCAGGGTGGTCAGTAGCGCTGTAACAGGCATGGCCTTTTTCAGACCCCCAAGTTGCTTGAGTTCTCGGGTGCCCGTTTCATGATCGATAATCCCTGCGCTCATAAACAGGGCGGCTTTGAAGGTGGCATGATTCAAAATATGAAACAGGGCTGCTAGCACCGCCATTGGACTACCAATACCCAATAATACGGTGATCAAGCCTAGATGACTGACGGTTGAGAACGCCAGAATTCCCTTGAGGTCGGTCTTGAATAGAGCAAACCAAGCGCCGTAGAGCAGCGTGATAGTGCCTATTAATGGCACCACTACGCTCCAAAGTTCGCTACCAGCAATGGCAGGATGCAACCGCGCCATTAGAAAAATACCCGCTTTCACCATAGTGGCAGAGTGCAGATACGCTGAGACTGGCGTTGGGGCTGCCATGGCATGAGGTAGCCAAAACTGGAAGGGAAACTGCGCTGATTTGGTGAATGCACCGAGTAGGACCAGACCAAGCATCAGTGGATAGCGCGGGTCGGCTACGATCGCAGCACCACTGCTGAGTACATCGTCCATTCGGTAGCTGCCCGCCATATCGCCCAGCAGCAGTATGCCTGCTAGCAGGGCCAAACCACCGGCACCAGTAACGGTAAGTGCCATGCGGGCACCTTTACGGGCATCACTGCGGTAGGACCAAAAGCCAATCAACAAAAATGATGAAAGACTGGTTAGTTCCCAGAATAACCAGAGTAAGATGAGGTTGTCTGACATTGAAATACCTACCATCGATGCCATAAATAGCATGAGAAACGCGTAAAAACGTCCAAATGGCTCATCTTTGGCTAGGTAAAAATGGGCATACAATATAATCAGAAGGCCGATGCCCAAAATCAGCAGATTAAAGAGCAGTGACAGGCCATCTAATCGAAATGCCAGCTCTAGGCCTAGCTCGGGCATCCATACCGCGTTAAAACGCAGCGCTTCACCTTCTAACAGGGCAGGGATCTGCAACAGTGTCAGCAGCAGGGCAACAGCGGGCAGTATGCTTGTCGCCAGCGAGCACAAGGTGCGGCCGCGTTGGGCAGTTAATGCCGGCACCAGCACGCCTAGCAGGGGCAGTAAGGCTATCCACAGCAGTGTCATGGGCTTATCCAGCGCAAAAAATCATAGAATACCAAGGTCGCGATAGGTACCTGGGTGACGGAGATACATCAAGTGAAACAGCAGGGTATCACTTGTATAGTAAGTGCGTGATTTTAGTATAAAGTGATGCCGTTAACCGTTTAGAGACTCCTCGTTCCATGAGTGAACCATTCAATACCTGGCAAGCCCGCTTCGAAAAACTGCGTAGCAACAAGCTGTTTGAAGGATTAGTGATTTCCATCATTGTGATTTCCGCGCTGGTGATAGGCGCGAAAACCTATGAGGAAACCTCCCGGATAGAGCAGTGGCTGCTTTATCTAGATATTGCGGTAACCGTGTTCTTTCTGATTGAGATTTTGATCAGAATGGCAGCCGAGCGCAACTTAGTCAGCTTTTTTAAGAAAGGCTGGAATGTTTTCGACTTCTTGATAGTGACCGCAAGCCTGATACCGATGGACGATTCGGAGATGGTGCTGCTGGCACGCTTGCTGCGAATATTCCGCGTTTTACGCTTGGTATCGATGATTCCTGAGCTGCAAATGCTGTTGGTAGCGCTGGTGAAATCCATACCCCGCATGGGCTATGTTGTACTGTTGATGTTTATTATCTTCTACATCTATGGCGCTGTGGGAAGCTTTCTGTTCCACAATGTTGATGAAGGCCTTTGGGGGAATATTGCCCTTGCTATGTTGACGCTGTTCCAAGTGGCGACGTTTGAGAGCTGGGCAACCGCTGTACTTTATCCAACGATGGAGGTCTATCCTTATGCGTGGATTTATTTCCTAACCTTTATTTTTCTTAACGCGTTTATTTTCCTCAATATGATGATTGGCATTGTGCTGGACGTCATGCAAAAAGAGAGTGCCCAGCTAGATTTAGATAGTGGTGAAGGGGACTCTGCCCAACTTCAAGCGTTGCGTAGCGACGTGCATACGTTAAAAGCCCAGCTTGATCGTATGGAGGCTGCCATGGCCCATAAAGGCACTCCATCAACTTCAAGTGACCAGGCCGACCAGTCTAAAACAGGGTTGCCAAAAACAGAGTTGCCAAAAACAGAGTAACGAAAGGAGCGCCGCCATGATGTTGTCCGACCCTTCTAAAAAATATCGCCCCTTCGTGGCCGTTGACTTGCCTGACCGCCATTGGCCTAGCCAGCGCATCCAAGTGCCGCCAATGTGGTGCAGCGTAGACCTTCGTGATGGCAACCAGTCGTTAATCGACCCCATGGATCAAGAGCGCAAGCAGCGTTTGTTTGACCTGCTGTTGAAAGTTGGTTTTAAAGAAATTGAGGTGGGTTTTCCATCGGCCTCGCAAACTGACTTCGACTTTGTCCGTTCGTTGATAGAGCAGGATAAAATCCCTGATGATGTGACGATTCAAGTGCTGACCCAGGCGCGTCCGCATTTAATTGAACGCACGTTTGAAGCTCTTAAAGGCGCTAAAAACGCCATTGTGCACGTCTACAATGCCACCGACCCGATGTTTCGGCGGGTAGTGTTTAATGTAGATAAAACAGAGTGCGTTCAGATCGCGGTTGATGCGACGGCGCAAATTCGCGATTTAATGGCCGCTAATCCAGAGACTCACTGGACCTTCCAGTACTCGCCTGAACTATTCACCACCACGGAGATGGACTTTGCGGTAGAGATTGTCGAAGCGGTAATGGATACCTTTGGGCCTAGCATTGATAACCGTATGATCGTCAATTTACCGGCCACCGTAGAAGTCGCAACACCCAATAACTATGCCGATCAAATTGAATGGTTCTGTCGCCATGTGAAAAAGCGCGACACGTTAATTGTCAGTGTGCACCCGCATAATGACCGCGGTACTGGCGTAGCGGCAGCAGAATTGACGCTAATGGCCGGTGCTGATCGGGTGGAAGGTACGCTGTTTGGCAATGGCGAGCGTACTGGTAACGTGGATATCGTGACGCTTGCTATGAACCTTTACACTCAAGGCGTTCACCCGAATCTGGACTTCTCCAACATTACGCCCATCATGCGCGAGGTGGAGTACTGCAACCAGTTACCCGTTCATCCACGCCATCCCTACGTCGGCGATTTAGTATTTACCGCGTTTTCAGGGTCGCACCAGGATGCGATTAAAAAAGGCATGGCTGATCGTCGTGCCCATCCTGAAGCATCTTGGGATGTACCATACTTACCCATCGATCCGCTGGATGTGGGGCGCAGCTATGAAGCGGTGATTCGCGTTAACAGTCAGTCTGGTAAAGGCGGTATTTCCTATCTGCTGGAGCAAGAGCACGGCATTGAACTGCCGCGCAGGCTGTCGATTGAATTTAGCCAAGTAGTCCAAGAAGTCGCTGATCGCACTGGGCGTGAAATTACCTCACAAATGATTTACCAGGCGTTTGCTGACGAGTACCTGGAGCAGCATTCGCCGCTGGTGTTGATTAGCCATCGCCTCTCTTCTGAGCCAGAAAGCCCAAAAGTTGCGCTTGAAGCGATACTGGAAAGCAGTGGCGAGCGCCAAACGGTAACCGGCGAGGGCAATGGCCCACTGGCTGCCTTTATCAAAGCGCTAGCGGCTAGCGGTCAGGACGTGGAAATAATCGACTACCATGAGCACTCCCGCGGACAAGGGGCTGATGCTGAAGCAATCGCCTATGTCGAGGTGCGCATTGATGGCAAAGCAGTGTTTGGTGTGGGCAGCGACGAAAGCATCACCAGCGCGTCTATGAAAGGTGTGCTTAGTGCCATTAACCGCCACCACTCCACCCAAGCGCCGGCTGCCAATGTCACTGCAGAAACGCTAGGCTAAATCCCCCGATTTAAAGTGATTGCTAGCATACCTATAAGGAGGCGTTGGCCTCTTTATAGGTAGTCAATATGTTTATGATAGCGACAGCGGCGTCTTGCTGGCTTTGCCAGGCACTTCGCGCACTAAGCGGGGCATCAAGAAACCTGGCAAGTGTTCAAGCAACCGGTTAATAAGCGCTTTGGCTTCCTCATCGGGCACGTCAAAATGGGCGGCGCCTTGCACAGGGTCGACCACATGCAAGTAGTAAGGCAGCACCCCTGCTTCAAACAGGCGTTCAGACAGAGTGGCCAGCGTGCTGACGCTATCGTTTATTCCGCGCAGTAACACGCTTTGGTTCAGCAGGGTGACACCCGCTTGCTTTAAGCGTGTGCAGGCATCGATGACCGCTTGGTCAATCTCATTGGCGTGGTTAATATGCAGCACCATGACTTTTTGCAAACGCGTCGACGTTAGCCAGCCAAGAAGGGCGTCATCAACCCGGTCGGGGATCACTACGGGTAGGCGAGTATGAATGCGCAGCCGCTTAAGGTGTGGGATGCTTTCGAGCTGTTCAACTAGCCACGCCAGTTGACGGTCGTTGGCAGCAAGCGGATCACCGCCAGAAAGAATCGCTTCGTGAAGGGTTGTGTCGCCGCGCAAGTAGTCCAGTGCTTCTTGCCACTGCGCTCTGGACGGCGAACTGTCGCTATAAGGAAAATGGCGGCGGAAGCAGTAGCGGCAGTTAATTGCACAAGCGGGGCTGGCAATTAACAGCACGCGGCCAGCGTACTTATGGATGAGCCCTTTAACGGGCTGGTGCTCCGCTTCTTCTAGTGGGTCGGTGACGTAACCTTGCGGTTTCAAGGCTTCATCGCTGACCGGAAGCACTTGGCGGAGCAGTGGGTCATTGGGGTCGTTGGGTACAATACGCGTAAGATAGGCGTCTGGCACACAGATCTCAAACAGCTGGTGCCCAGCAGAAGCACCAGGTAGCCAGCTTTCGTCCAAGTTCAAGTGCTTGCACAAAGTGGCCGGGTCGCGAATCGCTTGGGAAAGCTGCCGCTGCCATGACGCGTAAGTCTGGGTAGACGGGCGCTTATCAGCGATAATAATGTTCTCCTGCAAAAAAGCCCTCCTTCGGGTTATCATGCGCGCACTTATTAGACGACGCTTACAACGACATTATCAACGGCGAAGCATGGCTTCGCGCACTACGTTACTGAAATAAAACACTGAGAGGCATCATGGCGAACTATTCTACCAATGAATTCAAGGGCGGTTTGAAAGTAATGCTCGACGGCGATCCTTGTTCCATCGTCGAGAACGAACTGGTCAAGCCAGGCAAGGGGCAGGCATTTAACCGCGTTAAGCTACGTAACCTGATGACTGGCCGTGTTGGTGAGCGTACTTTCAAATCCGGAGACTCGCTGGAAGGTGCCGATGTCATGGATTTAGAGATGGAATATCTCTACACCGACGGCGATATGTGGCATTTCATGAAAACAGATGGCTCCTTTGAACAGTACGCTGTTGAAAAGAAAGCCTTGGGCGATACTGAAAAATGGCTCAAGGAGCAGGTGCCCTATATTATTACGCTTTGGAACGACAAAGCGATTTCCGTGACGCCACCCAACTTCATTGAACTGGAAGTGGTTGAGACGGATCCAGGTTTGAAAGGTGATACTGCCCAGGGTGGTTCCAAGCCTGCAACGCTGTCATCGGGTGCTGTTGTCCGCGTACCGTTGTTTATCAACCAGGGTGAAGTACTGAAGATTGATACGCGTTCTGGCGACTATGTTTCTCGGGCATAAGCGTTTTTTGACTATAAGCGCTGCTTGAGTGACCGGGGGATAGTTAGCCGCGAAAGCATCTACTTTATAAAGCCACGTAATAGCTATACGTGGCTTTATAGCATTGGGGAGACGTAAATGACGGCTAACTGGCAGCCAACGGCAAGTATCGAAACGTTGCGCGAGCGTGCGCGCTTAATCGCTGGGGTGCGTGCTTTTTTTGCTGAGCGCGGTGTACTTGAGGTAGAAACACCGGTGTTGGGGCAAGGTGGGAGCACCGATGTGCACTTAGTCTCGCTCTCCAGCTTGGCACGAACTGATA
Organism: Halomonas sp. TD01; assembly: GCF_923868895.1. GTDB lineage: Bacteria > Pseudomonadota > Gammaproteobacteria > Pseudomonadales > Halomonadaceae > Vreelandella. The sequence continues at coordinate 2,807,343 of NZ_OV350343.1, forward strand.
AAGGCCAGCGCAGGCTATGGCTGCAAACGTCGCCAGAGTTTCATATGAAGCGATTATTGGCCGCTGGCAGCGGGCCAATCTTTCAGCTTGCTAAAAGTTTCCGCGATGGTGAAATTGGCAGCCGCCATAATATTGAGTTCACCATGCTTGAGTGGTACCGCCCTGGATTTGCCTTGTCACAGCTGATTGATGAGACGACCACGCTGGTTGCCAACGTACTGCCGAGCTTTGCAGGCCCAGTAGTTCATTATCGCTACCGAGAGCTGTTTCATACCTACTTGGCGGTAGACCCCTTTACGACGTCTATTGACACACTACGTGCTTTGGCTACAGAGCGTGGCCAAATGCAAGCGCACGCGCTTGCAGAAGAGGGGCGCGATACCTGTCTAGATCTGTTAATGAGTATGGTGATTGAGCCAACACTTGGCCAAAACGAACTAAGCGTGGTCGTAGATTACCCCGCCAGCCAGGCGGCCCTGGCGCGCCGCCATCAAGATGCAGACGGTGAGTGGGTAGCCTCTCGTTTCGAGCTTTATCTCAGTGGTATTGAACTGGCAAATGGCTATGACGAACTGATTGATGCTGAAGAGCAGCGACTGCGTTTTAGTGAAGACAATGCCGAGCGTCGCCGTTTAGGCTTGCCTGAAGTAGATTGTGATGAGCAACTGCTAGCAGCGCTGCATCATGGAATGCCGGAAAGTGCAGGGGTAGCACTGGGCATGGATCGTCTTATTCAACTGGCGCTTGGTAAAGCACGTCTGGAAGACGTGCTTACCTTCTCAACACCTAATTGCTAGCGTTAATTGCTGGCGTTTTAAGGCGCGCCTAGGGTCTGGCCCATATGCACCTTGGCACCTAACGGATTATCTTCAAAAGCCACCGGCTTGGCGAAGCACATTACCACTGTTGAACCAAGCTTGAAGCGGCCCATTTCAGCTCCTCTTTCAAGCGTGATTGGCTGCCCGAAACGCATGCGCTGGGGGTGGCCTGAAAGCGGTGTCACCTGGCCTGCCCAGACAGTCTCAATAGCCGCGACAATCATCGCACCTACCAATACCATGGCCATTGGGCCGTGCTCGGTATCAAAAATGCAAACCAAACGCTCGTTACGAGCAAACAGCCCTGGCACGTAGTTAGCGGTTGCTTGGTTGACCGAAAAGAGTCGCCCTGGCACGTAGATCATCTCGCGTAATGTGCCCGTGGCCGGCATATGTACGCGGTGATAATCGCGAGGGGAGAGGTAAACCGTCGCAAAACTGCCGCCCATAAACTCTTCAGCTAGCGCGCTGTCGCCACCTAACAGGGTTTGGGCAGAAAATGTGTGGCCCTTCGCTTGTACTAACTGACCTGCCTGTAAACGACCGAATTGTGACAAGGTGCCATCAGCAGGGCTTAGCAGGCCCTCGCCCAATGGGCGAGCACCGTCTTTCAGCGCGCGGGTAAAGAAGTCGTTGAAAGTTGTATAAGCGGTGGGGTCTGGCTCCAGCGCTTGGCTCATATCCACGTCAAAACGTTTGATAAACGCCTTAATTAATTTGTCCTTCACCGAGGTGGCGTCGCACTGAGCGAGCTTACCTGTTAAGCGCGAAAGCGCATGGTGAGGAAGTGGATACTGAATGAGGGAAAATGCTTTTTGGGAAAGGGTCACAGTAATATTTTCACTTCTCAATCGGTGTGTCGTTGCGGTTGCCCCATTCGCCCCAAGAACCCGCATAGCCACGTATATTAAAGCCCAACGCTTTGCCGACTAACCACGTGAAGCTGCTGCGGTGATGGCTTTGGCAATGAGTGGCAATTTCCATTTCGGGCGTTAGGCCGAGCGCGCCTAGTTCGGTCATTAGCTCAGCATAATCGCGGATGCGAAGTGCGCGGTTGCGATCCATGGCGTCAAGCCAATCCATGTTGACTGCACCGGGGATATGGCCAAGGTGCTTGTTATTGCCCTTTTCACCATCAAACTCGCCTTTAGAACGGGCATCCCACACGGCGAACTGTTTATCCTCGAGCTTTTGTTTGATTTCGTCGCAGGTGATTAAGGCATGCGGGTTTAAGATCTCCGCTCGGTACTCACTTGGTGTTGGGGGGGTAGGTTCGGAGCTTTCTTCCAAGCCGGAGTCTCTCCATGCATGGATGCCGCCATTCAAATAGGAGTAACGGGTGTGACCGATTAGCTCCAGCGTCCATAGCAGTCGCGCTGCCCAGCCTCCGCCTTCATCGTCGTAAGCGATGACGTGAGTATCTCGTGTTAGGCCAAGTGCGCTGAACAGCCGTGAGAGGAACTCAGTGCTGGGCACGTCATTGGGTACCGGTCCTTCGCCACGCATTAGGTAGCGAAAATCAAGGTAAATGGCACCTGGTACATGGCCGTGGCGATAGCTATCGCCATTCGCTGGTACATCGATAATCAGCAATTGCGGATCATCCAGGTGCTCTTGAAGCTGCTCGGGCTCAACAATCAGCGGTAATAGATTAGTTTCCGATGAATGGCTAACGTTGCTCATTGACAGCTCCCTATCCTTAGCAAGTGACATGTCAGGCATCAAGCTAATAAAAATTATGCGTTTAAGCTATCGAGAATGCGTCGATAGCTGGCAAAACGTTCTGGATGAATCTTGCCTGCCTCGACTGCTTCAAGTAAAGCGCAGCCCGGTTCGTTGCGGTGGCGGCAATCTCTGAAGCGGCAGTGACCAATGAACGGATGAAACTCAATAAATCCATCGGTAACTTCCTGTTCATCAAGATGGATCAAACCAAACTCGCGAATACCAGGGGAGTCAATGAGCTCGCCGTCAGTCACTTCATCACTACTCATTGCATAAAGCCGAGCGGTGGTGGTGGTGTGAGTGCCTTTGCGCGAATCTTCTGACAGCGCGCCAATGCGCAAGGTTTCGTCGGGTAGCAGCAGATCAATCAGTGATGATTTGCCAACGCCACTCTGGCCGACAAACACCGATGTTCGCCCTTCAAGTTGCTGGCGCAATTCATCTAAGCCAGCTTCATTGGCAGTGGTGGTGCGAACCACGGTGTAGCCCAGAGATCGGTAGCGTTCAAGCAATTGTCCCAGCTTGCCACCATCTTCTGGCAGCAGGTCGGTTTTGTTGAGCACCAGCACGGGGGCAATGCCTGTGGCTTCGGCAGCAACTAGATATCGGTCAATCAGGTTAGGGTGCGGGGCGGGCTCTACCGCAAAGACGATCAGTAATTGATCAATGTTGGCCGCCACTGGTTTTAGCTGGCCCCGTGGATCTGGGCGCTTAAGCACACTGTCGCGCTCCTCTCGGGCCACGACGACGCCGGAACCATCTTGGCCTGCCCGCCAAATCACCCGGTCGCCGGTGACTAAGCCATCCAGGTTCGCACGAAGGTGGCAGCGTACGGGCGTACCATCGGCATCACGCACTTCTAATGTTCGCCCGAAGTGAGCCATGACTCGGCCCGGTTGTTCGGCACCATATTCGCCAGCGGCAAGTTTTTCAGCGTCTTTCACATCACGCTTTTCAGCACGTTGTGCACGTTCCGCTTGGACTTTATCGACTCGCCACTGTTGTTGGCGACTTAATTTACGTTTGCTCATGACCACCTGATGCTCGGTACAATAGTGGCATTGTACTCACCTGTGCAGTCTACTGTCCTGTATTGGGTGCTGGTTAAGGCAATATAAGCCACACTTTAACTCTAATCGCCGTATTAAGTGGCGGTACTGGCCAAGGATTGAATGTAATGAGCGAGCAAACTGCTGAGAACGCAACCCCGCGAGATGATTTGCTAGTGTGGATAGACTTGGAAATGACCGGTCTGGATCCAAATAAAGAGCGCATCATTGAAGTGGCCACACTGATTACCGATGCTGATTTAAACGTCGTAGCAGAAGGGCCTGTGATTGCGGTGAAGCAGCCTGACAGCCAACTGGCACAAATGGATGACTGGAATCAGAAGACCCACGGGGAAAGTGGGCTGGTGGCGCGCGTCAAAGCGAGCACGGTGACTGCTGCTGAGGCCGAGCAGCAAACGCTCGATTTTCTTCGCCACTATGTAGTGTCTGGCTCCTCGCCTATGTGTGGTAATAGCATTCATCAGGATCGGCGCTTCCTTGAGCGTGAAATGCCGGATCTTTGGGCGTTTTTCCATTACCGTAATTTGGACGTATCGACCGTTAAGGAGTTGGCCAAGCGCTGGAATCCAGGTGCTTTAGCAGGATTTAAAAAGCAGAATGTCCATTTGGCGATGGATGATATCAAGGAGTCAATTGCCGAGTTAGCTCACTATCGCAGTACGTTCTTACGCCTCGAAACGGTAACAGACGAAGAGGAGTAAGGTGGTTTAGAAAAGCGGCTAAGCGTCTTCAGTGGCAATTCTCGCACCACGCTTGAGGCGCTGCTCCTCGAGCGCCCAAGCAATGTGCTCACGCACTAAGCTGCTTGGGTAGGCTCTTCTTGCCCATAAGGCTGACTCAACAGCGCGACTCCAAGGGGCATTGCCTAGGCCAATGGCGAGATTGCGCAGCCAGCGTTCGTAGCCAATGCGCCTAATAGGACTGCCCGCTGTTTTATCCAAGAACTCGTCTTCACCCCAGGCAAACAGGCTAAGAAGGTCAGCGCGGTCAAGGTCATGACGCGGCGCAAAGTCATCTTCCTGGGTAATGCGGGTGAAGCGAGTGAAAGGACACACCAGTTGGCAGTCGTCGCAACCGTAAATACGATTGCCCATGGCGCGGCGAAATTCAGTCGGTATCGCCCCATGCAGTTCAATGGTGAGATAAGAGATGCATTTGCGCGAGTCGACGACCTTATCATCAACAATAGCGCCGGTTGGGCAGGCGGTGCGGCAAGCGTTACAGCTACCGCAGTGTTCTTGAGTAAACGGTGCATCGGTAGGTAGCGGTAGGTCGGTATACAGCTCGCCGAGGAAAAAAAGTGAGCCTGCCTTGGGGTTCAGTAGCATAGCGTTTTTACCAAACCAGCCAAGGCCTGCTTTTTGCGCTAAGGCGCGCTCCATGACGGGGGCAGAGTCTACAAACGCGCGATAGCCAAACGCGCCGACTTCCTGTTCGATATTTTTGGCTAGCTGCGCCAACCGTTTGCGCATTAATTTATGATAGTCGCGGCCCAGTGCATAGCGTGAAACATAGGCGCGGCTAGGCTGTCCAAGCACCTTTGTGCTTTCTACTTCAGCGGGTAAATAGTCCATGCGCACGCTGATAACCCGCTGGGTGCCGGGTTCGAGCTCTTCCGGGCGGGTGCGCTTGGTGCCATGTTTTGCCATAAAGCTCATGTCACCGTGGTAGCCTTTTTCAAGCCAGGCATCTAGGTGTGTTTCATGTGCCGCTAGCTGGGTGTCTGTAATGCCTACTTGCTGAAAACCTAGCTCTCGGCCCCAGGTCTTGATTAGGTCCGCAAGACGCGTTAAGTCATCATCAGATAGTGAAAAGGTGGTGGAACTTTGCATGGTAAATCAACGGTAGCGCGTTAAGCGCGCTATGCTAACGCATAAGTGGTTATCAACACACTAGCGGCTAACCGTCACCAGATTAAGGAGAGATCGTGCCCACGTTAAGTACTTCCTCGCTACGCCCCCTTTATACAGCGGCTCAAGTGCGTGAGCTTGATCGGCGTACGATAGCCGGTGGCATTGAGAGTTTTGCTTTAATGCAGCGGGCGGCCTCAAGTGCGTGGCACAGTTTCCGCTCCCGCTGGCCGCAAGCACGTAGCGTGACAGTGCTTTGCGGCAGTGGTAACAACGGTGGTGACGGTCACGTGCTCGCGGCGTTAGCGATGCAATCTGGGCTTAAAGTGCAGCGCATCTCACTTAGGCCTTTAGAGGCGTTAACGGGAGATGTTGCTCGGGCTGCGGAGCTGGCGTCGGCGGCGGGCGTTGGTTTGGATAAGTGGCAGCCAAACACCACGCTGGTTGGCGAGGTGATAGTTGATGCGCTACTGGGGACTGGATTGGCAGGTGATGTTGCCGGAGAAATAAAGCAGGTGATTGAGGCGATCAATGCATCGCATCAGCCAGTGTTGGCGCTGGATATTCCCTCTGGAATCTCAGCAGACACAGGGGCCGTCATGGGATTAGCCGTTGAGGCAGCCTGCACAGTGACGTTTATAGGCGATAAAATTGGCCTGCATACTGGCGATGCGCCCGCTTATACAGGTGAAATTGACTTTCGTCCGCTGGGTGTAAAGGCGCAGGCATTTTTTGATATACCGCCAAGCGCATGGCGTTTGGACGATGAGCTTCTTGGAGAGGTCTTCACGCCGCGCTCCCGTATTAGCCATAAAGGCGATCTAGGGCATGTAGCGGTAATGGGCGGCGCGCTAGGGTTTGGTGGTGCGGCATTGCTCGCTTCTCAAGCCGCTGCTCGTTTGGGCGCCGGTAAAGTCAGCTTAGCAACCGCACCTGAGCATGTGACGGCAAGTTTGATGCGCTGTCCTGAGGTCATGGCCCATGGTGTTCGCGGTGGCGCCGATGCAGGCCAGCTCCCTTCTCAGGCGGATGTGATTGTCGTCGGGCCAGGGTTGGGGCAGGGGGCTTGGGGGCAAGCGATCTTGCAGAGTGCCTTGCAGTCAGACGTGCCGTTGATCGTTGATGCGGATGCGCTCAACCTATTAGCCAGTCACTGGCCGGATGTACGTCGTGATAATTGGGTGTTAACACCGCACCCCGGTGAGGCTGCTCGATTGCTAGGCTGCTCAGTTGCGGATATTCAAGCGGACCGCCCGGCGGCTGCCCGAGCTCTCCAGCGGGCGCGAGGTGGCGTCGTGATTTTAAAGGGGGCGGGTAGTTTAGTGGCTGGCCCCAGCGGGTTAGTCATATGCCCTTATGGCAACCCTGGAATGGCCAGCGGTGGCATGGGCGATGTGCTTAGCGGCATGCTAGGTACACTGGTGGCCCAAAGCGATAATATAGAGCTCGGAGCATGGCTTGGGGTGGTGGTGCATGCTCAGGCAGGAGATGAAGCAGCTAAAACAGCGGGGGAACGTGGCCTGCTGGCAAGCGATCTGGCATCCTATGCACGAGTCTTAATTAACCCGTGAAGGCGGCCTACATGCAAGTGCAATTGAATAATGAAGTGGCCCACGTTGCCTTTGGTGAGGCATTGGGGCAAGCGCTACAAGGTCACGGGCGTGTTTATTTAGAGGGCGACTTAGGCGCAGGAAAAACAACATTGACGCGCGGTATATTGCGAGCTTACGGCTATCAGGGGGCCGTTAAAAGCCCTACCTATACGTTGGTAGAGCCCTATGAGCTGGGTACGCAGCGTATTTATCATTTAGATCTGTATCGTTTAGCAGACCCAGAAGAGCTTGAGTTTATTGGCGGGCGAGACGTGCTTGCCGATGAAGCGCTCTGTTTAATTGAGTGGCCGAGCCGAGGTGAAGGTTGGCTCCCCGCGCCTGATGTGCGAGTGGTGCTGGAAGTGGCTGATCCTGGACGTTTGGTTACGCTAACCGCAGAAACAGGCTTGGGTGAACGAGTGATAAGCGAGATGGTTAGCAAGCGTGGCAGTGAACAGCTTGAAAGTGGTGTAATTCAATGGCTATAAACAGCGCACTAAACTACCTGGCACGCAAAGTGTCGATTGGCTGTGTTCTTCTGGTGGCAAGCGTTTCATCTCTGCAGGCGGCAACGGTAGAGAGTATGCGGCTATGGTCAGCTCCAGATCATGCGCGTTTGGTGTTTGATCTTACGGCAGCGGCAAACGCGAATGTTTTTTCCCTTGAGAACCCGTCAAGGCTAGTCATTGACCTTGACGAAAGTCACTTGGACACCGATGTGTCTACGCTACCGCTGGACGGTAGTGCGATTGATGAAGTGCGAACAGGTATTCGAGACGGTGGTGGGCTTCGCGTTGTTCTGGAGCTAAATCGTGAGATATCTCCGCGCCACTTTACGTTGCCGCCAAACGACCAGTATGGCCATCGTCTGGTTGTCGATCTTGAGTACCCTGGCGAAAGTCCGGTTGAAAACCCTATTGATCCCATCGAGGCGATGATTCGGGATCAAGAGATACTTGCCCAACGAGCAAACACGCAGGCTCGAGCTCAAGCACAGTCTCAAGGGCAGTCTCAGCCTCAAGAGCAGGTGACATACGAAGCACCAACGCCCCAGCAGCAGTCACCTGTCGAGGTTCAGCCCGCGCAGCCGCATCCGCAGCGAGATATTATTATCGCTATTGATGCAGGTCATGGCGGAGAAGACCCAGGGGCCATTGGTCCAGCAGGAACTCGAGAAAAAGACGTTGTTTTGGAGATTTCCCGACGCTTAGCAGCAGAAGTGAATGGGACCCATGGCTTTAAAGCAGTGCTCATTCGAGATGGTGATTACTATTTGGGGCTTCGCCAGCGCACTCAACTAGCCCGAGATCAGAAAGCTGACTTTTTTGTATCGATACATGCTGATGCGTTTACGAGTCCTAGACCTCAGGGAAGCTCTGTCTATGCGCTTTCCCAGCGAGGTGCAACGTCTGAAACGGCTCAATGGCTGGCCGATAGCGAAAATCGCTCCGACCTGATTGGTGGCGTCGACGGCAACCTTTCCTTACGTGACAAAGACCAAGTACTACGAGGTGTGTTGCTAGATCTCACTATGACCGCGACATTAAACGATTCGCTGTCTATCGGTGGCCAAGTACTGGACCAGTTGGGTCGTATCAACCGTCTCCATAAATCTCGCGTTGAGCAAGCCGGGTTCATGGTGCTGAAGTCGCCAGATATTCCGTCGCTTCTTATTGAGGTTGGCTTTATCTCTAACCCTGATGAAGAGCGTCGCCTGCGTGATCCTGTCCATCAGCGCGGATTATCAACGGCCATTTTCAATGGATTGCGTGATCATTTCGAGCGTAATCCGCCGCCCGCGAGCCTACTGGCGTGGCAGCGCGATAACCAGCGTCGCCCTAGCGGTAACGAATACCGTATCCAATCGGGAGATACGCTGTCAGCTATTGCAGTGCGCCATGGCGTGCCGGTGAATCAGCTTAAACAGGCTAATGATATTAACGGTGACGTTATCCGTGTTGGCCAGGTGTTACGCATTCCACGTTCATGATCATAAATTCTCGAGGTGACGGTTGTCTGAATTGATCTCTTCGCCAACGCGCATTCATGTGCTTGACCCTCGTTTGGCGAACCAAATCGCCGCGGGGGAAGTTGTCGAGCGCCCTTCATCAGTGACGAAGGAACTGATTGAGAACGCTATTGATGCTGGCAGTCAGCGAATTGAAGTGGAAATAGAGCAAGGCGGCGCCCGGCTTATTAAAGTTCGCGATGATGGTATTGGTATTGGCGAACAAGACCTGCCACTGGCGCTTGCCCGCCACGCGACCAGTAAAATCAATAGTCTTGAAGATCTAGAGGGCGTGAGTTCGCTGGGATTTCGTGGCGAAGCGTTGGCCTCGATCAGTTCTGTCTCGCGGCTGGAGCTAATCTCTAATGCTGAAGAAGACCCCCGCCAAGGGTGGAGAGTGGTTGCTGAAGGACGTGGTATGGAGGCGCGCGTAACGCCTGCTCCCCACCCCCGTGGTACCAGTGTTGCAGTACGGGACCTGTTTTTTAATACGCCTGCGCGGCGCAAATTTTTACGTACCGAAAAAACAGAATTTGCCCATGTTGAAGAAGCTTTTCGACGCCAGGCGCTATCGCGTTACGACGTAGCCTGGGTGCTTCGTCATAACCAGAAAGTGGTTCATCAATTGCCACCGGGTGTGACGCCAGCCGCTCGCGAGCGGCGTATCGCTTCGCTATTAGGTAAAAACTTTATTGAGCATGCCCGCTACATAGAGCGAGAAGCGGGTGGGTTGCGCATCAGTGGCTGGGTTGGTTTGCCCACGCACTCTCGCTCCCAAGCAGATCAGCAGTATTTCTTTGTCAACGGACGTGTGGTGCGTGACCGTTTGGTAGCCCATGCCGTTCGTCAGGCTTATCGCGACGTGTTGTATAACGGTCGTCATCCAGTGTTTGTGCTTTACCTGGAGCTTGATCCAGACGTCGTCGACGTCAACGTGCATCCAACAAAGCATGAAGTGCGTTTTCGCGATGGTCGGATGGTGCACGACTTTCTTTACTCTAGCCTGCATCATTGTCTCGCTTCTTCTAAGCCTGCTGAAGAAGAACAGAACATGTCTCATGGGCACGAGGATGACGTAACAGACGCCCCAGGTAGTGCTGGCGAGGTCGATGTTCAAACGCCAGCTCCCCGCTGGCAGCAGCAGGGCATGGCGCTATCAGACTCCCCTGACCGCCACCCTGGGGCAGAGCGAGTTCGCCGCTTCATGCAGGGCTATCAAGCACTGCATCCAGATCATGAAGAGTCGCTATTAACGCCGCAGCCGAGTTCGCCAAGCATCAGCACATCAAAAGCGACGGAAGTTCGTGAGGCTCCGCTGGCGATGCCCGAGCATGATGCAACCGCGGCACCTCCGTTGGGCTTTGCGCTGGGGCAGTTGCACGGTGTTTATATTTTGGCGCAAAACGCTCAGGGGTTGGTGCTCGTAGACATGCACGCTGCTCACGAACGAATTGTCTACGAGCGTATGAAAAATCAGTTGGCTGCAGCGAATGGGATTGATACGCAGCCGCTGCTGGTGCCTGTTTCCTTGGCCGCAAGCCGGGCGGAAGTAGCAACGGCGGAAAGCGAACGCGACGCCATTGCCCAGTTAGGCGTTGAGCTAGACGTGGCAGGCCCGGAAACCTTGTTAGTCCGACAATTACCAGCCCTTTTGGCTCAGGCAGATCCAGAAGCCCTGATACGTCAAATGCTCGAAGAGCTGGCGCGGTTTGGACGAACTCATCAGGTTGAAGCACGTATTCATGAGCTACTGTCGACCATGGCATGCCATGGTAGTGTCCGTGCGAATCGGCGCTTAACCATTGATGAAATGAACGCCCTGCTGCGAGATATGGAGCGCACTGAGCGAAGCGACCAGTGCAACCATGGTCGCCCAACCTGGACGCAAATGAGCATGAAGGCACTCGACCGCCTGTTCTTACGTGGACAATAGTTGCGTGGTCAGTGAAGACAACAAATGGAGTGCTGAGAGCAGATGGTTGACACACGCCCCTGGGCGATTTTTTTAATGGGGCCCACGGCAGCCGGTAAAACCGACACGGCGATGGCCTTGCACGAGCGTTTGGGGCATGAGCTGATCAGCGTAGACTCCGCGATGGTATACCGCGGAATGGACATTGGCAGTGCCAAACCGAGTGCTGCTGAGTTGGCGCGTGCACCGCATCGTTTGATTGATATTCGTGAACCGGCTGAGCCGTATTCGGCCGCTGATTTTCGTGAAGATGCGCTGCAGGAGATGCGGCAAATCAGCGCGGCTGGCAGCGTGCCATTATTGGTCGGCGGGACGATGCTCTACTTTAAGCGTCTGGTGGAGGGCGTTGCTAATTTGCCCGCTGCAGACGCTGCCATACGTCAACAGTTGGAAGCTGTGAGACAGAATAAAGGGTTAGCTGCGCTGCATCGTATGCTGGCTGAAGTGGATGTCGTTTCAGCGCAGCGAATTCATCCCAATGATCCACAGCGCCTAATGCGCGCACTTGAAGTATATTATGTCAGTGGGCGTCCTATGAGTGAGCTATGGGCGGAACAGCAGCCAGAAACCTTTCCCTGGCGGGTGTTGTCGATAGCGTTAGCACCTAGTGATCGACAATTGCTACACAACCGCATTGCTGTGCGTTTCAAAACAATGTTGGCTGAGGGCTTGATAGATGAAGTTGCCGCCCTCAAACAACGCCCTGATATCCATCTTGGCTTGCCAGCGATGAAGAGTGTTGGCTATCGTCAGGTATGGGAGTATTTAGACGGTAAGTACGACGAAAACGAGTTAATTGAACGTGGCGTGATAGCAACTCGCCAGCTCGCTAAGCGGCAGCTTACGTGGTTAAGAAGTTGGCCGTCGCTTACGTGGGTAGACTCGCAGCAGCCCGACGTGTTGGATAAGGTGCTGAAATTCGTGCGTGAAAGCGGTGCTTAGCGTAAGATAGTGATTTCGTAAGCAAGTGTTTTCGAGTGGCCGGCTGGCTCTTTTGACAACACCAGGCCTTTCGGGCAACAAGATTGCGGCGCAGCACCAGTAGGGCGCGCCATTTATAACCAACCCCAACGACAGTTTTAGGGAGAGCAACATGTCCAAAGGGCAGTCCCTTCAAGACCCGTACCTGAACATTTTGCGCAAGGAGCGCATTCCGGTCTCTATTTTCCTGGTGAACGGCATTAAGTTGCAGGGCCAGATTGAATCATTTGACCAGTTTGTCATTTTATTGCGCAATACCGTCAGTCAGATGGTTTATAAACACGCTATTTCCACGGTAGTGCCTTCGCGCAATGTGCGTTTGCCGGCACAAGATCCAGCCGCGCCTGACGCGGACATCTAACACCGCTGGATAGCTAGAGAGTCCACGAGGTATTGATTGTTTTTTGAGCGCCCAGATGCCGGTGAAACGGCAGTACTTGTTCACGTTGATTTTCATGATGAGCAAGCACGTGAAGACCCGGGTGAGTTCTTAGAGCTCGTGCGCTCTGCTGGCGCAGAGCCTGCGACATTACTCACCGCTAGCCGACAGCGCCCTGATTCCCGAACATTTATCGGGTCAGGCAAGTTGGAGGAGCTGCGAGCATTGCTCGCAGCTCACCAAGCCGAACTGGTGATCTTCAACCACAGCCTAAGCCCCTCCCAAGAGCGCAATCTTGAGCATGAACTCAAGTGTCGAGTACTCGATCGTACTGGTTTAATACTCGATATCTTCGCGCAACGGGCACGAACCCATGAGGGTAAGCTGCAGGTAGAGCTTGCCCAGCTTGAATATATGTCCACTCGCCTAGTACGCGGTTGGACCCACTTAGAGCGTCAAAAGGGCGGTATCGGTTTACGCGGCCCTGGCGAAACGCAGCTAGAAACCGACCGTCGTTTGTTACGCGGGCGCATTAAATCTATCCATAAACGGCTAGATAAAGTACGCAGCCAGCGTGATCAAAACCGTCGCGCCCGTTCACGCGCTGAAATTCACAGCGTTTCATTAGTTGGCTACACCAATGCCGGTAAATCGACGCTGTTTAACGCGCTTACCAATGCCAAGGTGTATGCGGCTGATCAGCTATTTGCCACGCTTGACCCAACACTTCGTCGCCTCGAAATCGAAGACGTAGGTCCTGTGGTGATGGCTGATACAGTAGGTTTTATTCGCCATTTGCCACACAAGTTGGTTGAAGCTTTCCGAGCGACGCTTCAGGAGGCTGCAGAGGCATCTCTATTGGTGCATGTAATTGATGCTGCTGATCCAGACCGCGATGTTAACGTTGAACAAGTCGATCGTGTGCTTAAAGAGATAGGCGCGGATAGCGTGCCAGTGCTCAAAGTCATGAATAAAATCGACCGGTTAGACAGTGCGCCACGAATTGAGCGAGATGGCCACGGCGTCCCCGAGGTTGTGTGGCTTTCTGCACAGCAGGGGAAAGGCCTTGATTTGCTGCATGAGGCACTAACCGAGCGTTTAGCGAATGATGTTATTGGCTTCTCGCTTACACTATCGCCGGAACAAGGTAAGCTTCGTGCTGGCTTGCATGAACTGAACGCAGTTCGTGAAGAATATTTTGATGAGCAAGGGCAGTCTGTTTTAGACGTACGCTTGCCTAGACGCGATTTTAATCAGCTAATGGCTCAACTTGGTGAGCGTGCCAATACCTACTTACCCGTCGCTTTACGCGAAATTGACGAATGGTAGCCAAGCAGGCTGCATAGCGTATGTAAATCGTGTATATGTGAACTTAGGTAGAAGTATGGTACAAGATTTATATAGTAATAATATTAAAAGCACCGGCCTCGCTAACCGTGAGGCTAAGTGCAGGTGAACACCTTAGTGGAGAAGAAGTATGGCCTGGAATGAGCCTGGTGGTGGCAACCAGCACGACCCCTGGAGCAGTGGTGGCCGACGTGGTAATAACGACGGTGATCGCGGCGGAAACAACGGTGGAGGTAATAATGGTGGCAATAATCAAGGTCCTCCCGACCTCGATGAAGCACTAAAGAAATTCCAAGATAAGTTAAACGGAATGTTGGGTGGTAGTGGCAAGAAAGGCCGTGGCGGTAACGGGAGTGGTAAAAGCGGTGGTGGTAAGCCGCGTAACTCTCTCGCGCTACCTGGCCTGCTGGTCATTGTCGCTTTAGCTATTTGGGCAGCGTCCGGTTTTTACCTGGTCGATCAGTCTGAGCGTGGTGTTGTGCTGCGTTTTGGTGAGTATCAGGGCATCGTAGATCCTGGTCTACAGTGGAATCCGCCGCTAATCGATGATGTTCGTATGGTGAACGTGACGCGTGTCCGGTCCGTTTCTCAAACGCAGTCTATGCTGACGCGTGACGAAAACATCGTCGAAGTGGAAATTTCTGCTCAGTATCAAGTGGCCAATCCCCGTGATTTCGTATTGAATTTACGTGATCCAGCACTTTCTATCGAAAATGCGTTGGATTCTGCGCTACGCCACGTTGTCGGCGGCACCGACATGATCGACATTTTAACCTCTGGTCGTGAAATTCTTGGTAGCTCTGTGGCAAGCCGACTCCAATCCTATTTGGATGCCTACGGCGCCGGTATTCGTCTGCAGACAATTAACATTGAGTCCACCTCAGCGCCAGCGCCCGTTATCGATGCTTTCGATGATGTAATCCGCGCACGTGAAGATCGTCAGCGTACGATCAACGAAGGTATGGCCTACGCCAATGCGATTATCCCAGCAGCACAAGGTCAAGCGCAGCGTGTGGTTGAGCAGGGCCAAGGTTATCGGGAATCGGTGGTAGCTGAAGCGCAAGGTCAGGCTAACCGCTTTAATGCGTTGTTAACCGAGTATCGCAACGCGCCTGACATCATGCGTGAGCGTATGTATCTAGATGCAATTGAAGAAGTCTTTGGAAATACTCCCAAAGTGTTGTTGGATGTAAGTGAAAATGCTCCCTTGATGTACTTGCCGTTGGATCAAATGCGCGGCACAAGCTCGGGTAGTGACAGTGCATCTTCCAGCAATAGCAGCAGCGGTGAGTCGATCGATCCACGAGTGCTGGATTCATTGCGGGGTAACCAAGGCAGTTCTTCATCCTCGTCATCAAGTAATCCCATTCGCAGGGAGGGCCGCTAAATGATTAATAATCGATCCCTGCTAATCGTAGGTGGCTTGGCCGCTGTGGCCTGGCTGGCGAGTAACAGCCTGTATGTTGTGGATGAAACCGAGCGTGCTGTGAAACTGCGTTTTGGTGAAGTCATCGAAGAGAATATTCAGCCAGGGCTGCATGTCAAAGTCCCGATCGCGCAAACGATCCGTAAGTTTGATACGCGTCTGCTGACACTTGATACTGATACCAGTCGTTATCTGACACTTGAGCAGAAAGCGGTTATTGTCGATTCTTATGTTAAATGGCAGGTGATTAATCCCACGCGCTACTACGAAGCTACAGCCGGTGATGAATTAATGGCAATTCGTCTGATTCAGCCGCGTGTCGATGAAAGCTTACGTAACGAGTTTGGTCGCTTAAATCTTCAGGAAATTATTGCCGAACGTCGCGATGATCTGATGACAGGCCCAACCGCTGATCTTGACGCGTTGATGCGCGATGAGCTGGGTGTGGCGATTCGGGATATTCGTATCAAGCGTATCGACTTGCCAGAAGACGTGTCGGCTGCGGTATTCGACCGGATGCGCTCTGAGCGTGAGCGTGAAGCTCGCGAATGGCGTGCACAAGGTCAGGAAGAAGCTGAGCGTATTCGCGCTAACGCTGACCGTCGACGTCAGGTGCTGCTTGCCCAAGCCAATGAGCGTTCTGAAACGCTGCGTGGTGAAGGTGACGCAGAAGCCGCCAGGATCTTCTCCCAGGCCTATGGCCAGGATCAGGAGTTCTTCGCTTTCTGGCGTAGTCTGAACGCTTATCGTGAAAGCTTCGCAGGTGATGACAACCTACTGGTGCTTGAGCCAGATAGTGATTTCTTCCGCTATCTGCGCAGCGCTGCTCCCAGTAACGCTGAGTAATATGGATGCAGCCAGCCCCGCTCGGTTATGCAATCCTAGCGGGGTTCATCTGGCGCACAAACGTGATAGACTTAATATTAACCGGGCGTCGCCCGGTTTTTTTGTGGCCCTTATTTCGCTAGCGCTTGTCTATGAACGCCTAAAACGCGTCATAATGTAGCTGCTTGTTTGGGCCTTCATTGTCTCGCAGGATTGTTCACATGACCATCGCTGACCGCTGGCTATTGCCCGACGGCATGGATGAGGTGCTGCCGCCTCAGGCAAGCCGCATGGAAGAGCTGCGCCGTGCGCTGCTTGATCTCTACCATTGCTGGGGCTACGACCAAGTAATGCCACCGCCGGTGGAGTTTTTGGACTCCTTGCTTACGGGCACCGGTACCGATCTAGATCTTCAGACGTTTAAATTAACTGACCAGCTAACGGGCCGAATGATGGGCGCATCTGCCGATGTGACTCCTCAGGTGGCGCGTATGGATGCTCACTCGCTAAAGCGCCAAGGGCCGGTTCGGTTGTGCTACTGCACGAATGTGCTGCGCGCTAAAGCCGACCAGCACCAGGGTGGTCGAAGCCCTGTGCAGGTAGGGGTCGAGCTGTTTGGTCACGCAGGTTTAGAAGCTGACGGCGAAATTATTCATTTGGCACTGGCCAGCTTAAAAGCCGCGGGCGCTGATGAAATTCATTTGGCGCTGGGCCATATTGGCATTTATCGTAGCCTTGTTGAGGCAGCCGCGCTTAGCGATGAGCAGGAGCGGGCGCTGTTTGAAGCACTGGCGCTGAAATCGCCTGGCCAATTAGCTGAGCTAGTTCATCGCAGTGTCAGCGATCCAGCCCTGGCAGATATGCTCATGGCGCTTGGTGAGCTGCATGGTGATGCGAGTGTGTTAAGGCAGGCTCGAGACCGTCTTGCTGGTGCGCCTGCGCCAGTGATGGCGGCACTTGACCAGTTGGAAGCACTTTATAAAGGTGTATTGGCGCGTTTTGACGTTTCGCTCTATTTTGATTTGGCTGAGTTGCGTGGTTATCAATACCACACCGGCATGATGTTTGCCGCCTATGTGCCTGGCTATGGCCATGCATTGGCCAAAGGCGGACGCTATGATGACACTGGCCGTGCTTTTGGCCGTGCGCGTCCGGCGACCGGTTTTTCTATGGATTTAAAACAGTTGGCATCGCTGGCGTTGGCTTCACCCAGCCAGGGTGCTATTTGGGCGCCTGCCCAAGAAGAAGAGTCGCTTAACGCTGCCATTGCTACGCTGCGTGAGCAGGGTGAACGCGTGATTCAAGCGCTGCCTGGGCAGCGTACTGGGCCGGCGGAGCACAGTTGTGACCGCCGTCTTGAGTTTATTGACGGTCGTTGGCAGACAACGACCCTGACACAAGAGACGAGTGCATAATGGGTAAGAATGTCGTAGTCCTGGGTACCCAATGGGGTGATGAAGGCAAAGGCAAGATTGTTGACCTGCTCACCGAGTCAGCCTCTGCAGTGGTGCGCTTTCAAGGCGGTCATAACGCAGGCCATACCTTGGTTATTGACGGTGAGAAAACGGTTCTTCACCTGATCCCCTCTGGTGTGCTGCGTCCAGGTAAAACCTGTGTGATCGGTAATGGCGTAGTGCTGTCGCCTGAAGCGCTGATCAAAGAGATCCGTGAGCTTGAAGAGAAGGGCGTTCCGGTACGTGAGCGCTTGCGCTTGTCACCTGCTTGTCCGCTGATCCTGCCTTACCATGTGCGCTTAGATCAAGCGCGTGAAAAAGCGCGCGGCATTGCTAAGATCGGCACCACTGGTCGTGGAATCGGGCCTGCTTACGAAGATAAAGTAGCACGTCGTGGTCTGCGCTTAGGCGATATGCTCCATCGTGAACGCTTTGCCTCGAAGCTTGGCGAGGTATTGGACTACCACAACTTTGTGTTGGTGAACTATCACGGCGAGCCGGCGGTCGACTTCCAGGAAGTGCTGGACACCGCTATGCAGATGGCCGAAGAGCTAAGACCTATGGTCACTGACACTGTTAGTATGGTGCATGACCTTCGTAAAGCCGGTGAGAACATTCTGTTTGAAGGTGCTCAAGGCTCGCTGCTAGATATCGATCACGGTACCTACCCCTACGTCACCAGTTCTAATACAACGGCTGGCGGAACGGCTACAGGATCGGGTGTTGGTCCGCTTTACTTAGACTACGTGCTGGGTATTACCAAAGCCTATACCACCCGTGTTGGCTCTGGCCCATTCCCGACTGAGCTTTTTGACGACCATGGCCGTCATTTAGCCGAACGTGGGCACGAGTTCGGTGCAACCACCGGCCGCCCGCGCCGTTGTGGTTGGTTTGACGCCGTAGCGTTGCGTCATGCGGTACAGATCAACTCGGTTTCTGGTATTTGCTTAACCAAGCTTGACGTTTTGGATGGCCTGGAAAATATCCGTGTGTGCGTGGGTTATCGCAGCAAGGATGGCGAAGTTCTAGATAATCCGGTGGATTCAGAAGGTTATGAAGCCGTTGAGCCGCTTTACCACGATCTGCCGGGCTGGAAAGAATCTACCTTGGGCGCTAAGCGGGTTGAAGACCTGCCAGCTAACGCTCGTGCTTATATTAGCTTCTTAGAAGAGCAGGTAGGTACCAGCATCGACATTATCTCAACCGGCCCTGACCGTGTTGAAACAATTGTGTTGCGTAACCCGTTTGACGGCTAAGCCAGCATGCATAGATAGACGGTGTGGCTGTGAGTAAGTAGCTGAAACCAGTAATTGAAAAAGGGGCGATTCATTCGCCCCTTTTTTCTTTTAAGCAGCTGTATTGAAACTAAAAGTCGATACCGCGACGGGCCTGAAGGCCATTATTGAAAGCATGTCGGACTTCTTGCATCTCCGTTACTGTATCCGCCATTGCCACCAAATCTCGATGAGCATTGCGTCCAGTAATAATCACGGTTTGTTCTTGCGGTCGATTGACCAGTGCTTGCTTAACCGTATCAATATCTAAATAACCGAACTTCAGCATGTAAGTAATTTCATCCAGTACAACGAGGTAAGTCGCTGGGTCTGCGAGCATTTTTTCAGCCTCTTGCCATACTTCTTGGCAAGCTTTGGTGTCTGCCTCACGGTTCTGAGTGTCCCAGGTAAAGCCTGTGGCCATGATGGCAACGCTGAGATTTGAGTCCTCCTCTAGCCGATTGCGTTCACCACACTCCCATAATCCCTTGATGAACTGTACAACACCGACTTTATAGCCGTAGCCAAGCGAGCGAGTGACGGTACCCCAGGCGGCGGTTGTTTTGCCTTTACCATTACCCGTATTTATTAGTAACAGCCCACGCTGTTCAGTAGCGTTGGCAACTTTCTCGTCAACTCTGGCTTTCAGTTTTTCCATCGACGCTTTGTGACGTGCATCGCGATCGCTCATGGTAAGTGTCCATCGGCAAGTGATTGATTCAATGATGGCTAGGGTAATCCATTCAGCGCCAATTTAATATTGCTAAAGTTTAACTCTTGTATAACTAAGTTGAGTTGCTGTTCAGGTTTTGGAGATGTCGAGATTGGAGCTGGTGAGACACATTATGTAAGAGAATTGGCCGGTTGGGTGCTAGCTGCTCTAGAATAGTGGGTCATGTCTTACTAGGAATTATGCCATGCCCTCATTTGATATTGTTTCAGAGTTTGATCAGCACGAAGCGTCTAACGCTGTCGACCAAGCAAATCGTGAAGTGCAGTCGCGCTTTGATTTTAAAGGTGTCGACGCCAGCTTTGCGCTGGAAGGAGAGAAAGTTCAACTTGAGGCTGAGGTTGATTTCCAGTTGAAGCAAATGATTGATGTGTTGCGCAATCGGCTGATCGCGCGGGGAATTGATGCCCGCTGTATGGATATTCAAGACCCGGTATTGTCTGGCGTGAAGGCCCGTCAGGAAGTTGTTCTAAAGCAGGGGCTTGACCAGGCTGAAGCAAAAGATGTGGTGAAGCGTATCAAAGCCAGTAAGCTAAAAGTACAAGCTCAAATTCAGGGTGAAAAAGTGCGCGTTACGGGTAAAAAACGCGATGATCTTCAGAGTGTGATGGCGCTATTACGTGGCGAGGAGGGGCCTGAATTACCGCTACAATTCGATAACTTCCGTGATTAATTATCTCGATCGACAGTAATGCGATGGTGCAGCGTGAGGCGCTGCCTCATCAAATAATTTATAAGTTTATAGGAGTCACGCACTATGTCTGATCCGCAGCCGGTTTATTTAAGCGACTACCAGCCGCCCGCCTACCAAGTTACCCATACCGAGCTGACGTTTGATCTTGACCCTGCAGCAACCCGCGTGAAAGCACGACTGCAAATAGAGCGTCATCCAAGCGCTGACTCAACAGCACCGTTAGTGCTTAACGGTGAGCATCTAACGCTGATATCACTGGCTATCGATGGTAATCCTTTGTCTGATGCCGCGTATCAGCTAACGGACGAGGTGCTGCGTATAGCGGATGTGCCAGAGGCCTTTACTCTGGAAAGTGAGGTAGAGCTTGCTCCCTGCAGCAATACGGCATTGGAAGGGTTATATCAATCTAACGGCATGTATTGCACTCAGTGTGAAGCAGAAGGCTTCCGGCGAATTACTTACTACCCCGACCGTCCTGATGTGATGGCTACCTTTAAAGTAACGGTGATTGGTAACGCTATCAGTGAGCCAGTGCTACTCGCCAATGGTAACCCTATTGATCAAGGTGCGCTGGAGAATGGCCGCCACTTTGCGACCTGGGAAGACCCGCACCCGAAACCCTGTTATCTGTTCGCTTTAGTTGCCGGTAATTTGCATAAGGTGGAAGATTTTTTTGAAACTATGAGCGGTCGCAACGTGACGCTGCAGCTGTGGGTAGAGCAAGAAAACCTAGATAAGACCGAGCATGCGATGGCTTCCCTCAAGCGTGCTATGGCGTGGGATGAGCAGACCTATGGCCGTGAATACGATCTTGATCTGTTTATGATTGTGGCAGTGAATGACTTCAATATGGGGGCAATGGAAAACAAAGGGCTTAATATATTTAATTCTGCTGCGGTATTAACCCATCCCAATACCGCGACGGATGCAGCCTTCCAAAATGTGGAAGGGATTGTTGCCCACGAATATTTTCATAACTGGTCGGGCAATCGAGTGACCTGTCGTGACTGGTTCCAGCTCTCTTTAAAAGAGGGTTTTACAGTATTTCGCGACCAGTGTTTTTCCGCAGATACCAACTCGGCCCCCGTTAAGCGCATTCAAGACGTATCGTTTTTCCGCACTGCTCAGTTTGCCGAAGATGCTGGGCCAACGGCGCATCCGATCCGGCCAGACCACTTTATCGAGATCACCAACTTCTACACCCTGACGATTTACGAAAAAGGCGCAGAGGTTGTACGTATGCTGCGCAATTTGCTGGGCTGGGAAGACTTCCGCCGCGGTTCTGATCTTTATTTTGAGCGTTTTGATGGTCAAGCAGTGACCATTGAAGACTTTGTTGGCTGCATGGCTGAGGTGTCTGGCGCGGATCTTAGTCAATTTATGCGCTGGTACTCCCAGGCGGGCACGCCTGAAATCGATGCGCATGGTGAGTACGATTACGCTCATGCGGAGTACCATCTCACCCTGCGTCAGCGTACCCCCGCGACCCCCGGGCAGTCAGACAAACTGCCGCTGCACATTCCTGTGCGTATGGGGCTAGTGGGAACCAAGTCGGGGCAGGACCTGACATTAACAATGTCAGGTGAAAAACTAGGTAAAGATGCTGTTATTCATCTCACTGAAGATGAACAGACGTTTGTCTTTACTGATGTTGCTGAAGCACCTGTTCCTTCACTGCTGCGCGATTTTTCTGCACCCGTAAAACTACACTTTCCCTATTCACGGGAAGATCTTGCGTTTTTGCTGACTCATGACAGCGATGGCTTTAACCGTTGGGATGCGGGTCAGCGGCTAGCTATGCTGGCGTTAGATGATCTGATCGCCGCGCATCGTAACGGCGTGGAAAAGGTAATGGATAGCCGTGTTGTTGAAGCGTTTAGAACACTGCTTACCGGCTCTATGAGCGATAAAGCGGTGCTTGCCGAAATGCTGACGCTACCCTCTGAAGCCTATATTGCCGAGCAGCAGCCGATCGTGGATGTGGACGCGATACACGCCGCTCGCGAATTTGTGCGTCAGTCGTTAGCCGTTGCGCTTCGTGATGAATTTGTCGCCGTGTATAAAGCGAACCAAAGCAATGAGACCTACGCGCCAACGCCTGAACAGATTGCCCAGCGCAGCCTCAAAAACGTTGCATTAACCTATCTAATGTCGATTGAGGATGAAGAGGGTATTGTGCTTTGTGAAACGCAGTTCGCTGCGGAACATAACATGACCGATGTTCGGCACGCGCTCACCTTATTGGTACACAGTGACCGTGATGATATTGCGTCTCCGGCATTGAAAGCATTTGGCGAAAAATGGGCACACGACCCGTTGGTAATGGATCAGTGGTTTACCATACAGGTATCTCGCCCGCAGGCGGATGTTCTCGATCGTGTTCAATATCTAATGCAGCATCCAGCATTTTCAATTAAGAATCCTAATAAAGTGCGCGCTCTGATAGGCGCATTTGCCCAAAACCGGGTAAATTTCCACCGTTTAGACGGTAAGGGGTACGCGCTGTTAGCCGATGTGGTTATCGAGCTGAATCGCTTGAATCCCGAAATAGCCGCACGTCTGGTGACGCCGTTAACGCGGTGGCAGCGTTTCGATGAAGAACGTCAACAGCTAATGCGCGATGAGCTTGTGCGTATTAAGCAAGAGCCACTATCGTCCAACGTGTTCGAAGTTGTTGAGAAAGCGTTGGCATAAGATATGCCAGCGAACTAACCATGGAGAGGGAAAGCGCCGGTGACAGATACACAGCAGCACTATTTACTGATTATTAACGGTAAGTCTGCCGGAAATCCGGCGCTGCGCGAAGCTGTTGAAGAGCAGCGCAAGACAGGGATGTCGATTACCGTACGTTCGACCTGGGAAGGTGGTGATGCCGCTGAGTTCGCTGCTCAGGCGGTTGAGTTAGGCGCTACACGGGTCATTGCCTGCGGTGGCGATGGTACCGTTAATGAGGTGGTTAACGGGTTGATGCGAATTGCTCATGACCTGCGTCCAGCACTAGGCATTGTGCCTTTAGGTAGTGCCAATGATTTTGCTACTTCCCTCGGCTTGCCGCTAGAGCCAGGGTCAGCGCTTGAGGCTGCAAGACACTTGTCTCCATCGCCGATTGATGTGATCAGAATGACCGCTCAGTCAGGCGCAGAAGAAGCGGTTAGTTATTACGTCAACATGACAACCGGTGGATTTGGCGCTGAAATTACCTCATCAACCCCCAAAACGTTGAAGCGCATGTTAGGCGGTGGCGCATATTCCCTAATGGGCGCTTTAAAAGCATGGCGGCACCGTAGCTATCGCGGCACGTTGCATTGGGGAGACCAGGAACAAGAAGCATCGTTGTTACTTCTCGCACTGGGCAATGGTCGCCAGTCCGGCGGGGGGCAAGTATTAGCACCAAGGGCAAAACTTGACGATGGTCGTTTTGATGTACTGCTAGTCAAGGATTTTTCATCAGCGGCCGAGTTGCCGACGTTGCTAAGTGAGCTGCAGCAGTTTCCTGCCGAAGGGCGATTTGTGCGTTATTTTACCGCCAGTCAGCTGTCGGTGACGACTCAGCAAGATGAAGAGCCTTGGCCGTTAACCTTAGACGGAGAGGCACGCCGCTATGAGCAATTTTGCGTCGAAGTAGTGCCCCTTGCCCTGAAAGTACTACTACCGGAAGGGTGTTCACTATTGACGGCTAATGATCGCCAATGATCGTTTTTTATTATTTGAATCACTATTAAGGAGAAAACCTAATGGTAAATCGCTTTTGGATGCCACTACTGGCCAGCCTTGCGCTCCTGCTAAGCGCCTGCGGCGATGCTCAGGAAGAGGCCACGACTGCAAGTGAAGAAAGCACCACTAGTAGTGATGCTGGCGCCCAACAGGAGCCTACTGCTGCAGACAGTAGCGAAGAGACAGATGAGTCCGCTAGTACTGATGATGTCGAGGATAATATTGAGGCACGTCAAGCGGCAGAGGAGCTTGAGGAAGCGGAAGCACTGAGAGATGGCAATGATGAAACATCGGCTGAGCCAACCTCACTCAATAATGAAGATGTACAGGCGGGGGAAGACACGCTTGCAGCGGACCCAGAAGATGCACTCGATGAAGCCAGTGCCATGCCTGGCGAAACCACTCGTTCAGATGTCGATGACGTCATTGCTGAAACCGAGCGCCGCTTTGAAGAAGCTCAGCGTCGTCTAGATGAGCAATTTCAAGAAGTAGAACAGCAGACACCAGCCATAGAACCAATGGATGGCGACGCTCCTACTCCAAGTTGGGAAACGGAGTCCAGCTTACCCGGTACATCTGACTTAGATACGAACTTAGAAGCAACTGACGTAGATGCGTTGATCGAAGATACTGAGCGTCGTTTTGAAGAAGCGCAAAAGCGTTTAGAAGAACAGTTTGAGGCCCTGGAGCGTGAGCAGCCAGTCAGTGAAAGCATGAACAGTATTGGTGAGGAGCAAGAAGCAGAGCGCGTTCAAGAGTAGCGTACTGACATAATCAGTAAATACGAATAAGGCCCGCTGCTTGAGCGGGCCTTGTTTTATTCCTCTGGCGTTAGACCGGACGAATGTTGGAAGCCTGAAGGCCTTTTTTACCCTGTGTTACTTCAAAGCTGACTTTTTGACCGTCTTGCAGGGTCTTGAAACCTTCAGCTTGAATTTCGGAGAAGTGGGCAAATAGATCGTCACCGCCGTCATCAGGAGAGATGAAGCCGTAACCTTTGGTCTCGTTGAACCACTTGACAGTGCCAGTTGCCATCGTCCATATCCTTAACATGCTTAATGATTGAGCGAGCATTCGTTGTGAATGCCTGCCAAAATTACTGTAGAAGCAAATAATTCAGACGTCCAGCTGCGGACTTAAGATTTTTTAACTTTTGGTGAGCTTGCTCTCATGATGCAACTTGGTTTTATCGATGCACAGTTTGTTTCGTTTCTTGTGGCGATAACGCTGCTATCAATAAGCCCTGGGGTTGATACGCTGCTTGTCATCCGCAACACCGCCCGTGGTGGTGTCCGGGATGGCATTGCAACAAGCATCGCTATTTGCTGCGGGCTGTTCGTCCACGCGACTATTTCAGCCTTGGGTATTTCACTGATACTGCTGCAGTCAGCTTGGGCATTTCATATGCTAAAGCTGGTGGGTGCGGCTTACCTGATTTGGTTGGGCATCTCCAGCTTGCTGGCGGCGCGTCGTGGCACTCCCTTGCCTGTGCAGGGCGTAATGAAAAGTGGCTCACCAGTGCCATTTTGGCAACCCATCAAAGAAGGCTTGCTTTCCAATGTCTTGAATCCCAAAACCGTGGTGTTCTACATGGCCTTTTTACCCCAATTTATCTCGCCTACGGACCCAGCACTACTGAAATCACTATGGCTTGCAGGGGTTCATTTCGTGATTGCCAATATCTGGCAAATTAGTGTGGTGTTAATGGTGGGGGGGGCAAGTAAATGGCTAGCGAGCGCTCGTTTTGCACAAACGCTCAATGCCGCTACAGGCGTTGTGCTAGTGGTATTTGGCGTTCGTTTAGCGTTAGAACAGCGCCCGGTATGACCGGGCGCTATGTTAGTGAAGGGTGGGCAAGTTTACCGGCTTACAAGCAGTGCGCGATCATAGCGAACGGCCTGCTCGCTCTCACTAAGCAGCGAGACGCCCTCACTATTGCCGCCGTTTGCCAGGCTTTCGAAAATAACCCGGTAGCTCAATACGGCTTGCACATAATCTCGGGTTTCCCGGAAAGGGATGCTTTCTACAAACAGATCAAATGATTCCATGCTGTTGTTGCCCAGCCATTGATCTACTCGGCCTGGCCCTGCGTTATAAGCGGCGGTAGCGGCTAACCGATTGCCTTGATAGCGTTCCAGCTTGTCGCGCAAGTAGGTGCTACCTAAGCGAATATTAAGCTCAGGTTCCAAAACGCCATAGGGACCTGGGTCATTTAGCCCCAGTTGGCGGCTAACTTGGCTCGCAGTACCTGGCATTAATTGCATTAACCCTCGGGCACCAGCAGGCGAAAGGGCGACTGGGTTGTAGGCGCTTTCACGGCGGGTGATGGCCATCAGTAAATAAGGATCAACGCCGGTTATGCGACCCCAATGTAGAAAGCTGTCACGATAAGCCGCTGGGAAACGCCAATCCAGCGCGTCCCACATTTCAGCTGCAATCGTGGTTTGCACTAAGCGAGCATGCCACTGCTGGTGAGCGGCGTAATCGGCGAGCGCCCGCGCCTGATAAGGTGTGCCATTCTGTACGGCATATAGCCACTCGCTGTTGGCTAACCCATCTTCGCCTATACGTAGGAGTGCTTCGGTGCGCTGAACCACCGGCAGGCGTGCCGTTTGTGCCCTGGTGGCTTCGTCAAAATGGTTGCGTTCTAAGTTGAGCTGGTAGGGTTGGTTGAGTTTTTCGGCAGCAGCAAAGCCATAGAAACTTCGGTCGATTGCTGCTTGTTGGTAACGCGCTAACGCTGCTTCACGATTACCCAGTTGCTCATTGGCCCTGGCTAGCCAGTACTGCCAGCGGCTACTTTCCTGCTGGCTACTAGGCATTTCGGTGATCCACTGGACGACATCGGTCCACTGTCTTTTGGCCAGAGCGTCGCGAACGCGCAGTTCTAATACGCGTTCGCTGTTCAGCGAGGGTAGGACGCTGTCGACCCAGGAAAGGGTGCCAGGAACGTTGCGTACGAGTGCATAAAACGCAAGTTCTTCTTCGATCGCTTGGCGGTCAGTATGGGCTAAGTTGAGGCGTGGCCCAATGGCTTGCCACGTTGAGAAGGCTGCTGGAGTGTTTTCTCGCGTGTAGCGCTGCATGGCGGCTTTATAAAACGCCGCCGTGGCAGCGCATTCAGGGCCAAGACAGGTAGGCGCTGAGGCAAGTGCGCTTGGTGAGCTTTTGACCGTTTCGGCTGTAGTCAGTGCTGTTTGCCACTGACTGCTCAGTAACCCGCCTAGATAGTTGCTTAAGCGCTCTTCGCCCGCCTGCCAGGCGAGCATTTTACGCTCCCAAATTGCCGTGGCATCAATGGTGCCATCCGCGCGAAGGCGATTAAATAGAGAATCGCAAGCGTCAGGCTGAGAGCTACCCACACGCCACAGCTCAAGACCCGCTTCGCGAGCTTCAATAGGCGCACTATTCAAGAGGGCAGTGTAGTAGTAACACTGACGAGCGGTGCCTGCTGGTACGCCGTCAGCAACGGCAAGCAGGTCGCCAAATCGACCCGCATAACCATACTTTGCTATCGCTTGGCCGCGTATCCATTCTGATAGCGGTGAATCAGCATGGCGCTCGATAAACTGCAGCACTTGACTGGGGGCAGCATTAGGCAACTGGCTACGTAGGCGGTGGTAGTCAACGTAGCCGCTGAGGATATGTCCTTCTATCGCACGGTCATTGATCTGTTGCCATTGCTGTTGGCGTGCTGCTTCAAGTGCCTCGCGCATCGCTGCGTCAGAGGTTGCCCAGGAGGCGGTGGGTAAACCGATGAACACCGCCGCACATAGGCTGCGGAACGTTAAACGAAATGGCGAAGCTTGCATGGCACTCCCTCTTGCTCGCTAATGGTTGTTAGCCGCTGTATTGCTAGGTCGGTGATGAACTAAATGCGTAAACAATGTTCTGACAATTACGATACCTGGAGGATTCAATAACGATGGCACGAATGTCTACGTGGTGGTTGTTTCGTCGGCTCAAAACCCGTGTGTGGGCAGTGAAACGCATTGGCCGAGCGCTAAAACTTTTTTTGCCTATGACGCGTGACGTGCTGCGAGGTAATTTTCGTCCTATCCCTTGGTCGGCATTTGGCCTGATGGCGTTAGCGCTTGCTTATCTTGTCATGCCCTTTGATCTTATTCCCGATTTTTTAGTAATGATTGGCATAGTTGATGATGTTTTGATCGTAGGTTGGTTGCTTAACCGTGTTGATGACCAGCTGTCAGAATATCGCACTTGGAAGTATGCAAAGGAAACGCCAGCTGCTTCTTCTCACTCACCTTCTTGAAATCCCGTCGCTTATCCCCATATTGAGTTCACAACCTTTTTCGCTCTTGCCTAACGTTGGGCAGGAGCGCCAAGCAAAACGTGATTAATGAGGGCTAAGCGCATGACGACGGCGACCCACGAAGAAACTCTTGGCTTTCAAACGGAAGTTAAGCAACTCCTAAACTTAATGATCCACTCCCTGTACTCCAACCGGGAGATATTTTTACGCGAGTTAATCTCTAATTCAGCTGATGCTTGTGACAAGCTTCGCTATGCCGCGCTTGATAACGACGCACTTTACGAGGGCGACAGCGAGCTGCGCATTGAAATTGAGCATGATCGCGAGGCTAACACCATCACGCTACGTGATAACGGCATTGGCATGAACCGCGATGACGTTATTGCGAATCTTGGCACTATCGCACGTTCAGGTACCGCAGAGTTCCTTAAGCAACTCTCTGGCGAGCAGCAAAAAGATGCTAAGTTGATTGGCCAGTTCGGGGTGGGTTTCTACTCTGGATTTATCGTTGCAGATGAAGTGACGGTGCGCACTCGCAAAGCGGGCACTGATGCCTCCGAAGGGGTGGAGTGGCGCTCGAAGGGTGAGGGTGAATTTACTGTTGCTGATATTGAATGTGAGCGTCACGGCACTGAAATCACGCTGCATCTTAAAGACGATGCCAAAGAGTTTGCCGATGACTATCGTCTGCAAGGGTTGGTGCGCAAATACTCCGACCATATTGAAGTGCCCGTGCGCATGCCGAAAACTGAAACGGCGAAGGACGACGAAGGCAACGATATTGAAGGCAGTGAAATCACCACGTGGGAAACGGTTAACGAAGCGACTGCATTGTGGGCTCGTCCTAAAAGCGATGTGACTGAGGATGAGTACAAGGCATTTTACAAGCATGTTGCCCACGATTTTAGTGACCCGCTAACCTGGAGCCACAATAAGGTTGAGGGCAAACTGGAATACACAAGCCTACTCTACGTACCGGGCCGTGCTCCGTTTGATATGTTTGATCGTGATGGTGCGAGAGGCGTCAAGCTCTATGTTCAGCGTGTGTTCATTATGGATGACGCCGAGCAGTTCTTGCCCCTGTACTTGCGCTTTATCAAGGGCGTATTAGATACCCGCGATCTCTCTTTGAACGTTTCTCGTGAACTGCTCCAGCAAGATCCTAAAGTCGATAAGATTAAAGGGGCGCTGACCAAGCGTGCGCTGGATATGCTCAAAAAGCTGGCGAAAGACAACGAGCAGTACCAGACTTTCTGGAACACATTTGGCAGCGTGCTAAAGGAAGGACCCGGTGAAGATGCTGCCAATCGCGAAAAGATCGCTGGCCTGCTACGCTTTGCCTCAACTCATACCGATACTGCCGCCCAGGAACACTCTCTGGTCGACTACGTTGAGCGTATGAAAGAAGGCCAGAAAAAGATTTATTACGTGGTGGCCGACAGCTTTAATGCGGCGAAAAACAGCCCCCACTTAGAGATCTTCCGTAAGAAAGGTATCGAGGTGCTACTGCTATCAGACCGTATTGACGAGTGGCTAATGAGCCATCTCACTGAGTTTGATGGTAAATCGTTTGCCGATGTGGCTAAAGGCGAGTTGGACCTTGGCGATGTGGAAGACGAAGAAGAGAAGAAGGCCCAGGAAGAGACGGCTAAAGCCAAAGAAGACTTGGTTAAGCGCGTCAAAGAGGCGCTAAGCGATGGCGTTCAAGAGGTGAAAATCACCCACCGTTTAACTGATTCGCCCGCCTGTGTAGTACTTCCTGAACACGAAATGGGCTACCAGATGCGTCGGATTATGGAGGCTGCTGGCCAGCCAATGCCTGAGGTGAAGCCGATTCTGGAGCTGAACCCCAACCATGCCCTGGTGGCGCGTCTGGAAAATGCTGACGGTGACCTGTTTGGACAGTTGGCGCATATCTTACTGGATCAAGCGATCATCGCTGAAGGTGGTCATCTTGATGACCCCGCCGCTTATGTTAAGCGGCTCAATAACGTCTTAACGGCTTAATACGTAAGTAGTTGATTGATGCGGCCCGCTTGGATAACCAAGCGGGCCGCTTGTTTTAATAGAGATGATGATAAAGTAAGTGCTAAACGCACGAGACCAACGATCAGGATATCGTCATGGCTGATGAGCAGCAGATGAATGTCGCAGTGCTGGGGGGCGGAAGCTTTGGTACCGCTCTGGCGAGTATTGCAGCAGATAATGGCGCTAAGGTACGCCAGTGGATGCGCGATGAAGCCTTGGTGGCGCAAATAAATCAGGAACATCGCAATGGGCGCTATCTGCCACATTACGTAATCAATTCCGCCGTCATCGCATCCACAGATCTTCAATCGGTGCTAGAAGACGCTGAGTTAGTGCTGATTGCTATCCCTTCTAAAGCGTTTCGCAGCGTTGTTCAGGCTGCCAAACCCTGGTTAACCCCGGAGCAAATTCTTGTCAGCACCACCAAAGGTATTGAGCAAGATAGCTTTTTGCTAATGAGCCAGGTGCTTGAGCAGGAAACTGGGTTTCCTCACGTTGGCGTCATAGCGGGGCCTAATTTAGCGTCCGAAATCGCTGATAAACAGTTGACCGCCACCGTCATTGCCAGCGCCGATGCGCTCACCAGAACGCGGGTACAGCAAGCGTTAGGCTGTCGCTATTTTCGCGTATATGCCAGCAATGATCGTCATGGTGTTGAGCTGGGTGGGGCGCTTAAAAATATCTATGCCATTGCGGCAGGTATGGCCGCAGCACTGGGAATGGGGGAAAACACTCGAAGCATGCTGATGACACGGGCATTAGCAGAAATGAGCCGCTTTGCAGTCGCGCAGGGCGCTAACCCTATGACGTTTTTAGGCTTGGCTGGCGTCGGTGATTTAATTGTTACCTGCTCTTCAAACCTATCCCGCAACTATCGAGTTGGCTACGCCATGGGTGAGGGGCGAGGCCTTGATGAGGCGGTGTCAGCTCTAGGCCAAGTGGCGGAAGGGGTAAATACTGTCAAGCTTGTCTGCGCTAAAGCGCGTGACATGGGCGTTTATATGCCGCTGGCAGAGGGCTTAAATCGTGTGCTGTTTGAGGGTGTTCCGGCTCAGGAGATGGCGCGTACCCTGATGATGGGTGAGCAAAGCAGTGATGTGGAATTTATTCTGCCCCGTGAAGCCGTTCAGCAGGCCCATCGTGATCAGGCGACTGCCGATAGTGGGGGTGAGCATGAGTAGTGGTTTGAGTAGCGTGCTGATTATGCGCCATGGGGAGGCAGCGCCGGGATTTCCTGACCATGCTCGGCCACTAACGCTGCAAGGTGAGCAGGAGGCCGACGCGATGGCCCACTGGCTGGCCTTGCGTATTGAGCAGGGCGAGCTGCCTTGTCCGACGATTTATGCCAGCCCTTTTCTGCGAGCACAGCAGACTGCTCAGCAGATTTGTGATGCCTTGGGAGTGCCGCTAAACACGCTGGCGTTTATTACCCCGGAAGATCCGCCTATTGAGGTCAGCGAGTGGCTGCTAAAACAATCTGCCGATGCTCCGATTATGCTAGTTAGCCATATGCCGCTGGTGGGTGAGTTGGCGGGTCTGTTAGTGGAAGGTGTGCCGAGCCGGGGAATAGGCTTTCCTACCGCCTCCATTGCAGAACTAGAAGCGGAAGTGTGGGCCGCTGGCTGCGCGCAGCTAAAACGCTTTACCCAGCCAAGCCAGCTGTTATAACGCTTAGAAACACAAAAAAAGCGGCTGCCTCGGCAGCCGCTATGACATTGATGTAAATCGTTGATCGACGTTACAACAATGCGTCCAGCTTCTCTTTTAGCAAGCCATTTACTTGCTGCGGATTCGCCGTACCACGAGATGCCTTCATAACTTGGCCTACGAAGTAGCCAATCATCTTGCCGCGCTTTTCTGGCTCGGAGTCGCGATATTGGGCAACCTGAGCCGGGCTCTCTGCGATCACCTGATCAATCATCGCTTCGATTGCGCCGGTATCAGTTACCTGTTTCAAGCCTTTTGCATCGATGACGGCATCGGCGCTATCGCCTTGACCATTCCACAGTGCCTGGAAGACTTGCTTAGCGGCTTTGCCGTTAATGGTGTCATCCAGTACGCGACGAATCAGCTCGCCGAGCTGGTGCGCGGAAACAGGGCTGTTCTGAATGCTCAGGTTCTCACGGTTAAGTGCACCCGAAAGCTCACCTTGTACCCAGTTGGCGGCCTGTTTGGCATCGCCGCATACCTGCTGCACCTCTTCGAAAAACTCGGCCATTTCTCGGCTAGCAGACAGCACGTGGGCATCATAGGCCGATAGGCCTAGCTCATTTTGGAAACGCGCCCGCTTGTCAGCGGGAAGCTCCGGCAACTGGCTGCGAAGGTGATCAAGGTAAGCTTGATCCAGCACCACGGGTAACAGATCCGGGCAGGGGAAGTAGCGATAATCGTTGGCTTCTTCCTTAGTGCGCATGCTGCGGGTTTCATCGCGATCAGGGTCAAACAGGCGGGTTTCCTGTACGACCTTGCCGCCATCTTCGATCAGCTCAATCTGGCGCTCGACCTCATAAGCAATGGCGCGCTCAACAAAGCGGAACGAGTTGACGTTTTTGATTTCCGCGCGAGTGCCGAATGCTTCTTGGCCTTTGGGACGCACCGAAACGTTAACATCACAGCGCATTGAGCCTTCCGCCATGTTGCCGTCGGAAATGCCCAAATAGGTCACGATAGAGTGGATCGCTTTGAGATACGCGGCGGCCTCTTTTGCGCTGCGCATATCCGGCTCAGAAACTATTTCCAGTAGCGGTGTGCCCGCCCGGTTAAGATCGATGCCCGTCATGCCATGGAAGTCTTCATGTAGCGACTTGCCGGCGTCTTCTTCAAGATGGGCGTGATGAATACGAATGCGCTTGGTCGACTCATCATCCAGGGTGATTTCGACATCACCCGCGCCTACGATCGGATGATACATCTGGCTGGTTTGATAGCCCTTGGGCAAATCTGGATAGAAGTAGTTTTTGCGGTCGAACACCGATACTTCAGGAATGTCGGCATGCACCGCAAGCCCAAACTGAACAGCCATGGCGACGGCTTGCTCGTTCAGCACAGGTAGAACGCCGGGTAAGCCAAGGTCAACGGCACAGGCTTGAGTGTTCGGTTCTGCGCCAAAGGCGGTAGAGGCACCAGAGAAAATTTTCGAACGAGTTGCGAGCTGAACGTGTACTTCCAGCCCAATCACGGTTTCCCATTGCATTAGGCGTTCTCCTCGGCAAAAGCAGGGCGTTGTAAGTGCCAATCAGTGGCTTGCTGGAACTGGTGTGCCACGTTTAGCAGCTGTGCTTCTGCAAAGTGGGTACCCAGAATTTGCAGGCCAACCGGGCGGCCATGGGAAAAGCCCGCAGGGACACTAATGCCAGGAATACCGGCCAGGTTAACGGCGATGGTGTAAATGTCTTGTAGATACATAGACACCGGGTCTTTCTTAGCGCCAAGATCAAACGCTGGCGTTGGCGATGCGGGGCCCATCAATACATCTACGTCTTCAAAGGCGTCCAGGAAGTCCTGTCGAATCAACCGGCGAACTTTCTGTGCTTTGGTGTAGTAGGCATCAAAAAAGCCTTCAGAGAGCGTGTGCGTGCCAATCAGAATGCGTCGCTTTACCTCATCACCGAAGCCTTCTTCACGAGATCGCTTGTAGAGATCAATAAGGTCAGACGGTGCATCGCAGCGATGACCAAAACGCACGCCATCATAGCGAGAGAGGTTCGAGGATGCTTCAGCAGGGGCAATAACGTAATAAGCCGGAATCGCATAGTGGGTATGCGGCAGGCTTACTTCGCGTACGGTCGCTCCTAGTGATTCATATACTTTTACTGCTTCGCGAACAGCTTTTTCGACGTCAGCGTCTAAACCATCGCCAAAGTACTCCTTCGGCAGGCCTATTTTGAGGCCGGAAAGCGGTGCGTTGAGCGTTTCGGTGTAGTCGGGAACGCCGCGGGCAACGCTAGTGGAATCGCGTACGTCATGTCCGGCAATCACATTGAGTAGATGCGCGCAGTCTTCAGCACTTTTTGCCATCGGGCCAGCCTGATCGAGGCTAGATGCATAGGCAATGATGCCGTAGCGAGAAACACGGCCATACGTTGGCTTCAGGCCGGTGATGCCACAAAACGCCGCTGGTTGGCGAATAGAGCCGCCGGTATCTGTGCCCATTGCAGCAGGTACAAGACCTGCTGCAACTGCTGCGGCGCTGCCACCGGAGCTGCCGCCAGGAACCGCAGTAAGGTCCCAAGGGTTTTTTACCGCACCAAAATAGCTATTTTCATTGGAAGAGCCCATAGCGAACTCGTCCATGTTGGTTTTACCCAGACTAATGGTGCCCGCTGCGTTGAGTTTTTCTACCACGGTGGCATTGTAAGGCGCGATAAAATTATCGAGCATTTTCGAACCGCAGCTGGTCTTAACCCCTTGGGTACAAAAGATATCTTTCAGTGCGAAGGGAATGCCTGTTAGCTTGCCAGCCTTGCCTGCTGCACGAGCGCTGTCGGCAGCTTCTGCCTGATTAAGTGCTTGCTCAGCAGTAACGGTAATAAAGCTATTGAGCGTGCCGTCAGCTTGCTCAATACGCTGTAAAAAGTGTGAAGTCAGCTCTCGGCTGGAAAGTTCACCGCTTTTCAGGGCGGTGGCAAGCTGCGTTACAGTTTTATCATGCATGACCCGGAAGCTCCGTTCGGGGGCGAATAGAAAGAGCAGAAAATAGCGGCCTGTGCGTGGTAATCTGGCTACTCCACCACGCGAGGTACGAGATATAGGCCATTTTCTACTGCCGGAGCACAGCGCTGGAAAGCGTCGCGCTGGTTAGTTTCCGTGACTTCGTCGGCTCGCAGCCGTTGCGTGGCATCCAGTGGGTGCGCAAGCGGCGCGACGCCATCGGTGTTCAGGCTTTGTAGCTGGTCGACCATGTCCAGGATGCGGCTTAGATCGTCGACAAAACCACTGGCTTGGTCATCGCTAACGGCGAGTCGGGCCAAGTGTGCGGCCCGGCGCACATGAGATTCTTCAAGCGCCATGATCGAAATTTCCTCGCAAACGTGATGGAACATATTCCGCATTCAGCGGTATACATACGGTCATCTTAAATTCGTCTTGTGTAGCAGACGTAGAAAATAGCCGCAAAAGGTACCACATATTGGCCCTAACGGGCAGTATTAGGCACGACTCGTGCTTGCTGCCAAGGGGTTGCGGTGATACCGTTTGCATCCGCACAGGGTTCCCGGTCTGCACTAGGTAACAACATCCATGTTCAAACGTTTGAGGGGGCTGTTTTCCAGCGATCTATCGATCGACTTGGGTACGGCCAACACACTGATTTATGTACGCGGTCGTGGCATCGTTCTCGATGAACCGTCCGTAGTCGCTATCCGCCAGTCTGGCAACATGCGCAGCGTGGCGTCGGTTGGTACCGATGCCAAGCGTATGCTCGGTCGCACGCCAGGCAATATTACCGCCATCCGCCCGATGAAAGATGGTGTTATTGCCGATTTCACCGTGACTGAGCAGATGCTTCAACACTTTATTCGTAAAGTGCATCAAAGCACCTTCTTAACGCCCAGTCCTCGTGTCTTGGTGTGCGTTCCCTGCATGTCAACGCAGGTTGAACGGCGCGCGATTCGTGAGTCGGCGGAAGGTGCTGGCGCACGCGAAGTGTTTTTGATCGAAGAGCCGATGGCCGCCGCAATTGGTGCCGGGCTTCCGGTTGAAGAAGCGCAGGGCTCAATGGTGGTTGATATCGGTGGTGGTACTACCGAAATCGCCATTATTTCGCTCAACGGCGTGGTTTATTCTGAATCTATCCGTGTCGGTGGTGACCGTTTTGATGAGGCCATCACTGCGTATGTTCGTCGTCACTACGGCAGCCTGATTGGTGAAGCCACCGCTGAGCGAATCAAAGAAGAGATCGGTTGTGCTTATCCTGGGGGCGAACTGCGCGAAATTGATGTGCGTGGTCGTAACTTGGCGGAAGGCATACCGCGTAGTTTCACACTGAACTCCCACGAGATTCTTGAAGCACTTCAAGAAACATTGGGTTCCATTGTGGCAGCGGTCAAAAGTGCTCTTGAACAATCACCGCCGGAACTAGCTTCCGATATCGCTGAGCGTGGTTTGGTGCTGACAGGTGGTGGTGCACTCTTACGTGATCTCGATAAATTGATCGCTGAAGAGACAGGCCTGCCGGTGATTGTGGCTGAAGATCCGCTCACCTGTGTGGCCCGCGGTGGCGGTAAGGCGCTGGAAATGATTGATCAGCATACCTTCGAGTTGCTGTCGAGCGACTGATCGTAGCGGTTTATCGCGGGGGATTGCCTATTAAGCCGCTATTTTCGCACGAGTCATTGCCAGGGTATCGGCTATTCTTCTGTGTGCTATTGGCAAGCATTTTAATGTTTGCTGATCAGCGTTTTACCCGCATGGAAGATGTGCGCGCCCAGATGACGATGATTGTTGCCCCTATTCAGTGGGTCGTTAGCGTGCCTAGCGATCTGCTCAATTGGGGTGCGCTTGCGCTTTCTGATCAACAGGCGCTTGTCGATGAAAATCGACGCCTGCGTGAACAAATTTTGACGCTTTCACATCGTGGTCAGCGGTTGGCTAATCTGACCGCGGAGAATGCAGAGTTACGCGATCTTCTGAAAGCGGCTCAACGTAGAGATATTCCTTACATAACCGCTGAGCTACTGTCGCTTGATAATGATCCATTTAGCCATCAGATGGTGGTTGACCGGGGACACCGAAATGGTGCCTATGTCGGTCAACCGGTGATTGATGCTTTTGGCTTAGTGGGGCAGGTGACCGCCGTGTCGGCGTATTCAAGCCGCGTTCTGCTACTGGCTGATGCTAGCCATGCATTGCCCGTTCAAGTGAACCGTAATGGCCTGCGATTTATTGTGCAGGGGGCCGGTCGTTACGGAAGCGTGAATGTTTTGCATGTGCCAGATACCGCAGATATACGCGAAGGAGATCTGCTAACGACATCAGGGTTGGCAGGGCGCTTCCCGCCAGGTCATCCCGTTGCTAGGGTTACCGACGTTTATCACGACCCAGGCCAGCCTTTTGCTCAAGTGACCGCAGAGCCTTCTGCTCAGTTGCAGCGTTCACGTCACTTCCTATTGCTGTTCCCGCCGCCCCGCGAAGAAATAGAAGATACTATTTGGGGGGAGGATATGGATATTTCAGCTGCTGCACTGCACGCTGCTCAGCGTATCGGCTTGCAGCAGAATGCTGCTCAGGAGGCGCCGTAATGGCCAAACCGCCAGTGGTGTCGCTTATCTTCGTGTGGTTTACGCTTGTACTTGCGCTGTGCTTACAAGTGATGCCTTTAGCCGAAGGGTGGCAAGTATATCGTCCTGAGTGGATAGGACTAATGCTGATTTACTGGTGCATGCGAACGCCTGATAGAGTTGGCGTTTTCCATGGATTCGTAATCGGTATTCTGATGGATCTAATTGAAGGTACCGCGCTAGGTCAGCATGCTCTAATATTATCGCTGTTGGCTTTCTTATGTGCTTTGGTTTACCCCCGCTTTCGCGCTTACTCCCTAGTACAGCAATCTGTTCTTGTGCTGGTCTTATTAGGCCTGGTGCAGTTGATTGAGCAGTGGTTACGCACATTGACGGGGGATTTTTCGATCCATTTGTCTTTTTTGATTCCATCATTGATCAGCGCTGTTCTGTGGCCCTGGTGGTCTACCATGCTTAAAGCACTCGAACAGCGTTTAGCCAATGTGTAATGGTTGATGGTGCCGAGGCCTTATAAGCTACTGAGGGTTTAATAAGTTGCTGGAGCTGCGGTAATGGACGTTTCACTTCCTGTCGAAGCCACCAAGTTGTCGCCTGTATTATGCCTTGCATCGGCATCGCCCAGGCGAAAAGCGTTGTTGGCATCAATTGGTGTGATGGTGGAGGTAATGCCCAGTGACGTAGATGAGACGCCGCGCGAAGGTGAAGCTGCGCACGCTTATGTCGAGCGCTTAGCTATCGCTAAAGCGCAAGCGGCTGTTTTAAAAACAACCCTTCCGGTGCTGGGGTCGGATACGGCTGTGGTGATTGATGATCAGATACTGGGCAAGCCAATTGATGAGCAAGATGCGGCCGTTATGCTTAAGAAGCTTTCAGGACGTCGTCATTACGTATTAACGGCAGTCGCTGTGGTTGGCCCTAAGGGTGTACTCTCTTGTTGTGTGACAACGGTCGTCAAAATGCGTGGAATAAGTCAGCAGGAGATAGCTGATTATTGGCAAACTGGGGAGCCAGCCGACAAAGCCGGAGGATATGCCATTCAAGGTTTAGCCGCCGTGTTTGTTGAAGAAATAAAGGGCAGCCACTCAGCCGTCGTTGGGCTGCCATTATATGAAACAACACGCTTGTTGTGCCAGCAAGGGGTGCCAATCTGGGCGGGCTACTATCAGCAAAGATAACCGCCATTTCGCCGCCTGCTGTGTTGGCAAGGATACTGTGACTCAATAAGGAATTTTGCATGAGCGGTGAAGTCCTCATCAATTTAACGCCAATGGAGACCCGCGTTGCGCTGGTGGAAAATGGTGTCTTACAAGAGGCACTCATTGAGCGCTCACGTAGGCGCGGAATTGTAGGCAATATCTACAAAGGCAAAGTAGTGCGTGTACTGCCTGGTATGCAGGCTGCTTTTGTTGATATTGGCCTTGAGCGCGCAGCGTTTATTCATGCCCATGAGGTAATGCCACCGGGTACGCCTAATGATGAACAGCAGACTATTGGTCAGTTGTTGCATGAAGGTCAGGCGCTTGTCGTTCAGGTTACCAAAGACCCCATTGGTAGCAAGGGGGCTAGGCTCACCACCCACCTCTCGATTCCTTCACGTTATCTTGTTTATATGCCTGATTCTCCCCATCATGGTGTGTCTCAGCGCATTGAAGATGAGCGAGAGCGGGAGCGTTTGAAAGCGCTGCTTGATACGGGAATTGACGAGCAGACCATCGAGGTAACCGGTGGTTTTATCGTACGCACAGCGGCTGAAGGTGTCGTCGATGAAGAGCTGGCAGGTGACATGTACTTCCTGCTGCGGATTTGGCGCAAGGTAAGTGAGCGTAAAATAACGGCTGCATCGCCAAGCGTGATTTATGACGACCTGCCTTTGTTTATGCGCACGTTGCGTGATGTCATGCGTGATGATATTGAAAAAGTGCGCATCGATTCCCGCGAGAACTTTGTCAAGCTGGTCGAGTTTGCTGAAGAGTTTATGCCTGATGCGGTAGATCGTATCGAGTATTATCCTGGCGAACGCCCCATCTTTGATTTGTACAGTGTTGAAGATGAAATTCAAAAAGCGCTGGGTCGTAAGGTTCAACTGAAGTCCGGTGGCTATCTGGTTATCGACCCGACAGAAGCAATGACCACGATTGATGTTAATACGGGTGGTTATGTCGGTCATCGTAATCTTGAAGAGACGATTTTTAAAACGAACCTTGAGGCGGCGACTGCGATTGCCCGTCAGTTAAGGCTACGCAACCTTGGCGGCATTATTATTATCGACTTTATCGATATGATAGATGTAGAGCATCAACGCCAAGTGTTGCGCGTGCTTGAGAAAGCGCTAGAGCGTGATCATGCGAAGACGAAGTGTACCGGTGTAACTGAGCTGGGCTTAGTGCAGTTGACTCGTAAACGCACGCGGGAAAGCCTGGAGCAAACCCTATGTGAGGCATGCCCAACATGCAGTGGGCGCGGTACGTTGAAAACCCCTGAGACGGTCTGTTACGAGATCTTTCGCGAGATACTACGCGAAGAGCGTGCCTACAGCGCCGAAACGTATATGGTGCTTGCTTCTCAGCCGGTGGTTGACAGACTGTTGGACGAGGAGTCTGCGGCGGTCGCTGATCTGGAAACGTTTATTAATAAAACCATTCGTTTTCAAGTAGAGCAACACTACTCCCAAGAACAGTACGACATCGTACTAATGTAATGATAGCGCTACGTTCATTATCTCGATGGTGCCTAGTAGTGATCGCATCGCTACTAGGAAGCCTTGCTGTCTTTCTGCTGTTGGCACGTTTATTAATTAGCCAATCCAGTCTGTTAACACCGAAAATAGAAGCGTTGCTAGAGGCCCGAGTAGGGGTGCCCGTTAGTATAGAGCACCTGTCGCTGTCGTTGGCTCGTAACGATCTTGTTTTGCGACTGGAAGGGGTGCATTCAGCAGCGCCTGACGGGCAGCAATTAGTATCCCTTGAAAGTGCACATTTACGTCTTGATGGTTGGGCGACATTGAGAAGTGTCGCGCCCGTGTTTAATGATGCGCGCATTACAGGCCTTGAGTTTCACCTATACCAGCAGGGCGATGCTGCATGGGGCTGGCCCGCACCGGCAGAGCTACCGATTGTCATGTCCCAAGAGCCAACCGTTGATTTAGCTACGCTGGACGCCTGGGCGGGTCTTATTCTTCGTCAGCGACTGTGGGTAGATAATACTCGCTTGGTGCTGCATGGAAGGCAGCAAGCCGTTACCTTGCACGCGCCTACTTTACTGCTCAATGGCGATGAGCGGCGGACGCGTTTGGAAGGTGCCGTTACGATCATAGAGTCACAAGGTTCGGAATCTCAAAAATCGGAATTGCAAGTAAAAGAGGTTCAAGAAAAAGAGGCTCAAGAAGCGCTGCCAGCCATTGCGATGAACGTGGAGATGCAACCCGGAAAACAGGGGTTTCGTGATTTTTCAGCGGCGCTTCAATTAGACATGCAGTTGGATCATTTAGTCGCATTAGCCGCTGTTTTACGCTCCGATAGGATGCCTTCCCTAGAGCAAGCGGGAGGTGAGGTTACGTTGTGGGGACGCTGGCATGCAGGGCGCTTGGATGAAGCTCGCTTGGCTGTCGATGTTCCACAGCTGACCCTGCGTCACGAGATTCAATACGCCGTACTTCAAAACATTCAGGCCAATGGCCTTTGGCAACGAGACGGTGAGGGCGGCGAAGCATGGCTTAGTGGCAATGCTGAAAATGTCGAGTGGGCACGGCCTGAAGGTGGAAGTGGTGGCCCAGCCTTGCCGCGGCATTGGTACTTGTCCCACCAACCTGATCGCTGGGAAGTGCGTACCAGCGCATTTGAACTGGCTTCATTGGCTGCTTGGCGCGACTATATTTTGCTGCCTGAGTCGCTTACTCGAGTGTTACAAACACTATCACCCCGTGGTCAGGTTCAGGGTTTGCGTTTAGGCCAGCAGGAAGGGCGTTGGGGGGTTGATGCGTCGTTAACCAATGTGGCGGTGCTTCCCTGGGAGCAAGCGCCAGGAGGTGGTCCGCTAGACGCCTGGGTGCAGGCAAGAGATTTTCGCGGCAGAGTAACGTTTAACAGCGCTGGAAGCAGTTCGCTTAACTTTCCTGAATTGTTTGAGTCACCCATGCTGTTGAGTCATGCAGAGGGCGTGGTGGAGTGGGTTTATGACGGCCCAAGCACCATGATCAGTGGCAGAGATTTACGCTTAGATTGGGATGGTGCCAAGGTAAGCGGAGGTTTTGGCCTGATTGCGAGTGAACAAGGCGGCCAGTTTGGGCTTGATATTGCGTTTGCAAATGTTGATGCACTTAATTATCCACTTTCTCAGTGGCTGCCTGTTAAAGCCCTTGAGCCTGAACTTCGTGAGTGGCTATTAACTGACGTAGGTGGTGTTGTTCCCCATGGCTCGCTCAAGCTTAGCTTTCCCTTTACTGGGGAAGAGGCTGATTCAGAAAGCCAGTTTGCTGAAGAAATTTCCTCCACGTTGGCCCTCTCTGTCACGCAAGGACGATTACCTATCGCGCCTGAGTGGCCCATGCTTGAAGAGATTCAAGGCAGATTGATTTGGAAAGACCAAGTGCTAGAGGCGAGTATTCAGCACGCTGAAAGTCAGGGCATCGACGTCTCTGATGGGGTGCTGAAGATGGCTGATGAGACGCTTAATTTGTCGGGAAGTCTCAGCAGTAATAGCGATTCACTGCTGGCATTTCTTCAGACGATGCCTGAGATTGATATCTCCCTGCTTAACGATGTTCGTGCAGAGGGCAGTGTTGAGGGTGAGATTGCCTTGTCGTTACCGCTGAACGCGCCTGACTCACTGCAGCTAGAGATTAATGCTCGACCAAACTTCACAACGCTTGCTTTTCAGCCCGTAGACATTCCACTAGAAAATCTTCAGGGGCAGCTGACGTGGCAGCAGCACGGTGAAAAAAGCGCTTTGCTTGGTCATGTCTCGGGTCAGTTGTCAGGCAGTTCTGTAGAAGCGGATATCGATGTTCCTGACGATGGTATTGCCCTGCGCGGCGATATTGATATCGCCACCTTGTTTCAGCTGGCCAATATTCCCGGTGAACAAGCTCGCCAACTGTTTGGTGGGCGTACTCAGTGGCGTGGACAGATCAATTTACAGCCATCACCGTCGATCGTCCTTGAGAGCCGTTTGCTTGGCATTACAAGCGGATTGCCAGCGCCATTTGGTAAGACCGCTGAACAGCCATGGCCATGGCTGTTACGCGCTGACTTCGATAGTGGCCGCTTAACAACACAGTTAGCCGATATTGTTAATGCCCGTGTGCAGCTTGGCAATAATGAGCTGGCTGGAGTGGTTGCTCTAGGCAGTGCAGGCGCTCTTGATAACTGGCCG
The DNA here is from genome assembly GCF_923868895.1 of Halomonas sp. TD01. Classification (GTDB taxonomy): domain Bacteria; phylum Pseudomonadota; class Gammaproteobacteria; order Pseudomonadales; family Halomonadaceae; genus Vreelandella. The sequence continues at coordinate 2,850,111 of NZ_OV350343.1, forward strand.
ACGCAACCAGGCTGGAGAGTTGTCGCGCATGTTGATGAGTTGCCTCTCGATGACTGGCAGGAAGCGTTGTCTCCGTTAATGCAAGCGTCGTCTCCAACGAGCGGCGACGGTGGGGATACGCCGATATCAGTAATGCTTAGTACGCCTTGCGTGCATTTCCGTGATACGTGTTTTGGTCGGCTAGAAGCGACAGGCAGTATCGAAGGAAAGCGCTTGGCTATGCAGTTAAACGGTGATCTTGTATCAGGTCGAGTGGATTATCAGCCTGATAGCGCACTGCCGCTTGATATTGCCATCTCGTCGCTGGAGGTAGATCGACTATTCGATATGCCGGCTGCAGCACATGACAGCAGTGCGCCGACGCCTGGCTCTTGGATGGATGCCGTCGAAACCCAGCACACTACCCCGAGTGCGATTCCAGAATGGCTTAACCAGTTGCCGAATGGCAGGCTCCGGCTAGCTGATATTAGCGTTGGTGAAGGACGTTTTGGGCCGCTAACCGCTTATTGGCAAGCCCGAGATCAACGCTTTACCCTTTCCCCAGTTGGCCTCACGTTAGGGCAGCTTACTGCCCGCGGAGAATTGGTTTGGGAAGGCAATGCTATCAATAGCCATACGCGTGCTGATATTTCGATACAAGGTGGTGATGTGGGCACTGCGTTAGAGCGTTTAGGTCAACCAATTGCTATGCGTAGCCGTACCACGGATGTCAGTGCCGCGTTGACGTGGCCAGGCGCTCCCTGGCAGTTTGAACTAAGCCGGGCAGAAGGAGACATTCGTACCGATGTACGTGACGGGCGCTTTGTGATGCTGGAATCTACGCCGGCTCGCTTGGTTGGCCTTCTTAATTTTGACAATATACTGCGCCGCTTGCGTTTCGACTTTTCAGACGTGACGGGGCAGGGAACCGCGTTTGATCGGGTACATGGCACGGCAGATGTGGCTGCTGGTCAACTCATGCTGCGTGGACCACTTACCATTGAAGCACCGTCCACCACGCTAACCCTGACGGGAAGCGTCAATCTTATACAACGTGAACTTGATCAGCGACTAGGCGTCACACTACCTATCAGCCAAAGCTTGCCCATCGCAGCTATTGCCGTGGGGGCCCCCATTGTGGGCGGAGCACTTTTTATAGCTGACCAGCTTTTTGGCAAAGCGCTGGATCAAGCGACAACTATCCATTATCGCGTGCGAGGCCCGTGGACGTCGCCGCAGATTACTCTAGAAGGCCCTTAATGACCGTACATAAGAGCGATGTAAATACCGCTGTTTCCATTTTGTTGACACCGGGTGGCCTAGATTTGGATGCCCTTGATACGGGGCTATCTTATGCCATGGGCGGTGGTATTGATTATGCCGACCTCTACTTTCAGCGTACTTGGCAAGAGGGCTGGGTGCTGGAAGATGGTGAAGTAAAAGAAGCCAGCTATAACATTGATGGCGGCGTTGGAGTGCGCTCCTTGGCGGGTGAGAAAACAGGCTTTGCTTACTCCAATCAAATTACTGCGGACGCACTAATGGATACTGGCCGAACAGCGGCAGGCATTGTGCGTAGTGGTAAGCAACTACCCGGCCAGCCAGTCGTGGCTGTTAGCGCTGCTAGTCGTTATGCAGGGCTTGACCCACTGGCGGGGCTTTCGGCTGACGAAAAAGTGGCGATGTTGAAACAGGCAGACCGCATAGCACGCGCGGCTGACCCCTGCATTAGCCAAGTGAGTGCTTCATTATCAGGTACTTACGAAGTGGTGCTAGTGCGTGCCAGCGATGGCACCTTAGCGGCAGATATCCGCCCATTAGTACGTTTTAACGTGAGTGTCATCGCGGCTAAAAACGGCCGTCGAGAGCGAGGCAGTGCTGGTGGGGGCGGCCGTTACTCGATGTCCAGGCTGCGGGATGAAAACGTAGCAGAACGCTATGCCAAAGAGGCTGTTCGCCAAGCCTTGGTTAACCTAGAGGCAGTGGATGCACCTGCTGGTCAAATGCCCGTCGTTCTCGGTGCAGGCTGGCCGGGTATTCTGCTTCATGAAGCAGTGGGCCACGGGCTAGAAGGCGATTTCAATCGCAAGGGTAGTTCAGCCTTTGCTGGGCGTATGGGAAAACGCGTTGCGGCAAAAGGTGTGACGGTCGTTGATGACGCTACCGTTGCTGACTGCCGTGGTTCGTTAAGCGTGGACGATGAAGGTACGCCGGGGCAGTACACGCCGCTGATTGAAGACGGTATTTTAACTGGCTATATGCAAGACAAGCTTAACGCACGGTTAATGAATATGGCGCCAACCGGCAATGCGCGGCGTGAGTCTTTTGCCCATTTGCCGATGCCACGTATGACCAATACCGTAATGCTGGCAGGCCAAGATGAACCTGCTGACATTATCAAAAGCGTTAAGCGAGGTATCTATGCGGTCAGTTTCGGTGGTGGTCAAGTCGATATTACATCAGGCAAGTTCGTGTTTTCAGCCAGCGAAGCCTACCTCATTGAAGATGGCAAAATTACTGCGCCTGTCAAAGGCGCTACTTTGATTGGCAACGGCCCTGAGGCAATGGGGCGTGTTTCAATGATAGGCCACGATATGGAAATGGATACAGGGATTGGTGTATGCGGCAAAGAGGGGCAGGGTGTGCCGGTAGGCGTCGGTCAGCCCACCCTTAAGCTGGATGAGCTGACCGTCGGCGGTACCCAGTCATCGTGACCGAGTCATTGAAACAAGCAGGGTTTAGAGTGCCAGCGTATCGCGTAAGTGTTTGAACAACTTGCGCGAGCTGGTAGGCGGTTTACTTTGCTCACGCTCTTTACGTGCGTTCCGCACCAGTTGACGTATTGCCTGGCGGTCAGCGTTTGGGTATTCCGCCATAAATAAATCAACAGCGCTGTCACCTTCCTCAACTAACCGATCGCGCCATTTTTCGAGTCGGTGAAAGGCATGATCGCGCTGTTCCTTTTCCTGTTCGATGGCATCGAAGACACCCTGGATAGCAGTAAGGTCCTCTTTGCGGATAAGCTTGCCCACATATTGCATATGGCGACGGCGACCTTCATGAGAGCGGATGCGCGAGGTCTCTTCTATGGCGCGCAACATATCGTCGGAAAGTGGAAATTTCGCGCGCTCCGCGGGTTTCATAGCGATAAGCGTTTCGCCAAGCGCCTGAAGGGCATGCATTTCTCGCTTGAGTTGAGACTTACTGGGGCGCTCTTCTTGTTCGTCAATATCGAAGGACTCGGGACGTTGCTTAGGCATACTAGAACTCACTAATTAGTTTCGTTTGCAGCATTATATCAGGCTGCGACCACAACATTGATTCGCCAATGCGATTCAGGCGAAAAGGAGGCCAATATGGCACAAGCATTTGATGCAGCGGCCCAGCAGGTACTGTTAACGCAGCGCGCCGAAGAGGCGCTGGCGCTGGCAAAAAAATTAGGCGCAGATGCTGCCGAAGTAGGCGCCAGTGTAGATCAGGGCCTTGGGGTTAGTGTTCGTCTTGGTGAAGTAGAAACTGTCGAGCTTTCACGTGACCAGGGAATTGCCATTACGCTTTATGTCGGTCAGCGCAAGGGTAGTGCCTCGTCTACCGATGCCAGCAGCGCGTCAATTAAAGCGACCGTAGAGAAAGCCTTGGCGATTGCCCGTTATACGGGTGAGGATCCTGCTGCAGGATTAGCAGATGCGGCGCTAATGGCAACCGACCTACCTGACCTCAAAGTGCATTATCCGTGGGCGTTGACGACTGACGAAGCAATCGATCTAGCATTGGCGTGTGAAAAAGCTGGGCGTGACGTGGCGGGGATTCATCAGTCGGAAGGCGCTTCGCTCTCCAGTGGTGAGGGTGTGCGTGTTTACGCTAACAGCCACGGTTTCCTGGGCACTCAGAAAGGAAGTAGCCATTCGCTTTCCTGCATGCTGATTGCGCAAGATGAGAAGGGTATGCAGCGCGATTATGAGTATACCTCGGCACGTAATCCCGCCATGCTTCGGGATCCTGCGGATATTGGTCGCGAAGCGGCGTCACGCACTCTGCGTCGGTTGGGCGCTCAACGGCCGCCAACAGGTACCTTTCCTGTGCTGTTTGACCCGTCGCTTTCCAGTGGTTTGGTAGGTCACTTAATGGGGGCGTTGGCAGGCGGGGCGCTTTATCGCGAAGCCTCTTTCTTATGTGACCGCTTAGGTAGCCCGCTATTCCCAAGCTGGTTTGGGTTGGAAGAGCGGCCCATGGAAGTAGGAGCGACGGCTAGCTCGCCGTTTGATGCTGAGGGCGTTCAGACTCGCAATAATCGCTTTATCGAGCAGGGGAATGTAGCCAGCTATATGCTGTCTGCTTACAGTGCACGTCGCCTGGGAATGCAATCGACAGGTAATGCAGGGGGCGCGCGCAATTTACGCTTGTTAGCACCGCTAACACCTCGAAATGAGTTGTTGAAGCAGATGGGGCGTGGCATTTGGGTGACTGAGCTGATGGGGCAGGGCGTTAACGGTGTTACGGGTGACTATTCGCGAGGCGCTGCAGGCTTCTGGGTGGAAAATGGTGAAGTACAGTACCCTATCGAAGAATTCACCATTGCCAGTAATTTGAATAGCATGTTTGCAGGCTTGGTGGCTGTCGGTGATGACATCGATACCCGTGGCAGTATTCACACGGGCAGCTGGCTAATTGACGCGATGACCGTCGCTGGTAGCTAACAATCGAGCTAATAGCTCAGTTAGCAACTTTGCGTAATAACTTATGGCAGTTGCTGCCTAACGTTAGTGGTCTTCGTCAAATCGTGCGTCGAACAATGCTTCTATAGCCTCTAGTGCTTGTTCGGCGTCGTCTCCTTCGGCATGGACTCTCAGTTCAGTGCCACAGGGAGCGGCCAACATCAGTAGCGACATGATGTTGGCCGCATCTGCCATTTGCTGTTGTTTGTAAATGTGAATATTAGCCGAAAACTGTTGGCCACACTTGACGAGCTTAGTCGCTGCGCGGGCATGAAGGCCGCGCTTATTAGTGAGTGTTAACGTTCTTTCTGGCACTCTGGTTCCTTTTTGCCGAGTGGAGTCGTGAAGAAAAGGCGTTGGTTAGTCGCTGTGCTTATTTTGCGTTTGTTGAAGGCGAGGATGTGAATGGCTGCTGTTCACTGAGGGTGTAATGCAGGCCTAGCTCACGATGACGGAGTTGGATTTCTCCCGCTTGTTTAACCAGCATTTGCGCCAATTGTTCCACCATATAGACAGAGCGGTGTTGTCCGCCGGTACAGCCGATCGCAATGGTCATATAACTGCGTTGGCTATTTTGGTAGGCAGGCAGCCACTTCTCCAACCATGTCTGGATATCATTGCTCATCTCTTCCACGACGGGATAGCCCTTCAGAAAAGTAATGATATTGGCGTCACGCCCAGTGTATTGGCGCAGCGTTGGATCCCAGTACGGGTTTGGCAGGCAGCGCACGTCAAAGACTAAATCAGCGTCAAGCGGGACACCGCGTTTATAGCCAAATGATTCTAGTGTTAGGGTTAATCTATCCTCACGCTTTTGGGCAACCTGGTCGGTTATCCGGCGGCGCAGATCGTGAACCGACAGGCGAGATGTGTCGATCATTAGGTCAGCGAGATCACGGATGTCGAGCAGAGTTTCTTCTTCTTTATTAATGGCCTCTTCAAGCGTCATGTCGCTATCGCGCGTCAGCGGGTGACGTCGGCGCGTGGCAGAGTAGCGCTCAAGAAGAATTCGCGCATCGGTGGTTAGATAGATAACTTGAAAATGAATGCTTTTCTGACGCAACGATTCAAGCATTGCTGGCAGCTGCTTTAGTGCAGCTGGTAGATTGCGTGCATCGATACTAACCGCTAGTTGGGGGCGTTCCCCTTGCTCACGCAGTTCATCCACCAGCGAGCCGAGCAGCATAGCGGGCAAATTATCGATGGCATAATAGCCAAGATCTTCTAACGCTTGTAAGGCGATAGATTTACCGGACCCTGAACGGCCGCTAATGATCACCAATTGCATAGAGTTTCTCTTGGCATGCCAATAAAAATGGAGATAAACGTTGGGCTAACAAGCAGTGCTTAGCGGTGGACCATTTAGGTAACAGGCTGTTCGCGAATTTTAGCTGTTATAAGGTCCAAAAGTTCGCGTTGGCTAGCCGCTCTGCGAAGCTGCTGACGTGTGTCAACGCTGTTCATAATAGACGCCACTTGCCCCAATAAAGCTAAGTGAGTGTCATCCGCCTCTTCGGGTACTAAAAGGACAAATACAAGGTCGACGGGATCGCCATCAATAGCATCGAAATCCACAGGCTCAGTTAGCTTTAAAAAACTAGCGATGGGTGAGCTGCAGTGAGGGCTGCGTGCGTGAGGAATGGCAACGCCGTTGCCTATTCCAGTGCTACCCAGGCGCTCACGACCAATGAGGCGGCTGAAGACTTCTTGGCTATCTAGGCTAGGCGTATTTTGCGCAATAAAGGTGCTGAAAAATTCCAGCACCCTTTTTTTGCTACCCCCGGGGACGTCATACAGCACGCGCTCCGGGGGAAGAATGGTTTCCAACGTCATTGAGTTAACGCACGCCTGCGCCTTGGGCGCGAGCTTGTGCTTTTTCCTTATGTTTAACGAGTTGACGATCGATTTTATCCGCTAGTGCATCAATCGCAGCGTACATATCATTGTCTAATGCTTCTGCGTGTAAATCAGCACCTGCAGCATGCAGGGTGCAGGCAGCTTGCTGACGCTCCTTTTCAACAGATAAGGTCACTTGTACGGTGGTGATGTTGTCGTAATGGCGCTCAACGCGTTCCAGCTTCTCATTTACATAGTCACGCAAGGCGTCAGTCAGATCTACGTGATGACCAGTGATATTTACTTGCATTGACGTGCTCCTTATCCATCGGACTGTTCTTCGATTGTAACCCTTTTTGCGCTATTGCAAAGCCCTTAGACAGACTTTGTTCGTTAGCACTGTTTTATTAGCGTAAACGGCGGCGTTCGCTTGAAGAGGGTATACCCATTGACTCGCGATATTTGGCCACCGTTCGCCTTGCCACATTAATGCCACCCTCTTCCAATAGCGACACGAGGCGGCTGTCTGAAAGAGGTTTCCCGGGCGGTTCATCTTGCACCAGTTTTTTGATTCGAGCCCGGATGGCGGTGCTGGAGTGACTGTCACCGCCGTCCTGGCCACTGACTTGGCTTGAAAAGAAGTATTTGAGTTCGAATACCCCGCGCGGGGTATGGATATATTTCTGTGTGGTGACCCTGGAAATAGTGGATTCATGCATTTCCACAGCGTCCGCGATATCGGCTAATATCAGCGGTTTCATGGCTTCTTCGCCATGTTCCAGAAAGCCTATCTGGCGAGCTATGATTTCTCGACCAACCCGCAGTAGTGTATCGTTTCGGCTTGAAAGGCTCTTGATAAGCCAGCGTGCTTCCTGGAGATGCTCTTTTAAAAACTGGTTATCTTGGCTCTTGTCAGCCCGTTTAATGAGGCTTGCGTAGTCAGGTTGAATGCGCAGCCGTGGCAATGCCTCCGGATTTAGCTCCAGGTGCCATCCCTCGTTATCGTGTCGTACCACTAAGTCTGGTGTCACATAGCTGTCATCTGTATCGCCAAAGGCGCTTCCTGGCCGAGGATCAAGGCTGCGGATCAAGCGGATTACGTCATCGAGCTGATCATCATCCAGGCTTAAGCGTCGCTTTAACAAACGCACATCATCTTTACCGAGCGCTTCAAGAAATTGACGTACTAGACGCTTGGCTGGCATAAGCAGCGGTGTATCTTCAGGCAGTGAAGCGAGCTGCAGCATTAAGCATTCCCGCAGGTCGCGAGCAAACACGCCGGTGGGCTCAAACTGTTGAAGACGAAGCAGGGTTGTTTCAACTTCACGCTGGCTAAGGCCTTCATGTCCTTGGGCTTTAAGTCCTTCGCGAATGTCGTTGAGAGGCTGGGTCAGATAGCCGTTGGCGTCCAGCGCATCGATGAGGCTTTCAGCGATGGCATGGTCGCGAGGTGAGAAGTCCGTCATGGCGAGTTGCCAAAGTAAGTGACCATGTAAGCTTTGGCCAGCGGCTTGACGCTCAAAGTCAGGCCCCTCGCTGCTGGTGCCATGGCTGCCTATATCTTGGTAAGTGTCTGACCAGTCACTGTCAGTAGAGAGTTCGCTAGGAATGCTTTCGGACCACTCAGCTTCCTGGGGTTCACTAACGGCCTGTTCGCCGAACTCATCTTCCTGTTCAAGCATTGGATTGGCATCAAGTGCTTGCTGAATTTCTTGACGAAGGTCCAGTGTTGATAGCTGTAGCAGGGCAATGGCCTGCTGCAGCTGAGGTGTCATGGTCAGCTGTGTACCGATACGCAATTGAAGAGAAGCTTTCATGACCATCTGAGAACCACTCGTTAATCAGAAAGCTCCACCCTAGTGCGAGTTATGGTTTGGTGCAAGTGCAATAAGTATGCCACTAGCACTATTTTTGCTGCAGGTGACTGTTTACAGGCGGAAATCAGCCCCCAAATAAACGTCTCTTACCCTTTGGTTATTGAGGATTTCCTGGGGAGGGCCGCTGGCGATGATATGGCCGTCACCTACAATGTAGGCAATATCGCAAATATCCAGTGTTTCCCGTACGTTGTGGTCAGTAATCAATACCCCGATATGGCGTTTTTTAAGTGCTCGGATTATCGTTTTAATATCGCCCACTGAGATCGGGTCAACGCCGGCAAACGGCTCATCAAGCAAGATAAAGGCAGGCTCTGTCGCAAGAGAGCGGGCAATCTCAACACGCCTACGCTCTCCGCCTGAAAGACTCATGCCTAAATTGTCACGGATGTGGGTGATGTGAAAATCTTCCAGTAGTGACTCAAGGCGCTGCTCCCTGGCGCTACGGTCGAGCTCTTTGCGGGTTTCCAGGATTGCCATAATGTTGTCGGCGACGGAAAGTTTACGAAAAATAGAGGCTTCCTGGGGTAAGTACCCAATACCTGCCATCGCGCGTTCGTGCATGGGGGCATGTGTTAAATCAAGCCCATCAATGCCTACTTTTCCCGCATCAGATTTCACCAAACCGACAATCATATAAAACGATGTCGTTTTGCCTGCGCCGTTGGGGCCTAGCAGGCCTACCACGCTGCCTTGAGAGATCTCTAGGTTAATATCCTTAACCACGCGGCGGCGCTTATAGCTTTTGGCTAAGTGATGGGCATAAAGTGTTTTTATCGGTGCTGCTTCTGATGTTGGTTCTGACGCTGTGGTTTGAGGTGCTGGCTCTGCGCTATTTGTCGGCACTGGGCACTCCCTATTGTTCCGGCTGAAGAGTCATGCGGATACGCTGTGGTTCACCACCACTAACATCAGAGCGTGCCTGAACAACGCCTTGGTCGATAAAGTACTCTAACCGTCCGCCTTGAAAGCGGTCTGCCTGCTGGGTAAGTTCGGCTTGGTCAATCAGCTCTACTCGGCGCTCGGCAACATGATAAATAATCCGCTTTGCCCAGCCTTCCATCGGCCTTGCCTGGCCTTCGAGCTGGTTGCGTATATAGGCTCGCCCACCGGTTGCTACGGCGCGCGATAGTTCACCAGCATCGTTACGCTGAATTTCAACGCGATCGCCGCGCAGTTGCATATTGCCCTGTCGAATATCGACGTTACCGGAATATACGGCGGTGCCTGCTCGTTGATCGAGATCTAAACGGTCAGCCTCTACTTCTACGGGGGCTTGGCTTTGCGCCATGACCGGAAGCGCTGCCGCTGAGATGGGTAGCGCAATGGCGAAGAGTGCCGTGCGAATGAGAGCGTTCATCGCGACTCCTACTGGGAACGAGTGGCCGGCGGATGAACGCCGCGCACGTTGTTGGTTAAGCGGATCTGGCTATCATCCAGCCATACATCCATGCGTGAAGCGTCAATGCGCTGGGGCGGCTGCTGAAGTACGGTCTCGGCATCGCTCCAGGCATGACGGGTGATGCCATCATAGTGCAATAACTCTGTATTCAGCTGCCAGCCCTCATCAGGAGCAAGTAGTTGAGCGGAACCAGCCAGCGTGAGTAACTGCGTGTCAGTATTAAGGGTGCCGGTCTCAGCCGTGGCCCGCCATTGGCGCTCTTCACTATCAAAGAGTATTACCCTGGGCTGGGTGACGTCGGTCATCGCCGCTTGTGGGGTATGCACTAAGCGGGGCGTCGTCAACGACTGCTGGATGGCGCCGGTTTCACCAAACAGCGTAATTTCTGCGTTTTCTAATACATGGCCAGGCTCTTGGGCGCGCGCTTCAGGGTCAATTGCTTGGTCTTGAGGGCCGCGTGGATCTAGCCATACAAGCACTCCACCTAAGATAAGTACCATGGCGGTTACCCAAACGCGTTTTTTAACCCAAAAGCGCATTACGATTGGCCGTGTAGATACGTGTCTAAAACAGCGTCCCAATGGCCTTGAGACATCAGTAAGGTGTCACAGATTTCACGTACAGCACCGTGACCGCCAAGACGATCAGTGATCCAGTCAGCGTGAGTGTGCATGTAGTCAGGTGCATTCGGTACAGTGATGCCGACGCCAGAACGCTTGATAGGGGCAAGGTCTGGTAAGTCATCACCACAGTAAGCAACTTGCTCTAGCGTAATATCGAGGCGTTGGCAAAGCGCGCGTAGCGTGGTGAGTTTATCCTCACATCCTTGATACACATGGGTTATGCCCAAAGACGCAGCACGCTGGCTGACCATGGGAGAGTCACGCCCGGTAATTAAGGCAACATGAATACCGACGCGCTTTAATAGTTTAAGGCCATGGCCATCTTGGGTATGGAACGCTTTGATTTCGATACCGTCAGCTTGGAAGTAGAGGCGGCCATCGGTAAGTACGCCGTCGACATCAATGGCAAGCAATTTTACGCGGCGAATCCGGTCTTGTAGAGCGTCAGGTAGGGACATGAAGCCTCCGTATTATTAATGTTTAAAAGGAACGATTAAATGACACCGCTGGCAAGTAAATCATGCATATGCAACGCACCAATAGGGCGCTGCTGATCATCCACAACCGCCAATGCGGTGATTCGACTATCTTCCATAATGCGTACCGCTTCAGCCGCTAATACATCTGGTCCGATACGTTTTCCTGGGCGCGTCATGACGTCATCAACTAGGACATCGCGTAGGTCATGAAACTGATCCAGTGTTCGGCGTAAATCACCGTCGGTGTAAACGCCAGCAAGGCGACCTTCGCTATCAACTACGCAGGTAAAGCCCAGCCCTTGGCGAGTAATTTCCAAGAGTGCGTCCCTTAGCGGGCTGCCTAATGCCACTTGGGGAAGACGTGATCCGTTGTGCATTAGGTCTTTTACACGCAAAAGTAGGCGTTTGCCGAGGCTTCCACCGGGGTGTGAAAGCGCAAAGTCTTCAGCAGTGAAGCCTCGTGCTTCCAACAATGCCACAGCTAAGGCATCGCCTAAGGCAAGTGCCGCAGTGGTTGAGCTAGTCGGCGCTAAGTCGAGTGGGCAGGCTTCGCGCTCAACCCCGCTATTAAGATGAGCATCGGCGTGTTTGGCCAACGTGGAACCAGGGCGTCCGGTCATGCTTACAAGAGGGGTGCCTAAGCGTTTCAGCAGTGGAAGCAGTGCTGTGACCTCTGCTGTTTCACCAGAGTTCGAAAGTGCTAGTACGACATCTGCGCGGGTGATCATGCCGAGGTCGCCATGGCTGGCTTCACCTGGATGCACAAAAAAAGCAGGTGTGCCGGTGCTTGCCAGCGTTGCGGCTAGCTTGCCCGCAATATGTCCTGACTTGCCCATGCCGGTTACAACCACGCGGCCGTGGCAGGCGAGAATAAGTTCACAGGCATGGTCAAAGCTTTCATCAAGCTTTGCCTGAAGTCCGCCAATAGCGGCCTGCTCAATTTGCAACGTGCGCAGCGCACTTTCACGCATTGGGCTAGGTGTCGATAGTGGCTGGCGCATGGGGAAGTCTCTTTTCATAAGCGGTCAAAGGTAGATCGGTAAGAATAACATCTTGGCGCGGTTTGTAGGTAAAGCGCGTACCTTGCTCTTAAGGCGGTCACAACGAGCGCAGCTGTTACTGTGAGTAGCGTTAAGTTACGATGTTCGATAATATTTCGAAAACACTGTTTTTTAAACTGTCTGTTTTTAAGCTATCTGTTTTTTAACTAACTCGTGCGTAGCCAGCATATAGTAATGCGGTTGCGGCAAGACGACCATCAAGGCCAGCCAGCCCATGACAGATGTTCCCTTCATCGAAATTGAAGATTTGTACTTCTCGCGGGGTGATCATGATATTTTTCGCGGAATCAATATGACGATTTCGCGTGGCCAGGTGACGGCTATCATGGGGCCAAGCGGTACCGGCAAGACAACCCTTTTAAAACTAATCGGTGGACAATTAACACCTGATCGGGGACGAGTGCTAATCGACGGGCAAGATGTACATCGCCTGTCTCGTAAAGCGCTGTTTACACTGCGTAAACGCATGGGTATGTTGTTTCAGAGCGGTGCGTTGTTTTCAGATCTCGATGTTTTTGAAAACGTGGCGTTTCCGCTTCGGGTGCATACTGACTTGCCGGATCCTATGATACGCGATCTTGTGCTTCTTAAGTTGCAGGCAGTGGGTTTGCGAGGGGCAAGGCATTTATCGCCCGCCGAGCTTTCAGGGGGCATGGCAAGGCGTGTGGCATTGGCACGGGCGGTAGCACTTGACCCAGAGTTGATCCTCTATGATGAGCCTTTTGTTGGGCAAGACCCCATTTCAATGGGGGTGCTTGTACAGCTAATTAAACGGCTTAATCAGGCACTGTCACTTACGTCAGTGATCGTTTCACACGATATCAAGGAAACCCTTAGTATTGCGGATTATCTATACCTCATTGCCGATGGGCAAGTGGTAGCTTCTGGTACGCCACGTACTTTAGACACGAACCAAGATCCCCGGGTGAGCCAGTTCATTCATGGAGAGCCAGACGGGCCGGTGCCGTTTCACTATCCCGCTGAGACACTTTACTGCGATATTCTGGGCCAAGCCTCTTCAGGGAAGGTGCGTTAAATGCAATCAAACATTAAACATGCTATCTCGCATGTTGCTAGGCTGGGCCGAAAAGGCTGTGATGCCTTAGAGTCATTGGGGCGTGCAGGTGTCTTTCTAGCTCAGTCAGCGGTAGGGGTGCCTTCAAGGGAAGGGTGGTCGTTGTGGCTGCGCCAAGTGCATTTCGTTGGTGTTCTGTCTCTGGCTATTGTGCTGGTGTCAGGGCTGTTCATTGGCATGGTGCTTGCGCTGCAGGGGTATACCATCCTGGTTGATTTTGGTGCAGAGCAGGCGCTAGGCCAGATGGTAGCTCTTTCACTTCTTCGAGAGCTGGCGCCGGTTGTCGCTGCGCTGTTGTTTGCTGGGCGCGCGGGCTCTGCGTTAACGGCAGAAATTGGTCTTATGAAGGCGACCGAGCAGCTGACAAGCATGGAAATGATTGGTGTTGACCCACTGCGCCGGGTTGTGGCCCCAAGGCTTTGGGCAGGCTTTGTTGCACTACCCATTCTTACTATTGGTTTCAGCGTGGTGGGGATTTGGGGTGGCTATTTGGTTGGTGTGGAATGGCTAGGGGTTTTTGAAGGCTCTTACTGGAGCAATATGCAGGCTAGCGTTTCGTTTGTTGATGATATTGGTAACGGGATCATCAAAAGCCTTGTATTTGCTGTGGTGGTCACCTGGATTGCAGTGTTCCAAGGGTATGACTTAGTGCCTACATCTGAAGGTATTTCACGTGCGACAACACGCACGGTGGTGTATTCATCGCTTGCTGTTTTGGGGCTGGATTTTGTGTTGACTGCCGTGATGTTTGGCGGTCTTTAATGGGTGGAGCAATAACATGAAGCGCAGTAAAACCATGGAGTTTGGCGTTGGCCTGTTTATGCTTGCGGGCATTCTAGGGCTTGTTTTTTTGGGCTTGCGCGTCAGTGGAATGACGCTTTCAGCGCCTTCTGATACGTTTCGTCTTGAGGCAAGCTTTTCCAATATCGGCAGCCTGAAGCCGCGTGCGCGCGTAACAATGGCTGGCGTTACTGTGGGTCGGGTAGAGGCCATTGAACTTGATACCGAGTGGTATGATGCGCGGGTGGTGTTGAGCCTCAACAGCGAACTTCAAGGCCAGCTTTCGCAAGATACTACTGCGGCTATTTTGACGGCTGGCCTGCTCGGAGAGCAGTACATTGGTCTAAGTGTTGGTGGTGCTCCAGAAGTGCTTGAAGAGGGTGATGTTATTCGAGATACCCAATCTGCTTTGGTGCTCGAAGAACTTATCCAGCAATTTGTATCCAATATGGTTACTAACTAAGCACCTTGGGTGCTGCCAGTTGTTAAGAGGTGACTTTAATGAAAGAAAATAGCGTAATGTTGGCCCGCCGTGTGCTTTTTTTGTTGGCGCTAGCGGTTGCCCTGCTGCCTTTTGTTGCTCAGGCTCAGTCGAAATCGCCAGAAGCGATAGTTCGTGAAAACGTCAATGAATTCATGGAGAAAATTAACGGTAGAGAAGATTACTACTCCAATAATCTTGATGAGCTTAAAGCGCTAGTCAACGACAGCCTGAATGATGTGGCGGATTTTCGTTATATTGGCGCTAGTGTGATGGGAAGTTACTTTCGCAATGCAACGCCAGAACAGCGTAGTCGGTTCGCTGACGTCTTTCGCCAAACCCTGATTGACACTTACACGCGTGGGCTGGTGACGTTTGACTATGATGAGCTGAGAGTGCTGACCGACCAGCGCGGCCAGCGCTATGAAGACCAAGCCAGCGTTGATATGGAAGTTGTTGCCAATAATGGCCAAGTTTACCCCGTTAGCTATAGCCTGCGGCTTTCGGACGGTGAGTGGAAAGTGGTCAATGTTATTGTTAATGGCATTAATTTAGGGCTGACGTTCCGCAATCAGTTTGATCAGTCAATGCGCGAAAATAACCGTGACTATGATGCGGTAATTCGTAGCTGGTCACCCGAAATTGGCGTCGACGAGCTTGAGCAAGGGGGCAGCGCGTGACGACGTTGCTATCTACGCCCCATGTTTCGCTGATTGCGCAGTCTTGCACGTTGGCGGTTCAGGGGGATCTCAATGTCAATGCAGCGGCCGAAGTGGCCGCTGTAGGCGTTAAATGGCTTGAGAGTGCTCAGTTAACAGGTGTTGTTCTTGATTTTTCAGAAGTTTCAAAGGCAAGTAGCGCGGCAATTAGCGTGCTTTTTGAATGGCTGCGTGCTTGTCACTCGCTGGGAGTTGTCGTCACGTCGATTGCGTTGTCTACTCCGCTTGAGCGTTTAACATCGCTTGCCGAGCTTGATGCGCTAATAGGTTCGCCCAACGCTGAGGCGTGAGTGGATCGTCCAGCATCGCCAAGCGTGCCGCTTTTCTTTATCATGTTCCCCTGTTCCTCACTTATTCAACGTCCCCAGCTATCTCAATTACCTAATTCAATGACCCAAAGGAGTTTCCTGTCTTATGCAACCCAACGAGGTAAAAGCACTGCTTGAGTCCCGCATCGATGGATGTGATTTTCATATCCAGGGTGAAGGCTGCAATTTTCAGGTGATCGCGGTTGGCGAAGCTTTTGAAGGTCTTTCTCCTGTAAAGCGTCAGCAACTGGTCTATGCGGCGCTAAATGACGAAATTGCATCCGGCGCTCTCCACGCCATTAGTATCAAAACGTTTACTCCGGCGCAGTGGCAAACTGCACCGGAAAACGCTCAGTAGCGGCCACTTTATGGATAAATTAATCATTACTGGCAATGGGTCGGTAGACGGCGAAGTGTGGGTGAGTGGCGCGAAGAATGCGGCGTTGCCAATTTTGTGCGCAAGCCTTTTGGCCGATGGCCCTGTGATCATTGGTAATTTGCCTCACTTGCAAGACATCACCACTACGCTGGAGTTGCTAGGGCGAATGGGTGTTGAGCCCGTGATGGGCGAGAAGCTCAGTATTCAGCTTGATGGCTCGCAGGTAACGCAGTGTCATGCTCCCTACGAGCTAGTTAAAAAGATGCGCGCCTCCATTCTGGTGTTAGGCCCGTTGTTAGCGCATTTCGGTAAGGCGGATGTTTCTCTGCCAGGGG
Source organism: Halomonas sp. TD01 (assembly GCF_923868895.1). Lineage (GTDB taxonomy): Bacteria > Pseudomonadota > Gammaproteobacteria > Pseudomonadales > Halomonadaceae > Vreelandella. The sequence goes on from NZ_OV350343.1 coordinate 2,866,160, forward strand.
GGTGCGCAATTGGTTCTCGCCCTGTTGATTTGCATATTCGTGGTCTTGAGGCGATGGGCGCTGAGATCCGCGTTGAAGCGGGTTACATTCGTGCCCGAGTCGATGGGCGCTTGAAAGGGGCGACCATCTTCTTTGATACAGTCACGGTGACGGGCACTGAGAATCTGTTGATGGCGGCCACGCTCGCAGAGGGCACTACGATTCTTGAAAATGCTGCGCGCGAGCCGGAAATCGTCGATCTCGCCGAGTGTTTGATCAAGATGGGGGCTAATATTCGTGGGCACGGTACTGACACTATCGTGATCGAGGGCGTTGCGACGCTGCACGGCTGCGAGCACGATGTCATGCCTGATCGCATCGAAACGGGCACTTTTCTGGTAGCCGCTGCCATGACGGGTGGCCGCGTGAAAGTTAAGCGCACCCGTGCCGATATTTTAGAAGCGGTGCTTGCGAAGCTTGAGGAAGCCGGTGCTGAGATTACCAGTGGCGATGATTGGATCGCGTTGGATATGCACGGCAAGCGTCCAAAAGCGGTTAATATTCGCACCGCGCCCTATCCTGCATTTCCTACCGATATGCAGGCACAGTTTGTGGCGATGAATGCTGTCGCCGTGGGGCATTCAAGAGTGGTGGAGACCATCTTTGAAAATCGCTTTATGCACGTACAAGAGCTAAACCGGATGGGGGCGAATATAGCCCTTGAAGGTAATACGGCACTGATTGAAGGCGTAGAAAAGCTTTCAGGTGCGCCGGTAATGGCTACCGACCTTCGTGCATCAGCGTCATTGGTGATCGCGGCAATGATGGCCGAAGGCGAAACGCTTGTAGATCGTATTTATCATATCGATCGTGGTTATGAGTGCATTGAGGAAAAATTACAGCTGCTGGGTGCGCGCATTCGCCGTATTCCCGGCTGAGCCATGTTATTAACCATTGGCCTAAACAATGAGTAAGCAACTGATTTTAGCCCTTTCAAAAGGGCGTATTTTAGAAGAAACGCTGCCACTGTTGGCAGATGCGGGGATTACCCCAGCTGAAGATTTGGGTAAAAGTCGTAAGCTGTTGTTTGACACCAATTTGCCAGATGTAAAGTTGGTTATTATCCGTGCAACCGATGTGCCGACCTACGTGCAGCTGGGTGCTGCAGATGTGGGAATTGCGGGTAAGGATGTTCTTCTTGAACATGGCGCTGAGGGTCTATATGAGCCTTTGGACTTGGATATTGCTCGTTGCAAGCTAATGACAGCGGGTGTGACAGGTCAGCCGCCTGCCAAAGCACGCCGCCGTGTGGCCACCAAGTTTGTTAACGTGGCGAGGCGTTACTACGCAGAGCAGGGCATTCAAGCCGAGGTGATCAAGCTATACGGGGCGATGGAGCTCGCGCCTCTGATGAACTTGGCCGATGAAATTGTCGATATCGTGGATACTGGTAATACGCTACGCGCCAATGGCATGGAACCTCGTGAGCTAATTGCTCATATCAGCACCCGTCTAGTGGTTAATAAAGCGGCCATGACCATGAAGCATGACCGTATTAAACCATTGTTAGCCCGCCTGGAAAGTGCGGTTAAAAAGCGCCAGACTCAGCCTATTGAATGACGCGAGGTTTACCATGAGCGATAAGTCCACAGCCACCATTGCCCGTCTCTCGACTGTTGATGGGGCATTTCATCAGCATTTAGATACGCTGCTGGATTGGGAAGGGGTGTCTGATAAGGCAGTGCAGGCTCGTGTTGAAGAGATATTGGCAGATGTAAAGCAGCGAGGTGACAGTGCTGTGGTCGAGGCGACAAATCGTTTTGACCGCCTGTCAGTCGAAGGTATGGAGCAGCTACGCCTATCTCCTGAGCAACTGAAAAAGGCCTTTGACAGTCTGTCTGCTGAGCAGCGTAATGCGCTGTCCGCCGCCGCTGAGCGCATTAAGCGTTATCATGAGCGTCAGAAGCCAAACTCGTGGCAATACGAAGAGGCTGATGGAACGGTGCTTGGTCAAAAGGTAACGCCCTTGGATCGTGCGGGTATTTATGTACCAGGTGGAAAAGCGGCTTATCCCTCATCGGTACTGATGAATGCAATCCCTGCCCATGTGGCTGGCGTGCGCGAGATAGTGATGGTTGTGCCGACCCCGGATGGTGTGCTGAACGACCTTGTGCTGGCGGCCGCGCATCTGGCGGGCGTCGATTATGTGTTCACGATTGGTGGGGCTCAGGCGGTTGCGGCGCTTGCCTATGGTACTGAAAGCGTTCCGCGGGTAGATAAAATTGTAGGGCCTGGAAATATCTACGTGGCGACTGCAAAGCGTGCGGTGTTTGGTCAGGTCGGTATTGATATGATTGCAGGCCCTTCTGAAATCATGGTGGTATCCGACGGTCAAACAGACCCGGATTGGCTGGCGATGGATCTGTTTTCCCAGGCTGAGCACGATGAGGATGCCCAGGCGATTTTGGTTAGCTGGAACGCTGCCCATCTGGATGCTGTAGAGGCTTCTATTGAGCGGTTACTGCCGACACTTGAGCGGGAAGAAATTGCCCGTGCTTCGCTGCAGCGCCGCGGAGCATTAATTCTATGCCAAGATCAAGCTGAAGCTATTGAATTGATCAACCGCATTGCGCCCGAACACCTTGAGCTTTCTGTCGAGGCACCAAACGATTGGCTTGATCAAATACGCCACGCTGGGGCTATCTTTATGGGGCGGCATACTTCTGAAGCTCTGGGCGACTATTGTGCGGGGCCGAATCATGTGCTGCCCACGTCTGGAACGGCCCGATTCTCATCGCCACTGGGAGTTTATGATTTCCAGAAGCGCTCATCCATTATTCACTGTTCGCCTGATGGTGCGTCTGAGCTTGGTAAAATAGCGTCTGTACTTGCCCGGGGCGAATCACTGACGGCCCATGCGCGCTCAGCTGAGTATCGTATTAACGATTGAGCAGTGTTTGAAAAAGCGCCGTCTGAAAAAACCTGTCTGAACAAGCGTAGATATGCATCAGAGCGACTTACGAGTCGCTCTGATGCTCTCCTAAAGTAGCATTCGTTGGCACCGGCCGTTCTCCTACCTCAAGTGTCATGTCCATGCGCTCACCGCCTCTTACAATCGTCAGCGGTAGTTCTGTGCCTGGTGGAATGGACGCGATAGCACTCATTGTGGCCCGAGCATCTAAGATCACCTGACCATCAATGGACAGTAGGACATCGCCGGGCTGTAGCCCTGCTTTAGCGGCAGGCCCATCTTTGACGACGCCAGCGACGATCACGCCCTGAGGTGTTCTTAACCCAAACGATGCGGCCAGCTCACGGGAAAGTGCTTGTGCCTCTATGCCTAGCCAGCCGCGTATAACGCGACCGCGGGTAACAAGCTCATTCAAAATGCTGTGGGCAAGGTTGGCTGGAATAGCGAAGCCAATTCCTTGTGATCCCCCTGATCGAGAGAAAATAGCCGTATTAATGCCCACTAAAGCACCATCAGGATTGATTAATGCACCCCCGGAATTGCCTGGGTTGATCGCTGCATCAGTCTGAATGAAGTCTTCGTAAGCATTTAAGCCTAAGTGACTGCGCCCCGTCGCGCTGATAATGCCCATGGTAACTGTTTGCCCAACACCGAAAGGGTTGCCGATAGCGAGTGCTACATCACCCACGGCTACCTGTTCTGAGTCAGCAAGCTCAATCGCTGGCAAATCATCAAGGGTAATACGTAAAACGGCGAGGTCGCTTTCTGGGTCGGTGCCAATGACCTCTGCAAGTGTTTCTCGGCCATCGCGAAGTGCTACCTGTATCTGGTCAGCGCCATTAATAACATGGTGATTGGTCAGCACGTAACCATCATGGCTGACGATAACGCCAGAGCCCAAGCTCGACAGCATGCGCTGGTGAGTGGTGGCATCGTCACCGCTGAAGAACTGTTGGAAAAAAGGATCGGACATTAATGGATGTTGATCGCGTTCAACAATGCGTGACGAATAGATATTGACGACCGCTGGCGCCGCTTGATTAACAGCGTTGGAGTAGCTTGCAGGCCCTTGATTGCGGTTGAGTGGTTCTGCTTGTCGGATTTCAGGGGCGGGTCGATTTGCTGCTGGCTCGCCGCTGGTAGCTACTAGCGAGGAGGGGGGTTCGACGGTTGCTGGTGGCGTTTGCCGAAATGGATTAGGCAAATACTCTGGGAAGGCAAGTAGCACCAAGGCGGCGAGCAATAGCCCGGTAATGATCGGCCATATATAGGGCAGCACAAAGCGGTGCATGCGAAATTTCCTCAGCGGATGATAGTCTAAATGGTCGCGAGGTTCGCGATAACGCGAAGCGAGATTTACAATAGTTCCATCGTAACACTTTATTGAGATGTTCCTCACGATAGCCTGTTAATCGGTTAAGGAGTCAGTGTGATCAATCGCGACCAACTAGTCGCTGCTTGCGACCATCAATTGCGGTCATCGCAATTTAAAGATTTTACCGTTAACGGCCTTCAGGTGGAGGGGCGTGACAACGTAACGCGGGTGATGTCAGGCGTGACGGCATGTCAGGCATTACTGGAGGAAGCGGTCGCTTGGCGAGCGGACATGGTGTTAGTGCATCATGGTTATTTCTGGAAAAATGAACCGGTAACCATTACCGGAATGAAGAAAAAGCGAATTAAAACACTGCTTGATAACGAAATGAGCTTACTTGCCTACCACTTACCATTAGATGCGCATGCAGAGTTTGGCAATAATGCCGAGCTGGCAAAACGTCTGGGTTGGAAGGTAGAGGGATGCATTGATGGTGAGCTTGGTGAAGGTTTGTTGTGGTCCGGTCGATTGTCTGAGCCGCTAAGCGTAGGTGAGCTGGGGGCCCAATTAGCCGCCGTACTTCAGCGAGCACCTTTAGTGGTCGAGTCGCCTTTAGTTGGCCCTGTAGAAAGGGTCGCCTGGTGTACTGGAGGCGCCCAGGATATGATCACGGCGGCTTATGACGCAGGGGCGCAAGTTTTCGTGTCTGGGGAAATATCAGAGCGCACTACGCATTTGGCTAGAGAGATGGGCATTCATTACATTGCTGCGGGCCATCACGCTACCGAGCGCTTTGGTGTTCAGGCGCTTGGCGAGTGGTTAGCAAGTGAGTATGGCGTAGAGCATCGATTTGTAGATATTGATAATCCAGCCTAGTGCTGCTGGCTTTGAAAGCATCCGCATCGGTTTGCTATGCGGATGCTTTAGAGGCATTAGCCTCGTTATTTATTAATAACGAGGTGGTTGCTGAGGTCTAGCCACATCATGCTCTTTTAAACTGTCCTTTAAGCCAAAGTCTTCAGATAGCGTGCCGCTTTTGCCATCAGCATAATCACGCGGGGTGTTAACATCGCTTTCACCCTCAGTGCTAGGCGCGGGCTCATTCGCGGTAGAGGGTTTGGTTGTTTCCAGCTTCCATTCTGCAGCTTCGCGCTCTATTTGCTGCTCTAGCTGATCAGCTTCATGGCGAATATTAATTAAGTGCTGCTGAATGCCAGAGAGGTGGCTTCCCATGCCTTTCTTTAGCTCGGCTATTTGATGCTCACGCTCAAGCAATGCCTGTTTTAATGTGGCGTGGTCACGTTGGCCTTTGCTAAACAGGCGATAACACGCTAAGCCGATAGCAAATCCAATAACGAGACCAATAATCGCAAAAGTGAATGGCGAGCTTGCTTCCACAGTATTCTCCCTAGAGGTGATGCACGCCACCAAGCGCATGGCGGGGTTTGACAAATAGTTTAACAAACAGCTTAACAAAGCTTGACCATTATAGGCGCGTATCCGTTGGTTGGGTCAATCCACTCATGCGCTCAGTCATTATGCAGCGTATAATATCTCTTTTTTATTTGAGCAGGCTGTGTCCTTACCACGTCACAGTTTCGTTCACGATGTGCGCTGCGGGAGCGAGTTGATGTCATCATTATCTGCACGTCAAGACAGTGAGCAGGCGAGCCGACTAACGCCTTTTGCGCGGTATCAAGAAGACTTAAAGCGTGACGACTTCCAGTATGATCCTGCTCAAGAGCAGGCGGTTAAGCATCTTCAGCGCCTTTATGATGAGTTGTTAGCCACGCCTGCTAGCGCTCCTAAAGCCGTTGTTGCTAGCAAAGGGTTAAAAGCAAAGGTTGCCGGGCTGCTTGGTAAAAAGGCTAGTACAGATGAGCCAGCGCTGCCCGACGTAAAAGGGCTCTATTTTTGGGGGGGCGTGGGGCGCGGCAAAACGTATCTAGTTGATACCTTCTACGAGGCTCTACCGTTCCCTGAAAAGATGCGCACCCACTTTCATCGCTTTATGCAGCGCGTCCACAATGAGTTGACGCACTACAAGGGTGAAAAGAATCCTCTGACGCTGATTGCTGGCAAGTTCGCAGCCGAAACGCGTGTTATCTGCTTTGATGAGTTTTTTGTCAAAGATATTACCGATGCGATGATCTTGGCCAATTTGCTTGAGGCGCTGTTTGAGCGCGGAGTGGTATTGGTTGCTACATCGAATATAGTGCCTAACGACCTTTATAAAGATGGGTTGCAGCGCGCGCGGTTTGTTCCCGCCATTGAGCTAGTGAATCGTCACTGCGAGGTCGTTAACGTCGATTCTGGTATTGACTACCGTTTGCGTGCCCTGGAGCGAGCCGAAATTTTTCATGCGCCGCTTGATGAAGCGGCGGAGCGGGAGCTAAGCAGAAGCTTTAGAGAAATAGCGGGACATGAGGGCGAGGAGGGTGCGCCCTTAGAGATTAATCATCGTGTTTTAAAGACGCGCCGTCTCCATGAAGATGTGGCGTGGTTTGAGTTTGTTGAGCTATGTGATGGGCCGCGTAGCCAGAATGACTACATCGAGCTTGCTAGAGAATTCCATACGGTTTTGGTATCTAACGTTATCCAGATGAATGCAAAGACAGACGACCAGGCTCGCCGTTTTATTAATATGGTTGATGAGTTTTATGATCGTGGGGTTAAGTTGTTGATGTCGGCAGAGGTGCCGGTTGAGGCGCTGTACAGCGATGGGAAGCTGACATTTGAATTTCAGCGGACGTTGTCGCGTCTGCAGGAGATGCAGTCTAAAGATTATTTGGCGTTACCCCATAAGCCATAACGACGGATGTTAGTGGCTGAGTTCCGGGCGTGGCACTAATAAATGCAGTGCAAGTAAAAACGATGCCAATAAAAAACAGTGGCGGCACTTAACTTACTTCTGCGCTTGCTGTAGAATGCCGCCTCGCTGCATGTTGCTGGTTTTTTTTCTGGCAACCAAAAAAAATAGGGATGGTGCTTCATCGCTTATCTAGCGGTGTGAGCTACCCAATACACTTAATCTGGTGATTTTATCCATGAAGACGTTCAGTGCTAAGCCGCAGTCCGTCCAGCGCGACTGGTATGTAGTCGACGCTACGGACAAAACGCTCGGTCGTCTGGCAACCGAGATTGCTCGCCGCCTGCGTGGCAAGCATAAGCCCGAATTTACTCCTCACGTTGATACTGGCGACTACATCGTTGTTATCAATGCTGAAAAAGTCCACGTAACCGGAAACAAGGCGAAGGCTAAAACCTATTATCGCCACACTGGTTACCCGGGCGGTCTGCGCTCTATGACATTCGACAAAATGCTTGATCATGCCCCTGAGCGCATTATTGAGTCTGCCGTTAAAGGCATGTTGCCGAAAGGTCCTTTGGGTCGCGCTATGTACTCCAAGTTAAAAGTGTACGCCGGTGCCGAGCATCCGCATGCTGCCCAACAGCCGCTTGAACTGAACATCTGAGGAAATCTTCGCCATGACACAGCAGTATTACGGTACCGGGCGCCGCAAGACTTCCACCGCTCGCGTGTTTATGAAGCCGGGCTCTGGCAAAATTACTGTCAACAACCAAGACCTAGACCTGTATTTCGGTCGTGTTACCGGTCGTATGGTTGTTCGTCAACCGCTTGAGTTGACTGAAACGCTGAATCAGTTTGACGTGTTTGTCACTGTTGCTGGCGGCGGTGGCTCCTCTCAAGCAGGTGCCATTCGTCACGGTATCACTCGCGCCCTGATGAACTACAATGAAGATCTGCGCCCAACGTTGCGCGCCGCCGGTTATGTAACCCGCGATGCCCGTCAGGTTGAGCGTAAGAAAGTCGGTCTGCGTAAAGCACGTCGTCGTCCGCAGTTCTCTAAGCGTTAATTTCACGCTATGCGGCAAAAAAGCGCCCAGGTCAAAGACCTGGGCGCTTTTTATTGGAATATCAAAAAATTATAACGCTTATACCACCATGGTCACGGGCGGTTGTTCTTGTGCAGAGCGCTTTGTTTTTTTAACATAGAGCGTATTTGATATTCGTCGTCGCAAGACGCCTTTGCGGCGGAACGGGTAAGCTGATGGGAGAAACCAGAAATGGCAGATAACGGCGTAAACAAAGGTCGGCGCCGTTTCCTCGTAGGCGCCACCTCCGTTGTGGGGGCGGTGGGCGCGGTCGGGGTTGCGGTTCCCTTTGTGGCTTCTTGGCAGCCTAGTGCCAGGGCAAGAGCGGCAGGTGCTCCTGTTCAAGCTGATATATCGAAGCTAGAACCTGGGCAGCGTATGACCGTTGAGTGGCGCGGTCGGCCGATTTGGATTATTAATCGTACGTCCGAAATGATCGAGCGAACTGAAGCGTTGGGTGCTGACACCTTAGCGGATCCTGATTCGGAAGTGCCGCAGCAGCCAGCCTATATCCAAGGTGGTTTGCGCTCTATCAAGCCAGAAATAGGCGTGCTGATTGGTATCTGTACACATTTGGGTTGTTCGCCGCTGTTTCGGCCTGAGCCCAATGCCGAAGGCGTAGGGGTGGACAACTGGCCGGGTGGTTTCTTCTGCCCATGTCATGGCTCCCGCTTTGACTTAGCCGGTCGCGTGTTCAGTAACGTACCTGCGCCGACCAATCTTGAGGTTCCACCCTACCGCTTTGAAAATGATGACATCATTGTCGTCGGCGAAGATGAGGAGACTGCCTAATGGGTAATCCGAATAAAGCCAAGGCGGAAAAAGGCATCATGCGGTGGGTAGATGATCGCTTCCCTGCTACTCAAATGTGGCAAGAGCATCTTTCCAAATACTACGCGCCGAAAAACTTCAACTTTTGGTATTTCTTTGGCTCGTTAGCGCTTCTGGCGTTGGTTAACCAAATCCTGACCGGGGTTTGGCTTACCATGAGCTTTAACCCCTCTGCTGAAGGTGCATTCGATTCTGTCGAATACATAATGCGTGATGTGGAGTGGGGGTGGTTGATTCGCTATATGCACACCACGGGCGCCTCTGCCTTCTTTCTTGTCGTCTATCTGCATATGTTTCGTGGCCTTTTGTATGGTTCCTACAAGGCGCCTCGCGAGCTAGTGTGGGTTTTTGGTATGACTATTTACCTGGTGCTAATGGCGGAAGCCTTTATGGGCTACCTGTTGCCATGGGGCCAGATGTCTTACTGGGGCGCCCAGGTTATTATTTCGCTGTTTTCAGCGATTCCTGGTATTGGTCCTGACTTGGCACAGTGGGTTCGTGGTGACTTCCTGATTTCAGGTATTACCCTAAACCGTTTCTTTGCGCTGCATGTGGTTGCTCTGCCAATCGTCATTTTAGCGCTTGTTGTGCTGCACATCATTGCGCTACACGAAGTGGGTTCTAACAACCCAGATGGCATTGATATCAAGCAGAAGAAAGATGAGGCCGGTGTGCCGCTGGACGGAATTCCTTTCCATCCTTACTACACGGTAAAAGACTTGGTGGGTATTGCGGTCTTCCTGTTTGTTTTCTGTGTGGTGGTGTTCTACTTCCCAGAGGGCGGCGGCTACTTTATTGAAAGGCCAAACTTTGACCCAGCAAACCCGCTGCAGACGCCTGATCATATTGCGCCCGTTTGGTATATGACGCCTTTCTACGCCATTCTCCGCGCGATCACTTTCTCGGTGTTTGGCTTAGACGCTAAGTTCCTCGGCGTTATATTCATGGGGGCCGCGATCGCGATCTTGTTTGTTCTACCCTGGCTGGATCGTAGTCCGGTGCGCTCTATGCGTTATAAAGGCTGGATGTCGAAAGTTATGCTGCTGCTATTTGCGATCAGCTTCGTTATTCTCGGTGTTTTAGGTGTGTTGCCATCAACCGAGGGGCGAACCATTCTGGCACAAGTATGCACCGTCATTTATTTCGCCTTCTTCGTCTTGATGCCGTTCTACACCAAGCTGGAGAAGACTAAACCCGTTCCGGAAAGGGTGACTGGCTAATGAAAAAGTATCTATTTGGACTCCTTTTCGCGTTAGTGCCAGTAACGGCGATGGCAGCACCAGCTGCAAGCGTCCCTCATTCGATGGATCCTGATCTGCACGATCAAGCCTCGCTGCAAAATGGCATGAAGCTCTATGTTAACTACTGCATGGGCTGTCACTCGCTCCAGTATCAGCGCTTTGCTCGTGCGGCTGATGATTTGGGGATGCCTCAGGATTTGGTTGAAGAGAACCTGATTTTCTCCTCTGATCTGGCGTTTAATGATCAGATGCACATTGCGATGGACAGTGGTAATGCTGAATCCTGGTTTGGCGCGCCGCCGCCCGACCTATCGCTAAAAACGCGTGTGCGTGGAACAGATTGGATCTACTCTTATCTGCTTGGCTTCTACAGGGATCCGAGTCGCCCCACAGGTGTTAACAACACCGTGTTCGACTTAGTTGCGATGCCTAACGTGTTGGAGCCTCTGCAGGGTGTTCAAGAGCTGGTGTGCTCGGAAACGGATCAGCCGGTGGCGGGTCAGTCGCCAGATCCTTTGTCGGGTAAGTATCAGTCTTGTGATGTGCTGCAAGTGACCCAGCCCGGTGAGCTCGAACCTGCTGAGTTTGAGGAAGCGATGTATGACCTTACTAACTTCTTAGCTTATGTAGGTGAGCCCTCCAAGCTTCAGGCCCAGGCATTGGCGCCTAAAGTGCTGATCTTCATTTTCATTTTTGGTGTGATTGCTTACCTGCTCAAGCGTGAGTACTGGCGAGACATTCACTAGCCATTAAGTGATGACAGGCATGTCGGGCGCACGGCGGAAGCCGTGCGCCTTTTGTTTATCTAGCCAGTCGTAATGCAAAGCGGGTTACCTTCCCATAAGCTAGCGCTGGCGTGTTATTATCAAAGATTGTTTTGATGCGAGGATGCTTTCATGGGTGTTGTGGCCAAGCGGTCGTCGATGATCTTTTACTCTGGTAATGATGATCATTTTAGTCATCGTGTGCGCATTGTTCTGGCTGAAAAGGGGGTGGCAGTTGATATCGTAGATGTCAGCGATGAGCGTCCACCTGAAGAGTTAGCAGACCTCAACCCGTACAACAGCGTGCCTACGCTGCTGGATCGTGATCTAGTGCTTTATGAATCTAAGGTCATGATGGAATATTTGGATGAGCGTTTCCCACATCCGCCTCTGTTGCCCGTTTATCCGGTAGCGCGGGCGCAAAGCCGTTTGTGGATGCATCGTATTGAGCGCGAGTGGTGCCCGATGCTGGAGCAAATACGTACCGGTGGTAAAAAAGAAGCGGAAAAGGCACGCAAAGAGCTGCGCGAAAGCCTCATCGGGATTTCGCCTATCTTTGAAGACATGCCTTACTTTATGAGTGAAGAGTTTACACTTGTAGACTGCTGCCTAGCGCCGATTTTGTGGCGTTTGCCTGAGCTAAATATTGAGTTGCCTGAAAAACAGGTGAAGCCTCTACTGAGCTATATGTCGCGGGTGTTCGAACGTGAAGCGTTTAAGGCATCTTTAAACGAGCGTGAAAAAGAGATGCGCGCTTGAATTCATACTGCCTCTTTTCCTTAATCAGGCAAGGAGGCATATTTGTCAGGAGGAGGGAGTCTTATGAAATCGAGCCGTCCCTATCTCGCCCGAGCTCTCTATGAGTGGTTGTTAGATAATGAGTTAACGCCTTATGTGGTGGTTGATGCTACCCAGCCTGGCGTGGAAGTGCCACGTCAGTTTGTTCAAAATGGGCAAATTGTGTTGAATGTAGCGCCGACCGCTGTGCGTGACCTGTTCATGGAAAATCAGGCCATGGGTTTTAACGCTCGCTTTGGCGGCCAGCCTATGCAAGTAATGATTCCAACACCGGCGCTTATTGCGATATACGCTCGTGAAAATGGTGCTGGTATGGTATTTGGGCATGAGCCAGAGCTGGATGCGGCAGAGTTTGATGATGCAGAACTAGACGATAATTTTTCAGACTCTTTTGATGAATCGTCTAAGCCCGAATTAACGGTGACAGAGCCAGTCCCGGAAAAAGAGGGCGACGTGTCTGATCAGTCGTCTAAAAAGGCTAAGAAAAAGCCGACTCTGCGCGTAGTTAAGTAGAGTGGTTTTTTAACAATCTTACAGAAAGCAGTTGGTGAATAAAAACCTCGTCTCGGCACAATGCCGACGACGAGGTTTTTTTATAGTTCTGCGTTAATCAATCAATATAGTCAAAGACTTTAACGATTCGCTGAATGCCGCCAACCGATGATACTGCGTTAGCAATCCGGTCGCCTTCATCTCTTGTCACCATGCCCATCAAATACACATTCGCGTTTTCTGTGGTGATTTTCAGTTTTGATGAATCGATGCGGTCATTGGTGGCGAGGTGGCTCATAACATTGGTGGTTAGCCAAGTGTCGTTTAGGCGCTGGCTAGCGGGTAAATTCGCAGCAATACTGAGCTCGTTGTGTACTTGGTTAACGCCTCGTAGGGAGCCTGCGACTTCACCTGCTTTAGTGCGCAGTTCTTCGCTGGGTACTTGTCCTACTAAAAGTAATGAGCCGTTATAGCTGTGTGCCCTTATGCGTGAATCTCTCAATCGGGCGTCTGAGCGCTCCAGTGCTCGTGAGGCTTCGCGCTCAATAGTTGTGTCAATGGCTTCAACATCACTGCTGCGCTGACCATAATTGGAAGGGTTAGATGCCGCGTTATTAGCACATCCGGCGAGTAAAATAACGCTAAGTGCCGCAACGGCAATTAGTTTGTGTGAAGAATAACGCAGGGCCATAGCGATGACTCCTTTCAAAATGTTAAGTAAGCAGGTATTAATCTACCTGTTTGATTGTATCTGTTCAGTTTAATCTTCTCGGTTTAATTTGTTTAGTGCTGTCTATTTAGTTGGCGCCGCCAAATAGTTGCTCGTCAATTAAATCACATAAGCAGTGAATGACGAGTAGGTGAACTTCTTGAATGCGTGCAGTTGATGTCGCTGGAACACGAATCTCACAGTCATCCTGCCCGAGTAGTGATGCCATGTTGCCGCCATCTCTGCCGGTTAGGGCGACTACCGTCATGTCGCGGTCATGGGCTGCCTGGATGGCTTGAACGATGTTGGCTGAGTTGCCGCTGGTGGAGATGGCTAATAAGACGTCTCCAGGCTGGCCTAGCGCCCTAATCTGCTTGGAAAATACTTCATTATAGCTGTAGTCGTTAGCGATCGAAGTAAGCGTTGAGGTATCAGTTGTCAGCGCTAGTGCGGGTAGGCTGGGGCGCTCACGTTCAAAGCGATTTAGCAGCTCTGAAGAAAAGTGCTGGCTGTCACCTGCGCTGCCACCATTGCCGCAGGCGAGAACCTTGCCTTCATTAACTAAGCACTGCACCATCATTTGGCTGGCGACTTCGATAAAAGGCGGCAGCACTTCGCTGGCATACGTCTTCGTGTCTATGCTGGCGTTAAAGTGATTAAGTATGCGTGATTGAAAGTCCATTAGGGCTTCCTAGTTAAAAGTATCAGTAAGCATCAAAGGCCGCTTTTTCCCATTGGAATTCAAGCGTGGGGGGCGTGCCCGTGATTGCTAGAATATCAAAGCGACACGGACTTGAAACAGCATGTCGCGCGATATAGAGCTTAGCCGCTCGTATCAGGCGATGTCGCTTCTGAGCAGTGACGGTCTCTAAAGGGTGACCGTAGCGGGTAGTGGTGCGATGTTTGACCTCGATAAAGACCAGGGTGTCCTGGTCTTGCATCACAAGATCTAGCTCGCCGCCTTTGACATGATGATTGCTAGCGATAAGCGTTAAACCATGTTGCTGCAGCCATTGAGCGGCTAATTGCTCAATGGCTGCTCCCCGTGTTCGTGCTGTTTGCGGTGTATTGGACTTTTGATGATTATTGGTCATCGTTCAGCAGGCCGGGAATCAAAATGGGCGAAGGCACGCCATTTTGGAATTTAGCCCACGGTAATTCTCGATAAACCCTGCCATCACCTGAAAGGCGAAGTGTTCCAGTGCTTCCATTCAGGCCATCAAGGGCGGACAGATCTGATAGGCGAATGCCAAGTTCGTAGGCATCCACGCCCATTGCCATCAGGCGAAACATAGAGGCGTCAGATTCATTGCGGAGCTCTGCATACGTAGAGTAAAAGGGCAGTGCCTCTTCACCACCTACCGCTGCGTCAGGAATTTGCCAAGGAATATCGATGAACATCACGTCATTTAGATCTTGATCTAAGCGTGCTTGTAGACGCCCTTCATGAAGGTGAGAGGTAGCATAAATAGGAAGGTTGGGGGCGTAATAGTAGTCCATGGTGGGCGGTACTTGGCGTGCGTACTCGGGGAGTGCCAGCAGGAATAAGGCATCAATGTTGTTAAGGCGGGCGCGCTCGCCGCTGACATTGAGAGCCGTTTTTACTGCATTAGCCACGGCGCTGCTAGGATCATAGCGTACGGCGTTTGTGATCTCACCACCTTGGCCTTGCCATTCGTTCCAGAAAGCTTCGCCTACGCGTCGTCCCCAGGCGTTGTCGGGCACCATGATAGACATTTGACGATGGCCGTCCTGAAAGGCTCGGCGAGCTGCTTGGCGAGCTTCATCTTCAGCAGATAAACCATACTGGAGGAGTTGGGGCGCTTGATTGCTTGCACTGTTGCCATAGTTTAGAGCCAGTGTGGGTAGCGGTACATTATTTCGCTGCTCTAGTTGGGTGACTTGCTCTTTATCAATCGGGCCAATCAAAAGCTGAGCATTCATTTGCTCTGCACGTTGATAAATCTCGTCTAGTGAATATTGAGACGCATCGATGAAGCTCAGCTGTACATTATCTCCACGTAAGCCGTGATGGCTGCGCATGGCGGAAGTAATGGCATTAGCCACGCTACTTAATGGACCAGACTCTGGTAATGCCACTGCAATGCGGCGTATGTCGACACCCTCTAGTTCAGGTATAGATACTTTTGCTGGCTCTGCTTGATCCAAGGCTTGGCGTGCCCACTGCTGGCGTTCCGCAAGGGTTTTTTGTTGGTTTGCTTGCATGGGAAGTTCGTCATCAAGCACTTGGGTTGCGCGCAAGACGGCGCGGGGGTTTTCGAGGCCTCGGGCAAGTTCTGAGAAAAGCATTGCCCAGCGCACCCGATCCGATTCTGAGAGCATGTTTTCATCAACCGCATCGGCTGCGTCAAAAGCGTTGTCGCGTTGCCCTTGTCTAGCGAGGATATTTGCCGCTTCCAGTCGAGTCTTGGCTGCTTGCTCTGGCGCTTGCTGCTCTGCTTGACTGAGCAGTCGACTGGCATCCTGGTCAGGGACGCGGTCAACCACGCTTGGGGGTTGCATAGCGCACCCTGTGATTAGAAGCGCCATGAAGGCAGTGGCTAATAATCCACGTATTGACTGTTTCATGTATCCTTCCTTAGTTTCCATTTGCGCTGCCGCCGCTCAACGAGCAGATAAATTTACCATTGCACAAGCATAGCGCACCGTCAGTGCAGGCTATTAACAAATCGGGAGTCACGATGACACACCAACATCCGGGTATATTGTACGTGGTTGCCACGCCAATTGGGAATTTGGAAGACTTATCGCCACGCGCTGCTCGGGTATTAGCAGAAGTATCACGTATTGCTGCTGAGGATACACGTCACAGCGGCCGCTTGTTAGCGCATTTAGGCGTTAATACGCCGATGCTTTCATTACATGAACATAATGAAGCGCGGCGAGTCGATACGCTAGATAGTTACTTAATGGCGGGGGAAAATATTGCCCTTATCAGTGATGCTGGGACGCCGCTTATATGCGACCCAGGTTTCTTATTGGTCAGAGAGTTACGGTTGCGGGGCAGGCAGGTCGTCCCGCTTCCAGGGCCTTGTGCACTGGTCAGCGCGCTTTCAGCAGCTGGGTTGCCGACTGATAGGTTTACATTCGGGGGGTTTTTACCATCCAAGCCAAGTGCGCGACGGCAAGCGCTTGAAAAATGGCAGACCCGTGAGGAAACCTTGGTGTTCTATGAGTCGCCACACCGGATTGTGCATACTCTGGAAGCTTTGTGCGAGCAAATGCCGGATAGAGCAGTTGTGTTGGCAAGGGAGCTAACCAAGACATACGAAACCTTTCTGCAAGGTTTTCCCCAGGCATTACTTGAACAATTGTTACAAGATCCTAACCAGAGCCGAGGGGAGTTTGTAGTGATGATTGCAGGTGCGCCGCCAGTTGTGCGCGGTGACGAGCAATCGATTGTCGCTGATGAGCTGCTTAAAGCAATGCTGGTAGAGGGAGTTGGCGTTAAGCAGGGGGCCGCTGTCGCTGCAAAAATGCTAGGTGGCCGAAAGCAAGAATGGTACGCAAGATTGCAAGCATTGAAAGGTGAGCATTGAGGCGGCGGCGGGGCGCTGGTATGCTTGCCGCCGGAGTTGGCCAGACAGTCGCCGCTAACACACTTGTAAAAGTGTGTTGGGGGAGGAAAGTCCGGGCTCCATAGGGCAGAGTGCCAGGTAACGCCTGGGCGGCGTAAGTCGACGGAAAGTGCAGCAGAGAGTAGACCGCCTAAGCCTTTCGAGGCCGGTAAGGGTGAAAGGGTGCGGTAAGAGCGCACCGCGCGCCTGGCAACAGTGCGTGGCATGGTAAACCCCACTCGGAGCAAGACCAAATAGGGACCCAATGGCGTGGCCCGCGCTGGGTCCGGGTAGGTTGCTTGAGCGCTGTGGTGACGCAGCGCCTAGAGGAATGACTGTCCACGACAGAACCCGGCTTATCGGCCGACTCCCCATTTCCATAAAAGGTGCGCCGTTCGCATCTTTCTTAACATTGTGTGAGATTAACATGCCTTCTCCTGACGCTGACCAGGTTACTTCCCATTTTCGCCACACCAGCGTTTTACTAGAAGGGGCGGTAGATACACTTGTTCATAATCCCAGCGGTATTTATTTAGATGGCACGTTTGGGCGAGGTGGGCATTCCCGCGTTATTCTTTCGCGCTTGAGTGAGCAGGGTCGTTTAATGGCTATGGACCGTGACCCCCAAGCAATCGCAGCCGCTGAAGATATCGATGATCCTCGCTTCGACATTACGCAGCGGGAGTTCGCGCGGTTAGCCGAATATGCGCAAGAGCAGGGGGTTTACGGAAAGCTATCAGGCGTATTGTTAGATATCGGCGTTTCTTCTCCGCAATTAGATGATCCAGAGCGTGGCTTCAGTTTTATGCGCAATGGGCCTCTTGATATGCGTATGGATCCAACGCAAGGAGAGAGTGCTGCCGCGTTTTTAGCCCGTGCTAGCGAAAGTGATATTGCCAATGTGTTTAAAACCTATGGTGAAGAGCGTTACGCAAAGCGATTAGCGCGTGCCGTTGTTACGCGACGTGTAGAGAAACCTTTTACTCATACCGTCGATTTGGCAGAAGTATTAAAAGTGGCTCATCCTGCCTGGGAAAAGGGTCGTCACCCAGCGACTAAAGCATTTCAGGGGCTGCGTATTTATTTAAATGGTGAGCTTGATCAACTGGATGCAGCGCTTGAAGGGGCGTTGGAAGCGTTGGCGCCAGGCGGACACCTAGTTGTGATTAGCTTCCACTCTCTTGAAGATCGTCGTGTAAAACGCTTTATTCGCCACCACGTGCGTGGTGACACGCACTTGCCACGGGGCGTGCCCATTCGCGATGATCAGCTAAATCGCCGTCTTGAAGCCTTGGGTAAAGGAATGCGCCCAAGTGATGAAGAGGTAGATGCTAACCCCCGGGCGCGCAGTGCCGTCATGCGAGCCGCCCGTAAACGAGTGTGATCATGAGCATGGATCGGATTGAGCGTTGGGCGTCAACGTTGCGCACCGAATGGCCTTTCAAGCTACGTTTTCGCGCGTGGCCGGTTATTCTTATGGTGCTGTTTTTAGCGTGTGTTGTTACCGGTGGTTTAGTGGTTGCCACTACACATATGACGCGGGTGCAGTATGCGCAACTACAGCAATTAGAGCAGGAAAAAAATCAGCTGCAGACAGAATGGGGGCAGCTGCTATTGGAAGAGGGAGCGTGGTCTACTCCGGCCCGTATAGAGCAAATTGCTACGGAACGGCTTGAAATGCGCATCCCCGATGTGAATGACGTCGAGGTGATTCGGCCATGAAGCGCGAAAGTCGGGGAGGGATATCCCGTCAAATGCCTATCGCGCCGCCATTAGCTGGCGGACGTTTTTTATTTATTCTTATCATTGTAATGGTAGCGTCGGCCATCTTAGTTGGCAGGATTACGCTGCTTCAGGTAATTGATCGCCCTTTTTTACAAAGTCAAGGCGATGCCCGTACGCTTCGCCATGAAGCAATACCCGCACACCGCGGTATGATCACCGATCGAAACGGTGAGCCGCTGGCCATTTCTACGCCCGTTGTGACGCTTTGGGCAAACCCCCAAGAGCTACCTGCAGATGCCATTCAGCGAGTAATGTTGGCTCAAGCCTTAGGCATGTCGTTAGACGACTTTGAGTCGCGTGTTTCTCGGTATAGCAGTCGCGAGTTTATGTATCTTCGTCGTCAAATGACACCAGAAGCGGCTCAGCGAATACTAAACCTACGTACGCCAGGTGTTTATCCTCAGCGTGAATATAAGCGTTACTACCCAGCAGGTGAAGTGGCGGCCCAGTTACTCGGTGTTACAAATGTGGATGATGTGGGTCAAGAGGGGCTGGAGCTTTCTTATCAGCCTTATCTGGCGGGCCACCCTGGTCAGCGCCGCGTCATTAAAGATCGACGAGGGCGCTTGGTGCGTGAGCTTGGTGTTATTCGTGAAGCGCAGCCTGGGGGTGAGTTAACGTTGGCAATTGATCAGCGTATTCAGTACATGGCCTATCGAGAATTGCGCGCTGCCGTATCCGAACATGAAGCGGACGGGGGCGTATTAGTGATGCTCGATGCGCGTACTGGGGAGGTGTTGGCTATGGCTAACTTGCCTTCTTACAACCCGAATAACCGAGCTGGGTTGGATCCACGAGGTTTGCGCAATCAGGCACTAGTTGATGTGTTTGAGCCCGGGTCTGTTATGAAGCCTCTGGCAATGGCTGCAATACTAGAAAGTGGCGTTGTAAATCGCGATGCTGTGGTGGATACCTCGCCTGGCTGGATGCGCTTGGATCAGTTCACTATTCGTGATTTCCGTAATTATGGTGAGTTAGATTTGGCGGGGATTCTAGAAAAATCTTCGAATGTAGGCATGTCTCGCTTAGCGCTGCAGCTAAGCGATACTGCCATTTGGGAAAAATACAATCAATTAGGGCTTGGGCAGGCACCAGGAACCGGCTTTCCTGGTGAGGCAACAGGCAGTTTGCCGGCGCCAGTGCGTTGGTCTCGAAGCGAGCGAGCGACGCTTTCCTATGGCTACGGTCTCTCTGTTTCAGCAGTTCAATTAGCCAGTGCTTACACAGCGCTTGCAAATAACGGCGATCGCTTACCTCCTTCGCTGTTAAGGCTTTCTGAACCTCCCCAAGGCATTCCCGCCATATCGCCTACGGTTGCCAATGATTTGCTGAATATTTTAGAAACGTCGGTCGCAGCTTATACAGGTGGACGGCGAGCTCGCGTTGAGGGCTATCGTGTGGGGGGGAAAACGGGCACGGTGCGTAAAATAGGGCAGCAAGGCTATACCACAGATGCTTATCGCAGTGTTTTTGCGGGGATTGCACCTATTTCTGACCCGCGTATTGTTACCGTCGTTATGATTGATCACCCTCGCGCCGGCGAGTTTTATGGCGGAGCGGTGGCTGCCCCGGTGTTCTCTAGCGTTACAGGTAATGCCCTACGTTTGCTGGACGTGCCGCCCGATCATGAGGTCGAGTAGCATTTAAGGAGATTGCATGAGGTTGTCCCCAGAAAGTCTATGGGTAGCGTTAAAGCAGATTTGGCCTAACGCCGTGTTGCCTGAAGCGCTGCCTATATTGCCGGAGCAGCTTCGCTTAGTGACTGATACGCGTAAGTTGGCGATGGGCGATGTATTTGTGGCGGTTCCAGGTAGTCAGCGTGATGGTTATGACTTTGTTGACCAAGCGTTGGCGGCAGGCGCATCACTCGTTTTGGCGCACACTAAAGAAGGCAGCGTCACCTTGGACGGGAGCATTCTTTATTTGCCTCACCTGTCTATGCGGCTTGGTGAATTGGGCCGTGCCCTGTTTTCTGTTCCCAGTGACCTTCAGGTGATTGGGGTGACCGGTACTAATGGAAAAAGCTCTGTTACTCATTACATCGCGGCGTTAAGCGAATTACTTGGCAAGCCAGCAGGAGTGATAGGAACATTAGGTGTTGGTCGCCTTGGTCAACTGGCCGACACAGGCCTTACCACGCCTGGTTCATTAACAATGCAAGAAACCTTGGCTGATTTAGCTAGTCAAGGGGTGAAGCGTGTGGCACTTGAAGCTTCTTCACATGCCCTTGAGCAGCGCCGACTAGATGCAGTGAACGTCACCGCAGGGGTGTTTACCAACCTGACACGAGATCACCTTGATTACCATGGCAGTATGGCGGCATACGCCGCTGCAAAAGCAAAACTGTTCCGGCGTTCTGAGCTTGTGCTTGCGGTAGTCAATGCGGATGATCCGCTTGCGCGGCTGATGTTGGCGGGTAGTGATAGCAGTGTGCGTGTTTTGGCGATTGGTGGTGACGAAGCAGTGACGCTTCGCGTGCTTGGCTGGCATCCCCATGAGCATGGTCAGCAGGCCCTTATTGCTACGCCGGAAGGTGAGAAAACGCTTGATCTTGGTTTGATGGGGCGATTTAACCTAGACAATGTGCTGCTAGCTATTAGCGTGCTTTATGGGTTGGGCGAGCCATTAGACCGACTGTTTGAGTTGGCGGCGGAGTTAGACCCAGTGCCTGGACGTATGGCGCTGTACCGCGAGGCAGATTCGCCCAGCGTTGTTATTGATTATGCGCACACGCCTGATGCATTAGCCAATGCCCTCGAAGCGCTGAAAGAGCATTTAGGGAGCGCTGGCAAGCTATGGTGCTTGTTCGGTTGTGGAGGTGAGCGTGATACTGGTAAGCGAGCTGAAATGGCCGCTGTAGCGGAGCAACGGGCTGATCATGTGATTGTTACTGACGATAATCCGCGTAATGAGTCTGCCGAGAAAATTCGCCAGCAAATTATCTCGGGTTTTTCTGCTGCGGCTGCATTTACGGAAGTAGGTGATCGTTGTCAGGCGATTTGTCACGCGATTCAGCATGCCGATACCCAGGACGTTATCTTAGTGGCTGGAAAAGGTCATGAAGACTATCAGCACATCGGTAACGTGCGTCACGACTACCGAGATAGCGAACAAGTGTTAAAAGCCTTCAAACTTAGGGCTGCCATGTGATGAACTGGTCGTTAGCTAGCATTGCCTCTGCGCTAAAGCTTTCTGTTCCAAAAGCCTTATGCGAGTTATCGGTAACGGCGGTAATCACAGATACGCGCCACATTGTGTCTGGGTGTCTGTTTGTTGCTTTAAAGGGGCCGCGTTTTGATGGCCATGATTTTATTGAGCAGGCGCTTGAGAAAGGTGCTGTAGCTGCTCTGGTTGAGCGTCCGGTTAGCAGTTTGCTCCCTCAGTTGGTATGTACAGATACTCGATTGGGTCTTGGCCTGCTGGCGCGGGCTTGGCGTCAGCAGTGCGAATTATCGCTGGTGGCTGTCACCGGCAACAGCGGTAAAACAACCGTGAAAGAGATGACCGCCGCGCTACTTTCTCCATTAGGCGGTGTGCTTGCTACAGAGGGCAACTTAAACAACGACATTGGTGCGCCGCTGACGTTGTTGCGTTTAGCAACGCATCATCAGGTGGGCGTGATTGAGCTAGGGGCTAACCATCTGGGCGAAATTGCCTGGACCAGCCAGCTGACCTCCCCAAATGTCGCCATCATTACCAATGTGACCGGCGCGCATGTCGGAGAATTTGGTGGTATGGGGCAAATTGCCCAAGCCAAAAGCGAAATATTAGCCGGCCTCAGTGAAGATGGTATTGCGGTGCTAAATCGTGATGATCGCTACTTTGAGTTTTGGTCAGCCTGTGCGGGGAGCAAGAAAATTGTAAGCTACGGCTTACATGGTGATGCGGACGTTCACGCGTCGGCACTTTCCTGCGACTCTTTGGGGCGGTATGCTTTTACGCTTGTTAAATGTGGCCAAGTACTGGGTGACGTACAATTACCCTTGATCGGTAAGCATAATGTGAGTAATGCCTTGGCTGCCGCTGCAGCGGCTCTCGCGTTAGGCGTTACCTCCGAGCAAGTGGTGGTGGGGCTGTCCGAACTGTCCTCGTTATCTGGTCGGTTAAGCATAGTGCCCGGCATACGCAATACAACGCTGTTGGACGATACTTACAACGCGAATCCTGGTGCTGTAAAAGCAGCGTTGGATGCGTTAGCAAACTTTCCTACACCACGGTGGTGTGCGCTTGGCGCAATGGGGGAGTTGGGCAGCGAGTCTCATGCCTTACATGCTGAGATTGGTCATTACGCCGCGTCACTGGGTATCGACACATTGCTGACCTTTGGTGATGCCGCCCGTTCAGCAAGTGAAGCCTTTGGTCGCGGGCTGCATTTTGACGACCACGAGACGCTAGTGCGTCATGTTATTAATACTCTGCCGCCTAACACCACGCTACTGGTGAAAGGGTCTCGTAGTGCAGGCATGGAAAATGTCATTGCTGCGCTACGTGCGGATGAAACAAGGTAAGCGCCGTTCATGTTACTTCACCTGGCGAATTTTCTAGCCCAATATCAGTCAGCTTTCCAAGTTTTTAACTATTTAACCTTACGTGTCATTCTCGCAGCGCTAACGGCCCTCATGCTATGCCTGTGGCTTGGCCCCTGGGTGATACGCCGGTTAGTAGAAGGCCAGATTGGCCAAGCGATTCGTGATGATGGCCCTCAGTCCCACTTGTCCAAAGCAGGCACGCCAACCATGGGCGGTGCAATGATTTTGCTGGCTATTGCTATCAGTACTTTGGTCTGGGGCGATTTAACTAACCATTATGTTTGGATAGTGCTACTGGTCACATTGGGCTTCGGGGCTGTTGGCTGGGTCGATGATTATCGTAAGGTGGTTGAAAAGAACCCGCGTGGACTGCCCGCTCGCTGGAAGTATTTCTGGCAGTCAGTGGTGGGTATTGGCGCTGCCGTCGTGCTTTATCTCACAGCCGCTACACCGGCTGAAACTAGCTTATTGATCCCAATGTTTAAAGATGTCGCGCTGCCCCTTGGCGTGTTCTACATCGTGTTAACCTATTTTGTGATCGTAGGCAGCTCTAACGCAGTCAATCTCACGGATGGTCTTGATGGCTTGGCGATCATGCCCACCGTGCTGGTGGCAATGGGCTTGTCCGTATTTGCCTATGCAAGCGGGAACGCCGTGTTTGCTAACTATTTACATATTCCTTTTATTCATGGCACCGGCGAGTTAGCCGTTTTTTGTGCCACTATTGCTGGTGCTGGCCTGGGCTTCTTGTGGTTTAACACTTATCCAGCTCAGGTGTTTATGGGGGATGTGGGCGCGTTGGCACTAGGTGCAGCGCTAGGCGTTGTCGCCGTTATTGTGCGCCAAGAAATTGTGCTGTTTATTATGGGCGGTATCTTTGTACTTGAAACGGTCTCGGTGATTCTTCAAGTTGGCTCTTATAAGCTCACCGGTCGGCGTATTTTCCGCATGGCACCTTTGCATCACCACTACGAGTTGAAAGGTTGGCCAGAGCCGCGGGTAATTGTTCGTTTCTGGATTATTACCGTTGTGCTGGTGCTGCTAGGGCTGGCCACGCTGAAAGTTCGATGATTAGCAGAGTAATAGTGGCAGTGTTGCCGCTATTAGCGTGATGCACACAGGAGCCGGTCATCGTGCGAGTCGCAAATGGAGTCACCGTTGTTATTGGCCTTGGGATATCCGGGCAAGCTATCTGCCGGCATCTGGCACGCCAAGGTACGCCCTTTATGGTGGCAGATACGCGAGCAGAACCTCCGGGGTTGCTTACTTTTAAAAACGAAAACCCCGGTGTTGAGGTTTATTGTGGCCCGCTGACGGCGCTTGATCTTACGAATGCCTACGAAGTTGTTGTAAGCCCTGGCGTAGACCCTCATTCGCCAGGGCTTGAAGGTTTGCTAGAGCGTTATAATCCAGCAACGGGTGAACCTATGCTGGTAGGCGAAATTGCTTTGTTTGTTCGCGCTGTGAATGCGCCGGTCGCTGCTATTACCGGCTCTAATGCCAAGTCAACGGTTACAACATTACTCGGTGAGATGGCTAGAGCTGCTGGTGTTAAAGCGGCAGTGGGTGGCAATTTAGGCACGCCTGCATTGGATTTATTAGCTGAATGCCCAGATGCCGAGCTTTACATCCTTGAACTCTCAAGTTTTCAGCTGGAAACAACGCCTTATTTGGGGGCTAAAGCGGCTGCTTTTTTAAATCTCTGTGAAGATCATTTAGACCGTCATGGAGATATAATGGGTTACCGCTGCGCTAAACAGCGTATTTTTCTTGGTGCGCAATCAGCCATTGTCAGCGCGGATGACGCGCTCACTTGGCCAGAGGCGCCTGTGGATCATGTAGAGCGTTTCACGGCCTTTGCGCCCAAAGGCAATGACTGGGGGTTAGCTGAAAAAGACGGCGAGCTAATGTTGTTCCATGGTGATGCTGCATGGCTTAGCACAGAAGGACTTGCTATTGCGGGTCGGCATAACTACGCCAATGCACTAGCAGCGTTGGCAATGGGCAAGGCGTTGGGCTTCGCAAAAGCGCCGATGTGTCAGGCGTTAGCTGCTTTTAAGGGGTTGCCTCATCGTAGTGAAGTAATTGTTCGAATGAATGGCGTTATGTGGGTGAATGATTCAAAAGGTACTAACGTCGGCGCTACGCTGGCGGCGATTCAAGGCATTAGCGCGTCGCTAAAAGGGAAAGTTATATTATTGGCCGGCGGCGTCGGTAAAGGTGCTGATTTTTCACCCCTGGCGACGCCATTAGCCAAGTGCGCCAAAGCCGCGCTGCTGTTTGGCGCTGATGCGCACCGTCTTGAGGCGGCGTTGTCATCATCTGTGCCAGTGCATTTAGTAGATGATTTAATTCAAGCAATGGAAGTAGCCTGGGAAAAAGCAGAACCTGGCGACTGTGTATTGCTGTCACCCGCCTGCGCAAGCTTAGATCAATTTGTAAATTACCAAGCGAGAGGCGATGCCTTTCGGTATTGGGTTGAGCAAAAGTATAAACAGCATAATCACTCAGGAGAGAGGTTATGAGTCGAGTGCAGCGTATTCGTGATGCTTTGACAACGCGTCATTTACCCTCCGATGTGTGGTTAATCGTCGCCGCTGTAGCGTTAGCTGGATTGGGCTGGGTGATGGTAAGTTCAGCATCTGTAGGGCTGCTTGAAAATAGTTATCACTATGCTCGCCAGCATGGGATTTTTCTATTCCTAGCAATACTGGCTTGTTTTTTTATGCTGTGTGTTCCGATGGAGGCGTGGCGTCAAAACGCAGCATTAATCTTGCTAGTTAGTATTTTTATGCTTGCGCTAGTGCTATTGATTGGGCAAGAGGTGAATGGCAGTAAGCGCTGGATTTCTCTACCTGGCCCGTTACCCAGTCTGCAGGTTTCCGAGCTTGGAAAAATCGGTCTGATTTTTTACATGGCAGCGTTCATGTCTCGCTTTACCTATGACCTGCGCCGTCGAGCGTTAAGTATGTGGCGACCTTTAGCAGTGCTTGCCGTTCCGGCGGGACTGCTCTTTCTGGCCCCTGATTTTGGCGGCATGGTGGTTTATACCGTGTGCGTTATTGGTATGTTAATGATGAGCGGCGCTTCACTTACCTTACTATTTGGAAGTGGCGGCGTATTGGCAGCTGGTGCCGTGATGATGGTCGTTATGGAGCCTTATCGATTAGCGCGCTGGACAAGCTTCTTGGACCCATGGGCTGATCAGTTTGCTACTGGTTATCAGCTTACTCAGGCGCTGATTGCATTCGGTCGAGGGCATGTGACCGGTACCGGATTAGGTAATAGCGTTCAGAAACTTCACTACTTGCCTGAAGCTCACACGGACTTTATTTTTGCTGTGATCGCGGAAGAGCTTGGCATGATTGGTGCCATCCTCGTTGTACTGCTGTTCACGTTGCTAATTACTAGGGCGATGTTGATTGGTCGTCGTGCGGAATTGGCAGGCCATCTTTTCGGTGCCTATGTCAGCTATGGCATAGGTTTCGTTATTGCAGCCCAGGCATTCATCAATATGGCGGTAAGCTCAGGCCTGTTGCCAACGAAAGGGCTAACATTGCCTCTTATTAGCTATGGCGGTTCAAGTTTATTGGTAACCGGTATCATGATTGGCCTGTTGTTGCGTGTAGATGCAGAAACGCGTCACCGGCCACGTCGCGTATCGACACCCTACAAATCACGCCATGAACCTCGGTTATCGTAACTATTCAAGGAGTTGTTTGTGACGACGAACGCACGTCGACGCATCTTAATTATGGCGGGAGGTACCGGAGGTCATGTTATTCCGGCGCTTTCACTAGCACGTTCGCTCAAAGCTCACAATGTCGACGTTGAATGGCTAGGAAGCCCAAGAGGAATCGAGAACCGCCTAGTGCCAGAAGCTGGTATTACGCTTCATACCATCGAGATAAGCGGTCTGCGTGGCAAAGGGGTAGCTGGCTGGCTGAAGGCACCGCTGAACCTTTCCCAAGCAGTGCTCCAAGCGCGAAAGGTAATTCGTCGCTTTAACCCTGATGTGGTGGTTGGACTAGGTGGCTTTGCCAGTGGCCCTGGTGGGTTGGCGGCGTGGCTTTCCAGAGTGCCATTGGTGATTCATGAGCAAAATGCCATCGCTGGACTGACCAATAAGGTGCTCTCGAAATTAGCGACACGCACTTACGCGGCGTTTGCTGAGGCTTTTGGTGACAAGGCTGAGGTGATTGGCAACCCGGTACGAGAAGATATTGCTGCATTGGGTGAGCATCCCAGGAATGCTTCTGAACTTGCCGCTCGTCCGCTGCGGCTATTAGTTGTTGGTGGCTCGCTAGGGGCGGTCGCGTTGAATGAGCGCTTACCGCCAGGGTTAGCCGGTTTGCCTCCAGAGCGGCGCCCTGATGTCCGTCACCAAGCTGGCAAAGAGCGCGATGTGGCGACGGCAAACGCCTACGTTGAGCATGGGATCGTGGCAGATGTTAGTCCTTTTATTGACGATATGGCCGCTGCTTATGAGTGGGCAGATTTAGTCGTTTGCCGAGCCGGAGCGTTAACGGTGGCAGAGCTTGCCGCAGCAGCGAAGCCCGCTTTGCTAGTACCGTTTCCATTTGCTGTTGATGATCATCAGCGGGTCAATGCTGACGTTTTAGTAAAGGCAGGAGCGGCGCTTTGTGTGACACAGTCTGAGCTTACCCCCGAGCGATTAACACACTATTTAGATGAGCTATTAGTCCCAAGCGTATTGTCAGATATGGCTTCTAAAGCCCGTCAGGCTGCCTATTTAGAGGCGACTGAACGGCTTACTAAGGGATGTTTAGCGCTAGTTAAACAAGGAGAGACTGCGTGACCGATTCTATTAATAACGCGTTGCACTCAGGTGTCCGTCCAAGTGGCCCTGGTATGCGCCGTATTAAGCGTTTGCATTTTGTTGGCATCGGTGGCGCAGGTATGTGTGGAATCGCTGAGGTGCTCGCTAATCAGGGTTATAGCGTTAGCGGCAGCGATATGAAGGCCTCGAATGTTGTTGAGCGCCTTCGTCAGTGTGGTGTTCAGGTTGCGATCGGCCATGCTGAAGAAAATGTAGTGGGAGCTGACGTCGTCGTTGTTTCCAGCGCTATTGATGCAACAAATCCTGAAATCCGCTGGGCTCATGAGCATCGTGTGCCAGTGGTCAGACGTGCTGAAATGCTGGCCGAGCTAATGCGTTTTCGCCATGGTATCGCTGTCGCGGGAACCCATGGGAAGACGACCACAACCAGTTTGACTGCCACGCTTCTTGCAGAAGGCGGGTTGGACCCCACTTTTGTGATTGGTGGAAAACTCACTAGTGCTGGCGCTAACGCG
The DNA here is from genome assembly GCF_923868895.1 of Halomonas sp. TD01. Lineage (GTDB taxonomy): Bacteria > Pseudomonadota > Gammaproteobacteria > Pseudomonadales > Halomonadaceae > Vreelandella. The sequence goes on from NZ_OV350343.1 coordinate 2,894,365, forward strand.
CGGTTGGGGGAGGGTGACTATTTAGTTGCTGAGGCTGATGAGTCGGATGCGTCGTTCCTTCATCTTCAGCCAATGGTTTCTATTGTGACGAACATAGATGCAGACCATATGGCCACTTATGGTGGTGATTTTGAGCGTCTAAAAAGTACATTTATCGAGTTTCTTCATAATCTGCCGTTCTATGGGCTGGCGGTATTGTGTATTGACGATGCTAACATTCGGTCGCTGCGTGATCAGGTGAAGCGCCAGTTTGTGACCTACGGTTTCGATGAAGATGCTGACTACCGCATTGTGGATTTTACTCAGCAAGGTGGTGAGGTCTCGTTTACCGCAGTGCGCCCTGGGGAAGCTGCTCCATTGGCTATTCGGCTAGCAATGCCTGGTCGCCACAATGCGTTAAACGCTATGGCGGCTATTGTTGTAGCAACAGATGCCGGGGTAAGTGACGATGCTATTCTCCGTGGACTGGCAAGTTTTGCCGGTGTGGGGCGTCGCTTTCAAGTGCATGGCTATTTCAGTGCCCCTAATGCTGATGGCGAGATCATGTTAGTGGATGATTACGGACACCACCCCCGTGAAGTTGATATGGTTATTCAGGCGGTTCGTGCAGGTTGGCCGGAACGTCGACTGGTCATGTTGTATCAGCCGCATCGCTATAGTCGCACCCGGGATCTTTATGAGGATTTCGTTCGTGTGCTTTCTCAAGTGGATACGCTCGTTCTACTGGATGTCTACAGCGCTGGGGAAGCCGTGATTCCTGGCGCGGAAGGTCGAACCCTTGCCGGGTCTATTCGTCAGCGAGGAGAAGTCGATCCATTGTTCGTTGAGCATAAGCAGGAGCTACCTGCACTGTTAAGCAAGCTTCTGCGTCCTGGGGATATTTTTATTACTCAAGGCGCTGGTGATGTGGGTGGTATTTCGCTTCGTTTCGCGCAAGCCAAGTTATCGCTAGATAAGGTAGAGCTATGAGTGCAGCAATGTCACTGAATGACCCCTTGGCACGCGTCGTCGTTGTTTACGGTGGTACTTCAGCAGAGCGCGAGGTGTCTCTTAAAAGCGGTGCTGCTGTGCTTGGTGCGTTAAAGCGTCAAGGTATCGATGCTATTGGCTACGATCCAAAAGAAGAGGGATTGGTAGGGCTAGAACGCCTTGCTCCAACGGCTGTTTTTGTGGCTCTTCATGGTCGTGGTGGCGAAGATGGCACGTTACAGGGAGCGCTAGAGCTGTTAGGGCTGCCTTATACCGGCAGTGGTGTGCTGGCGTCAGCCTTAGGAATGGATAAGCAGCGCACGAAGCAGGTTTGGCAAGCCGTTGGCTTGCCCACGCCTGAAAGCATTATGCTCAGCGAGACATCTGATTGGTCCATGGTGGTGTCACAATTAGGTTTGCCCATGATGGTGAAGCCTGTTCACGAGGGCTCCACGCTGGGTATTAGTATCGTTAAAAGCCGGGAAGCGTTAGAGGCTGCCTATCATGAGGCGGCGAACTATGATGCCCGTGTTATGGCTGAGCGTTTCGTTGTGGGTGAAGAGTATACCGTTGCGCTGTTAGATAATGATGTATTGCCTGCTATTCGTGTTGAAGTCCCCGGTGGCTTTTATGATTACGAAGCGAAATACATTGCTAACACTACCCAATACCACCTTCCTAGCGGCTTATCATCTGTTGATGAACAGTCCTTGGCTAACCTATGCAAGGAAGCGTTTGATGCTGTAGGTGGCGAAGGGTGGGGGCGTGTCGATGTGATGCGCGACGCGATGGGCAAGTTTTGGCTTATTGAGGTTAATACGGTACCAGGGATGACTGATCACAGTTTAGTGCCTCAAGCGGCAGCACATGCGGGCATTGATTTTGATCAGTTGGTGTTGCGAATATTGAATACTGCGGTTCAGCGCAGCTGCTCATGAAAAAGCGTAATGCGTGGTTGGGGCTCATCTTGCTGGTACTGTTGCTAGGTGCTGGTGGGCGAGCGCTATGGCTATGGTTAGATAGGCCTATTGAGCGTGTGTCTATTCGTGGCGAGTGGGAGTATGTGAGTGCTGATTACCTCCGTACTCAGTTAGCCCCGCTCGTTCAAGAGGCAACTTGGCTCTCTGCAGATTTAGGCGAGTTGCGTCAGCGTGCGCTGAGAATTGGTTGGCTGAATGAAGTCAGAATTTCTCGTGAGTGGCCGAATGCGCTTGTTTTTGAGCTGGTAGAACAAACGCCAGTGGCCCGTTGGAACGATGATTTTCTGCTTAACCCTCAAGGTGAGTCGTTTGCATTTGCGCCACTAAGCGTTCCTAAGGGGCTTCCCGATTTAGCAGGGCCGACAGGCAGCGGAGAAGAGGTGCTTACTTATTATCGTCGCTTAACACCTCATTTCCAGGGTTTGTCGCTGTCACTTTCCCAATTGCGTCTAGAGCCACGCGGTGCATGGCGGCTTCAGTTAAGTAATGGTGCTTGGGTAATGTTAGGAAGACGCCAACACGAAATCCGACTAGCTCGACTCTCAGCGTCGTGGCAGCGTGAACTTGCCCAGCTTGGCGATCATATTCGCTATATCGACTTGCGTTATCCCAATGGTGTTGCCGTTGCTTGGCACGGAGAAAGTGATTTTGCAGAAGAAAATGAGTAATAAGCGACTTACAATGTGCAAGAAGTAGGTAAATGTAAGTGGTTGCCAACACCGAAAAGCCATGAATAGGGTTTAAATTGCCCACAAAGACGATTATCGTAGGCCTGCGCTAGTCGTATTGTGGGTATTGTTTCTATACTATGTTATAGCTGATGTTTTTTTATAGGCTTTTTTATTTAATAGCTGTCAGCATTTGGCTTGATGTTACGGTAAGCGTCAATGTTATTTCGCGTGATTTTGTATCTCCGTTTTAACAATTCAGCGCAGTTGCAACTAACAAGTTTCTTTTTAAATTTTTCTAGGAGATTATCCGACTCATGGCAGGCTCACCCAACGCATCCAATATGGTTGTCGGGCTGGACATTGGAACGTCCAAAGTCGTCGCGATAGTCGGTCAACCCACCGATGATGGTGGAATTGAGATAGCGGGTATCGGCTCTCATCCATCACGCGGCATGAAGCGCGGTGTTGTCATTAATATCGAATCAACCGTGCAATCTATTCAGCGCGCCGTTGAAGAAGCAGAATTAATGGCCGGTTGTGATATTCACTCTGTCTATGTCGGAGTTGCTGGCAGTCATATCAGTTCAATGAACTCAGATGGTGTGGTTGCCATTAAAGAAAGGGAAGTCACACCATCCGATATTGAACGTGTCATCGATTCTGCTCGCGCACGTGCGGTTTCTGAGGGGCAGCGTGTACTTCATGTATTGCCCCAAGAGTTCTCAATCGACGCTCAAGGCGGTATCCGTGAACCTCTAGGGATGTCAGGTGTACGCTTAGAGGCGCAGGTCCACTTGGTGACAGCGGCATTGAACGCCGTTCAAAATATTGAAAAATGTGTGCGGCGCTGTGGTTTAGACGTTGACGCTATTATTCTTGAACAGCTAGCTTCTAGTATGGCGGTGCTCACCGAAGACGAGCGTGAATTAGGCGTTTGCATGGTGGATATTGGTGGGGGTACCACTGATATGGCCATTTTCAGCGAAGGAGCCATTCGTCATACAGCCGTTATCCCTATCGCGGGTGACCAAGTAACTAACGACATAGCGATGGCACTGCGTACGCCCACGCAGCACGCTGAAGAGATTAAAGTTAAATACGCTTGTGCACTTACACAACTGGCTGCAAGCGATGAAATGATTAAAGTTCCCAGCGTAGGGGATCGTCCGGCTCGTGATTTATCGCGACAGGCACTTGCTGAAGTGGTTGAGCCGCGTTACGAGGAACTATTTACGTTGGTGAGGGACGAATTACGCCGTAGTGGCTATGAAGATATGGTGGCTGCTGGTGTTGTGCTCACTGGTGGCACCTCGCGTATGGAAGGGGTTAGCGAATTGGCAGAAGAGATTTTTCATATGCCTGTTCGTATTGCTTGTCCGCAAAATGTCAAAGGTTTGGCTGACGTGGTACGCAATCCTATTTATGCAACAGGTGTGGGTTTACTGCATTATGCATTGCAAGAAGCGCGACATGGGCAAGGCCTAGAAAGCCACGGGGGAGTCGTTGCTGCGCATAAAGGGCGCAACGAGGTCGCCCGGCGTGATATCAAGGAAGGTCAATCGGCGCTGGCAAGAATCAAAGGCTGGTTCAAAGGAAATTTCTGACAGGGCCGCAAGCGCGGTTCAGGAGACGGGGCTTATGTTCGAATTGGTAGATAACGCACCCTCGAGCAGTGCGGTCATCAAAGTGGTCGGTGTTGGCGGCGGCGGTGGCAACGCAGTTAACCACATGGTCGAAAGTAATATCGAAGGCGTTGAATTTATCTGCGCTAACACCGACGCTCAAGCACTTAAACGGGTGTCTGCAAAAACTGTCTTGCAGCTTGGTAGCGAAATCACCAAAGGGCTCGGAGCAGGTGCCAACCCTGAAGTAGGCCGCCAGGCAGCCATGGAAGACCGTGATCGCATCGCTGAGTTATTAACCGGTGCAGACATGGTGTTCATTACGGCTGGAATGGGGGGGGGCACAGGAACCGGCGGTGCGCCTGTTGTTGCTCAGGTTGCCAAAGAGCTGGGTATTCTGACAGTTGCCGTGGTAACTCGTCCCTTCCCGTTTGAAGGGCCGAAGCGCATGCGCGCAGCTGAAGAAGGCATGAAAGAGCTTTCAGAGCATGTTGATTCGCTGATCACTATTCCAAACGAAAAACTGCTTTCTGTACTTGGAAAGAACGCCACGCTGTTAACTGCTTTTAGCGCTGCTAACGATGTGTTGTTGGGAGCCGTTCAGGGCATTGCAGAGCTTATTACCAGCCCAGGCATTATTAACGTCGATTTTGCTGATGTACGCACCGTTATGTCAGAAATGGGCATGGCGATGATGGGGACCGGTGGGGCTACTGGCGAGAATCGTGCTCGTGAAGCGGCTGAGAAAGCCATTCGTAGCCCGCTGCTTGAAGACATTGATCTACACGGTGCTCGCGGTATTCTGGTCAATATTACTGCTGGCCCTGACTTGTCGATTGGTGAATTCAACGACGTAGGTGCCACTGTTCAAGAGTTTGCCTCTCAGGAAGCAACGATCGTGGTGGGCACTTCTATCGACATGGAAATGTCCGATGAGCTACGTGTGACCGTGGTGGCTGCTGGTTTGGATAACAACAAAGGTAAAGTTGCCTCACGCGAGCCAGCGCGTAGGTCTGCTGCGGAAGCATCCTCAGATTATCGTAAGCTGCAGCAACCCACTGTTATGCGTCAGCAAGCAACGGCACGTGCAGAAGCCCCTGAGCCAGCTGCGAAACCTCGTCCTGATAAGCGTCGAGCCCCAGACGCCGATGACTATTTGGACATTCCCGCATTTTTACGTCGTCAGGCAGATTAATCGGCGCCATCAGCGTTCACTAAAGCAGCAAACGAGAGTTTTATTGGTTAAAACGCTCGTTTGCTGTTAAAGTGAACACTGTTTCTTTACTTTCTTTCCCCTAGCGGTACTTGTCGGCGCTTCTGCCGGTGACCGCCGTCATTAGAGTTCGACCACTGCCCATGATCAGACAACGCACATTACAAAACGTCATTCGCGCCACCGGAGTGGGTCTGCACTCTGGCAAAAAAGTCCACTTGGCTTTGCGCCCGGCGCCGGCTAATACCGGAATTGTGTTTATCCGGACCGATTTGGAGCCTGTGGCTCACGTACCTGCTCGTGCCGAATTGGTGGAAGACACCACATTATGCACTGCGCTTTCTTACAAGGGCGTGAAAGTCGCTACGGTCGAGCATTTAATGTCGGCATTTGCCGGATTGGGCATTGATAACGCCTATGTCGATGTAAGTGCACCTGAAGTGCCTATCATGGACGGTAGTGCCAGCCCTTTTGTATTCTTAATTCAGTCGGCGGGCATTTTAGAGCAAGATGCGCCTAAGAAATTCATTCGAATTAAGCGCCGCGTTGCCGTCAGTGATGGCGATAAAGAAGCCGTTTTTTTGCCGCATCAAGGCTTTAAAGTTTCTTTTGCAATTGACTTTGATCACCCTGTGTTTGAGCAGCAAAAACAAACTGCGTTGATCGATTTTTCAACGACGTCGTTTGTTAAAGAGGTTTCTCGTGCACGTACCTTCGGGTTTATGCGCGATCTCGAATTTTTACGATCCAATAATCTTGCGCTTGGTGGTAGCTTAGATAATGCTATTGTTGTGGATGACTACCGCATCGTGAACGAAGGTGGTCTGCGTTACGACGATGAGTTCGTCAAGCATAAGGTGCTTGATGCTATTGGTGATTTGTACCAGCTGGGCCACAGTTTGATTGGCGAGTTCCAGGGTGTTAAATCGGGACACGCGCTCAACAACCAGTTGTGCCGCGAGCTATTGGCGCAGCCCGACGCCTATGAAATCGTCACATTTGAAGAAGATAAAGCGGTTGCGCCTATCTCTTACTCGGCACCTGCAATGGCATAGGTTAAACACCTGTCAGATTTTTGGGTAGTACGATCGCAACAGTAAAAAGCACCGCTCTGGCGGTGCTTTTGCATTTTAACGCTGGGATTAACATGGCGATTAATGTTTATTCATCTGAATGCTTAGGTGCATGAGCCGCTAAGCGCTCCAAGGCGTTTTTAAGGGAGGGGTTGTCGGTATCTTTTGCGCACTCGGCTAGCGTTTTGCCTGCATTCTCAGAGAGGGTGCGAGTGTAGCGCTTCGGGCTCTCAATTGGCCGTACAGGTCGCACTTTAAGTGTAAAGCCGGTGACACTCTCAAATCCTGGTAGCTGATGCAGTAGCACAAGCAGTCGCGGTTGTTCATAGCGTAACCATGTTAGCCAGCTTGCCTGGCCGCTTATTAGCGTCAATCGCCCCTCTCGAAAGCCTCCGACGAAAATATGTTCGCGCATTGCTTCAGGAAGGTGAGCACGTAAATGACGCTGAGCCTGATCAATTAAGCGGGACTGTCGCATAAGCTGTCCCGCGCTGCCAGACTTGGTCAGCAGTTGGGTAATGGGCTGTGCGCGAGATCGCTTAACCTTTATACTCATAAGCTTGAATCCTGGAACGTTGTTGGCTGAGTCGCATTAACGGTTGCCACCAACGTCTTATATTGTCTTTTAATTGATAGAGCCTAACACGCTCAGGAGCCAGTCCACAGCATGTCATCAACGCCAGATGTATTATCTGCTTCGCCGCGGCGGCAACGCCGAAATGGCCTAGCGCGTTGGTGGCTGGCGGGCCTCTTAGTGAGCTGTTTGTTACCTGCTAGTTTACATCCTTCAGATGCATTGCGTAGCGGTGAGCGCGGTGTGATTATCTGTTTTTGGGTGCCAGCGATGCTGCGTGCTCAATCCGAATGGATAGCTAAGAAGCGTTGCGCGCTGCGCCGCTGGGTACGAAAACAGGCGTGTGTCTATCCTGCTGTCTCGCACTGTTCCCGCTACTTTCTTCATATTCCACATCGATTGGTCGCCGCTATTGATGTGCTGATCCCGCGTGGCCCGCCGGCTCGACTGTTCGCTTATTAAATCTACCCTTATTTGCCTTATATAAAAGGGCGCACCTGAATGGGACGCTCGTGAAGATTTGGAACTTTCATGATTAATAATTTGTTACGTAAAGTCGTCGGCTCTAAAAATGATCGCGACGTTAAGCGCATGCAAAAAAGTGTGCTCAGTATTAACGTTTTAGAGCAAGCGCTTGAAGGGTTAAGTGATGCTGATTTGCAGGCAAAAACAGGGCTGTTGCGTCAAAAGTTAGCAGAAGGCGCATCTATTGATAGTTTATTACCCGAGGCATTTGCCGTCGTGCGCGAGGCCAGTAAGCGGGTAATGAATATGCGCCACTTTGACGTCCAGATGGTCGGTGGTATGACATTGCATCGTGGCCGCATTGCGGAAATGAAAACCGGGGAAGGTAAAACCCTGGTGGCGACGCTTGCCGTATATTTAAATGCGCTACCAAGCAAAGGCGTGCATGTTGTCACCGTTAATGACTACCTTGCTCGCCGTGATGCTGAGTGGATGCGCCCTTTGTATGAGTTTTTAGGGCTCTCGGTGGGCGTTATCTTCGCTGGCCAAACCGGCGAAGAGAAACGCCACGCCTATCAGTGTGATATCACTTACGGCACTAACAATGAGTTTGGTTTCGATTATCTGCGCGACAATATGGCGTTCTCGCTTGAGGATAAAGTGCAGCGTGGTCTGCATTACGCCATCGTCGACGAAGTCGACTCTATTTTAATTGATGAGGCCCGTACGCCATTAATTATCTCGGGCGCAGTGGATGAAAACACTGATTTGTATGGCATTGTCAATCGACTGGCTCAGCAGTTAGAGCAAGGGGAGGCCTCTGAAGATAGTGATGTGCCGGTCACGGGAGACTTCCTGCTAGATGAAAAACAAAAGCAGGTAGAGCTCACCGAGCAGGGACATAACAAAGTTGAAGAGCTAATGCGTGCTGAAGGGCTGTTGGGCGAGGGTGAATCGCTCTATGCCGCACAAAACCTTAACTTGCTTCAGCATATGCACTCCGCGCTGCGCGCACGTCATCTTTATCATTTAGACGTTGACTACATCGTTTCTGAAGGCCAAGTCGTCATCGTTGATGAGCATACTGGGCGTTCTATGCCGGGGCGCCGTTGGTCAGAAGGGCTGCACCAAGCGGTTGAAGCGAAAGAGGGAGTGACGGTTCAGCGAGAGAGCCAGACACTGGCATCGACTACTTTCCAGAACTACTTCCGTTTGTATGAAAAGCTCGCTGGCATGACTGGTACCGCTGATACTGAAGCATTTGAATTCCGGCAAATCTATGGCCTGGATGTGGTCGTCATTCCAACGAATCGCCCGCTTTCCCGTAAAGATCTGAATGATTTGGTCTATCTGAGTGCGGAAGAGAAATACGAAGCGATTATTAAAGATGTGAAGACCGAAACTGAAGCAGGACGTCCTGTTCTAGTCGGTACGGCGTCGATTGAAACCTCAGAGTATCTCGCTCGCCTTATGCGTGAGGCTGGCCTAACGTTTAATGTGTTGAACGCTAAGCAGCACCAGAGCGAAGCGGAAATCATCTCTCAAGCCGGTCGCCCTGGCGCCATTACTATCGCAACGAATATGGCGGGTCGTGGCACCGATATTGTCCTAGGGGGCAACTGGGAGGCTGAAGCAGCTAAGCTGCAAGATCCCACCCAAGAACAGGTAGATGCTCTAAAGGCAGAGTGGCAGAAGCGCCATGACGGTGTTTTAGAAGCGGGTGGCTTGCATGTGGTTGGCTCTGAGCGCCATGAGTCGCGTCGTATCGACAATCAGTTGCGTGGCCGTGCGGGACGTCAAGGTGATCCAGGCTCTACACGTTTCTTCCTCTCGCTAGAAGACAGTCTGATGCGTCTGTTCGGCTCTGACCGTGTGAAGCGCCTAATGCTGGCTCTCGGGTTAGAGCGAGGTGAGGCAATTGAGCACAAGATGGTGTCTAACGCTGTCGAACGCGCCCAGAAAAAGGTAGAGGGACGCAACTTTGATATCCGTAAGCAACTGCTGGAATACGACGATGTCGCTAACGATCAGCGTCGTGTTATCTATGAGCAGCGGAATGAAATTCTTTCCGCTGATGATGTTTCCGATGCCGTTATTGGTATTCGTGAAGAAGTCATGGAAGATGCCATTAGTGATTTCGTGCCGCCCCAGAGTCTTGCTGAGCAGTGGGATCTACCCGGGTTAGAAGCGCATCTTAAAACTGAATTCAATCTTGATGCTCCTGTTACGCAGTGGGCGGCAGAGGACGAGCGCTTCAGTGAGGAGAAGCTGCGTGAGCGTTTACAAGCGATGCACCGTGATGCGTATCAAGCCAAAATTGAGGCTGCTGGAGCCGAGTTGATTCGCCGTTTTGAGAAACAGGTAATGCTTCAGGTGTTGGACACACGTTGGAAAGAGCATCTTCAGTCGATGGATCATCTGCGTCGTGGCATTCATTTGCGTGGCTACGCCCAGAAGAATCCTAAGCAAGAATACAAGCGTGAATCTTTCGAGTTGTTCCAGCATCTACTAACGAACATTAAAGCTGACGTCACGCGTATCTTAAGCCACGTACAGGTTCGCCAGCCTGAAGAGGTTGATGCACTAGAGCAGAAGCGCCGTGAAGAGTCAGTGCGTGAACGAGCGACTGCGGCAAGCCGCCACGATGATCCTAACGCCCAGCAGGAAGATATTTCACAGGAAGCGCCAGGGGCTGATGGCCGCCCGTTGCGTCGTGAAGGGCCAAAAGTAGGGCGCAATGACCCGTGTTCATGCGGGTCGGGTAAAAAATATAAGCAGTGCTGCGGAAAACTAAGCTAATCACGCGTGGCGAAATTGAGCGCAAAGGAGAAAAACATGGCGGTGGGAAATCTTCCTTTTCCGGAATTGCCACCCCTTAACGGGGTGCGCCTGGGCAGTGCAATGGCGGGTATTAAGAAGCCGGATCGTCGTGATGTAGTGGTGATTGAGCTGCCTGAAACTGCCACGGTAGCTGGGGTTTTTACTCGTAATGCGTTTTGTGCCGCCCCAGTGGCCGTGGCGAAAGCGCACCTTGAAGAGTGTTCAAGCGCTGGGCGAGTGCCTCGCTACTGGCTAGTTAATACTGGCAATGCCAATGCAGGTACTGGCGCATCAGGCCTGCAGGATGCTTATGCCAGCTGTGAAGCGCTTGCTGAGCAAATGAGCGTTGATATAAGCCAGGTTTTGCCCTTTTCAACCGGCGTGATCGGCGAGCCTCTACCCATGGAGCGTTTGCTTGCAGGTATACCGAGTGCGCTGAATTCTTTGGCGGATGCTAGTCTCGCTTGGCAGCAGGCAGGCGAGGGAATTCTGACGACCGATACCCGAGCCAAAGGCGCTACGGTAACCGTTCCAGTTGGTGACCAGCAGGTCACAATCAACGGTATTACAAAGGGTTCTGGCATGATTAAGCCCAATATGGCTACCATGCTGGGTTTCGTAGTGACAGATGCAGCGATTGAGCAGCCTTTGTTAGCGAGTTTGCTGCGTGAAACGGTGGATCGCTCCTTTAATTGCATCACTGTTGATAGCGATACCTCAACCAACGATGCGTGCATGCTGGCGGCGACAGGCACAGGCGTTCGTATTGAAAGCGAGGAACAGGTAGCCATTTTCCGTAATGCGCTGCAACGCGTCATGACCGAGCTTGCGCAAGCGATTATTCGCGATGGCGAAGGGGCGACTAAGTTTGTGACGCTCCAGGTGAATGAAGCGACTACTCGTCAGGAAGCGTTGGATGTTGCCTTCACCGTTGCTCACTCGCCGCTGGTGAAGACCGCGCTCTACGCTTCTGATGCTAACTGGGGGCGTATTTTAGCTGCCGTTGGGCGCGCACCGGTTGAGGCGTTCGATGTCAATCAAGTTGTCATTGATTTGGGTGACGTCCGCTTGGTCGAAAAGGGCGGCCGCGCCGACAGTTATACAGAAGCGGCGGGCAGTGCTGTTATGGCGCAAGAGGAGATCATCATTCGCATTAATTTGGGTCGTGGGGAAGAGAGTGCCACTGTGTGGACCTCGGATCTGTCCCATGACTATGTGACTATCAACGCGGATTACCGTAGCTGAAGAGCGCTGAAAAGTAGCTAAAAACAGTTGCAGTGACGTGCTAATGCAGCGAGATAGCGTCGTCTTTGGTTAGGGCGGCGCGCAAAAAGTGGGTAAAGACGTAATGAGTGTAATGGTAAAACGACGAGTTCATGTCGCGGCGGCTGCAATGATCAGCGCCGATCAAAAGCGGGTTCTGATTGCGCGTCGGCCCTCTAATGTCGATCAAGGCGGTCTATGGGAGTTTCCTGGTGGCAAGCTGGCGCCTTATGAAACAGGGCTGGAAGGTCTCAAGCGCGAGCTTCACGAAGAGCTAGGCGTCGAGATTGTACGTGCCCGGCCACTTATCCGCGTTCATCATGAGTATCCAGATAAACACATCTTACTGGATGTTTGGCAGGTACAAGAGTTTGCAGGCGAGCCGTTTGGTCGCGAGGGGCAGGCCGTGCGCTGGGTGCCCATGGAAGAATTGGTAAATTACCCTTTCCCTGCTGCTAACTTGCCTATTCTGCGTGCGGTGATGTTGCCCACAGATTATCTGATTACTGGCGAGGAAGCTGACGAAGAACGTTTCGATAGCTTGTTGGAAAGAGCGCTCAGTGAAGACGGTGTAAGACTCGTACAGCTGCGGGCAAAAAATCTTGATGAAGCGGCATACATTGCCCGTGCTGAGCGCGCCCTGCGCCTTTGTCGTCAGTACGATGCAAAGCTATTGCTGAACGGAGAACCTGCATTGCTTGATGCTGTTGATGCTGACGGTATTCATTTAACGAGCGCACGGTTAATGGATCTTGAGCGTCGCCCGATTGCTGAAAATAAATGGCTCTCGGCGTCTACTCACGATCAAAAGCAGCTTTCTCAGGCAGCGGTCCTAGGCTGTGATTTTGTGACGCTGTCGCCGCTGCGTACCACGCCTTCTCATCCTGAGGTAGCACCGCTGGGATGGCATGACTTCCAGCAACTAGTGGAACGTGCTGGTATGCCGGTATTTGCACTGGGCGGTATGACACGCTTTGATGCTAGCCATGCACGCGCTGTTGGTGCTCAGGGAATTGCGTCTATCCGCGATTTTTGGAAGTGAAGCCAACCGCTACATTGTTAATGTTTTAAATACGGCGCCTGCTCTTTATGGGAGCAGGCGCCGTGTTTGCTATCAACCACGTTTGCCATCAATCGCGATAGCGACGTGTTAGATCACCGTAGGCATCAATACGCCGGTCGCGCAAATAAGGCCAAATGCGCCGGGTGTTCTCACTACGTGCCATATCGATGTTGACTACCAGCTGTTGCGTCTCTTCTCCTGCGTGCGCCAGCATCTCTCCTTGCGGGCCGCACACAAAGCTACCGCCCCAAAACGCAATGCCGCCGCCAACGCCGGAGTGATCGGGTTCGAAGCCGACACGGTTAGCTACCAGGACGGGGAGCCCGTTAGCGACGCCATGGGAGCGCTGTATAATGGTCCAAGCATCTTTCTGACGGGCTTTTTCAGCGTCATCATCATTTGGATCCCAGCCGATGGCAGTGGGATAGAGAAGGAGCTCCGCACCACTGAGTGCCATTAAACGTGCCGCTTCCGGGTACCATTGATCCCAGCAAACTAAGACACCTAGCCGCCCAACAGAGGTGTCAATGGGCGTGAAGCCTTGGCCGCGTTCGTCATCAGCATCGCCTGGGGTAAAGTAAAACTTTTCGTAAAAGGCCGGATCATCAGGGATGTGCATTTTGCGGTATTGCCCAACACGCCCTTTTGCGCGGTCATAAACGACGGCTGTGTTGTGGTAAAGCCCCGCGGCACGTTTTTCAAACAGCGACCCCACCAGCACAATATTCAGTTCCTTAGCTAGTTCAGCTAGGCGTTGGCCAGTGGGGCCGTCTAGCGGTTCAGCCAAATCAAACAGTGCAGGGTCTTCGTACTGACAAAAGTAGTGAGTGGCATGCAGCTCCTGAAGCAAAACTAACTGTGCCCCTTGGCTAACGGCAGCGCGTATGCCTGCTTCGCTGGCAGCAAGACTACGTGCTTTATCTGGCCACGCAGGCTGTTGAACAACACCGACGGTTAAGCTGTTAGACATGATGGCTCCTTAGGATTCAGTTAGCACTGGGGCAAGCGTGCCTTTCGGTAACTGCATGGTTAAACAGTGAAGGCTGCCATGCTGACGAATGACGCTAGCACACTCAATCGGAATCAACGCGTGTTCTGGGAAGGCGACACGCAGCGCTTGCAGCGCGACAACATCAGCAGGGTCGCCGTAGGTGGGCACTAGTACGGCATTGTTGATAATCAAAAAATTAGCGTAGGTGGCTGGGAGGCGATGGCCATCTTCAGGGTCAAAGCAGGCCTGTGGCCAAGGCAGGGCAATTAATTGGTAGGGCTCACCGTTGCGCTGACGAAACGCCATGAGCTCTTGCTCCATCGCGTTTAGCGCAGGGTAGTGCGGATCGGTCGGGTCGTCGCAGCGGACATACGCAATGGTAGAGGCATTGCAAAAGCGCGCGAGCGTATCAATATGGCTATCGGTATCGTCACCCTCAAGATGCCCATTTGCCAGCCAAAGGACACGGTCGACGCCAAAATCTTCCGCTAACTGAGCTTCAACATCCGTACGCGCAAGTGACGGATTGCGATTTGGATTCAGCAAGCAGGCTTCGGTGGTTAGCAGCGTGCCCTCTCCGTCGGTTTCAATAGCACCGCCTTCTAGTACCATATTCCGTGGAGCGGTGGGGCAGGCCCATACGCCTGCATCGGCCAGCCACTGGGTAAGCCGATTGTCATGCTCGGCGGGAAATTTACCGCCCCAGCCGGTAAACGTGTAATCCAGCATTAGTGGCTGCTGAGTTTCATCCACCACGGTGATTGGCCCATGGTCTCTGGCCCAGGTGTCATCGGTTGGAGCGACAATAAGTGTCAGCTGTTGTTGGGAAATGCCATAGGACTTAAACGTCGCAGCCAGACGGCGGTGGATGGTGTCATCAGAAACGCTGATCAACACGTGCTGATAGTGTGTCGTTGCAATCACGATACGTTCAAGTGTTGCTTCGATGCGCGATAACAGTGGTGCCCAGTCGCCGTCTGGACGTGGCCAAGTCAGTTGCAGGCCGTCTTGGGGGGACCACTCGGGCAATAAACGGTAAGTCTTGTTAGCCAACGTCACAGGTGCTCTTAATAGTCGAAAAATTAATAGCCGAAAAAATGCTTGCCCTAAAGACCTGCCCTAAAGGCCTGCCCTCAAGACAATGAGAATGGGCGCAATTTAGGGGCTTGTTTGCCAACATGCAAGCGTTACCGTGCTTAAGGGAACGGTGAGCATACTTGTTACTCTAACGCAGCGTTCTTACATGCACCCATGCTAAAAAAACCGTACCATGGACGCTTATTACTAAGGAATGATGCCATGCTTGATCGTTTGCCTTTCCTGGTGGGGCTGCGCTACGTGCGCGCTAAACGCCGGAACCACTTTATTTCGTTTATCTCGTTAACTTCAATGCTGGGATTAATGCTTGGCGTGGCAGTACTAATCCTTGTGCTGTCGGTGATGAATGGTTTTGATCACGAGCTTCGTACCCGCATCTTAGGAATGGTGCCTCACACTAAAATTGAATCGCAAGAAGGGTTGGTCGAGTGGCAAGCGCTAGCAGATCAGCTCGTTGAGCGTGAGCGAGTCATCGGTGCAGCGCCTTATGTTGAACAGCAGGGTATGTTTTCGGCAGGCGGTAGAAATCAAGGCGCCATGGTGAATGGCATTCATCCAGACTGGGAAGATCAAGTGTCGATTATTGGCGAGCATATGCGCCAAGGCCAGCTTTCCGATCTGGTGCCTGGCGAGTGGAATGTGGTTCTGGGATCTATGCTGGCACGTCGCTTGGGTGTGGGGGTAGGTGACCGAGTTACGCTACTTGTCCCGGAAGCATCGATTACACCCGCTGGGGTTTTCCCAAGGCTAAAGCGGTTTACCGTTAGCGGTATCTTTAGTGTGGGCGCTGATTTAGACGCTAATCTGGCTTATGCCAATATTGAAGATATGCAAACCTTAGCGCGCTTGGGCGATGCAGTGGGTGGTCTGCGGCTGGAGCTGGATGACCTGTTTGTAGCTGGCAGTGAAACTCAAGCGATCGTTAATGAACTGGGCTCAGGGTACCGCGGCACGGATTGGACTGCTTCCCATGGGAGCCTATTTCAAGCGATTCAGATGGAAAAGCGCATGATTGCATTACTGCTTACTGTCATTATTGCCGTTGCCGCATTTAATATAGTGTCTACGCTAGTGATGGTGGTTACTGATAAGCGAGCGGATATCGCCATTTTACGTACCATAGGCGCCACCCCACGTTCGATTATGGGTATTTTTATCGTGCAAGGGCTAACCATCGGTCTGATCGGTATTGCGATTGGCGTAGCTGCGGGTGTTCTCCTGGCACTGACTATCTCTGATTTGATCAGTTGGTTTGAAACAACTTTCGGTATTCAGTTCTTAGATGCCGGAGTTTACTTTATTAGTGACTTGCCCTCTCAGCTGCAGTGGGGCGATGTGCGCGATATTGTCATCGCTGCCTTTGGTCTGACCTTCCTCTCGACGCTTTATCCCGCTTGGCGGGCCGCTCGGGTTCAGCCTGCCGACGTACTGCGTTATGAATAAGGAAGCAAAACGATGACCTCAAGTACACAGCACTCCGCAGCAGTTATGCTGGAATGTAACAGCCTGACACGGGTTTATAGTGAAGGCCCCCAAGATCTCACCGTATTAGATCAGCTTGAGCTTAAGGTGCATGCTGGAGAGCGTGTTGCCATTGTGGGGAGCTCAGGCTCGGGTAAAACGACGCTGCTAAACCTGTTGGGTGGTCTTGATCGGCCCAGCGCTGGCAGCGTAGTGATTGCTGGCGAGCCATTATCCGGGCTTAACGAAGCGGCATTAGGTCGTTTTCGGAATCGTTATATTGGCTTTGTTTATCAGTTTCACCACTTGCTGGCTGAGTTCACTGCGGTCGAGAATGCCGCACTTCCGTTAATTATTCGCGGCCAGTCTAAAAAGATGGCTGAGCAGCGCGCTATGCAGCTGCTTGAACGGGTGGGCATGAAGGCTCGGGCTGATCATAAACCTGGCGAGCTTTCGGGAGGGGAGCGTCAGCGTGTGGCCATCGCCCGTGCATTAGTGACAGATCCCAGTCTTGTATTGATGGATGAGCCAACCGGAAACCTAGACCAAACCACGGCAAGTACCATTTTAGCGCTTATGGACGAGTTGGCTAAAGAGAGCGCCTGCGCGTTTGTGATTGTAACTCATGATGTCAGCTTGGCTGCTCATCAGGATCGTGTGATGAAGTTGGATAGTGGGCAGTTAATTGAGCAGAAAAACGACTAGTAGCTGGGAGGGCTAGTCGTCGAATTCTGACTCAATGCGGGCCCGGCGCTGCCGTCTCTTCAGGCGGCGGCGCTTCCAATGATGGGAAACATGCCAGCGCCAAATTAGCCGTATGACAATATTGGCAACAATGGCTAATAGTACGGCGGAAATTAACGATCCAAGCATCAGCGGCGGCATGATGTCGTGCATTTGTTCTGCAATCCAGCGTGTTGATATGCGCGATGGCGCCTCTCTCACTGGTGCTTCTAAAAGAAACGTGCCAATTCGATAATTAAAATAAAAAATAACCGGCATGGTGAGTGGGTTCGTAATCCACACCAACCCTACTGAAAGTGCCAAGTTACAACGGCTAAACCTTGCCCCTAGTGCTGCAACTACCATTTGAAACGGTATGGGCAGCATGGCGCAAAAAAGCCCCACGCTGAACGCGTTTGCAACGCTTCGACGTGTTAAAAGCCATAACCCAGGGTCTGCAATTAATGGCGCAATAAAGCGTAGTGAGCGCTGTCGCCTTAATGTGTCGGGTTTTGGCATGTAGCGCTGCAGGAAACGGCGCGGCATGTCAGGTACTCTTGCAATTGGTGCATCCTATTATCCATATAGCGGCGTGCTTCGGCTATGGCGTGGGTATGAATGATCTAGTTCCACGGAGGGAATATGCAACTAGGTGTTGCACTACCTGCTGCCTTGGCAGTATTGCTGGGTGCGCTAGCGGCGTGGTTAAGCGGCCCCGAGGGGCACCTGCAGGTTCTGCTACCAAGCGTGCTTGTGGTGGTGCTTTGCTTGGTTGTGCTTCGGCGTAGCTTATTAATTTGGTTGGTTATTTCAAGCTGGGTTTTTGTCAGCGTGCAGCAAGAGTGGGGGCATCGTTTGCCAAGTGGGCTCAGTGGGAAAGATGTCACCCTGCAGGCTCGAGTAATCAATGTTCAAACGGAAACGGGGTCGTCACGCTTACGCCTGACAGTTGAAACCTGTCTCTCTCCTGAGGGGCTTCCAAGCTGTAGCGCACTGCGCAGTGTGCGAGTAAGTGCTTACGGTGATCAACGCTTCCTCGTTGGCGAGCGCTGGAAAATGACACTTCGGCTTCGTCCTCCCAGTGGCTTTTCTAACCCAAATACGTTTAATTTTCAGCAGTGGTTATGGCGCGAAGGCATACACGCGACCGGTTATGTGCGCCAGGAGCCTAAGCCTGAACGCCTGTCGGAGGCTAAGCTGACACTTCGTCAGAGAGCAGTCGAAACGTTGTCTAGCCAACCGTTGCAAGAGCGAACCCAGCGCTGGCTTGCGGCGCTAACGCTGGGTGATAGTGAGCAGTTGACCCAAGATGATTGGACCTTGCTCAATGCAACGGGTACAACACATTTAGTGGTTATTTCAGGATTACACGTTGGGCTCGTCGCGTCATTTGTACTGCTGTTGGCTCGTTTTACTGCCAGGCTAGTAACGCCTATCCATTGGCGTCTGCGTGCTTGGCCCTGGTGGCTAGCAGGAGCGGCGGCGGTGGGTTACGCCATGTTAGCTGGACTAGCCCCTCCTGCCATGCGAGCCATGATCATGACGCTGTTAGGCCTGTGGGTGCTTAGCGGACGTCATGCACCAGGTGCTTGGCAAGCTTGGTGGCTTGCGCTCGGAATGGTGTTAGTCGTTGATCCGCTTGCACTGTGGCGGCCTGGTCTATGGCTTTCGTTTATTGCGGTAGGCTGGTTGATTATTATTTGGCAAGGTCGTCCCCGACCACAAGGGCTGAAGGGGTGGTGTTGGGCATTACTGCGTTCTCAACTCCTCATCGCACCGCTAATGGCGGCAGCGGTGCTGGTGGCGTTTGGGAGAGTCGCCCCTGCGGCACCTTTGGTGAATCTTGTTGCTGTACCTTGGGTCAGCTCCGTTATGGTGCCTAGTGCGTTATTGGGATGGGTGCTGTCGCCACTGCCTGGGATAGGGCTTTTTGTATGGTGGTGTTTTGAGCAGGCATTGCAGGTTTTCCATCAGCTATTAGTCATTACCGTACAATGGGCACCACTTTTGCAGCCACCATCGGTACTGGTGTTTCCGCTGGTAGGCGCGCTGTTATTACTGTCGCTATGCTGGGGGCTTCCCAACGTTCCTGGGTGGTTACGTGTTGGCGCAACATTGCTACTGTTAAGCTTTCCGTGGTGGTCTCCGGACGAACAGCTTAACCAGGGCGAGCTACGTGTCATTGTTTATGACGTCGGGCAAGGTCAACTGATTGAGTTGCGTAGCGCCAACTACCGATTGCTGTATGACACTGGGCCTCGCTTTCGCAGTGGTTTTATGCCGCTGCAAACCCTTTGGTCTCCAGGCCAATCGTTCGATCACGTTATCGTCAGTCATGCCGATAACGATCATGCTGGGGGTGTCAGTGCTCTTTTAAAAGACCATCGGGTAACGCAATGGTGGGCTCCCCGTGGAGAGCTTCTTCCCGTTGCTAGTAAAGAGTGTGTTCAAGGTCAGCAGTGGCGGCGTGATGGCATTCACTATCAGATACTTTGGCCACCAAAGGGGGATAACGAGCTCACCTCTAATGATCGCTCCTGTGTTCTTCAAGTAAGAGTGGGAGAGCAGCGTTTGCTGATCACGGGAGACGTTGGCAAGGACATTGAGAGGAGAGTCTTAGCCAATGTTATTACGCCGATTAGCGTGTTAGTGGCTGGGCATCATGGAAGCAATACAAGTTCGGGTGTTCAGTTCGTTCAAGTAAGCCGTCCTCGGCATGTCATTTTTAGTGCGGGGAAAGATAATCCCTTTAATCATCCGGTCGACGCGGTAGTACGCCGCTTTCGACAACAGCAGAGCTGTTTATGGAGTACCGCCCAGGATGGCGCTCTCGAATTTAGCCTCACAGCCACTCAACCGATGCAGATCATTCCCATGCGAAAACAACCGGGCGCTCGTAAGCGGTGTTGATGCGCGTCACCATAAGGTAGAATTCTGGCAACTGCACACTAAGGCCGGGAGCGCGTGTGACTGATTCAGGTTGGGTTCTCTACAAGCGATTATTAACTTACGTCAAACCTCACTGGCGCGCGTTCGCGTTAGCGATAGTAGGTTTTATCATTTATGCCGCCTCCAGTACGGCACTAGCTGAAATGATGAAACGGCTTATTGATGGCATCCAGAATCCTGATGCCACCTTTCGTTTACTGCTCCCCATGTTCGTTGTAATTATGTTCGCCTCGCGCGGGCTGGGGACATTTTTAAGCACCTACTTTATGTCCTACGTCGGACGTTATGTGATTCACACGCTGCGCTGTGATGTATTTGCGCACTTACTGCATTTGCCCGGGCGGTTCTTCGATCATCACTCAAGTGGTCATTTGGTATCTCGGGTAACGTATCACGTAGAACAGGTTGCAGGTGCTGCCACGAAAGCCGTCACCATTATCCTGCGTGAAGGTTTATTTGTTATCGGACTGATCGGTTATCTGTTCTGGACCAACTGGATGCTAACGCTGCTGTTTCTTGGCGTAACACCGGTGATTGCTGTTGTGGTGAGTTACGCCAGCAAACGTTTCAGGCGTATCTCCAAACGTATTCAGCACTCCATGGGAGATGTTACTCACGTCGCTTCTGAAGCGCTCTCTGGTTATCGCGTTGTGCGTACGCATGGCGCTGAAGAGTATGAAAAACAGCGCTTTGAGCGGGTAAGCGAAGAAAATCGTCGTCAAAGTATGAAAGAGGCGATGACGCGTGCTGTTAGCTCACCAGTGATTTTGATGCTGGTAGCTATTTCCATGGCAATTCTGGTCTGGTTAGCCATGGCGCCTGCGCTTATGGCAAACATGACCCCGGGTGAGTTTGTTGCCTTTATTACCGCAGCAGCGCTAATGATCAAGCCCGTGCGCCAGCTCACAGAAGTGAATAGCGAGATTCAAAAAGGTATTGCGGCGGCTTCGGAGCTATTTGGCTTGCTTGATCTGACACCTGAACAGGATGAAGGCAAGAAAATACCTCGTCAGCTAACAGGCAACGTGGTGATCGACAACGTCAGTTTTCGTTACGCTGATGATCAGCCTAACGTATTGCGCGATATTAATATTAATGTTGCCCCTGGAGAGCTAGTGGCAATTGTTGGCCGCTCTGGCAGCGGCAAATCAACCTTAGTCAGCCTGCTACCGCGTTTTTATCGGCCTAGCGAAGGGCGCATTTTGATTGATGGTGTGAACGCAGATGATTATGCATTAGGTCCTTTGCGCCAACATATTGCATTGGTATCGCAACAAGTCACGCTATTTAATGCGACCATCGCTGATAATATCGGCTATGGCGTTACCAACCCGGACCCAGCCGCCATTGAAGCGGCCGCCCAGGCGGCTTACGCCAGTGAATTTATTGAGAAGCTGCCCCAGGAGTATGCCACGGTGGTGGGTGAAAACGGCGTGATGCTATCCGGTGGGCAGCGACAGCGATTGGCAATCGCCCGGGCGATTTTTAAAGATGCGCCTATTCTTATATTGGACGAAGCGACATCGGCACTGGATACCGAATCTGAGCGCTATATCCAGAAAGCGTTGGAGCATGTATGTAAAGGGCGTACTACGCTGGTCATTGCCCACCGCCTGTCCACTATTGAACGCGCTGACCGTATTTTGGTGATGGATCAAGGGCGTATTATTGAGCAGGGGACTCACCAGGCGTTGCTAGAGGCGGGAGGTGCCTACGCGGCGCTGCACCAGCTTCAGTTTCAGGAGAGTGAATGAGCCTGGAGCAACGCTGGCTTAAGGCGGCCTATCTCGGAAGCCGATGGCTAACGCCGTTGTATCCGCTTGGTATTTTATACCGTTATCTTATGGCGCGGCGCACCCTCGACTATCGTTCCGGGAAAAAGCCAGTTGTTAAGCCAGACGTGCCCGTAATCGTGGTGGGTAATATCACCCTTGGTGGAACCGGTAAATCCCCGTTAGTTGCATGGATGGTGAACTGGCTGGTGAAGCAGGGGCGGTCGCCAGGCATTATTACCCGTGGTTACGGTGGTAAAGCATCGCACTACCCGTTACAGGTGACCACAATCACTGATCCTGCCCAAAGCGGTGATGAGCCATTAATGCTGGCGCAGCAAACTGGCTGTCCGGTAGTGGCTGATCCGATCCGTTCACGAGGTGTTCAGGCCCTGGTTGACCAAGGGTGCGACATTGTTGTTAGTGACGATGGATTACAGCATCTGGCGCTAGGGCGTGATATTGAAATAATCGTCGTTGATGGGGCGAGAGGGCTAGGTAATGGGCGCTGTTTGCCTGCTGGGCCGCTGAGAGAATCACCCCGCAGACTAACCCAGGTCGATGCTGTGATTATCAATGGTGAGCAGTGTTGCCCCCTGCCAATAAAAGGAATAGCGATGCAACTAGCGCCGCTAAGCTGGCGTCGAATGCAGGATGGTCAACGTATGCCGCTTACTCCTCTACCATTCATGTTACCTGTGAATGCCGTGGCGGGTATTGGTCATCCTGAGCGTTTTTTTAATACGTTGCGCAGTTTGGGGGTTGAAGGCGAGATGCGTCCGCTAGCGGATCATCAGCGTTTTGATTATCAGACTTTCCGTTTTAATCATCAGCGCCCCGTTATAATGACCGCCAAAGACGCAGTGAAGTGCCAAGCGTTAGCGCCACCCGATAGCTGGGTGCTAGAAGTAGAAGCCGTGCTCCCGCCAGAGTTTGAACACTGGCTGGCAGCTAAATTGTCAGCGCTTTCTTAAAAGGGATACACCGATGGATAAAGAACTATTGGCAATGCTGGTTTGCCCACTTTGCAATGGCAAGCTCAAGTATAACCGTGAAGCCCAAGAGCTTTGCTGCCACTACGACGGTTTGGCGTATCCTATTCAAGAAGGCATCCCTGTGATGCTACCTGAAGAGGCACGCCCGATGGATGCCGATGAAAAGTTACCTATCTCGCCAGGTCGTACCGGAGAGGTGTAATGTCAGTCGCTGAGACCGAATTTATCGCTGTTGTTCCCGCGCGTTTTGGCTCATCCCGCTTGCCGGGTAAGCCGTTGCTGGATATAGCGGGCGAGCCTATGGTTGCCCATGTCTGGCGCAGAGCCTGTCAAAGCCAAGCAAGTCGTGTGGTAGTGGCAACTGACGACCCACGTATCCGTGAGGCGATGTTGCCATACGGTGCGGATGTCGTTATGACGAGATCGAATCACCCGTCTGGTACTGATCGACTGGCGGAGGTGGCAGAGCACCTAGGGCTAAGTGATGACGCTTTAGTGGTGAATGTGCAAGGCGATGAGCCGCTTATACCACCGGTTTTAATCGACCAAGTGGCGATGCGTTTAGCCGAAGATCCAGAAGCGGCCATTGCGACACTTGCTGAACCCATTAGCGATGTTGAAACGTTATTTAACACCAACGTCGTCAAAGTTGTTCGCTCCATGCAGGGGCGTGCACTGTACTTTTCTCGTGCGCCCATTCCTTGGGATCGAGAGCAATTTAAAGTGCAGCCTGCGCTTTTAGCCACCGATGCTTGGTTGCGTCATATTGGTATATACGCCTATCGTGCCAGTTTTCTCGCCGCTTATCGTGAGCTGGCGCCGTCGAGCCTTGAGCAGTTGGAGCAACTAGAACAGTTGCGCGCGCTACAGCATGGCTATGCCATTCAAGTTGCGCTGGCCAGCACTATCAATCCTCCTGGTGTGGATACGCCGGAAGACTTAGCCAGAGTGAGAGCGCTTCTGGCGAGTGAAAGTGGAGGTGAATGCGAATGAAGCGCGTACTGTTTGTCTGCTTGGGCAATATTTGTCGTTCGCCAACGGCCGAAGGCGTCTTTTGGCACGCTGTTGAAGAGGCTGGCTTAAATCGTCATATTAACGTTGACTCTTGTGGTGTAGGTAACTGGCATGTCGGAAAAGCGCCAGACACCCGCGCCCAGTCAGCTGCGTTGCAGCGTGGTATCGATATTAGTCATTTGCGCGCTCGTCAGTTAAGCGCTAATGACTTTCTTGACTTCGACTATGTGCTAGGGATGGATCGCGACAACCTCAAGGCGATGCAAGCGCTACAGCCGAGCAATAGCCGTGCCCATGTGGGGCTATTTCTAGATTTTGCCGATATGCCTGAGGCAGAAGTGCCAGACCCTTATTACGGTGGCGATGAGGGCTTTGAGCATGTCCTGAATTTAATTGAAGCGGCTTCGGCAGGGCTGATTGCCCAACTGAGGAAAGACGGGCTGAGAAATGACGGGTTGTGAAACTAACAGTAGCGATCTGCTCAGTCGTTGCCAATCGGTCGATTTAACCTCTGCTAACACGCTGCGTTTACCTTGCCAGGCAGAGCGATATGTTGCCCCTAAAACGCTAAGTGCACTCCAGAATGTGGTGCGTGATGCCGTTGATAAGCAGTGGCACATTACGCTCTTGGGAGGCGGCAGTAATGTGTTACTTCCCGCTAAGCTAAAAGGCATTGCGATTCGGCCTGGTATGCGGCAGTGGTGGCTGGAGGGTGGCGGAGAATCTGTTGTTGCTTATGTGGGGGCTGGCGTTAATTGGCACTCGTTAGTAATGACGCTGGCTGCTCGTGGCCTGTGGGGGATCGAAAACTTAGCGCTGATTCCGGGCGATTGCGGCGCCGCGCCGGTACAAAATATTGGTGCATACGGTGTCGAGCTTAAAGATGTCCTGGAGGGTGTGCAGATAGTAGAGCTGGCGTCGGGTAATGTGCGTTGGTTGAGCGCGGATGCTTGCCAGTTTGGTTACCGAGATAGCATTTTCAAAAAAGCACTAGCGGATAAAGTAGTCATTACTCAGTTGGCACTTCGGCTATCAAAAAAGCCGCTGCCAAGACTGGGTTATGGAGATTTAGCTGCCCGGGTGACCGCTTCTTCGAGTTGCTTAGCGGTGGCTCAAGCGGTGTGTGCTATTCGTCAGGAAAAACTACCGGACCCTCAGGTGCTCGCAAATGCGGGTAGCTTCTTTAAAAACCCGCTGGTTAGTAGCGACCAGTTATCACGCTTGTTACAGACATACCCTAGCATGCCACATTTTCCGCAGGTTAACGGACAAAGCAAGCTGGCAGCAGGGTGGTTGATTGACCAGTGCGGGTTGAAAGGAACTCGGCAAGGGGCTTTCGGTGTGCACGCACGGCAAGCCTTAGTGCTTGTACATTTCGGCGGCGGCGATCGGCGTGAATTATTGCAGTTTGCCGAGTACATTGCCCACAGGGTCTATGACCAGTTTGGTGTTAAGTTAGAGCCTGAGCCACGCTTAATACAAGCATAAAAAAAACCCCGCCTTAGCGGGGTTTTTAGTGCTAGTTTCTTGAGTTACTAGCGATTACTCGTTATGCGTGTTCTGTGCTTGTTTGCGCAGTTCACGAGGATCGTTATGAGCGCGACGACGGCGGCGCGGCTTGGGCGTCTCGTCTTGGGCAGAAGCAGCGGGCGCCGCTTCAGGTGTCACTGTTTCAGTCTCAACAATGGACTCTGCTAAAGGTGTTTGAGTCTTCTCATCGGTCGCCAACGTAGGCTGTGGCTCTTCGCTTTCTTGAGCAGCCGCGGTGCTGTTAGCTGTTTCTGAAACTGTATCGCTCACCGCGTCGTTGCTTGCCGTAGGTGCTTCTGGCTGTTCAGCAGACTCTGGTGAGCTTGATTCAATGCTAGCCACTAGGTTTTTCGGTGGCGCCTGAATGTTGTTAGCATCACTGTCGACAGTCTCAGCAGTCTCAGCAGTCTCAGCAGTCTCAGCAGTCTCAGCAGGTTTCGGCGCTTCTGTGTGCGTGCCGGCGGATACTGATGTCGCTTGCTCTGCCTCGTGAGGTTCTTGAGACACCGGTTCTTGGGCCGCAGATTCTTGGGTCACAGGTTCTTGAAGCGCAGATTCATGGAGCTTGTCAGTCTCCTCTGCGGTTTCTTCGCCACGTGAGCTCATTGATTCGCTGTAGGCGGTATCTAGCTCTTTCGTGTCTGAAGTACTCTTTTCCTGTGGCTTTACTTCCGCGTCAGTTGAAGGAGTCTCAGCACTCGCGACTTCAGACGAACGGCTGGTCGCTTCCTGGGGCGCTTCTTTAGCAGCGGCTGCGTCGTTCATTGTCTGCTGAGGTTTGCTTTCAACACTATTCTCTACACGTGTCTCGGCTTCAGCTTTGTCTACCGCTTGCTGAGGTTGGCGACGCTGACGCGTGGCTTTCCGTGCTTTCTCCGCCTTTTCGGCAGGGCGCTCAGCCGTTGTTCCATCGGCAGTTGCTGTTTCCTCTGCAGCTTGGTCAGGCGTCTCAGTCGCTGTTGCAACAGTTGTGCTGGCTTCATCCTGCAAAGAGGCGCTAGCAGGTGCTGTTTCATTACTGGGTACTTCAACAGCAGGCGCTTCAACAGCAGTTGCATCAACGGCGGGTGCTTCAGCCGCTTCGGCTTGCAGTTTTAGCTGTTCCGCTTCAGCCTGGGGATTAACAGCTTGTTTGCGCGTGCGATTGCGCGGATTGTTGCGCGTGCGCTTTGGCTTGCCATCATCTTGCTTGCTGTCATCCGTTTGTGATGCGGGCTCGCGGGTATCTTCGTTTTTCGGCTTTGCATCACGCGGTTTATCGCGACGGTTTTCTGGCTGGGCAGCGGGTTTAGCTGGCTCGTCTTTAGGTGATTCTTTAGCCGCTTGGTTTGTTTGCTGCTCTTTTTGACGATTGCTCTTCTGGTCGCTGTCCTGGGCCTTGGCATCATCCTGCTGAGGATGGCGTCGACGATTGCGAGTACGGCTAGGGCCGCTGCGTTTATCGTTAGCGTCGTCGTTATTATCAGCGTTGCGCGGTTGGCTGGGCTGCGGATTATTCGGCTGTTGATTGCTCGATTGTTGATTATTGCGCTGTTCGTTTTTGCTGGCGCTTTCGCCACGCTCACGGGCAGGCTTTGGTTTGCTTTCGCTGCGCGTGCGATTGCTGCTAGTCTTTTCAGACTGCTTACGGGCAACAGGGGTTTCCTGTTCGGGCTGACTCGTGCTGGTATCTTCACCCCCTAGTAGTTTAGCAAAGCCTCTGATAAAGCGGCCAATCACACTGGGTTGCTCTTCAGCAACGGGTGTCGTCGCGGCAACGACTTTATCTGCTTTTGCTACTTTCTCTGCCTTTTCTTCAGTCTGAAGAGAGGCGGGAGCTGGCGCATTATGTACAACGCTTTTAACCGCTGCTTCAGCGCGCATGGCTGGTGGGGTGAAGCTTGGGTCGGGTTCTTTGCCTACCTCAGTATCAGTAGAAAGCTCGAAGCTGGATAATGTCAGGCTTTCATCATCATCTAGGTGGTCATCACGCAGTCGCTGGACGTCGTAATGCGGCGTATCCATTTCGGGATTCGGTAAGAGAACCACACGCACGCCTTGGCGTGATTCGATGTCTGCCAGAACGCTACGCTTTTCATTCAACAGGTAGGTAGCCACCGGAACGGGAAGAATGGCGCGGATTTGTGCGCTACGCTCTTTCATGGCTTCTTCTTCAATCAGGCGCATGATAGAGAGTGAAAGCGAGCGAACATCGCGAATGGTGCCTTGTCCGTTACAGCGCGGACAAACAACGCCGCTGGTTTCGCCTAATGAGGGGCGCAGCCGCTGGCGTGACATTTCCATTAAGCCAAAGCGTGAAATTCGGCCAATCTGAACGCGCGCCCGATCCAGCTTCAGTGCATCGCGCATGCGGTTTTCAACCTCACGCTGATTGCGCGCAGGGCCCATATCGATAAAGTCGATAACTACGAGGCCACCGATATCACGCAGACGCAGCTGTCGAGCAATTTCATCGGCTGCTTCAGAGTTGGTCTGTAGTGCGGTTTCTTCAATATCGCTGCCACGTGTAGCCCGGGCAGAGTTAATATCAATAGAGACCAGCGCTTCGGTGTGATCGATAACAATAGAGCCACCAGAGGGAAGTTTTACTTCGCGCTGGTAAGCAGTTTCGATTTGCGACTCAATTTGGAAGCGCGAGAAAAGCGGAACTTCATCCGCGTAAAGTTTAATTTTCTGCTGGTAAGAAGGCATTACCTGACGAATAAAGCCCAGTGCTTCTGCATGAATCTCTGGGCTATCAATTAGCACCTCGCCAATATCTTGGCGTAGGTAATCGCGCATGGCGCGGATAATGACATTAGATTCGCGATAAATCAGGAAAGGAGCTGAACGTTTGCCTGCTTCAGTGGTGATGGATTCCCACACTTGGACAAGGTAATCCAGGTCCCACTGCAGCTCTTCTGGGCTACGGCCGATACCGGCGGTGCGAACGATCAGGCCCATTTTGTCCGGTACTGTCAGTTGGCCCATGGCGTCTTTCAGTTGGCTGCGATCATCACCCTCAATGCGGCGTGAAATGCCGCCCGCACGGGGGTTGTTCGGCATCAGAACAAGAAAGCGACCCGCTAAGCTAATAAAGGTAGTCAGTGCGGCCCCTTTATTGCCTCGCTCTTCTTTATCAACTTGGACAATGACTTCCTGGCCTTCTTTCAGCACTTCTTTGATGCTGGGGCGGCCAGAAACATCTTTGATAAAATATTCGCGAGAAATTTCTTTTAGCGGCAGAAAGCCATGGCGTTCGGCACCAAAATCAACAAAAGCGGCTTCAAGGGAAGGTTCTACTCGGGTGATTTTGCCCCGGTAAATATTGGCTTTCTTCTGCTCTCGAGCGCCAGATTCGATGTCTAAATCGTAAAGGCGTTGCCCGTCTACCAGCGCAACCCGAAGCTCTTCTGGCTGGGTCGCGTTAATCAGCATCCGTTTCATATTGTCTCACATAGCGTTGCGTGCCGACGAACCGTCTAGGCGTGGCGTAGACGAATCGCTGGGTGCTGCGTGCTTGTGCTCGGCGCATTGCTATGCTGACGCATTAAGCCGGGAAGGCAATCATGCCGACCCGGCCGAAAGGGCGTTGAGTACGTGGCGGAGGCAGAACATGTTTCGGTGGCTGTCACGTCCATCCGGCTCTGCTGACACCGCCAACACCTAGCATTCATCGATTCGTCAACGCCGGTCATCGGCACAGCGTTGAACTTGGCGCCCCAAGTCGAGCAGCACCTTGTGACGAACAGGAGAGGCTGCTTGAGGCGTGACGTTTATTAATTCAATTGCCTGCCATTGCGGGCGAAGCAAAGGCGTATCTGCCGTCAAAAAGCATGCGACAGAGTAACTGTATATCCAGTACGTTATTTCAGTACGTTATTTCAATGCGTTAGGCGTTTGGGTAATGCGTACACTACGCCATTTTGCCTATGCTCTGGCCTGCGTGTTTGTCGGGCAGGCGCTAGGCGAAGAATGGTAACGCACCCGTTACGACGTGTCTGTTTACGGGTAAGCCACACTTGGCCGCTGAACGTTCTGGAATATAACAGTAAAGACAACTACCAGCAATTGACGCAATGCGCATTGGTCTACGCTAGAATGCCGTTTTTAGCCTGTCGCTATAAGATCACACCAGGAGTGAGCGTTAATGTCCGAAGGGCGGGAAGTACAGTGGGTGGATATCGCCCCGGAACAAGCAGGTCAACGAATCGACAATTTTCTGATGACGCGTTTAAAAGGTGCTCCTCGTGCATTGATTTATCGCATTGTGCGTAAAGGCGAGGTAAGGGTTAATAAAAAACGCGTTAAAGTGGATTATCGCCTTCAAGCTGGCGATTTAGTGCGTGTGCCACCGCTGCGCTTAGCACCCAGAGAAGCGGTTAAAGAAGTTAGCGACAATTTACGTGATTTGTTGATTGGTAGCGTCATTATGGAAGGGCCAGATTGGATGGTGATTAACAAACCATCCGGCCTGGCAGTCCATGGAGGAAGTGGTGTAAAAATTGGTCTAATTGAAGCGCTTCGACAAGTGCGCGACGACCTTACTTTTTTAGAGCTTGTTCACCGCTTGGATCGTGATACATCGGGTTGTTTGCTGTTGGCAAAATCTCGGGATGCGCTAGTCACACTCAACGAATCGCTTAAAAAGCACGCAATGGACAAGCGCTACTTGGCGCTAGTGAGTGGGCGCTGGCCTGCCCGAAAGACCTATGTGAGTGCTCGTTTAGACCGCTTTGATGCGGGTAACGGTGAGCGGCGGGTGCGAGTAGATCCTAACGGCAAGGTTTCACGGACTCACTTTTCGGTAGTAGAAACTTTTGAAAAGGTCACGCTAATAGAGGCAGAGCCTGTAACAGGTCGCACCCACCAGATTCGTGTGCATGCGGCTCATGCCGGGCATGCCTTGTTGGGTGACGATAAATATGGAACCCGCGAAAGTAACCACATGGCACAGCGCCTTGGCCTGGGGCGTCTGTTTCTTCATGCCCGTGCATTAACGTTTCCTGAACCTGGCAATGGCCGTCCCGTTACGGTGAAGGCGCCGTTGCCTGAGGCGTTGGAAGAAGCGCTAAAGCGCGCTCGGAAATAAGGAAACGAAATGCGCTATGAGCTAATTATCTTTGATTGGGACGGCACGCTGATGAACTCTGTGCCGAAAATAGTTGCCTGCATGCAGGCAGCTGCTTTTGATGCCGAGTGGGATGAGTTAGACGTCAGTGCTATCGAAAATATTATTGGTTTGGGCCTGCCTGAGGCGATAGCGACGTTATGTCCTGGTATTGAAGCGGCTCAGGCTGAGCGTTTGCGTCAACGCTATGCCTACCATTTCGTACATGGCGACTCGACGCCCATGCCTTTTTTTGAAGGCGTAAAAGAGCAAATCGCCCGGCTGCGTGAACATCCCCATCAGCGTCTGGCGGTGGCAACGGGTAAAAGTCGCCGTGGTTTAGATCGAGTTTTCTCCGAAGCAAAGTGTGGCGCTTGGTTTCATGCCAGTCGAACGGCAGATGAAACGCGTTCTAAGCCCCATCCACAGATGATTCTTGAGCTGCTTGACGAGCTGAAAGTGCCCGTCGAACGCGCTGTGATGGTGGGTGATACCGAATATGATCTTGAAATGGCTAGGTCCATTAATATGGATCGTGTGGGCGTTACTTACGGTGTACATGCCCGCGCTCGGTTGGCGGCTAGTCAGCCTGTGTGGCTGGCGGATGATGTAGATAGCCTGTTCGACTGGCTCCATGGTTAGTGGTGTTAATAGTCGCTACGGGCAGTAATTGTACGACCAGGCGGACATTAGGAATCGTATATGAGTGATGAGCAACAGCGCGGTGATAATGATAGTGGCTCCCAAGTGGGTGATGATTCCCCGGGGAAGGTGAGTGGTGATCGGTGGACCGACGGGCCGGAAGTTGTTCGGCAAGCCAAGCAGCAACCGCTGCCGGGGGCAGAGGGTGATGATGCTGAGACGCTCCGGGAGCGACAGCGGTTAGCGCAATTAGAAATGATGGATCGTTGGGTTGGCGGTGTTTTAACGGAGCAGCGCAGAACCCGACGGTGGAAATTGTTCTTTCGTTTGATGCTGTTGGCGATTGTATTGATATCGTTAACAACAATGCTGTACCGCGTTTTTCTCGCTGAGCCGACTGCCTCATTGCCCACTCAGCGCCATTTGGCACTGGTTGAAGTGCATGGTGTGATTACTAGTGATGCACCAGCGAATGCTGAGCGGATCATCAAAGGTTTGAATCGTGCATGGTCATCGGGAAGTGCCGCTGCTGTTGTGTTGCACATTGATAGTCCCGGTGGAAGTCCTGTCCAATCGCAGCGTATTTATGCAGAGATAATGCGTCTGCGTGATCAGGGGGATAAGCCTATTATTGCAGTGATAGAGGATATTGGCGCTAGTGGCGCTTACTACATTGCCTCAGCTGCGGATAGCATCGTGGCGTCCCGTGCAAGCTTAGTTGGTTCTATCGGCGTTATTTATTCCGGCTTTGGCTTCCAAGAAGCGATCAACCAGATTGGCATTGAGCGTCGCGTAATGACTGCCGGTGAAAATAAGGCTTTTCTGGATCCTTTTCAGCCGCTTGATGAAGACGTGGCTGAGTTCTGGCAAGGCGTTTTGGCTCAAACCCATGAGCAGTTTATAGACGATGTTAAGGCAGGGCGCGGTGATCGATTGAGCGACAGCCCTGAAGTTTTCTCAGGGCTTATCTGGAGTGGAGAGCAGGCGTTAGAGCTGGGTTTGGTAGATGAACTAGCCAGCCTTGAGCAAGTGGCTCGATCGCAGGTGGGTGAGGCTGATTGGGAAAACTATACGCCTAGCTTAGACCCTTTTGAGCGCTTGACGCGCCGATTTACCCAAACAGCCGCTGAAGTGCTTGGGCTGCAGCGTGCACATGCTCCATTGCGCTTTCAGACCCAGTAAATGCTAAACGTCGCCGAGGGGGTTCATGCCTGCTTGGCGAAGCATGTCGCACAGTGCTATGAGGGGGAGCCCAATGAGTGCGTTTGGGTCTCGGCCTTCGAGTTTTTCAAACAAACTGATACCCAGCCCTTCCATGCGGAAGCTGCCTGCGCTATCCAGTGGCTGCTCAAGGGCAACATATCGCGCAATTTCCTGTTCGCTCAGTAAGCGAAAAAACACCTCAAACGGCTCGATATGGACGTGATGCCGTTGGTGGCGAGTATCAACTAACGCTAAACCCGTTAGAAATGTCACTTTTTGGCCAGAAAAGCGCGTCAAGTTCTCCCGAGCGCGCTCCTCTGTGTGGGGTTTGCCGAGAATGTCACCCTCAAACAGAGCTATTTGATCGGAGCCAATGATGCAATGGTTGGGAAAGTGCTCAGCAACGGCGTTGGCTTTGCTCAGCGCCAAGCGATGTACTAAGGCGCTGGGCGTTTCATTAGGATGGGGCGTTTCGTCGATGTCTGGTGAGCAGCACTGGTAGGGCAGTAATAGCCTGTCCAGTAGTGCTTGTCGGAAGCGAGAGCTAGAGGCGAGGACGAGTGTCGCGTCATTTGTTTGAGGCACAGCATTCTCCTTAATGGGCCTGGTTAGGCAGTAATCACCGTTCAAACGAGTGTAACGAAACCTTAGTGGTCTGCCTATTTAGGTGGTTTTGGCAGATAATCTCGTAAGAATTGTACCGACAGCTTTGACAGCGGGGGGGCGAGTGCCTATCATTGCGCGCCTATGTTGACCTCACAAATCCCCAGCCGGGTTGAGCCTTATAAGCTTGCAGCCCGCCGCGAACGACTAGAAGGCATTGTGGCGCTTAATAAGTTGCCACGCCTAGCTGAAGAAGCAGGTGACCAAACCGGCGACTGTCATGTCGTACTTGAGTTTGGCGTTGATGCCCAAGGCCGTCGCGAAATTCGTGGCCATTTGCAAGCGACCCTGGCGTTGCCTTGTCGCCGTTGTCTGGTGCCGCTAAGCCAAGACGTTTCCAGTGATTTCTTATTAGGAATGATTGCAGACGAAGCCTTGGCTGCCGAGCTGCCTGCCAGTCATGAGCCGGTGCTGGTGGAAAATGAACAGCTGGACTTGCTGACGGTAATAGAGGATGAGCTTATCCTTAGCTTGCCGCAGGTGGTCTATCACGATGAGACCGAATGCCATGTCTCGGCGGAGCAGCTGGTCAGCAAGACCGAGGGCACGGCGGAAGAGTCCGCTCCGGCCAAAAACCCTTTCGCAGTGCTTAATGCTTTGAAAAGCAGTGGCGCTTTGAAAGGCAAAAAGTAAGCATCACTTACCTTAATTACCTTGGAGTAAACACCCATGGCAGTTCAACAGAACCGTAAAACTCGTTCCAAGCGCGGTATGCGTCGTAGCCACGATGCGCTGAGCGCACCGACTCTGTCTCAGGACAAAGAAACCGGTACTACTCACCTGCGTCACCACGTTTCTCCAGACGGTTTTTACCGCGGTCGTAAAGTGGTTGAGGTTTAAGCCTTAGCGCTTTTTATGAGCGGCAAAACAGGGTGGGTGCTGTGTGCGCCTAGCGATTGATGTAATGGGGGGTGACCAAGGCCCCCGTGCCATTATCGAAGGCTCCGCAAGGGCGGTTATTGAGCGCCCTGGCTTAGCATTAACTCTGTTTGGTCCGCGTCAGCAGATTGATGCTGAGCTTTCGCGTTTGCCGCAGCCTTTGGCTGCGGCAACGTCACGTTTGGTGGCTGTCGATGCTCCAGAAAGTGTGTCTCAAGCGGCAACAGCTGCCTGGGCAATGCGGCGCGGAGGCGCTACCAGCATGGCGTGTATGCTGCGCAGCCTGTCTTCCGGTGAAGCGGCGGCGGGAGTGAGTGCCGGAAATACCGGTGCTTTGGTCGCTTTAGCGAGGCGTGAACTTGGCATGTTGTCTGGTATCTCAAGGCCTGCAATAAGTACCGCAATACCCGCGCGTGGGGGAAAACGTTGTTATTTGCTTGATTTAGGAGCAAATGTTGATTCTCCAGCATCCAGGCTGTTTGATTTTGCCATGATGGGTGCCGCCATGGCCCAGTGCATGGATCGCATTAAGCGGCCTCGCGTTGCCTTGCTGAATGTGGGGTCTGAAGCTACAAAAGGTAGCGCTAATGTACGCGAAGCGGATCGTTTGCTCCGTGAGAGTGTCAGTGACTTAAGCTTTGATTACCTTGGTTATGCCGAGGGCGGCGATATTTTTCAAGGTGATCTTGACGTCGTGGTTTGCGATGGCTTTGTTGGTAATGTCACTTTGAAAGCCAGTGAAGGGTTGACTCGTATGTTGGTGGAGCGTGTACAAATGGCGTTTGAGTCACGCCTGAGTGGACGTTTGGCAAGTATACTGGCCAGGCCTGTACTGAAGAGGCTTAAACGGGAGCTAGACCCGGTACGCTATAATGGGGCCAGCCTCTTGGGGTTGCAGGGTATTGTGGTAAAAAGCCATGGCAGCACCCAGGCGGATGGTTTTTATTATGCTATCCAGCGTGCATTGCAAGAAGTGGAGCATGATTTGCCTGTCCGGATTGCAGCACGCTGGTCGCGTTCTTGAGCGCTGTCAACGCAGTAGATAATAAGACGTTATATATTTTTTGCGGGCTATTGGTGGTAGCAGGATGTGGCCAACGCTGTTACAGCAATGGCGCCAATAGCACGCTTATCGCTCAACTGAGCAAATGCCTACAAGAGCAAAGGTGAACGACATGTCTCAACCCCTTGCCCTCATTTTTCCCGGGCAAGGCTCTCAGCAGCTTGGAATGTTGCGAGAGCTAGCCGAGCGCTACAGTGTGGTGGGAACTACATTTGAGGAAGCGTCAGACGCTCTGGGCTACGATTTGTGGAAAGTCGTCCAGGAAGGTCCAGAAGAAGCGTTGAATGCGACGGCATGCACTCAGCCGGCACTACTTGCCTCCAGCGTTGCTATTTGGCGTATCTGGCAAGAGTTGGAAGGGCCTCGCCCAAGCGTCATGGCCGGCCATAGTCTCGGTGAATATAGTGCTATGGTTTGCGCTGGAGTGATGGGGTTCGCTGAAGGCGTACGCCTTGTTCGATTGCGTGGTGAAGCTATGCAGGAAGCTGTCCCTGCGGGAGAGGGTGGCATGGCGGCGATCCTTGGGCTTGATGATAGCGCCGTGGAAGCGGCCTGTGCCCAAGCGGCTGAAGATGAGGTAGTGTCTGCCGTTAATTACAACTCGCCTGGGCAGGTTGTCATCGCAGGCAGCAAAAATGCCGTTGAGCGTGCCATCGCTGCTTGCCAAGAGGCTGGAGCCAAGCGAGCGCTTTCACTGCCGGTTTCGGTGCCTTCCCACTGTGCGCTGATGCGACCAGCCGCTGAGCGCCTTGCTGCGGCTATGCAGGAAATTGAGTTACGTGCACCTCGTTATGCGGTTATTCAAAACGTCGATGCGCAAGCCCATGCTGATATTGAGACATTGCGTACGCGCCTAATCGAGCAGCTGTATCAGCCGGTTCGTTGGTCATCTTGCGTTGAAGCGATGGTCGAGCAAGGTGCTAATGTGTTCATTGAATGCGGGCCTGGCAAAGTGCTTACCGGGTTAAACAAGCGCATTATACGTAGTGCCAAAGGGTTGGCGGTAAATGATCCTGATAGCTTGGATTCAGCCCTTGAGTTAGCACGTGAGGCGTCGGCGGGTGGTGCGTGAGAAATGGCGCGTGTTAAGTCGCTATTTTCCGCTACCCTTGCTTAGTTAGGTTGAAGGAAGAACGTTATGACTCAAGAACGAAGAGTGGCACTAGTTACTGGTGCTAGCCGAGGTATTGGGCGAGCCATTGCTCATGAGCTTGGGCGTCAAGGACGTATCGTAGTGGGAACTGCCACTAGCGAATCGGGCGCTGAAAAAATTGATGCTGATCTAAAAGAGAATGGCATTGAAGGTGCAGGAATGTGCCTTAATGTTACCGATCAGCAGAGTATTGATCAGGTGCTAAAGACCATTGGCGAACGTTTTGGTGCGCCCACAATTTTGGTCAATAATGCCGGCATTACCCGCGATAACTTGCTAATGCGCATGAAAGAGGATGAGTGGGACTCCGTGATGGATACCAATCTTAAATCTGTTTATCGCGTTAGCAAAGCATGTCTACGTGGTATGACAAAGGCGCGCTTTGGGCGTATCGTGTCGATAAGTTCCGTAGTGGCGACGATGGGTAACCTAGGCCAAACTAACTACGCCGCCGCCAAGGCCGGGATGGAAGGTTTTAGTCGTGCTTTGGCGCGTGAGGTCGCTTCTCGTGCCATTACGGTTAATGCGGTAGCGCCTGGGTTTATTGCAACAGACATGACCGAAGCGTTGCCTGAAGCGCAGCATGAAATGCTGCTCAAGCAAATCCCTCTTTCGCGTTTAGGCGGGCCTGAGGAAATTGCTGCCGCCGTTGGCTTTTTGACAAGTGATGCTGCAGGTTATATCACTGGTGAAACGCTACACGTTAACGGCGGCATGAATATGCGTTGATGGCCTTGGGTTTGGCGGTTGCGTCAGCTTAAGGGCGTCTATAAACTACCCCGCAGCTTTTGGCTTGCGGTTTCCAAATGGCTGGTTATCAAAAACGGCTAATGTGAACGACTGGAGTACGTTGATGAGTACTATTGAAGAGCGCGTGAAGAAAGTTGTGGCAGAGCGCCTGAACGTTAAAGAAGAAGACATCCAGAACAGCTCTTCTTTTACTGAAGACCTGGGTGCTGATTCTCTTGACACCGTTGAGCTGGTGATGGCACTTGAAGAGGAATTTGATACTGAAATTCCTGACGAAGAAGCCGAAAAAATCACCACGGTTCAAGAAGCTATCGACTACGTAAACGCCCATCAGTAAGGGTTGAGTCGAAGCAGTGAGCCAGGGTGGGGTGCTTACCCACCCGTATAAAAAGCCGTCCTGAGTAGGGGCGGCTTTTTTGCTTTGTTGTCACAATGAATATAACGTTCAATCTCCGTTATACTAGTCACCAAATTTCTGCAGCAAATGACCCAGATGGGTCGTGTCACCATGGATGCCTGGAGGAAAGCTGATGGCGCGAAGAAGGGTAGTGGTAACTGGGTTAGGCCTGGTGACCCCAGTGGGCAACAGTGTTAATGAGTCGTGGGCAAATATTGTCGCCGGCAAAAGTGGCATAGCGCCGATTGAGCACTTTGATACAAGTGGCTTCAACACGCGTTTTGGAGGGTCGGTTAAAAATTTCGATATTAGCCCCTATCTGAATCCTAAAGATGCACGCAAGATGGATCTGTTTATCCAGTACGGCATGGCGGCGGGTGCCCAAGCCGTTCAGGATTCGGGGATTGAGTGTACCGAAGAGAATGCTGAGCGAATTGGTGTGGCTATTGGTTCAGGCATTGGCGGTTTGCCGATGATTGAGCATAACCACAATGCGCTTAACAAGGGAGGCGCACGCCGCGTTTCGCCGTTTTTTGTTCCCGGTTCAATCATTAATATGATTTCCGGCAACATGGCGATTCAGCATGGCTTCAAAGGCCCGAATATTGCGATCACCACCGCGTGTACAACGGGTACCCATAATATTGGCTACAGCGCTCGTACTATTGCTTACGGCGATGCCGATGTGATGATCTGTGGCGGCGCGGAAATGGCTACTACGCCGTTAGGATTGGGCGGATTTTCTGCAGCACGAGCACTCTCAACGCGCAATGAAGATCCTCAGGCGGCGAGTCGCCCATGGGATGCTGATCGTGACGGCTTTGTGCTGTCAGACGGTGCTGGTGTGCTTGTCTTGGAAGAGTACGAGCACGCCAAAGCGCGCGGCGCAAATATCTACGCAGAGCTTGCCGGCTTTGGTATGAGTGATGATGCCTACCATATGACGGCACCGCCGGAAGATGGTCGTGGAGCTGCACTTTCTATGAGCAATGCCATTAAAGATGCGAGTATCGACCCAGCGGATGTGCATTATATTAATGCGCATGGCACGTCTACCGCAGCGGGTGATTTAGCAGAAAGCCGTGCGATTGAAAAAGTGCTAGGTAGCGCAGCTCAGCAGGTTGCCGTGAGCTCTACCAAGTCAATGATTGGCCACCTCTTAGGTGCAGCAGGTGCGGTTGAAGCGGTGTTTAGTATTCTGGCTATTCGAGACCAGGTTGCGCCGCCTACCATTAACCTGGATAACCCGCAGGAAGGTTGTAATCTCGATTACGTGCCGCACACCGCACGGGAGATGCCCATTGATATTGCGCTCTCAAACTCGTTTGGGTTCGGTGGTACCAACGGCTCATTGCTGTTTAAAAAGGTATAGCACGCGATGTCAATGCCCCAGGTGCCGTTTGACGACCGAGGGCTTGCGTATGGTGACGGAGTATTTGAAACAGTGCTGCTGCGTGCTGGTGTCCCTGTGCTATGGGATTACCACTACGCGCGCTTACTGCAGGGCTGTCAGCGTTTAAATATTCCGTTGCCCTCTATGGAGCAATTAGTCGCTACTTGGCAATCCCCGCCTATC
Organism: Halomonas sp. TD01; assembly: GCF_923868895.1. GTDB lineage: Bacteria > Pseudomonadota > Gammaproteobacteria > Pseudomonadales > Halomonadaceae > Vreelandella. The sequence goes on from NZ_OV350343.1 coordinate 2,933,026, forward strand.
GCTGAGCTTGAAGTACTCAAGCTAATTCTGACGCGTGGAAGTGGTGGGAGAGGGTATGCGACGGCTGACAATTCTCAGCCGCGCTTGATTAGCCGTAGAACGCCTTTTGTGGTGAATGCCGACCATTGGCATGAGGGCGTTAACGTACGGATTTGTCAGTTGCGTTTGGGGCATCAGCCGCTATTGGCAGGCATTAAACACCTTAATCGGTTGGAAAATGTACTAGCACGCCAGGAGTGGAATGACCCATCTATCGCTGAGGGTTTGCTGGGAGATACCGATGGTTGGCTAGTGGAAGCCACTAGCATGAATGTCTTCTGGCAGCAGGCGGGAGCGCTATTCACGCCTCCATTATCGCAATGTGGCGTAGCGGGAACACTGCGTGCTGCATTACTGGATCGTGGAGTGGTGCAGGAAGCCACGATTGCGCTGAACGCTATCCATGAGGTTGATCGTCTCTGGGTGGCTAACTCGGTACAAGGTGTGTGGCCAGTGAACACGCTTTTAAGTAAAACAGGCGCAGTCCTGAAGTGCTGGTCATCCTCAGGCCAAGATAGGCTGCAAGTAATAGGCCATGACTTGCTTGGCTATTCGCCGACATCCCGTTAAGCAGAATTTTATCAACATTATTGAGGTGTCATGGTGAAACGGTTATTAGCTGCCGTAGGTGTCGTGGTTGTAGTTGGAGTCGCCGCAGTCGTGGGCGGCTATGCTTACTGGCAACACCGCTTATCGGCACCGATCACACTTGAAGAACCCAAGCTTTATCAGGTTCCTGCTGGTGCTGGTTTCAATCAGGTCGTTCGAGAACTGGAAAGCCAAGGCTTTATTGAAGATGCTTGGGCGTTTCAGCTATTAGCGCGTGTTGAGCCTGAGCGGGTGCCACGCTTACGTGTGGGTGAGTATCAGCTTACTCCAGGCATGAGTGGTCTTGAGTTGATTGCTCTCCTGGGGAGCAATAACGTTGTCACTTATGCGTTAACGATTCCCGAAGGGTGGACGTTTCGCCAAATGCGAGAGCTGCTCAACAGTGCGCCAAAGTTAGAGAACCATACCGAATCGTTAAGTGATAACGAAGTAATGGCACTATTAGAACGTGAAGATACGTTTGCTGAAGGCTGGTTTTTCCCCGATACCTACCGTTACCACCTGGGCATGAGCGATGTTGATATTCTACGTCAGGCGCTTTCCCGTATGGAGCGGATTTTAGAAGAGGTGTGGGATGCGCGTGATGATGATCTGACGATCGATACACCTTACGAAGCGCTCATTATGGCATCGCTCATTGAGCGTGAAACGGGCGCGCCGGATGAGCGTCGAGAAATTGCAGGCGTCTTTAAACGTCGTATGGAGCAGGGAATGCGTTTGCAAACAGATCCCACCGTCATCTATGGCATGGGCGAGCGCTATGAGGGGCGAATCACACGTGCGGATTTACGTGAGGCAACACCCTATAACACTTATGTGATTGACGGCATGCCACCAACGCCGATTGCCTTGCCCGGGCGCGCTTCCCTTGAAGCGGCTGTGAATCCGCTACCCGGAGAAACGCTTTACTTCGTCTCGCGCGGTGACGGTACCCACCATTTTTCACGTACGCTACGTGAGCATAATAACGCGGTTAATCGCTATATTCGCAATCGCTAATTAGGTTAAGTCATTGTTTAAGTGTGATGTGTTTTTCTCGAATTTACTTAGTAAGGGGCTTCAATGAGCAAGCGCGGACGCTTCATCACCCTTGAGGGTGGTGAGGGAGTCGGAAAATCTACTAACGTGGCGTTTGTAGAGACATGGCTACAAGAGCGCGGGATAGAGGTTGTGCGAACCCGTGAGCCCGGGGGGACGCCGCGCGCTGAAGCGATTCGAGGATTGCTGCTTGATCCCTCTTTCGATGAGCCCTTGCACAGTGATGCCGAATTACTATTAATGTTTGCCGCGCGAGCCCAGCATCTAGCGCAAAAAATAGTCCCAGCCCTTGAGCGCGGTGCCTGGGTGATCTGTGATCGTTTTACCGACGCTACCTTTGCTTATCAGGGCGGCGGCCGAGGTATTGAGTCAGATCGCATTGCTCAACTGGAGCAGTTCGTGCAAAAAGGCCTCTCCCCAGATCTAACCCTGTTGTTAGATATGTCACCCGATGCTGCGAAAGAGCGTCTTGAAGGGCGGTTAAGAGACCAGCAAACGCAGCGTGATCGTTTTGAGCAAGAGCAGCTCGCCTTTTTTCAGGCTGTTCGCCACGCTTACTTAGAGCGTGCTGCTGCGGCGCCTCAGCGTTTCGCGTTAATAGATGCAGGGCGAGCGCTTGATCAAGTACAGGCGTCGCTAGCTCAAACGCTAGAAGAACGAGTGGCTCTATGGCAATAACGGGAGTGCTGCCTTGGCACCAGTCTACGTGGCAGCAGTTGATTCGTCTCACCAATGAAGGACGACTGCCGCATGCGCTGTTAATCAGTGGCGCTCACGGGGTTGGCAAGCAGCAGTTGGCGGAAGCGTTAATCGCTCGAACGTTATGCGCACAGCCTGGCGAGCTAGCCTGTGGCCATTGTCATAGCTGTGCCATGCTAGCCTCAGGTTACCACCCTGATTTGATGCGCATTTCTCCGGAAGAGGGGAAGCGCCAGATTCGAATTGACCCCATACGAGATGTAAACCGCTTTGTTTCGCAAACCGCGCAGCAGGGAGGTTATCGTGTGATCGTGATCTCTCCCGCGGAAGCGATGAATATTGCGGCGGCAAACGCATTGCTTAAAAGCCTTGAAGAGCCCGGCGATAAAACGCTATTTATTTTGCTGTCAGACGTCCCTTCGCGAACGCTACCCACGATTCGCTCCCGCTGTCAGCAGTGGCCATTAGCCAGTGTCCCTTTTAATGATTGCCGTGGCTGGTTGACTGAGAAGCTTGGCAGCGACGAAGCACATTTTTGGTGGCGAGTGTCGGGTGGTTTGCCGCTGCTTGCAGTGGAATTAGCAACGCCAGAGGAGCGCGCTCTTCGCCATCAAATTCATGACAGCTTCGAGCAGTTGGTGCGTGGTGCTGAGCCTGTTTCAGAAGCTGCCAGGCTTGATCGTCAGGCCATTGATGCCATCTTGTGGTACGGTATTGCTTGGCTTGAAGACCTGATACGGCTGGGCTTGTCTGGAGAAACCTCGGTGCTGCATAACCCTGATTTAGAGCCGTTATACCGTCAAGCGATGAAAAATGGACGGGTGCAGGACTGGTTCCGGTTACTGGATTATGCCCGAGAGCAGCGCCGTTTATTTGCAGTCGGTGCTAACCCGAACCCTCAGCTAGTACTTGAAGCGTGGCTGGTGCGCTGGTCGGCGCTGTTACGCTCCTAGGGTTGTTGCCAACGAGGCTGTTATGACGGTTCAAAAAGCACTTTCTTTGACAATACCGGATATACCGACGTTGCTTTCCGCGTATATGCCTTTTCTGGATAGAGGCGGCATTTTTGTACCGACTAAAACGCCCTACAAACTTGGAGAGCAGGTCAATCTATTGCTGACATTGCCAGGGGAGAGTGAACGCCTCTCCATTACTGGCCATGTTGTTTGGGTCTCGCCTGAAGGCGTAAGTGGACAGCGAATGCCAGGTATTGGGGTACATTTCAGTCAGCAGGACTACTCCGTACGTGATCGTATTGAAACGTTGTTGGCTGGCCAGTTAGATAAAGCGCCTCCCTCTTTTACACTTTGATAGCGCCGAGTTAACACCGAGTTTACACCGTAATAGCACTGAACAAGGCCTACCCCTTTACCTGTTTACAAGAATTTAAGAGAGCTGCATGTTTGTCGATTCCCACTGCCATTTAGACCGTTTATCTGAACTCACCCATGATGGCGATATTGCCGCAACGCTGGCAGCTGCTCGTGCTGCTAACGTGAACCAGTTCTTAGCTATTGCGGTGACGCTTGAGGAGATGCCGGGGTTAGCTGCAATCGCCCGTGAGCACCACGACGTCGTTATTTCGGCGGGATTGCACCCGCTACATCAGGCCTCAAAAGAGCCAAGCGTTAGCGATATTGTTGATGCTGCTGAGCAGTATGGTGCAGTCGCCATTGGTGAAACAGGGCTGGATTATCACTATCAGGACAGCGTGCCTGTGGCGGTTCAGCACGAGCGTTTTAAGCGCCATTTGATAGCGGCTAACGAGCTAGAGTTGCCGGTTATTATTCATACCCGTGAAGCGAAAGAAGACACGTTAGCGCTGCTGCGCGAGCACACTAATCCAGATATTGGTGGCGTATTACACTGCTTTACTGAAGATTTAGACATGGCGCGTGAGGCTGTGCGGCTTGGGTTCTATATTTCGTTATCGGGTATTATCACCTTCCGCAATGCCGCGTCGCTTAGAGAACTAGCCAGAAAGCTGCCGCTTGACCGACTACTGATTGAAACCGATAGCCCTTATTTAGCGCCTGTACCTTATCGTGGAAAACCCAACGAACCCGCCTGGGTGGTTGAGGTGGCAGAGTGTATCGCTAAAGAGCGGGGTATCAGCGTTGATGAAGTGGCGATGCAAACCACCGCCAACTTTTATCACTTATTCCGCGCTGCTGTGCCCGATGCACCTGATAACGTAAAGGAAGCATTGGCGCAGTCCGGTTTAGTGGTATAAGTGGCTGAAAGCACAGCCTGGGAGGTAAGCGATGAATATTGATCGGCTTATGCAGCAATTTAACGGCTCGGCGACGATTCCCCCCGTTGATGAGTGGCAGCCAGCCCTAAGCGGCGATATCGATATCGTTATTCAGGCTGATGGCACGTGGCTGCATGAAGGAAAGCCGTTTGAGCGCCTTGCCATACCACGGCTGTTAGCGAGCCTATTACGACGCGATGCCGATGGCTATTGTCTGGTAACACCTGTTGAGCGTTGGCGTGTCACCGTGGTTGACTGCCCGTTTGTGGCGGTAGAGGCAGATTTTTACGATGATGCCTGGTGGCTGACGACCCAGTTTGACGACGTTGTCCGTGTAGATGCAGAGCACCCACTCAGCCTCTCCAAAACGCCTGAGGGCGATCTTACGCCTGAGTGTGCCGTTCGCTTTGGGCTAGCGGCTCGCTTGCATCGCAACGTGTATTATCGGTTGGTAGAGCAGGCCACGCTGAGCGAAGCAGACGACGGCGAATGTCAGTGTCGGCTTTATAGCGCTGGGTCTTGGTATGTCTTAGGTCAGTTTAATGCCAACGATGTGATGCCAGGCGAGGCGACGTGAAATTAACCGCTGAACAGCAAGCTGTTGTCCATCATCGCGAGGGGCATGCCCGCGTAGCTGCTGTCGCGGGGGCAGGTAAAACTACTACGATGGCAGCAAGGGTACTCCACCTGTTGGCGTCTGGCGTGTCGCCGAAGCGTATGCTGGTGCTAATGTTTAACCGCTCCGCCCGGGACGACTTTCAACGCCGCTTGATCAGCATGGCGCCTAAAGGACAGTCGTTGCCCGATGTGCGCACCTTTCACTCCCTTGGCCATCGGTTGACGCAGAGTCTGTGTCGCTGGGGCGCGATTGCGCCAAGGCGTCTACTATCTGCCGATTGGCAGTTAGAGCGTCTTTTACGCCAAGCCAGCCTGAATGTACTTAGCGCTGCGGTCGAGCGTCGTGATGCGGCAATAGAAGGGGATCGGTTAGAAGCGCTTGCTCATTTCTGTGGGCTGGTAAAAGCGGAAATGCTATCGGCTGATGCACTTTACAAACGACTTAATTATGAGCCGGATACTGACTACTTTCCCATGGCGTTTGATGAAGCCGAACGTCTGCTACACGCCGAAGGCGTCATGACCTATGCCGATTTGCTGTATCGACCTCTACAGGTTTTAGAAGCAGATCAGACGTTGCGTAGCCGTGTGGAAGGCTTTCTGGATCATGTCATCATTGATGAATATCAGGATATTAATACTGCTCAGCAACGGTTGCTGGCGGTGCTAGCGGGCTCCAGTGCCAATGTGATGGCGGTCGGTGATGCGAATCAGTGCATCTACGAGTGGCGGGGCGCACGCCCTGACACCATGCTGGAGAACTTTACCGCCACGTTTGGCAGCGCCACAGACTACCCGCTCTCTATAACGTTTCGTCATGGCCACGCGCTGGCGCTAACCGCTAACCACGCCATTATGGCTAATCAGCGCCGACCAGACCAGCTCTGTTTGGCAGATGCTAATAATCCTGAGACTCATATATCTGTCGGCCAGGGCAGCCGACTGCTGCTCGATGCCTTGGTCGATTGGCAAGCGCAGGGGCGAGCACTGAGTGATGCCAGTTTGTTGGTACGTAGCTGGGCGCTTTCGGTGCCGTTTCAGTTGGCACTACTGCAGGCGGGTATCCCGTTTCGTCTTCAGCGAGAAGATCGTTTCGTTTTCCGACTCCCTCTAGTGCAGGCATTGGCTGGCTATTTGAAACTGTCTCGCCAGCCAGAACTACTGCACGACCCAGAGCAACTCTTGCTTTTGCTCTCTCAGCCAACGCCTTTCGTTGCCCGTGAGCGGCTCCAGCAGCTCGCGTATCAGCTGGCCAGCACCCAGCGCTGGCCTGAGCGCCATGAGCCTGTTCTGGCCGCTTTAAAGCCACTGCAGCGCCGCACATTAAAAAAACGCTGGTCACTGCTATGTGAGCTCCCCAAATTGAGTGATTGGCCGCCTGCGAAGCTGCTGAGTCATGTGGTGGAGACGATTGACGCGGAAAAAACCCTAAAGCGAGCAGCTGCAAGACGCGACAAGGGCGAGGAGGACGTTCGTCTATTGGATGTGCTTATTGAGCAGGCCGATAGCGTGAAAGATCCAGATGCGTTTATCGAGCTGCTTGAGCGTCCAGTAGAAAACCAAGCGGGCGGCGTTTTGATTAGTACGGTTCACGGAGCCAAAGGCCTTGAATGGCCGTTGGTCGCCGTTGCTGGCGTAAACGAAGAGGATTTTCCTCACTACAGCCGCGATAACCCGCTTAATGATGAGCGGCTAGAGGAAGAGCGACGACTGTTTTACGTAGCGATTACGCGGGCTCAAGAGCAACTGCTGGTGCTGCATGATGGTGGAGTTCATCGGCCTAGTCGCTTTATTGCGGAAAGCGCCTGGCAGGACAGTCTGCGGATGGCGTCGTGTCTGTCGCGTCAAGATCCCCCTGCAACGGCCGTGCAAGTCGCATCGCCGAGCTTGGTGAGGCGCTATCTTGAGCGATTAGGGCGAACGGATATTGAGCTGGCAGCGCCGCAGATCAATGAGGCAGCGGCAAGTTATCAGGCTGATGCTCACTTTTACCCTGGACAGCGCTTGATGCATGCCGTGTTTGGAGAAGGGGAGGTAGCGTCGGTGGAAGGCAACCCTTCTGACCCGGTCATCGACGTGCGCTTTGCTCAGGCCGGTCGGCGTCGTCTCATTGCCCGGCGTGCGCCGATAGAACGAATAGAGCCACCAGCGCAGCCAGCATAACTGGCCGCGCAGGATAGCTATCTAGCAGAGCGGCTTACATATTGGGATAGTTAGGTCCGCCGCCACCTTCTGGTGCTACCCAGGTAATATTTTGGGCAGGGTCTTTAATATCGCAGGTTTTGCAGTGCACGCAGTTCTGGAAGTTAATCTGAAAGCGTGGCTTACCTTGATCATCCTCAACGACTTCATAAACCCCAGCAGGGCAGTAACGTTGCGCCGGTTCTGCATAGGTTGGCAGGTTGTCGCGAATTGGCAGTTCCGGGTCTGCTAGGCGCAGATGACAGGGCTGGTCTTCTTCGTGGTTGGTGTTAGACAAGAAGACGGAGGTCGACTTATCAAACGATAGCTTGCCATCGGGCTTCGGATAATTAATTTTCTCGAACTCAGCAGCAGGCTTCAGCGCGCCGTAGTCAGTGGTGGTGTCGTGAACATTGGGTAGCTTATTGCCCAGCAGTTGATTGGCGAAGTTGTAAGCACCACCGCCTACCGTACCATATTTATGGATAGCAGGACCAAAGCTTGCGCTCTCTCTCAGTTCTTCATGGGCCCAGCTGGCTTCCCATTTCTCAGTGAAGCTACCTAGCTCCTGAGCACCTTCATCACCACCCTTAATTGCCTCAAAGACACTTTCTGCAGCGACCATGCCAGATTTCATCGCCGTGTGCAGGCCTTTGATTTTGGCAAAGTTCAGCGTGCCCGCATCGCAGCCAATCAATAGACCACCCGGGAAAGTCATTTTCGGTAGGCAATTAAAACCGCCTTTCGTAATGGCGCGCGCACCATAAGCAACCCGTTTGCCGCCTTCTAAATACTGGCTAAGCACCGGGTGATGCTTCATGCGCTGGAATTCATCAAAAGGTGACAGCCAGGGGTTCTTATAACCAAGATCCATAATGAGGCCAACGACGACCTGCTGGTTTTCCGCGTGATAGAGGAACCAACCGCCGTGAGTGTCTTTTTCAAGCGGCCAGCCCGAGCCGTGAAGCACAAGCCCTGGTTCATGTTTGTCGGCGGGAACATCCCATAGTTCTTTCAAACCAATCCCGTAATGCTGAGGGTCACGGCCAGCATCTAGCGAAAACTCTTTGATTAACCGTTTTCCTAAGTGGCCGCGGGCACCTTCGGCAAATAGCGTGTACTTAGCACGTAGCTCCATACCCGGCATATGGCCATCTTTGGGTGTGCCATCTGCGCCAACGCCCATGTCACCAATGAGAATGCCGCGTACTGCATCGTCTTCGATAATTACTTCCTGGGCAGCAAAGCCGGGGAATATTTCCACCCCAAGGGCTTCGGCCTGCTCGGCCAGCCAGCGACACAGATTGCCTGCGCTAATCACATAGCGAGTAAGTTCGCCGCCAGTGTTATGCATGCTTTTGGGCACTAGGGCATTAGGGATTTTTTGCGCTTTTTGGGCATCTTTTAATAGATAAACATCGTCACGAACGGCAGGTGTGTTGAGCGGCGCACCGCGCTCTTCCCAATCAGGAAATAGTTCTGCCAGTGCGCGGGGCTCAAAGACAGCACCGGAAAGAATATGGGCGCCGACTTCGGAGCCTTTTTCTACTACACAAACCGTCAGCTCTTGTTCTGCTTGGTTTGCCTGTTGCATTAAACGGCAGGCAGCAGCCAGACCAGACGGGCCAGCCCCGACAATAACTACATCGAAGTCCATGACATCGCGTTCAACATTTTCCACCCAGCTTCTCCTTATTCTCATAAGTGCCATTATTTACAAAAACTAGCCTGTGTGAACGTCAAATGAGCGTTATGAGAACTAGCTTATAAAAAGATGGCCTTAATTTTAAACGGTCGTTTGCTTCTGGTTATGCTCCATGATAGGCATAATACCCTTGTAAGGTCACCCCTACGATGGCAAAAGCACCATTTATCCATGGAGTTTGCATCGCTGCTACGACCAAGGCCGTAGTTAATCGATGTTGTCGCTAGTCACTAGGTTGTGGCAGATTGATAGGGTTTTTCATTTACAGACCTATCAAACGCTTGCATGAATTTTTAAGGTGTCGTTTTAAAAATTAACGTCGCCCCTATTTTAAGCGGCATCAGTTGGTACGATGCTGGGACAGGCTAACGGCTTCCATCACAAGCCAAGCGAGGAATCTATGAAAGTACTCGTCGCGGTTAAACGCGTCATCGACTATAACGTCAAAATCCGCGTGAAAGCGGACAACTCTGACGTTGATCTTACTAACGTCAAAATGGCGATGAACCCCTTCTGCGAAATTGCCGTAGAAGAAGCAGTACGCCTCAAAGAGAAGGGTGTTGCGACAGAAGTCGTGGCCGTTACCGTTGGTCCTAAAGCAGCTCAAGAGCAGTTGCGCACCGCTCTGGCGCTTGGGGCAGACCGTGCTATCCATATTGAAACCGACGAGCGCGTTGAATCGCTTGCGGTGGCCAAGCTGCTTGCTAAAGTCGTTGACGAAGAGCAGCCCGGTTTGGTGATTCTCGGTAAGCAGGCCATCGATACCGACAACAACCAAACAGGGCAAATGCTTGCCGCGTTGACCAACCTTCCCCAGGGTACCTTTGCCTCTGAGGTTGCCGTTGACGGTGACAAGGTTAATGTCACTCGGGAAATCGATGGTGGTCTGCAAACCGTTGCGCTTTCTCTGCCCGCTATCGTCACCACCGATTTGCGTTTGAACGAGCCGCGTTACGCTAAGCTGCCAGACATCATGAAGGCCAAAAAGAAGCCTCTGGATGTTAAAACGCCCGCTGATTACGGCGTTGAAGTGGCCTCCAAAGTTAGCCTGCTCAAAGTGGAATCCCCGGCAGAGCGTAAAGGTGGTGTTAAAGTCGCCTCGGTAGACGAACTGATCGACAAACTGAAAAACGAAGCCAAAGTGCTTTAATAGGAGCTGATCTCATGAGCATTCTGGTACTTGCCGACCTCCATGAAGGTCAGTTGGCGGGCGCAACAGCCCATGTAGTTGCTGCTGCCAAGGCGATTGGTGGTGATATTGACGTATTGGTGGCTGGTGAAGGCGTTCAAGCGGCCGCTGATGCTGCTGCAAAGCTTGATGGCGTCAGTAAAGTTCGCATCGCAGATAACGCTGTTTATGCGCATCAGTTGGCTGAGCCAATGGGAGCGCTGCTGGTGGAGCTGGCAGGCGACTACACTCACGTACTGGCTAGCGCGTCTACCACCGGTAAAAACGTACTGCCGCGCTTGGCTGCCTTAAAAGATGTCAGCCAGCTTTCCGACGTGATTGGCGTTGAGAGCGCAGACACTTTCCTGCGCCCTATCTATGCTGGCAACGCTATCGCCACGGTAAAAAGCGACGACGCACTGAAAGTTATGACCGTGCGTACTACCGCGTTTGATGCGGTCGAGAGCGCGGGAAGTGCCGCTGTAGAAGCGGTAGAGGTAGTGGTCGAAAATGGTCAGTCTAGCTTTATTAAACAAGAGTTGGCGCAATCTGATCGCCCAGAACTTGGCGGTGCCAAAGTAGTAGTGTCAGGCGGTCGCGGTATGGGTAACGGCGAAAACTTTAAGCTGCTCGACGGCATTGCTGACAAGCTGGGTGCCGCCATTGGTGCATCACGAGCTGCCGTAGACGCAGGTTTTGTGCCCAACGATATGCAGGTTGGCCAAACCGGTAAGATTGTTGCGCCTGAGCTGTATATTGCCGTGGGTATTTCTGGTGCAATTCAGCATTTGGCGGGTATGAAAGACTCTAAAGTCATTGTTGCGATCAACAAAGACGAAGAAGCACCTATCTTCCAAGTTGCCGACTACGGGTTGGTAGGCGATCTCTTCGATATTTTGCCGGAGCTTGAAAGCAAGCTATAAGCCACTGAATCTTAACTGGCTAAAAAGCCGACTTCGCCAGAAGTCGGCTTTTTTATTGGCGATGAATTCGATAAACTGCCAATAGTTGACTAAGGTACTGGGGTATATAACGTACCGGTCGTAAATAATCGCCGCTCACGGTAATAAAAATGGCCGTGATGGTTGAAAAAGGTGGGGTAAGACCACACTTAGTTAAGTGAACGTAACAAAAGCCACTTAAGGAGAAGTTAGCATGGCACATACACTTCCAGAATTACCGTACGCCTACGACGCGCTTGAGCCGAACATTGATGCGATGACGATGGAGATTCACCACTCTCGTCACCATAACACTTACGTCACTAGCCTGAACGCTGCGCTTGAAGGCACGGGTCTTGAAGACGTACCGGTAGAAGAGCTAGTTGCTAATCTTGATCGTGTACCTGAAGAGAAGCGTCAAGCCGTTATTAATCACGGTGGCGGCCATGCCAACCACTCTATGTTCTGGCAAATGATGTCACCGAATGGCGGCGGCCAGCCCCAGGGTGATGTGGCAAAAGCCATTGATGCTGAGCTAGGTGGCCTTGACGCATTCAAGGAAGCTTTCAAGAAAGCGGCACTGGGTCGTTTCGGTAGCGGTTGGGCATGGCTCTCCGTTACGCCTGAGAAAAAGCTGGTCGTTGAAAACACGCTGAACCAAGACAGCCCGCTAATGCATGGCAACACGCCGGTATTGGGTCTGGATGTTTGGGAACATGCTTACTACCTGAAGTTCCAAAACAAGCGTCCTGATTACGTAGAAGCCTTCTTCAACGTAATTAACTGGGAAGATGTTGAGCGTCGTTATCAGGCTGCTATCGCCTAAGTCCACGCGCGAAAGAAAGAAGGGACGCCAATTTAGTTGGCGTCTAGTTAAAAACCGCCCTCATCAAGAGGGCGGTTTTTTCGTTTTGAATGATACGTTTGGCTACTATCCTGGGTAAGAGCTGTCAATAACCTGTGGATGAAAAATACCACATATGCTTGAATTGATTTTCTCATGGTCTATATATAGTATGCGTTGTGTCTTCCAGAGAGGGCGAGCACAAGATGTGCTCTACCCGAAAAACACCGCTATGAAAAGGAAAAATAGCCATGGATATCCAAATTTATAGCAAGCCTGCTTGTGTTCAATGTACCGCTACCTACCGAGCGCTGGATAAGCAGGGCCTGGAATATACCGTTATCGATATTACTGCTGAAAGCGGTGCCCAAGAAGAAGTGGAAGCGCTGGGTTATCGCCAGTTACCGGTCGTAGTTGCAGGTGAGGATCATTGGTCTGGTTTTCGTCCTGACCGCATTCAAGCGCTAGCGTAAAACGTCGCTATGCAAAACGCTGATGTGGAGACTGAGCGTGCTGGTTCGTTAGTTTATTTTTCCACTAAGTCAGGCAATACCCACCGTTTTATACAAAAGCTTGGCTTAAGCGCTCAGCGGCTGCCACTAAACCGTGAAGAACCGACACCACGCATAGAACAGCCCTACATATTAGTGACACCTACCTATGGTGGCGGCTATGCCGAAGGGGCAGTGCCGGGGCAGGTGATCCGATTTTTAAACGATGAGCACAATCGACATCTCTTACGGGGTGTTATTGCCGCTGGTAATACGAATTTTGGTGAAGCATATGGGTTGGCAGGGCGAATCATTGCCCAAAAGTGCCAAGTGCCGCTGCTTTATCGTTTTGAACTGTTTGGCACTGACGACGATGTCGCCAAGGTCCGCAAAGGAGTAGAAGAGTTTTGGAAACGTCAAGCTCAGTCTCTAACAACGTAGCTTCTAACAACGTTGCTACAAAAAACTCGGCAGAAACAAAACGGCCTACTGCGGGGGCATCCGAGGCGCGTACCCTGGATTACCATGCGCTGAACGCGATGCTGAATCTATACGGTGCCAACGGTGAATTGCAGCTCGATAAAGATCGCGAAGCCGCCCGTCAGTATTTCCTGCAGCACGTTAATCAAAACACCGTGTTTTTCCACTCGTTGGAAGAAAAGCTCGATTACCTGGTGGAAGAGCAGTACTACGAGGCAGAAATGCTTGCTCAGTACAGCTTTGCCTTTATCAAAGCCCTGTTCGAGCAGGCATACGCCTATAAATTTCGTTTCCCGAGCTTCTTAGGTGCTTTCAAGTATTACACCAGCTACACGCTGAAAACGTTTGACGGTAAGCGTTACCTTGAGCGCTATGAAGACCGTGTTTGCATGGTGGCGTTGACGTTAGCGCGCGGCGATGAAGCCTTGGCCAAGTCGCTGGTCGATGAAGTCATTAGCGGCCGTTTTCAGCCGGCCACGCCGACTTTCCTTAACTGTGGTAAGCAACAGCGCGGCGAGCTGGTTTCCTGCTTCCTGCTGCGTATTGAAGACAACATGGAGTCGATTGGTCGCTCGATTAACTCAGCGCTCCAGCTCTCCAAGCGCGGCGGCGGCGTTGCCTTCTTGTTGACGAATATTCGTGAATCCGGCGCTCCCATTAAGCGTATTGAAAACCAGTCGTCGGGCATTATCCCGATTATGAAACTGTTGGAAGATGCCTTCTCGTACGCTAACCAGCTGGGCGCACGCCAAGGTGCCGGTGCGGTCTATCTGAATGCTCACCACCCAGATATTCTGCGCTTTCTCGATACCAAGCGCGAAAATGCCGATGAAAAAATCCGCATTAAAACGTTGTCGCTGGGCGTGACGATTCCGGATATTACCTTCGAGCTGGCCAAGCGCAACGACGACATGTACCTGTTCTCTCCCTACGATGTTGAGCGGGTTTATGGCGTGCCGTTTGGTGATATCAGCGTCACCGAGAAGTACCATGAAATGGTTGCTGATGCGCGCATCCGTAAGCACAAGATCAATGCGCGTGCGTTCTTTCAGACCCTGGCTGAACTGCAATTCGAATCGGGCTATCCGTACATCATGTTTGAAGATACGGTCAACCGTGCGAACCCGATTGCCGGTCGTATCAATATGAGCAACTTGTGTTCTGAAATTCTCCAGGTGAATACGCCCACCGAGTACGACGACGATCTTGGTTATCGTCAGATCGGTCAGGACATCTCCTGTAACCTTGGCTCGATGAATATCGCTAAGGTGATGGACTCAGGCGATATTGGCACCAGCGTTGAGATTGCCATTCGTGGTTTGACCGCGGTTTCTGAGATGAGCAACCTGCGTAGTGTGCCCTCCATTGCTGAAGGTAACGCCAAGTCTCGAGCCATTGGCCTTGGGCAAATGAACCTGCACGGTTTCCTGGCGCGCGAACACATTTATTATGGTTCAGAAGAGGGCTTGGACTTCACCAATCTCTACTTCTATTGCGTGGCATTCCATGCGATTCGTGCATCTAACCAGTTGGCGATTGAACACGGCGAAGCCTTTGCTGGGTTTGAAGATTCCACCTATGCATCGGGCACGTTCTTTGATAAGTACACCGATCAAGCATGGCTGCCGCAAACTGATAAAGTGCGTCACCTGTTTGAGCGTAGCGGTATTGCACTACCTACCCAGGAAGAGTGGCAGGCGCTAAAGACCTCGGTGATGGCGCACGGGCTGTATAACCGTAACCTGCAAGCGGTGCCGCCAACGGGTTCTATCTCATACATCAATCACTCCACTTCCAGTATTCACCCGGTGGCAGCGAAAATTGAGATCCGTAAAGAGGGTAAGCTGGGGCGTGTTTACTATCCGGCGCCATTCTTGAATGAGGCGAACTTCGATTATTTCCAGGATGCCTATGAAATTGGCCCTGAGAAAATTATCGATACCTATGCGGAAGCGTCTAAACACGTTGATCAGGGGCTGTCGTTGACGCTGTTCTTCCCTGATACCGCCACCACTCGGGATATCAACAAAGCGCAAATTTACGCGTGGCGTAAGGGCATCAAGACGCTTTACTACATCCGTTTACGCCAGAGCGCGCTTGAAGGTACGGAAGTAGAAGGCTGCGTTTCCTGCTCGCTGTAATCGTATATCGCTTTTATTAGATCATGTTGGTGAGAGAATTCTGATGACCACTATGCAACGTTTATCGCGGGTCGATGCGATCAACTGGAACCGCCTTCAGGACGATAAAGACCTGGAAGTGTGGAACCGCCTGACCAGCAACTTTTGGTTGCCGGAAAAAGTGCCGCTCTCCAACGATATTCAATCGTGGAATACCCTGACACAGCAGGAAAAGCAGCTGACGATTCGTGTGTTCACCGGCCTGACGCTGCTGGATACGATTCAGAGCAGCGTGGGCGCGCCAGTATTAATGGAAGATGCCCGCACGCCACACGAAGAGGCGGTTTACACCAATATTGCCTTTATGGAATCGGTGCATGCGCGTTCCTATAGCTCGATTTTCTCGACGCTATGCACTACGCGGGATGTGGATGATGCGTTTCGCTGGAGTGAAGAAAACCCGACACTGCAGGCAAAGTCTGAGTTGATCCTTGAGCGTTATCGCTCTGACGACCCGCTGATGCGCAAGGTGGCCAGCGTCTTCCTGGAATCCTTCCTGTTCTATTCAGGGTTCTATCTGCCCATGTATTGGTCGAGCCACGCCAAACTGACCAACACGGCGGATCTGATTCGTTTAATCATTCGTGATGAGGCAGTGCACGGCTACTACATTGGCTACAAGTTCCAGCAAGCGCTGGCAGAAGCCACGCCCGAGCGCCAGCAAGAGGTGAAAGACTACGCTTATGAGCTGCTGCTAGAGCTTTACGACAACGAAGTGCGCTACACCGAATCGCTCTATGATGAGGTAGGCTTGACGGAAGACGTGAAGAAATTCCTTCACTACAACGCCAACAAGGCGCTGATGAATCTGGGCTTCGAGCCGTTGTTCCCCAGCAGTGTCACCGACGTCGATCCAACCATTATGGCGGCACTTTCCCCAAGTGCGGATGAAAACCACGACTTCTTCTCCGGCTCCGGCTCTTCCTACGTGATCGGCAAAGCCGTCGCCACCGAGGACGATGACTGGGCGTTTTGAGCCCCAGTTAAGAAGTTAGCTTGAAAGGGTGGCGAGCAGGCGCTCGCCACTTCCCGCCTCAGCAAACTCGGCTACGCCCAGCCTCGAAAAGGTAATTGACACAGGAAAGTGGCATGAGCGCGGGTTGAGAGAATGTAGACTCAGTACCGCAAAACTCCGCGTCAACACCTCAACTCCGACGACTGTCATTTACGTCATCTGCAAGCCATACTTTGATCAGCGACTGATAGGGCATATCCCGCTTGTTAGCCTCGATTTTGATACGGTCGAGCAGAGTTTCGGGCAAGCGAAGTGAGATAGTCTTGGTTGAGGGTTTCAACTTCGGGAAATAGGCCGGTGTTGCCTGGCTCCAATCCAGGTAATCAGCGGAGTCGTGGGTCTCCCAAAATGCTCGCTCTTCTGCCTCAGTATTGAACTCAGGCATCTTTTTTAGTTTGTTCATAAAGAGCCCTCTCTTTGCGGTGCATGTCGCGAGCGGAAATCACTCGGATTAGCGTGCGGTGATGTCTTAGTGTAAACGTGATATGTAGCAGTCTTTCATCATCAGTTTTGCCAAGGGCGTGAAAACGAGGCTCCTTCTGGCTGTGTTTGGAGTCTTCCAGCACCAGAAGCGGTTCATTAAAGTAAGTTTCTTCTGCTTCGGACTGGCTAACACTATGCTTCTCCGCGTTTTTGCGAGAGTTGCCTTCGTCCCAGTCAAAGCCAGACACATCTGCCCAATTGATCATGGAAGTATATTATCAGCATATACGCAGGCGTCAATTAGTGCCAATAAAGCCATTTGCAGTGATGGCGCCTGCGGTGATGTTGTAGGTGAATTGATGAACAGCCTTTCTTATGACGCCTTCATCCGGCACACCATTAAATGCTAATGATAAATATTGTCATTTATTGAATTAATGTTAGGCTATGCCTCTGCAATCAAACGCAAATAGTTCTCATACCTAATGAGGGTAGGGGCGCCATTTTTATGCGCTTTTACCAGTAACGGAGACGTAACGTGCTGAAAAGGCCTTTCTTTGCCTTGTATGGAGGCTGGCTTGCCGGGGTGCTGGTCAGCGGTACGCTAATGGCAAGCGATGAGACAGTCGATCAAGCGGCCCAGAGTGTCGAGGCCCAGCAAGCGCAGTCCGTACTTCAGCAGCAAATTGATGAGGCTGATGACGTCACGCGTTCCGCGCTTGAAGAGCTGCGCCGCCTGGAGCAGGAAACCCGCCAGATGGAAGCGTCCAATGCTGCTCTAAGCGGTCGCTTGGCCAGTGAGGCCGAGCGCCAACAGCGCCTTGGCCAAGCACTCGATACGTTGAGCGACACCCGCGCCGCGCTGCCTGCGGTTGAGCAGGACATGATGGAACAGCTGATCAGTTGGATCGAGTCTGACCTGCCATTTCTGAAGGCCGAGCGTTTGGCGCGTGTTAAGCCTGATGAACAGCAGCCATCAGAGAGCGCAGCGCGCATTGCTAATTTGTTGGAAGCGTGGCGAGCCGAGCTAGCGTACGGCCGCGAGGTTGATAGCTGGCGTGGTCGTTTGCAATTGGCAGAAGGTAACCCGCGTGAGGTGGAATACTTGCGTATTGGCCGAATCGGCTTTTATTACCTAACCCCTGATGGTCGAGAAGGGGGTGTGTGGGATAAAGCGAGCGGTGAATGGCAGGGGCTTGATGAACGTGCTCGCCGTCAGGTGCGCAACGGCCTGCGTATTGCCGACGATCAGCGCACGCCAGAATTGCTGCGTTTACCACTTTCCATTATTGCTAACGACCACGCAGGGGGCCAGCAATGAGTCTGTTGACACGCCAACGAGGTGCGTGCAGAACCATTATCTGTTTAGCACTACTGGCAAGCCTTCTGGGCAGCAGTGTGGCGCTGGCACAAACTGACAGTGTTGGTTCGTTACGTGAAGCTCGTGAAGCCGCCGAAGCTCGCGACCAAGCGCGACTACAATCATTTCTGAATGATCAGCAAGCGCTAGAGGCTGCGCTAGAAAAAGCACGTGCTGAGCATCAAGACGCTGAAGAGCAGCAGGCAGCATTAGCCACGCAGCAGCAGGAACAAGCACAGCAGGCTCAAGCGCTGGCCGAGCGTCAGGAAGATCAAGGCGAAGCGATCACCTCGTTGCTGGCGGATTTGACACGGCACAGCGAAGAGGTACGCAACGAACTTGGCGGTGACAGCTGGTTAACGCTGGATGCTGATGCGCTACCGCCGCGTCTCAATGAGATTGAAGTGCTGGAGCGTCAACAGATCGAGTCCGTTGTGGACAGCTTAGCGACACTTACACGGAACACCGGGCGTGCCGAACGCCTTGAATTGCCGGTGGCTGATGCTAGTGGCGAGATTGAGCCGCGCAATGTCGTGCGCTTGGGCGATTTTGCGGCGTTTACCGAAACAGCGCTGCTCAGAAAAGGCCAGGATGATGATAGCTTGGCCGAAGTGCCGCGTACTCCTGCAGAAATTAGCGCTGTACTGTCGGCCTATCATCAAGGCGAAAGCCGTGTGTTTGCCATTGATCCTACCCAGGGTAGCGTGCTGGAAGCCCTTGCTCAGCGGCCAAGCCTCTGGGAACGTTTCCAGCAGGGCGGTTATGTTGGTTACGTAGTAGTGGCACTGGGTGGCTTTGGCCTATTGGTGGCACTGGCTCAGTACCTTTATTTAGTCGTCGTCAGTGCACGAGTGCATCGTCAGCGTAAAGCGTTGGATCAACCGAATGCCAATAACCCACTGGGTCGTGTGCTGGCGCGCTTCAAGGAGTTGGATAAACACCAAACGCCGGAAGCACTGGAAGCGAGGTTAGATGAGGCGGTGTTAGCTGAGTTGCCACGTATCGAACGTGGTCAGCCTATCGTTAAGCTGTTGGCGGCCATTGCACCGCTGCTAGGCCTGCTGGGTACCGTGACCGGTATGATTGTCACCTTCCAAGCGATTACCGTATTTGGCACCGGTGACCCGCAGTTAATGGCCGGTGGTATCAGTCAGGCGCTGGTAACAACGGTGCTGGGGCTTGTGACAGCGGTTCCGCTGCTGTTTGCCCAGACGGCCTTGGCAAGCCGGAGTCGCTTGATTACCCAAGCCATTGAAGGCGAAGCAAGCGCTACCTTGGCTGACCACCTCGAAGCGCAGTCGACGGCTAATGCGCAAGCGGTGACCTAATATGCCCACGTTACCTCTTTGGCTTGAGCCCGTTGAGCGGCTGCTTGATGCCGGTGGTGCCGTTTTAATGGTGCTGGCATTCGTTGCCGTGCTGGTATTTGGGATGGCAATAGAGCGTTGGTGGTATTACCGCTTTAGCTGGCGGCGTGCCCGGCGCCAACTGATTCGTCGCTGGGCGGCACGCAGTGATCATCGTAGCTGGAGTGCGCGCACGCTGCGCAATGTCTGGACAGAGGCGCTGGTTGCTAAGCTGCGCCGCCCGTTGCCATGGATCAAGCTGCTCGTGGCGCTATGTCCACTGTTAGGCTTGTTGGGTACCGTCACCGGTATGATTACCGTGTTCGATAGCCTTTCTCTCAGTGATACCCATCAGGCGAGGGCAATGGCCGACGGTGTTGCCCGTGCCACATTGCCCACGCTAACCGGCATGGCGATTGCGGTGGTGGGGTTGCTGTTTATTAGTCGTTTAGAGCACGTTATTCGTCGCGAAGACCAGCGGTTACACGACCGCTTAGCTCGTGCCTTGGAGGAGAATGATGCGTAGACGCCGCTCTATAGATACCACGGCTGATAGCAATGAAGTTAACCTGACGCCGATGCTGGATGTTGTCTTTATCATGCTGATCTTTTTTATCGTGACGACCAGCTTTATTAAAGAGAGCGGTGTTGAGATTGACCGCCCTGAAGCGGCAGCGGCAAGCCCGCGGCCAGATGCACAGGTGTTGATTGCGGTGACGCCAGAAGGTGCTGTTTGGGTCGATGGTAAGCCAGTCGATGTGCATCGTATTGGTCAGCAGGTGGCCGGTATGTTGAGTGATGATGGCTCCGTTGTTATCCAAGCCGATCGGGAGTCCACCACTGGGCTGTTGATTGAAGTGATGGATCGCCTCAAGCAGGCGGGTGTTGATCAGATCGCCGTGGCAGCGAGCCGGAGCGCTCCATGATTCGTCATGCCCTCTCGATACTAGGTGGTATTGCCTTAGCCGTTGGTTTGTTTTGGATGCTGGCGCTACTAGTAACACCCCCAGAGCGTTCGCCAGAGACGCCGATAATGACCATGTCGATGACTATGATAGACGCACCAGAGGTAGCGCCAGAGCAAGAAGCGCCGTCGCCTGCACCTTCTGAGGCGGCGCCAGCACCGCCGCCGATGCCTATGCCTGCACCGGCACCTGTTGCAGAGAGTGCGATTGCGCTGCCTGAAGTGGAACTTCCAGATGAGCCAGTGGAACCAGTTGAGTTGGAGAGTGAGTTGCCAGAGCTAACGGAAATTACTCCCGAACCAACCCCGCAGCCCGCGCCGAAGCCGTCTCCAAGGCCAGCGCCGCAGCCTGATCCTGCACCTCAGCCAGCTGAAACGGCGGCGCCTTCTCCTGCGCCTACGACAGTGCAGCGTGAAGCCTCGCCAGTGGCAGAGCCTGCGCCATCGAATGAGCCTGTCAGTGTTGGGCAAGTCGCCCCAACCAGCCGCGTGAACCCTTCTTATCCGCCGCGTGCTCAGAGGCGCGGCATGGAGGGCTTTGTTGAGGTGGAGTTTGTTATTCGCCGAGATGGCAGCGTCGATAACGGCACGATTCGCGTCACGCGAGCACAGCCAAGGCGAGTGTTTGAAGACGCTGCCCGCGAAGCGATTGCGCGCTGGCAGTTTGAGCCCGGCCAACAGCTTCGCCGCGCCACGCAGCGCATTGAGTTCCAGTTGAGATAGCCAGTTGAGATAGCCAGTATGAATTGGCTCGTCGAGAACGCCAGTCGAGGAAAAAGTATGCAGCGTTGGGTGGGAATCGTCGTATTGAGCGCGCTAAGCGTTGTGGCGCAGGCGAACGAACCGCTGCCGGGTGACATTGTTCGCGATCTTAACAGGCTTCAAAGCCAATTAGCTGAGCAGCCCAATGGCGAGGCTGACAGCGATGTGCTCAACCGTATTGCTGATCATGCACGATCTCAGGCAGCGCGTCTCGCCAGCGGCAATCGTGCCGACCAGTGGGCAAGTGCGCTATATCATCAGCTCGCCGCGAGTGCGTTAGTGCGTCAAGGTGATCACGTTGCGGCTGCTAATGAGTTAGCCAGCGCACGACAGCGCCCTAGCGTGCCTAACAGCCAAATCCTGCGCTGGCTGCGTGATGAGGCGTCGCTACGTCGCGCAGGTAACCAGCCCACTGAGGCCATCGCGCTGTATGAGCAGTGGCTAACGCAGTCCCAGGGCAATTCTCATTATGACGAGTCAGCATGGCGGCTGGTTCGCTTATTGGCGGAAGAGGAGCGCTGGGATGCTGCTGCAGGCTGGCTGTCGCCGTTACTGCAAAAAGGCGGTTTGACTGACACGCAGCAGACGCTAACCACCGCGGTATTGCGCAATGCGGGGCAAAACGATGAAGCTCTCGGTTGGCTAGTGGGTGGTTTGAATGCACAGAGCGAGCCTGATGCCTGGCGTCAGGCGGCCGGGCTTGCCCAACAAGCAGGCCAGGCTGGCGTGGCTGCCGGCGTGTGGGAGATGGCATGGCAGTTGGGTAAGTTCACCACGACCGAAGATCGCTTGACGTTAATTCGCCTGCATTTGGCCGGTGGTACGCCAGCCAGGGCAGGCGAACACTTGGAAGCGGCTATCCAAGAAGGTGCTTTGACGCGTGATGAAGAAGCGCTAAGGTTGTTGGCGGGCGCATGGCAGCAGGCCAAGGATATCGAAAAGGCGCTGAATGCTTGGAAGGCGCTTGCTGAGAACACTCAAAAAGCTGAAGACTGGCGGCAATACGGACAGCTTGCTTACCGCTGGGGGCAAGATGATCAGGCCGAGGAAGCGCTTATCAAAGCGGTGAATCTTGGCGATGATCAGGCCAAGCAGTGGTTGTCGAATTTTTGAAGGGTGAGAAGCCCTTGATCGGACCCCTCTCGATTGATGAGAGGGGCGAGCTTGTTTGTTTGTGCTTAGTCTGCCTGTGAAAGCGTCAGCGCAAAATCACTCCAGGTGGGAGCGTGATCGGAAGGCCGCTCCATACCACGCAATTGATAATCAATGCCTGCATCGGTGACGCATTCGGCAAGCGGTTTAGACACAAGAATATAGTCAATGCGCAGGCCGCGTTTTGGCTCGCGGTCAAAACCCTTTGAACGATAGTCAAACCAACTGAACCATTCGCTATTATCCGGGTGGCACAGCCGATAGCTGTCGCTAAGGCCCCACGCTTTTATACCTTCAAGCCATTCTCGCTCGATAGGCTGAAAGCTGGCTTTGCCCTCGCGTAACCAGCGTTTGCGGCTTGGTTCGCCAATGCCAATATCCTGATCTTCCGGCGATATGTTGAAATCCCCCATGATCGCCAGCTGTTCGTCGGGGCGGTGCTGGTTTTGAAGCAGGCTTGCCAATTGCTGATAGAAGCGCGCTTTATGAGGGAATTTAGTTGGGTGTTCAACGTTTTCACCCTGGGGGAAGTAGCCATTCCACACGGTGACTGATTCACCATTATCGGCGAGTAGCCGCACGCCAATCATGCGGCGCTGGGCGTCTTCCTCATCATCAGGAAAGCCATAAAAAACCGCTTGAGGTTTTTGCCGACACAGTAGGGCAACCCCGTAATGGCCCTTTTGACCGTAATAAAAAACGTGATAGCCCATAGCTTCAACGTCAGCCAGGGGAAACTCGCTGTCTTGCACTTTGGTTTCCTGCAGGCCAATGACATCTGGCTGCTGCGTGTCAATCAGCGCTTGAAGCTGATGCAGTCGTGCCCGAATGCCATTGATATTAAACGAGACCAAACGCATTACGAATGCTCTCCAGACGGGTTGTCTCCTTCTTTGTCAGGATGGATAACAATATTTTGTCCTTCTTGCTGGCGCGCTAGTTTACGCACTGCTTGAAGCTTACGTTGTTGCTGCTTTTTAGCCACAAAACGGCGTGAAGAGGTTACCTGGTCAGGGTTATCATGGCGCCACTTCTTGTAATCTTTGCGGCGGCCAGTACGGATAGTTACCTTATCCGCCAGCGAACGAGTTTTTTTCTTACGCGTCATATCGCGCTCCTTGGGTTAATTTATGCCTCATTCTAACAGGCAAGCGTACTCCTTCGACAGCAGGACGCGCTCTTATCGCCAACCCCTGGTACAATGCGCACTTCGTGATGCCTAACATCCACAGCAATGGACAGATACACAGCCTATGAGCGAGTCGGAACAGACCACAGCATCGGCCCAGAACCGCAAGCCAAAACGCCGCCGTCGGAAGCCGCGTCGTCGTCAATCGAACTGGGATCTTCGTCAGTTTCAGGTGCCCGCCGTTGCCGGCAAGTGGCGCTTCCATGACTTTGATTTGCCGCTGCCTTTAATGCGTGCCATTCATGCCCAAGGGTTTGAATACTGCACGCCTATTCAGTCAGAGGCGCTGCGTCATACGTTGCTGGGTGGCGATATTGTCGGCAAGGCGCAGACAGGTACCGGAAAAACTGCTGCCTTTTTGATTTCGGTAATGGCTTATTTTCTGGAAGAGCCGACCCCTGATGGCCAAAAATCAGGCGCACCCCGTGCGTTGATTATCGCGCCTACCCGGGAGCTGGCACTGCAAATCGAAAAAGATGCTAAAGCGCTTGCTCGCTTCACGCAGCTCAATGTGGCCAGTGTTGTCGGCGGCATGGATTACCAAAAGCAGCGCGAGAGCCTGGGCAAGAAGATCGATATTTTGGTGGCAACACCAGGACGCCTGCTGGATTTCCACCAGAAGCGCGATATCGACCTCTCTGAAGTCGAAGTGTTGGTGCTGGATGAAGCGGATCGCATGCTTTCCATGGGCTTTATTCCCGATGTGAAGCGCATCATTCGCTATACGCCTAAAAAAGAGGAGCGCCAGACGTTCCTGTTCTCGGCAACCTTCACTGACGATATCTTGAGTCTGGCGAGTCAATGGACGCTCGATCCTGCCCATGTAGAGATTGAAGTCACCGTTGAGAACCAGGCAGATATCGATCAGCGCGTTTATCTAGTGTCTGATGACGACAAGCAGCGACTGCTGGTGAATCTGCTAACGCAGGAAAGCTTCGAGCGAGTAATGGTGTTTGGTAACCGTCGCGATCTCGTACGCAAGCTAGATGATTTGCTGAAAAAAGCAGGCGTTAGTGTCGCCATGCTATCAGGCGATGTGCCGCAGAATCAGCGCATCAAGACGTTGGAAAGCTTCCGTGAGGGAGAAATTCAAGTGTTGGTGGCTACTGATGTCGCAGGGCGTGGCATTCATATCGAAGATGTCAGCCACGTGATCAACTACACGTTGCCTGAAGATCCGGAAGATTACGTTCATCGTATTGGACGTACCGGACGTGCCGGTGCCAAAGGCGTTTCGATTAGTTTTGTTGGTGAAGAAGATGCGTTCTCGCTACCAGAAATTGAGCGCTACATTAACGGTAAGCTGCCCTGCGAACATCCGCCGGAAGGCATGCTGTAACGCGCATGCTCGATAATGCGCTGAAAAGCGATATTCAAGACGCCTATCGTCGCGTGGTGGAAAAGCTTGAGCTGACGCCACGCTACGGCCAGCGCCTGATGATTGCAGAAATTGCTCGTACGCTAGGTGGCATTGAGCAGGATGGCGAAGGCAAGCGCACAAACGATAATCATGTGTGCGTGCTGGAGGCGGGCACCGGAACTGGTAAAACGCTTGCCTACCTGATTGCCGCGTTGCCGATTGCCAAAGCGCAGGGAAAGCGACTGATTGTTTCCACTGCAACGGTGGCACTGCAGGAGCAGGTGCTTAATCAAGACCTGCCTTCGCTTGCCAGCCATAGCGGTATTGCCTTTCGTTATGCCTTGGCAAAAGGGCGTGGCAGGTACGTGTGTGTTGCGCGTCTTGACCAGGCATTAGAAGGCTCTGAGCCAAACCCGACGCTGTCGCTATTTGAGCAGTCACTTCAATCCAACAGCAGTGACTTTTCCCTATTAGCCACGGATATGGCAGAGGCTTACGGCAAGGGTGAGTGGGAAGGCGATCGCGATACGTGGTCGGCGTCCATCGACGACAGTCATTGGCGGCAGCTAACGGTGGATCATCGCCAATGCACAGGCCGTCGCTGCGGTCATTTTGGTGCTTGCGCCTTTTTTCGTTCTCGGCGTGATCTGGAAGATGCCGATATAATCGTGGCCAACCATGACTTGGTTCTTGCTGACCTGGCGTTGGGTGGTGGGGCGATTCTACCCGATCCCGCTGACTGCATTTTTGTCTTTGATGAAGGCCACCACCTGCCAGATAAGGCACTTTCCCACTTTGCCCATCGTTTTGCGGTGCATGGCTGTTTGCGCTGGCTTAAAACCTTGAAAAGCAGTTTGACTGATCTTCATCAGGGGCTAGCGGCTCAGCCGACAATCGCGCGCTTGCTCGCGGGGTTACCTGAGTTACTGCATAGCTTAGAGCCTGCCTTGGGCGATGTGTTTAGCATGGGTCACCAACTGGCCGGGCGGGAAAACGGCTTGTCGGATGAAGAAGCTAGCCATCAGCAGCGTTTTGAAAAAGGCCAGGTGCCGGAAGCGCTTCGCGAACAAGCCAAGCAACTGTTGGTTATGTTTGCCACGTTGTCACGTAGCCTGGAAAGCATTAGCGATATCCTGCGCGAAAGTCTCGACCCTGATAAGCAAACAGGGCTGGATAGGGATCAAGCCGACACGTGGTTGCCGCTGATTGCACTGCTGCATGGGCGTTCACTTGATGCCCATGCGCTATGGCAAGCCTTCAGTGAGCAGGATGCTGCCAATGCGCCACCCAGTGCCCGCTGGATAACGCTTAGTCGTGTGGCGGGAGAGCCGGAAATCGAGTTTTCGGCAAGTCCCGTATCAGCGGCGCATACCCTTGCGAAACATTTGTGGGGACGCTGTCATGGCGCGGTAGTAACATCAGCCACGCTTACCGCGCTGGGGCGTTTTGAGCGAATCCAAGAGCGCGCTGGGTTAGCAAACCGCTATCGCTATCAGGCGCTGCCGAGCCCCTTTGATTATGCCAATGCCATTCTGCGCGTGCCTAAAGAGGCGACCGACCCCAGTGATCGCGATGCCCATGAAAGCGCCATCGTTAATTTCGTGGTTCAATTGGGAAATAACGAAGCGGTGCTGGTGCTGTTTTCTTCTAGGGCGCAATTGCGGGCGGTGGAGAAAGCGCTGCCTGCGGCAACTAAAGAGCGAGTGCTGGCGCAGGATGCGTTGCCCAAGCGCGAACTGCTTGAGCGTCATCGCGCGGCTGTCGATGACGGCAATGGCAGCATTATTTTTGGCTTGGCTAGTTTTGCTGAAGGTATCGATTTGCCCGGCGACTATCTCACCCATGTGGTGATTACGCGGCTGCCATTTGCGGTGCCTGATGATCCGGTGGGGGCCACGCTTGCCGAGTGGATTGAAAGCCAGGGTGGGAACCCGTTTATGCGGATTAGCGTTCCAGATGCGTCAATCAAGCTAGTGCAGGCTTGCGGGCGGCTGATCCGTAAGGAGAGCGACCGCGGTGTCATTACGCTGCTAGATCGACGGGTGATTACTCGCCGGTACGGCCAAGCGTTGCTAGATGCATTGCCGCCATTCAAACGAGAAATCATGCAGTAATAAGTGGTAATAAAATGTAGCAATAAAATGCCCCGCTAAGGCTAATATCCTTGCGGGGCACTTATGATTACTAGCCGTTTTTTCTTACTGTGCGATACGCTTGGTGAGCGCCGGAGCGAGTTTTTCGTTCATATGGGTAAAAGTTTCGACCGTCGTATCCCAATCAATGCAGGCGTCGGTGATGGAAACGCCGTACGTCAGCTGGCTAAGGTCGGCAGGAACTTTTTGGTTGCCCCAGCCAATGTTTGACTCAACCATCAGACCAATAATGGACGTGTTGCCTTCCAGAATTTGGTTGGTGACGTTCTCGAGCACAAGCGGCTGTAGGCCAGCATCTTTATTAGAATTGGCGTGAGAGCAATCGATCATAATGTTGGCTGAAAGGTCGGCTTTTTTAAGCTCCTTTTCAGCTAGCGAAACGCTGACGCTGTCGTAGTTAGGCTTACCGTTGCCGCCGCGCAACACGACGTGGCCGTAAGCGTTGCCGCGTGTGCGAATAATGGCGACTTGGCCTGCGTTGTTGATACCTAGGAAGTTATGCGGGCTGGCAACGGACTGCAGTGCATTAATAGCGACGTCAAGGCTGCCGTCGGTGCCGTTTTTAAAGCCGACTGGGCAGGATAGACCTGACGCCATCTCACGGTGGGTTTGCGATTCTGTAGTGCGTGCACCGATCGCCGACCAGCTAATGCAGTCTTGCATATACTGGGGAGAGATCGGGTCTAACGCTTCCGTTGCGAGCGGCAGGCCAAGCTCAGCCAGGTCGACGAGTAGCTTGCGCGCGATGTGAAGACCTTCATCAATTTCGAAAGAATCGTTAAGATGCGGGTCGTTTATCAGTCCTTTCCAACCCACCGTTGTCCGGGGTTTTTCGAAATAGACGCGCATGACAATGAACAGGCTGTCGCTCACTTGATCTGCCAATTTACGCAGCCGGCGCGCATAGTCCAGTGCGGCATCCACATCATGGATGGAGCATGGGCCTACAACGACGAGAAGCCGATGATCTTTGCCGTCGAGGATGTTTTGAATGGTATGGCGGCCCTCAATAACAGAGCGTTCCGCAGCTTCTGTCAGCGGAATAGTCTGTTTAAGAGCTTCGGGGGTGGTGAGAACATCCTGTGCAAGGACGTTAAGGTTACTAACCTGCTGATCTGACATCGTGCTACCTGTGCGTGCGCTATGGACTAAAAAGTGGCTCTACTATGGCGTGTCAGGCAGGTAAAAATCAATTGTTGCGGAACTTGATCTAAACGAAAAGTGTCACGGTCAAGATTCTGCGGGGGCTGTGGGTTAGGTCGGGAGGAATGGGAGGGGAAAGAGTGTAAGCGCTTGATGCCTCGCTAAGAACGCGTAACACTAAGTACCATTGGATACTTTTTTACACTGGGTGTGGTAGGCGAATCATTCACTATCATCTGTCATCATTAAGATTAACCAATGCCCAAGGGACACTATGCTGCTTGCTGTAAAGGCCCACATGAAAGGGCGAAGAGAGAAAGCGCTCGGCGTGCGTCGCACGAGCGGGAGGGAAGTGTGAATGGGCACTCGTGAAACAGACCAACAGCTGGTTGAACGTGCCCAAAAAGGTGATACACGCGCTTTCGATCTACTGGTAAAAAAATATCAGCACAAAATTATTGGATTGATTGGGCGTTATGTTCACGATCACTCCGAAGTACAAGACGTGGCGCAAGAAGCCTTTATCAAAGCGTACCGTGCACTCGGTAAGTTTCGGTCGGAAAGTGCGTTTTACACATGGATGTATCGTATCGCGATCAACACTGCCAAAAACCATTTAGTGTCTCGGGGGCGTAGACCGCCCGGCAGTGACCTAGATATTGTCGATGCTGAAATGATTGATCAGAGCGGGCGGCTGGCTGACTCTGAATCGCCAGAGGCATCGATTGCTCGGGACCAGCTGGAAGCCGCCGTTTACGAAGCCATCGAGAATCTGCCAGATGATTTACGCACTGCGATCACGCTGCGTGAACTAGATGGCCTTGCGTATGAAGACATTGCTCAGGTGATGCAATGCCCCGTAGGAACAGTGCGTTCGCGCATTTTTCGCGCCCGTGAAGCGGTTGATGAGCATATACGCCCATTAGTGACAACAGCCAGGAATAGTCGCGATGAGTGAGGGGCGGATAGTGGTAGACGCAGAGCTTTAAATTCACATTTAATTACGTTTTTACTTTTTTTGTGAACTGTCTGGAAAGTGAAGCGTCATAGAACCTGACGATCTTGGTTAGGTCGAGTAAGCGCCAAGTGAACGTTCAATATTCAGTAGTTACACAGTTTAATCTGCTGATTATTAAACGTTTGGAAGTTGGCGATTTGAAACAAGGTCTTGGCCTGTGGAGTTGCTGGGGTGGTAAACACTCGTTAGCAGTGTCATCGCAGCGCTTCTTTTAACACAGTGTGAGGGTGTGAAGTATGAGTCAAAACACACGGGAGTCGCTTTCAGCATTGATGGATAGCGAGAGTGACGAGCTTGAATTGCGCCGAGTGTTGAAGTCACTGCCTGACGATTCTGATGCGGCGGAGACATGGCGGCGCTACCATTTGGCGCGCAGCATGATGCAGCGTGAAAGAAATGTAGATGTGAGCATCGATCTCTCTGCTGGCATTATGGATCGATTGCGTGATGAGCCTGCTCCAGCCCTTGAAGACGACACCGTGGTTACTCCCGCTCGCTCTGGTGGGCTTTCCTTTGCCCGTGGTGCCGGGGTAGCGGCTGCCGTTTCGCTCATGGTTATCACTGGGGTGCAGTTCTTTAACAACGGTAACACGACCTCAGGTAGCCCGCAGAGTGTGGGGGGAAGCGCAGGAGATAGCATTGCTGCCCAGTCTGGCGGTGGTGTGCAAGTTCAGCCTGTTAATTTAGCAGCATCTCAACCCGCTTCGATGACGCCATCAGAAATGCCGATGTTCGAACAAACGCCGTTTCGTGTTAATGGCCAATCCGGTCAAGGCGGTTTTATGAATGTCAGCGATGCAGGGTTTTCTTCGCCCCATGCGCCTCAAGGGGATATGGCTCAGCAGACATTAGCTATTGATGCTGATCAGATTCGCCTGCTTAAATCGTACCTTGAGCAACATGCGCAAGGTGCTGCCGGTGGGAGTGGTGATAGCTGGATGCCGTTAATGCGCTCTTCTTCAGTAACGGAACCTTTAGGGCAACGTTAATAGGTATTTTGGCCGACTTTATATCAAGTGAGGGCCCACGTGGCTGGAAATGTGATTGGTAAATATCTTGCCTGGAGAGGTAAGTTAGCAGTTGGCCTGGGCGTATTGAGCACCAGTTTACTGCCTCTCCAGCTGAAAGCTGATAGCTATCCGTCGCTTTCCTGCGCAGATGCACTTAACCAACCTCCCTTCACTACTGCTCATGAGTGGCTTGTGTCGAGCGTTTATGCTGGACACTGCTTTGAATTTCAAGCGCGCGCCGTTTCTATTGATGCTATAGGGGTGAGAACGCTGGCACTTTCCCATCGTGTTCGAGATGGCGTCCGGCAACAAGTGGTTCAACACCTGGATGGCCCGTCCGTTAGTGTTGAGCGCCGCTCCATTGCTGGGCACTTAGCTTGGTTTCCACCCAGCGACTCTGACTCAACGTCTGCACCAGAAGCATGGGCAGAGCATGTTGCTGAGCATTACGAAATAGCGCTTCAGGATAAAACACGGGTAGCCGAACGTGATGCTGTAGAACTCCGCTTTTCGCCTATTGATAGTCAGCGATATCAGCATACTTGGTGGATCGATCAAGAGACGGGGCTGTTACTTAAGCACGTGCTTAGTGATGCTCAAGGCCGTGTCCTTGAAACCTTCCAGATTACTCAGCTCCATTCTCCTACCGCCTATAGTGGTGAATTACCTAGTCCCGCAGATGAACAAATGCTTGACCAGTCCTGGCAAGTAACTTGGCTGCCCGAAGGGTTTATTGAACAGCCCCTGGAGCCGGGGCAGCAAAGCGGCCAGCGTGTGTATAGCGACGGGTTAGCTGCTGTGAGTGTGTTCGTGTCGCCCGCCAGTCAACCATCAGCGTTACAGGAAGGTCTTCATCGAATAGGCGTGTCTACCGCTGCTGTGTCGTTGATCGATGTTGGAGATCAGAGCTGGCAATTAGTGGGCATCGGCGAGCTGCCCGTTGAATTGTTGCAGCGCATTGTTCAATCGGTGCAGTTTGAATAATTAGGTACATCGTTGTGAACACTACAGATTGCAATGCTATTGTACGCTCAGGCACTGTCATTGATCACTCTAGGGCAGGGTTAGTCGTTGATGTGTCGAGCAATGTCGCTTGTCAGCAGTGTGCTGAAGGTCGTGGTTGTGGCGTAGGGTTGTTGGTCCGTCGTCAACCACACGCCGTTATTGATCCAGGTGGTTTGCCCTCGCAATATCCCAGCCGTTATCCAATAGGTAGCTTAGTGTCGTTCACTGTTGGTAAAAATGATGTTAACAGGTTGGCGCTGCTTGTTTATGCGTTACCCCTCCTGTTTGCCATCATCATTTCGGGTGCTGCGTCAGGGATGGGGAGGAGTGATTGGTTTTGTGCGATGCTATTTTTTAGTACTTTAATTAGCTCTGTCGTCATCCTGAAATATCTTCTGCGCGGACGAGTGGAACGCTTCCGTCCGCGTCTGGTCAGTTAATACTCCTGTAACTCGCTGAGAGTTGCACTCCCTTATGTTTAGTACGTGGTTTGTACTTGCTTGATTAGGAGCTGTTGCATGAAGCGCTTGGTTTTTCCCTCCGCACTTTGGCTGTGCTTTATTGCACTTTTGGCCGTGGGGCAAAATGCCCACGCGCAGAATCTGCCAGACTTTACCAAGTTGGTAGAAGATGCAGCCCCCGGCGTTGTTAATATCTCTACCAGCAGGACGATTCAGCGTGGCTCTGGACCTTCAATTCAAGGGTTCGGTAGTCAGGATATCCCTGAAATATTTCGGCACTTTTTTGGCGACAGTTTTCCTACGCCTCCCAGCCGAGGGCCAGGTCGCAGTGAAGAGCGTCAGTCACTTGGCTCTGGCTTCGTCATTAGTGCGGATGGTTACGTACTAACGAATGCCCACGTGGTTCAAGATGCTGATGAAATTCTTGTGCGATTAAACGATCGTCGAGAACTAACCGCAGAGCTGGTAGGTAGTGATACGCAGACAGATGTGGCGCTATTGAAAGTTGATGCCAATAACTTGCCAGTGCTCAATTTGGGCGACTCTGATGAATTAAAAGTCGGCGAGTGGGTGGCTGCCATAGGCTCACCCTTTGGTTTTGACCATTCGGTGTCTGCTGGAATTGTGAGTGCTATTAACCGCACGCTGCCTCGTGATGTTTACGTACCTTTTATCCAAACCGATGTTGCCATTAATCCAGGTAATTCCGGTGGCCCTTTATTTAACCTTGAAGGGGAAGTGGTAGGTATTAACTCTCAAATACTTACTCGTAGTGGCGGCTTTATGGGGCTCTCTTTTGCTATCCCCATTAATGTGGCAATGGATGTTGCTGATCAGCTACGCGAAGATGGACATGTGAATCGAGGTTGGCTGGGCGTAATGATTCAGCCTGTGTCTCGTGATCTGGCCGAGTCGTTTGGCATGGAAGAAGCTATTGGCGCACTGATTGCTGACCTAGACCCGGATGGGCCTGCGGCCCAAGGTGGCCTTCAGGCGGGTGATGTCATTATTGAAGTAAACGGGGAAGAGGTTGATCGTTCCAGTACATTGCCGCGTCTGATTGGTCGCGTTGCTCCAGGCAGTGATGTGGATTTAACACTGATGCGCGATGGCGAACAGGTAACAGAAACGCTTGAGCTGGGTAGCTGGCCTGATTCAGAAGCTGACCATAGAGATAGTTCGAGCAGCAATAATCAGGTTCGCCTGGGTGTGGCAGTAGTTGAAATTGATGAAGAAACCCGTGAGCGCCTGAATATAAGTGGTGGCGTGGAAGTGCGCCAAGTTGATCCGGAAAGTGTTGCCTCACAAGCGGGTCTGCGTGTAGGCGATATATTAGTTAGCATTGACCATCGTAGCGTTTCTTCGGCAGATGAGCTGTTAGAAATTATTGAAGAGCTACCAGATGATCGCGCAATTCCACTGCGTTTGTACCGAGATGGACGCTCGCTATTTGTGGCATTACGTCTAGAGTAATCCACTGATTGTCTCTCCAGTCCGGCGGTTCTCGCCGGACTGCTGTTCCTATCCCGCGCATATCGCTACAATAGCGCTTATCTTTTTGACGAACATTGGCAAAGTAGTGGTGCGGCAATCTTTATTGCCTGCGCACGCCGGCTCAATAAAGCCTGCTACACCTTGCACACCCATAAGGCAGAACACACTCGATGTCTCAAGACGTTTCCAGCGGAAAGCTCAAGCACATACGCAATTTCTCCATCATCGCGCATATCGATCATGGTAAATCGACGCTATCAGATCGTTTGATTCAGACCTGCGGCGGTCTGACCGAGCGAGAGCTTAAGGAGCAGGTGCTCGACTCCATGGATATTGAGCGCGAGCGTGGTATTACCATTAAGGCGCAGTCCGTAACGCTTGATTACACGGCGGCAGACGGTGAAGTTTATCAGCTCAACTTCATCGATACGCCTGGGCACGTGGACTTCTCTTACGAGGTATCGCGTTCCCTTTATGCCTGTGAAGGGGCGTTATTGGTCGTTGATGCGGCTCAAGGGGTTGAAGCGCAATCGGTCGCCAATTGCTACACCGCAATTGAGCAGGGGCTGGAAGTGTTGCCGGTGCTCAATAAAATCGACTTGCCCCAGGCCGACCCTGATCGTGTCGCGCAAGAAGTAGAAGAAATTATTGGGTTGGACGCTACCGATGCCTGCCAAGTGTCGGCTAAAAGTGGCATCGGCATTGATGCGTTGCTTGAGCGCCTCGTGCGCGACATTCCGCCTCCCAAAGGTGATCCTGATGCACCGCTTCAGGCGCTGATTATCGATTCCTGGTTCGATAACTATCTGGGTGTTGTCTCGCTAGTGCGCCTATTCGACGGCACTTTGCGCAAAGGCGAAAAAATCCGGATTAAGTCGACAGGGCGTGATTGGAGTGCCACCGAAGTGGGTATCTTCACACCACTGCGCAAAGAAACCAATATTCTGCGTGCTGGCGAAGTAGGTTTTATTGTTGCCGGCATCAAAGAAATTCATGGTGCGCCGGTAGGCGATACGATCACCCACACCAAAACCCCTGATGTTCCTCGCTTGCCTGGTTTCCAAAAAGTGAAACCGCAGGTATATGCAGGCATGTTCCCTGTTAGTGCCGATGATTATGAGGACTTCCGGGACGCGCTCGAGAAGCTCGCGCTCAATGATGCTTCACTTGAATATGAGCCGGAAAACTCGGATGCGTTGGGCTTTGGTTTCCGTGTGGGCTTCCTGGGCACGCTGCACATGGAGATCATTCAAGAGCGCTTAGAGCGTGAGTATGATCTTGATCTACTCACCACAGCGCCAACGGTGGTGTATGAACTCGCCATGAAGAACGGCGATATTCAATATGTATCGAACCCTTCCAAACTGCCTGATATGGCAGACGTTGATGAGATGCGTGAACCCATCGTGCGTGCCAGTATTCTGGTTCCTCAGGAGTATGTTGGTAACGTGATTGCTGAGTGTGAGCAGCGTCGCGGTACACAATTAGATATGCAGTTCCTGGGTAATCAGATCCAGTTAACCTATGAGTTGCCCATGTCGGAAGTGGTCATGGACTTTTTTGATCGCTTGAAGTCTATTTCTCGTGGTTATGCATCACTTGAGTATAACTTCGAACGTTTTGAAGCAGCTAAGTTGGTTCGCCTGGACGTGCTGATTAACGGCGATAAAGTAGATGCGCTGGCCGTCATTATCCACCGTGATCATGCGCATAACCGTGGTCGCCTGCTAGTGGAAAAAATGAAAGAGTTGATTCCGCGGCAAATGTTTGATGTGGCTATTCAAGCGGCTATTGGTGGCCAAGTTGTTGCGCGTTCAACAGTCAAAGCGCTGCGTAAAAACGTGACGGCCAAATGTTACGGCGGTGATGTTAGCCGTAAAAAGAAACTACTGGAAAAACAGAAGGCCGGTAAGAAACGCATGAAACAGGTGGGGCGTGTTGAAATTCCCCAGGATGCCTTCCTTGCTGTGCTCAAGGTAAACGACTAGGGATACCTACCCCACATGGATTTTTCATTATTACTGGTAATCGCCGTTGCACTTTCTGGGGCAATATATCTGCTGGATTTGCTTTGGCTTAGGCCTAAGCGTCGTGAGCGATTAGCCACTGCTGAAGCAGCTACGACGGAAGGCCTGGATGCGCCCACCCGAGAGAAGTTGCTAAAAGAGCCGTGGCCGATTGACTACTCACGCTCGTTTTTTCCAGTCCTGCTGGTGGT
Source organism: Halomonas sp. TD01 (assembly GCF_923868895.1). Taxonomy (GTDB): domain Bacteria; phylum Pseudomonadota; class Gammaproteobacteria; order Pseudomonadales; family Halomonadaceae; genus Vreelandella. The sequence continues at coordinate 2,968,346 of NZ_OV350343.1, forward strand.
GCTGGTAGTGCGCAGCTTTATTGTTGAACCGTTTCAAATTCCATCGGGATCAATGAAGCCGACTCTTGAAGTGGGTGACTTTATCTTGGTGAATAAATTTGCCTACGGTTTGCGATTACCGGTGGTTCACAACCGTTTTTTAGAGGTAGATGACCCTGAGCGGGGAGACGTAATGGTGTTCCGTTTCCCAGAAGAGCCTTCGGTCAACTTTATTAAGCGTGTGGTTGGTTTGCCGGGTGACCGTATTCGCTATGAGGGTAAGCAGCTGTATGTTAACGGCGATCCAGTCACTAAGGCATTGATTGAAGAAGGCCCCGAACTTTCGCCACAACAGCTATTATTAGAAGAGCAATTAGGTAGCGTTAGCCACTATATATATAATAATCCCCGCGATCCTGGGCCCCAGATGCGTGAAGTAGTCGTGCCGGATGGGCATTATTTCACGATGGGTGATAACCGTGATCACTCCAACGATAGCCGTTATTGGGGGTTTGTTCCTGAAGATAATATCGTTGGAAGAGCGTTTGCCGTTTGGATGCATTGGGACGGTGGCCTGCCTAGTTTTACCAGCGTACGGCGTATTGAATGAAACATAGTTTAGAAATTGTTAATGCTGTCATATTAGTTAACGTCAACGACGTAGGAGCACTGTGAGTAATTCCTTAACCGCTTTTTGCCGACGAATCGGCCATACCTTCGGTGATCCTACGCTGATGGAACTGGCCATGACCCATCGTAGCTACGGTGGTCGCAACAATGAGCGCCTGGAATTTCTGGGTGACTCTATCGTCAATTTTGTAATCGCTGAGGCGCTTTTTCAACGCTTTCCTCAGGCTCGAGAAGGGCAGTTATCGCGTCTTAGAGCACGTTTGGTGAAAGGCCAGACACTGGCTGAGCTGGCTCGGGAAATGGAGTTCGGCGAATGCTTACGGCTTGGTTCAGGAGAAATGAAGAGTGGCGGTCATCGCCGTGAATCCATTTTGGCTGATGCAGTAGAAGCTGTGATTGGTGCGATTTATTTAGACGCGGGCATGGATGTTGTGCGTCAACGAGTGCTTGCATGGTACGCCGAGCGGCTTGAAAATATTTCGCTACAAGATACTCAAAAAGACCCAAAAACGCGCTTACAAGAGTTTTTGCAATCGCGTCAGGCAGCGTTGCCGCGCTATGAAGTAGTCTCTGTAAAGGGGGAGGCGCATGCCCAGACCTTTACCGTGGAGTGCTACATTGATTTGCTAACCGAGCATACCACTGGTAAAGGCCCCAGCCGCCGCCATGCTGAGCAACAGGCAGCTGAAGAAGCGCTATTCCACCTTGAAAAAACACCTGGAGACAAGTCATGAGTCAAACCTGCGGCTTCGTGGCCATCGTTGGGCGGCCCAACGTAGGCAAATCAACCCTCATGAACCGGATTCTAGGGCAAAAAATTTCCATTACCTCGCGTCGCCCTCAAACTACGCGGCATCAGGTCATGGGTATTAAGACGGTCGAAGAGACGCAATTCATCTATGTTGATACGCCTGGCATGCACATCATGTCAAAAGACCGTAATAAAGCGATCAACCGTTTTATGAACCAAGCAGCAACGCAGGCGTTGCGTGATGTTGACTGTGTAGTGTTTATTATTGACCGCACCCGCTGGACGGATGAAGACCAAGCTGTGCTAAAACGGCTTGAGCACGTGAAAGCACCGGTGATTTTAGCGGTCAACAAAGTAGATCGTTTAAACGATAAGGGTGATTTGTTGCCCTGGTTGGCTGAAGTAGGTGCACGTCGTGAGTTTGCTGCAGTAGTCCCTATTTCTGCCAAGCACGGCACTCAAGTTGATACGCTTGAACAGGAAGTTGCCAAATACTTGCCAGAGAGCGTTCACTTTTTCCCAGAAGATCAAGTCACTGATAAGAGCTTACGCTTCATGGCGGCTGAGCTGGTGCGTGAAAAAGTGATGCGCCAACTGGGTGATGAGCTTCCGTATCAAATGACCGTGGAAATCGAAGAGTTCCGTGAAACCGAGCGCGTGACCCATATCAGTGCCTTAATTCTGGTCGAGCGCCAGGGCCAAAAGGTCATCTTGATCGGTGAAAATGGAGATCGTATTAAAAGCATTGGTCGCGAAGCGCGCTTAGATATGGAGCGCGCCTTGGGCACCAAGGTAATGCTAAATCTATGGGTGAAAGTGAAGCGCGGCTGGTCAGATGACGAGCGGGCATTGAAAAGCTTGGGTTACGATCTCGATTGAGTGCTTCCATGTCGGCAGAGCCAGCGTTTTTACTGCATCGCAGGCCTTACCGTGAAACCAGTGCGTTGGTGGATTTGTTAACCCTTAATTATGGCCGTATCCGCGCCGTTGCCCATGGTGGGCAGCGGCCAGGTTCTAAGTCGCGTCAGCGGCTGCAACCCTTTACTCCGTTGTTTGTGTCGTGGCGAGGTGAGCGCGAGCTAAAGCGATTAATGCTGATGGAGTCGCGAGGCCAGACGGCACTGCTTGCCGGAGAAGGGCTGCTCTGCGGCTTATATGCGAATGAAATAGCCACACGTCTACTTCCTTTGGAGCTTGCAGCGCCAGAGGTTTTTGCATTTTATAGCGCGCTGTTAGAAGCATTGCCAGCTCCGGCGGACCGCGCCTTGGCGCTGCGACGTTTTGAGTGGGCGCTGCTGGAGACGCTTGAGGCAACACCACGCTTTTGCACCTACGATGGTGGTGTTCTCGATCCTCAAACGCGTTATCGGTTTGATGCAGCAAGTCGTGCTTTTGCACCTGCAGAGCAGGGCATAGAAGGTCGGACGCTGCGCTATATAGATCAAGGCGATTGGCAGCCTGTTGGCTTAGCAAGCGCTTTAAAAGCGGTGATGCGGGCAGCGCTTGCCCCTCATTTAGGCGCTACCGCTTTACGCTCCCGAGAACTAATGCTCGATTTGGCCCGCCGCCGACAGCGCTAGGTGGGCATCTTGATATCAATTATTGGAGACACGTGATGCATCCTCCGCGGATTTTATTAGGCGTTAACATCGATCACATTGCGACGCTGCGCCAAGCGCGTGGTACTCGTTACCCTGATCCAGTTCAAGCGGCGTTGTTAGCAGAAGAAGCGGGCGCTGATGGTATTACGGTTCACCTGCGTGAAGATCGCCGCCATATTCAGCCTAGAGATGTTCGCCTATTAGCAGAAGTGCTCAATACGCGTATGAATTTAGAGATGGCTGTCACTGAAGAAATGCTGGCGCTGGCTGAGGAAATACGCCCGGCGCACGTGTGTTTAGTGCCAGAAAAGCGTGAAGAGCTAACTACAGAAGGGGGCTTGGACGTTGTTGGCGGTTTTGATCTTATTGCCGATGCTTGCCGGCGTTTGAGCGCTATTGGCTGCGATGTATCGTTATTTATCGATCCTGAAGAAGCGCAGATTGATGCGGCTATACGCGCAGGGGCGCCAACGATTGAGCTGCACACGGGAGCCTATGCTGAAGCAAAACCTGGCAGTGAAGCTGCTATTGCTGAATATGAACGCCTGAGTGCAGCGGCCATTCATGCTGTTTCTGCTGGCTTAGTAGTTAATGCCGGCCATGGCTTGCACTATCACAACGTTGAGGCGATTGCTGCGCTGCCGGGTGTTAATGAACTCAACATTGGTCACGCCATTATTGCTCGTGCGCTTTTTGTTGGTCTGAAGGATGCTATTCAGGAAATGAAACGCTTGATCATTGCTGGTCAAGAAGCCGGTCTAATGGCGGCGTTAGATGCTCATGAGCACGAACATGAGCACGGACACGAACACGAACACAACGGTTGCTGCAGCCACTAAGATGATTGTCGGAATTGGGTCGGACATCGCCCGAGTCGAGCGCTTTACTAAGGCAGTAAAACGTCATGGGCCACGCTTTGCCCAGCGAATTTTAGGACCTGAAGAGCAAACTGTTTGGCAGGCAAAAGGTCAGCCCGTTAACTATTTGGCAAAGCGTTTTGCAGCCAAAGAAGCGTATGTTAAAGCGCTGGGGCTTGGCCTGAGAAGCGGTATGCAATGGGGCGATATTCAGATCCTCAATGATTCGCTGGGCAAGCCAAGCCTACAATTGAGCGGTGAGGCACTTCGCCTGTTTCAAAGCAGCGGTGCCTCTGTCGCCCATATAACGCTCAGTGATGAAGCCGATTACGCGGTGGCATTTGTAGTGATTGAGCGCTAGCAAGGCTAGCGCTCATTTAACGCGTCTCGTTGCTCTCTAAGTCGCTTGATGGCGGTAAAGAGTTCATCAAGTAAATTCTCAGCCTGTCCCAAGCCCCCTGTACGCAAGCGTGTCTCCAATGTTTCTACCGTTAACGCTAGCTCGGGTGCGCCGCAGTAGCGGCTGGCACCATTGAGTGCATGAACATGATCGAGTAAGACCGTCAGATTGCTCTCTTCGAAAGCGCTGCGAATTTGTTGTTCGCATTCGCTCAGGCTATCGATCAGTCGCTTTAGCTGCTCTTTGGCGAACTCGGGTTTGCCGCCAGCTAGGCGAGTGCCTAACTCAAGGTCAATAACGGGTAATGAGGCTGGTGTGTAACCAGCAGCAGGGGCTTTTTGGGGTATCTCCAAAAGCGGGCTTGTTGGCAGTGTTATGCCCAGGAAGCGTTGAAACTGCTGTTGTAGCTGAGTTTCATTGATAGGCTTTACCAATACGTCGTCTAAACCCTCCGCAAGCCACTGCTGACGTTCATCGCTTAGTACGTGAGCGGTCACGGCAATAATTGGACAGCGCGCCCAGCTATTATTAATTCGTCGCAATGCCTGGGTGGTTTGAACACCGTCCATATCAGGCATACGAATATCCATTAGCACCATGTCGGCTTCGTGCTGACGAGCATAATCCAGCGCTTCCTGGCCGCTGGCAGCTAACACAATGTTGAGATGATCGTTCTCCAGCATGGCTTTTAATAGTTCGCGGTTAGGCGCGTTATCGTCAACGATCAGAACCGTCAATGTGGGCGAAGGAAGTGCTTTAACCGTTTGTGTGTTGGTCGGAATCGTATCTGTGGCAGGCTCCAATAGCTGTTTAAACGTGGCAACCAACTGAGCTCTGGTAAATGGTTTACACAGCATATCGCCCCCATTAGGAAGCTCCCAGAGAGGCAGTTCAAAGCTAGTGGCATTTGCAAGGATAAGTGTCGGGCAGGACGCTTGAGCAATAACCGATTGCCAATAAGTCTTTCGCTCACCGATAAAGTCATCATGCGCTAGGCTCAGTACTAGCAGTTGTTCGTTGCCAGATTCAATGAAGGAGACGGCAGTAGCGCCCCAACGTTCTATTAAATGCTCCAATACGTTTCGAGTTGGCAGGTGGGGCTCGTGTAAGCGAATGATTGAATCGTCCAGAGAGAGCTCCTGTGGCCGTTCATTTGTCATGTCCGCAAGTAGCGGCAACGTAAATGAGAACGTTGCTCCCACTCCAGGCTCGCTATCAACCGAAATCTCTCCACCCATTCGTTGAACTAATTGCCTGCAAATAGTCAGCCCTAAACCGCTACCTCCAAACTGTCTGGAGTGACTAGGGTCTGCCTGGGAAAACGCACTAAACAGTTGATTTTGTTGTTCATCGCTCAAGCCAATGCCTGTGTCACTAACGCTAATGCGCAGTACAACATGCTGGCCCTCTTGACTATCCAGCATGACACGGATGATGACTTCTCCCTTAGGCGTAAATTTCAGCGCATTGCTGGTTAAATTATTGAGGACTTGATGGATTCGTAGCGGGTCTCCGCAAAGCGTTGACGGCACATCGTCATACACCATCGCCACTAAATGTAGTCGTTTGCGTTGAGCTTCAGGCGCATGAAGGCCAACAACTTCGTCTACCAGTGACACAAGATCGATGTCGACTTCTTCTAGCGTCAGACGATCGGCTTCTAGTTTTGAGAAGTCCAGCACATCATTGACTAGCATCAGTAGGTTGTCGCAAGCACGATGCACATGCTCTAGCCACTCTGTCTGCCGTGTATCGAGGGACGAGCGGCCTAATAAACGGCAAAACCCAATGATGCCATTTAAAGGAGTGCGGATTTCGTGGCTCATATTAGCCAGAAATTCGGACTTCACTGCATTCGCGCGTAGCGCGCTGCGATGAGCAAGATCGAGTTTGATATTTTGTTCTTCAATCGTTTCCATTGACTCTTGCAGTTCACTGGTCGCTTGCTCGATTTGGCTTTGCATATCATGCTGGGCTTGCCGGAAATGTTCCGCTAGTCCATTGATATGCTCTGCCAACTGCCGAAACTCGGTAGGCCGGGCAGTCGCAATAAAAGGACGGTAGTCCCCCCGTGATAGGCGATAAAGCGCTTGATTCGCTTCTTCAATTGGGCGAGTAGCGTAGCGACTGATCGCAAATGCGACTAAAAATAGCAGCAGGCCAAGCAGCATGCCGCCTAAACTAAGGCTGGCAATGAGCTTGTAGCGCTCCAGTTTAAGCGTGCGTATGTCCATCTCAGCTTCAAGCCAGCCAGTATTAGTAAGATTAAATTGTTGGCCGTGAGACGTGGTTAAAGGTACCTGCAAGCGCCAAATAGTTTCATCCATGGTGAGTGTCGTGGAATTAGGGGCATTTAGGCGAGGCGGTGGAGGTATCGAGTGACCCAGTACTAATAAGCGACTTCCTTGCTCGTCGAAAAGCGTCACTGCGCGTAACCCTTTGTGCTCCAGAAGCTGTCTGGCAATGGCTTCCAAACGAGGTAAGTCGCCATCTACCATGGCATTACCCAGGCTTGGGGCCAGTAATTCACCAGCGCTTACTAAACGTTCTTTTAGCATGTCACGGCCAGTGGTTTCGCTTTGCACCACCAGCAATACTGCCATGACGGCATAGACAAGAAGCGGAAATCCGAGTAACGCAAAGAGTAAGCGCGTGTTTAAAGACATGAGAGAAGCTCGTTGATTCAATGAGGTTGCCTGTCAAGCTAACGGCAGCACCGATATAATGCAGCATAATGGTGATGATAAGGAATGTACGATGAATTATCCGACGCTCGAAGATGTGGTTGGCAATACGCCATTAGTTCGCTTAAAGCGCATAACCGCCGGTCGTAATAACACGCTTCTTGCCAAACTAGAGGGTAATAACCCTGCAGGTTCGGTGAAAGACCGCCCGGCACTCTCTATGTTAAGTGAAGCGGAAGCACGGGGCGATATCGTCCCGGGTGATACGCTAGTGGAAGCAACCTCAGGCAATACGGGTATTGCGTTGGCCATGGCCGCTGCTATCAAAGGTTACAAAATGACGCTGATCATGCCTGAAAACGCCTCAGAAGAGCGCAAACAGGCCATGGCAGCTTTCGGTGCCACACTGATTTCAGCCAGCAAAGAAGGTGGGATGGAAGAGGCACGAGATATTGCCGATGCGATGATCGCGAGAGGCGAAGGTAAGCCGCTAAACCAATTTGCCAACCCAGATAACCCGCTAGCGCACTACCGCACAACGGGGCCAGAGGTATGGCAGCAAACAGGCGGTGAAGTGACGCATTTTGTCAGTTCAATGGGGACAACGGGCACTATCATGGGAGTGTCTCGTTATCTCAAGGAACAAAACCCAGCGATTCAAATTGTTGGTTTACAACCTGGCGATGGCGCGAGCATACCTGGGATTCGTCGTTGGCCAAAAGAGTATTTGCCGTCGATTTTTGAAGCACCGAGGGTCGATATGACCCTTGATATCGGTCAGCAAGAGGCAGAAGTCCACATGCGCCGCCTAGCTCGTGAAGAGGGTATTTTTGCTGGGGTGTCGTCAGGTGGTAGCTTGGCTGGAGCACTGCGTATCGCAGAACAAGCTGAGAACGCAGTCATTGTCTTCATCGTTTGTGACCGAGGTGATCGCTACCTTTCCACTGGCTTATTTGCCCCGGAGTTATAGATGGCCATGTTGGGTAAGCGGCGGCCACCTCGCCCCGCCTCAGGACACTCGGGACTCGTACGCAAACCGAGCCGTAAAATTGAGACAAAAGATGATACCTCGACAACGCTGGTGGTTGAGCGTTTAGCTCATGATGGCCGTGGTGTAGCACATAACATTGCGGGCAAAACGGTGTTTATTGATCAGGCGTTACCCGGTGAGCACGTCGATGTAGCGGTACATGTGACGCGTAAACGGTACGACGAAGCGCATATTAAAGCGCGGCTCACTACATCAGAGCAGCGGGTTGAGCCTCCCTGTGTTTACTTTGGACAGTGTGGAGGCTGTGATTTACAGCATCTTAACCTCGCTGCACAACGTCAGCACAAGCGCGAGGTGGTCACCGAGCTAATGGCGCGCCAGGGCCTTACGCTAGGCCCCATTGCTGCGTTAGATGGCAGTAGCGAGCACTACCGACGTCGCGCCCGTCTGGGTGTTAGGGTGGATGGTCAGGGTAATGTTCTCCTGGGGTTTCGAGCACCCAACAGCCACCGGTTAGTTGATATTGAGCAGTGCCATGTTCTGGTGCCCGCGCTTAACGAATTAATTCTTCCATTGCGGCAACTACTGGCAACGTTAGAGTCGCCCCGCCTCGTTGGCCATGTCGAATTACTGGCGACCAATGAGGCGACGGTGGTGCTGGTGCGTCAGTTAAAAGCACATGATCAAGATATGGCTCGCTGGCAGCAATTTGCGGAACAGCAGCACGTTTCGCTCGGCACTTGGTTAGGGCGGGAAACACCTGCTTTGCACTGGAATGGTGCGCATAGTGGCGCCGTACCCGTTCTACAAGAAGTGCTCAACCTTGATGAGCTAGAAATTCAAAGAGCGAGTTTGCCAACAAGTGAGCATCGTTTGGCAAGTGATGAAGCATTCAGCCTATTGACGTTACGTTTCTCACCAGGCGACTTTTTGCAGGTAAATGCTGAGGTTAACCAAAAGATGGTAGCCCAGGTGGTAGCATGGTTGAAGCCAGCGCCAGGGCAACAGTTCATAGACCTCTTTGCTGGGATTGGTAACTTCAGTCTGCCGTTAGCAGCCGCTGGAGCAAAGGTGGTTGCTGTAGAAGGCAACCCAGCGATGGTGGAGCGAATTACTACTAACGCTGATGCTAATCAATTGGATGTGGATGCCCAGCAAGCAGACTTAAGTGACGCTAGAGTCGTGCAAATGCTGCTGAGTGAGCATCAGCAAATTGATGCGATTGTGCTGGATCCGCCTCGGAGCGGCGCGGAAGCAGTTTGCCAAGTATTAGGCAGTTACAACATACCCCGGGTGGCCTATATTTCTTGTGACCCGGCAACGCTTGCCCGCGATGCGGCACATCTTGTGCATGCAGGTTATCGCGTCAAGCAAGTAGCAGTAGCAGATATGTTTATACACACTGCTCACCTGGAAACGCTGATGCTATTTGAATACGAGGGCTAGCCTGCCCATTGCATCAAGCCTCGGTGATGGAAAATGGATAGCCGTCACCCTGAAAGGATGAATCATTGTCATGGTGAAAGTGCGTGAAGACCAGCCGCTTACCGAAAGCGGAAAGGTGGACATACAGCAGTGGTTAGCGCGCCTTCAAGAGGATGTGCGCCTACGGGAACCCGAACGACTGTTGCAAGCATGTGAACTTGCTGAACAGTTGGAGCGAGAGGCACCGCAAACCCACCGTGTGTGGCTCTCGCCAGGTTCAAGTTTTCGAATGGGGCTGGAAATGGCCGACATACTGGCCGAGCTCAAGCTTGATCAGCCAACCCTTGAGGCTGCCGTGCTATATCGCGCGGTTCGTGAAGGGCTGATGAGTATAGACGCCGTTACCAAACGTTTTGGCGAAGAAGTCGCTAAGTTGATTGATGGCGTTTTGCAAATGGCGGCCATTAGCTATCCACTAGCGCCCAACCATGGTATGGGTCAGCATAACCAGCAGGAAAACCTACGCAAAATGCTGGTGAACATGGTCGGGGATGTTCGCGTTGCACTGATCAAAATTGCTGAACGTACCTGCGCCTTGCGCCAAGTAAAAGACGCGCCCCGTGAAAAGTGCCTACAAGTAGCACGTGAAGTTGCCGATATTTATGCGCCGCTTGCTCATCGGCTAGGGATAGGTCAAATCAAGTGGGAACTTGAAGACCTGTCGTTTCGCTATCTGCATGAAGAAGAGTACAAAGCGATTGCTAAGCTGCTGGCTGAAAAGCGCTTACATCGTGATCGCTACATTCATGACGTGGTGGAAACCATCAAGAGCTTGATGGAAGCCCAGAATATTCACCATTACGACGTAGACGGGCGAGCCAAGCACATTTACTCGATTTGGCGCAAAATGAAGCGCAAACGGATTGATTTTTCCCAGGTACACGACGTGCGTGCAGTGCGCATTTTGGTACCTGATGTGGCCGACTGCTACACGGTACTCGGGATTGTTCACTCCCGTTGGCATCATGTACCCAACGAGTTTGATGACTATATCGCCAACCCGAAGAAAAACGGTTACCAGTCACTACACACCGCCGTGATGGGGCCAGAAAATAAGGTGCTGGAAATCCAGATTCGCACCTTTGCTATGCACGACGAAGCAGAGTTAGGTGTGTGTGCACACTGGCGGTATAAAGGGCATGATACCAATGCTAAAAGCCGCAGCTATGAAGAAAAAATTGCCTGGCTGCGCCAAGTGCTTGAGTGGCAAGATGAAGTAGGTGGCTTTGGCGATCTGCGTGAAGGGCTTTCCAGCGACGTTGCCCCAGATCGCATCTATGTGTTCACTCCCGATGGTCATGTCATTGACCTGCCGCGTATCGCCACACCTATCGACTTCGCTTACCGCGTGCATACTGAAATTGGTCACCGCTGCCGTGGGGCCAAGATTAATGGTCGGATAGTACCGCTTACCTACAAGTTAAAAACCGGCCAGCAAGTCGAAATTTTAACGGCCACTAAAGGCGGCCCCAGCCGCGACTGGTTAAACCCCAGTTTGGGCTATGTGCGCACCTCGCGCGCGCGGGCCAAAATTCAGGCGTGGTTTAAGTACCAAGCTCGAGACCAGAACCTAGATGAAGGGCGGGCGCTGTTCGAGCGTGAGATGCGTCGCTTGGATGTTGAAGGGCTTGATCTTGCTAAGCTAGCCGGTGCTGTTAACTACCAAAACGCCGACGATATGTATGCGGCTCTTGGCGCGGGCGATCTGCGCATTGGTCAAGTGCTTCATCAAGCCCAGCAGCTGTTTGGTGAAACAGATGATCAAGAGCAGTTGGACCGGCTGCTGGCGAAGCCCCGTCGTCAGCCAAGCAAAGCAACGAAAAGCGATATCACCGTGCTGGGTGTTGGTAACTTAAAAACCAGCATGGCTAACTGCTGTCGGCCAGTGCCAGGTGAGCCGATTGTCGGTTTTATTACCCAAGGTCGCGGTGTCACCGTCCATCGCCAGGACTGTAGCAACATCCTTCAATTGCGTATGGAAGAGCCCCAACGCATTATCGAAGTAGAGTGGGGCGAACGCGCCCACACCCGCTACCCCGTTACCATTGAAATTCAAGCGTGGGATCGCTCTGGGCTGCTGCGCGACGTGACCGGACTATTAGGCAACGAGAAGGTCAATGTATTAGCAGTGAACACGCTGACGGATACTGACGAGGGGATTGCGCGACTGCGTATCACGCTGGAAGTCGACGGCCTTGAATCGTTAGGCCGTTTGTTTTCCCGTATTCAGCAATTGCCCAACGTCACCGAAGTGCGCCGCTTGCGTAATGCCGACCCGGAGAAAAACGCCCGTAAAGGAGGTGCCTGATGCGTTATAGCGTAGATGATCTGCTGACGTTGATGTCGGTACTTCGCAATGCGGAACAGGGCTGCCCTTGGGATATTAAGCAAGATTGGGACAGCATCGTGCCCCATACGCTGGAAGAGGCTTACGAAGTTGCTGACGCTATTGAGCGACGCGCTTTTGATGAATTGCCGAGCGAGCTGGGTGACCTGCTGTTCCAAGTGGTGTACTACGCCCAGTTTGGTGCCGAGGAGCAGCGCTTCGACTTTCACGATATCGTCGACACATTGACTGCGAAAATGTTGCGACGTCATCCGCATGTATTTCCTGATGGCACGCTAGTGTCACGGCGCCCACCTGGAGTAAGTGCGGAGGACGTACAAACCCAGCAAGTCAATTCGCGCTGGGAAGCGCTCAAAGCCGATGAGCGTGCCGAGCGTGCACAGCAAAACACGCCCTCTGTACTTGACGATGTTCCACGTACGCTGCCTGCGCTTAGTCGTGCCGCTAAACTCTCTAAGCGCGCCGCCAGGGTCGGGTTCGACTGGCCAGATGCTCGCGGCGTGTTGGACAAAATCCGTGAAGAGCTGGCTGAAGTTGAAGAAGCCCTAGCCGAGGGCAACCAGCAGCACGCTCAAGAAGAAGTCGGCGACCTGTTGTTTGCAGTGACTAATTTAGCTCGCACCTTGGGTGCTGACCCCGAACAATGCTTGCGTACCACAAATACCAAATTTGAGCGCCGCTTTCGCTATGTAGAACGCGAGCTTGCCGCCGATGCGCGTCCGCTAACCGACGCCTCGCTTGACGAGATGGAAGCCCACTGGCAAGCCGCTAAAGCACAAGAAAAGATGCTTACCCCTTAATGACTGATTTTTAACAACTAATGCGACCCCGCAAGGAGGCCATGCCAATGAGTCACGACCTACACGAATCGCTACGTGATAACGTGCGTATTCTCGGTGATAGCCTGGGCCGTACGATTGCTGATGATTTAGGCCAGTCATTTGTTGATAAAATTGAAACGATTCGTGCCCATGCCAAGCGGGGACGCCAGGGCGATTCATTGCAGCAGCGAGAGCTCATTGAGTATCTACGCCAGTTGCCCGAACGCGACCTACTGCCAGTTACTCGCGCATTTAACCAGTTTTTAAACCTTGCCAATATTGCTGAACAGCACTATCGGGCGCGCTTTCGCCGGGTGGAAGACTACAAGCCAGGCTCCCAACCAGTGCTTGGTGAACTGCTAAGCCGTGCACAGCAGGCAGGTAATTCACCCCGTAAATTAGTAGAAACCCTAGCTAGTATGCGCGTTGAGCTAGTGCTGACTGCCCACCCTACAGAAGTTATCCGCCGCACGTTGATTCAAAAATACGATGCTATCGACGAATGCCTGACCGCGATTGAAAGCTCTGAAGACTATCCAGAGCGTGGCACTCGCGCCCAGGGGCGCTTGGAAGAGTTGATCAGTCAGGCGTGGCATACCGATGAGATTCGTCATGAACGGCCAACCCCCGTTGATGAAGCCAAATGGGGCTTCGCGGTTATCGAAAACTCCTTATGGCAGGCAGTGCCAGACTTCCATCGCGATTTGGATAATTTATTACTCGATACTGCCGGAGAGCGTTTGCCGCTAGATGCCGCGCCTATTCGCTACGCTTCCTGGATGGGCGGTGACCGAGATGGCAATCCAAATGTCACCGCTCGGGTGACGCGAGAGGTGCTCTTATTGGGCCGATGGATGGCCGCCGATCTCTATTTACGCGACCTTGAACAGCTGAAAACCGAGCTTTCAATGTGGAAAGCTAACAGCGCTTTGAAGGCAGAGGTAGGAGAAGTTGCCGAGCCTTACCGTGAGCTGCTCAAGCGTCTGCTGAATAAAATGGAAGCCACACGCGACTGGGCAAAAGCAGAGCTGGATGGCCGTAACTATGACGGCGGACCAATTATTGAAACCCGCGACCAACTCTACGCGCCGCTACTGGCATGCTACCGCTCACTGTGTGATGTCGGGCTGGATACCATCGCCAACGGTGCGCTGCTTGACACCTTGCGTCGCGTAGCGGTGTTCGGTGTCACGCTGACCAAGCTTGACCTGCGCCAGGAGGCCAGTCGCCATGCCCAGGTAATGGAAGAACTCACCAGTGCACTGGGCTTGGGGCACTATCAGGACTGGAACGAAGCTCAGCGCCAAGAGTTCCTGCTCGCTGAGCTAGAATCAAGGCGGCCGCTAATCCCACGCCGTTGGGAGTGTTCGGCAGAATCCCGCGAAGTGCTCGATACCTTCAAAGTGATTGCTCAAGAGCATGCTGAAGCGTTGGGTACTTATATTATCTCCATGGCTGCCGAGCCTTCGGACGTATTAACCGTTGCGCTGTTGATGAAAGAAGTTGGGGGCCAAGTCACGCTGCCCATCGCACCGCTGTTTGAAACCCTGAACGACCTTGACCATGCGGGCGATGTTATCGATCAATTGCTGGCGCTACCGGGTTACCGCGCTCTGGCGAAAGACCGTCAAGAAGTCATGATTGGCTATTCAGACTCGGCTAAAGACGCCGGGCAGCTTGCTGCTGCCTGGGCACAGTACCGTGCCCAAGAGTCGTTAGTCGATGTATGTGACAAACATGGCGTAGATTTAACGCTTTTCCATGGCCGAGGTGGCACGGTTGGTCGTGGTGGCGGCCCTGCGCATGCGGCGATTCTTTCCCAGCCGCCGGGTTCGGTGAATGGCAGCCTACGAGTGACAGAGCAAGGCGAGATGATTCGCTTTAAGTTTGGTCAGCCAGATATCGCACTGCGCTCTATGGAAATTTACGCTTGTGCGGTCATGGAAGCGACGCTATTGCCACCGCCCGCACCTGAGCCTCAGTGGCGTGAAGAGATGGACCAGCTAGCGAAAGTAGCCCATGCAGCCTATGTTGGCGTAGTGCGGGAAGACCCCGATTTTGTCCCGTATTTCCGTGCTGTCACGCCGGAAGGCGCATTGGGTAGGCTGCCGCTCGGCTCTCGGCCAACCAAGCGTCGCCAGGATGGTGGCGTGGAAACCTTACGAGCGATTCCGTGGATTTTTGCCTGGACGCAGATTCGCTTGATGCTACCTGCTTGGTTGGGCAGTGGTGAGGCGTTCTCGCGACGCCTAGAGCAGCCAGGTGGCCGGGAAGTGCTGCAAGAAATGCGCAGTCAGTGGCCTTTCTTTGGCACCTATCTCGATATGTTAGAGATGCTGTTGGCCAAAGCGGACGTAGCGATTGCAGCTTACTATGAGCACCGCCTAGTCGATGAGCCTTCACTGAAAGCGCTGGGTCAGAAGCTACGTGAGCGTTTTGAACGGCTTGAAAACGTCGTGTTGGATATCCTTCAGCAAGAGAAGCTGCTTGAAAACACACCGCTGATTCGCCAAGCGATTGATGTGCGTAACCCCTACATCGACCCGCTTCATGGCTTGCAAGCGGAACTTCTACAGCGTAATCGGGATGCCGATGGCGCCATTAGCGCAGATCTCTCCCGTGCGCTTATGGTGACCATGGCCGGTATTGCAGCAGGTTTACGCAATACGGGCTAAGAAAAGCGTGCGCCGTCACTACGTGTGACGGCGTCGTCATCACCTTACTAGGAATGGGGGCGCGATGATAAAGGATGCTCAGTCAGTACTATCGTTTTGGTTTAATGAATTGACACCAGCGCAGTGGTTTAAAAAAGACACGTCGATGGATCAGCAGATTACTCAGCGGTTTGGCCCTCTGCTGAGCAAAGCAGCTGCCTGTGAATGTTATGAGTGGCGCAGTACTGCTCGAGGGCGGCTGGCTGAAATTATTGTGCTGGATCAGTTTTCTCGAAATATCTACCGTGACCACCCGCAAGCCTTCGCCAGTGATGCGTTAGCCTTAGCGCTTGCACAGGAAGCTGTTGCATTAGCGGTCGATAACGAACTGGCTCCCGTCGAGCGTAGTTTTTTATACATGCCTTATATGCACAGTGAGTCTGCCGCTATTCATAAGGTGGCAATGCAGCTGTTTGATCAGCCTGGGTTAGAGAACAACTTGGATTTCGAGATTCGTCACAAAGCGATCATTGACCGCTTTGGTCGTTATCCCCACCGAAACGAAGTGTTGGGCCGAGTATCTACGCCAGCAGAGAGCGAGTTTCTTAAACAGCCTGGGTCCGGCTTCTAGTTGGATCTTTAACGTTAGCTTTTGAATTTTGCTTAATTACTTCACCACACTTTTGCCTATGGCGTTTTATGTCGTTACGAAAATCTACCCGCATCAATAAATACATCAGCGAAAGCGGTTTGTGTTCTCGCCGAGAGGCTGACCGCTATGTTGAACAAGGCAACGTTTGGATTAATGGGCGTCGGGCAACGACAGGCGACCAAGTGGTGCCGGGTGATCGGGTTAAGGTCAACGGTCAGGACATTGAGCCTCAGGAAGAAGAGGATTTAGTACTTATTGCGCTAAATAAGCCGGTGGGGATTGTCAGTACTACCGAGTCCAGCGAAAAAGACAATATTGTTGAATTCGTGAAACACGGCACGCGCATCTTTCCTATCGGGCGGCTGGATAAAGACTCACAAGGACTTATCTTTCTGACCAATAACGGCGACTTGGTTAATAAAATCCTGCGCGCCAATAATAATCACGAAAAAGAGTATGTGGTAACGGTCAATAAGCCGATTACCGATGAGTTTGTTGCAGGCATGCAAAAGGGTGTGCCGATCCTGGGGCAGGTGACTAAAAAGTGTAAAGTGACCAAAGCGTCGACGTTTGTGTTCACTATTACGCTGGTGCAAGGGCTGAACCGCCAGATTCGCCGTATGTGCGAGTACTTTGGCTACGAGGTCACTCAGCTTGTTCGCACACGAATAATGAATGTTTCCCTGCAAGGGTTGGCCCTGGGTGACTGGCGGGATTTAACCCCTAAAGAGATAGATACCATTGTCGCGCTGACGGAACGCTCAGAGGCAGTGCCTGACAAGAGCCAGTCCGCACGGCCTGATTACAGTTCGGGGGCAGGCGCTAACAAACCTAAAAAAACAGCTGCGAAGGGGCGCCAGAAACCGGCTAAGCCGGGTGCTAAAGCGGTTGGGAGCAAACCGCCATCCAAGGGTAAAAAAGCCGCCAGCGGTAAAGTGCGTACTGGCCCAAAGGCCAGAGCGTCGGGTAAACCACACCCACACCCCAAGGCCAAAGCTGCTGGCGCGGGTAAGCCTAGCGCAAAAGGCAAAGCTGGGGCTAAGCCAGTTGGTAAAGGCCGTGTTGGTCGTGCGAAAGGGAAACGTTAGATAGAAAGGCGGGCACCAGGAGCGCCCGCCTTTAGAGCCGAAACTATTGCATACCTACAAGCTGATGGATCAGGCAAATAAGAAGTTAGCAATCAGTTCTTTGCCACCTTCAGTAGCAAACGATTCGGGGTGAAACTGAATGCCGTGAATGGGGTAATCACGGTGCTTTACGCCCATCAGTTCAAACTCATCTACTGTTTGCCAGTGGCTGCGTTGCTCAAACTTGTCAGCATCTAGTGCGCCTACTGTTGCGGTCACTTCCAAGCAGTCGGGCAGGGTGAGAGCGTCTGCAATCAATGAGTGATAGCGCATCACCTCAAGCTGGTCGGGTACGCCATTAAATACCGAGCGATTGTTGTGGTTGATCGGACTAATTTTGCCGTGCATCGGCAGTGGTGCTTTCACTACCTTACCGCCAAAGACGTGCACAATGCCCTGCATGCCAAGGCACACGCCCAATAGTGGCGTGGTTTTGCCTAACTTCTCGATGACTTCGGCACATACGCCGAAATAGCGCGGATCATCCGGCGAGCCAGGGCCAGGAGAGATTATAATGCGATCAGGCGCCATGGCTTCGATCGCTTTGAAATCGATTTGGTTATTGCGCTTAACAATAATCTCGAAATGGGGCAACTCGCCGCGGTTCTTCTCCGTGGTCAAGATCTCACCAATAAATTGATACAGGTTATAGGTGAAGGAGTCGTAGTTGTCGATAATTAGCACCTTCATGCTTGGCTCTCCATGTCCATATCCGCGCTCATAAAAGGGGCAAGGGCTTTACGGGTGCCAGCAAATTTGCGGCGAATTTCTTCGTATTCATCCTCGGCGTTGCTATCAAACACGTTGCCGCCACAAGTTTGCACGTAAGCGCTTTCACCATTTACAAAGACCGTACGAATGGGAATCGCAAAGGTGCAGTCGCCGTTAAAAGAGAACTGTCCAACCGCGCCGCCGTAAGGGCCACGACCGTCAATTTCTAAATCATCAATGATTTTCATTGCTTCGATTTTTGGCGCACCCGTCAGCGTGCCCGCAGGGAAGTTGCTGGCGAGGGAGGTAAACATATCTTCGCCCTCGGCAATAATGCCGACAATTTCACTGGAGATATGTTGCACGTGGCTAAAGCGCTTGATGTCCATTAGGCTACGTACTTTCACCGTGCCAAATTGTGCCACCCGACCAATATCATTGCGGTGTAGATCCACAATCATATTGTGCTCGGCAATCTCTTTAGGATCGTTGAGTAGCGCACGAGCTAACTGCGTGTCTTCTTGAGGGGTTTTGCCACGAGTGGTGGTGCCTGCCAGCGGGAAGGTCTCCATCTCGCCCTGGCGTAGCCTGAACAGAAGTTCCGGGCTTGCGCCAATCAGCTTTTGCTCACCGAATTTCACGTAGTACATCTGTGGCGACGGGTTAATGGTGCGCAACTGATCGTAGAGCGCCAACGTATCGCCTTTAATACTAAAGCGCTTTTTAAAGCCGACTTCGCACTGGAAAACCTTACCGTCGATGATGTCCTGCTTCACCTTGGCTACCGCTTCGGCGTGCTCTTCGCGGCTCATGGTGTCGCCCTGCGAGGTGATATGCAACGAGCCAGGGGGTAAATCATCAGCGTCGATCAAGGTTTGCAGAAACTCGTACCGGCTGTTGTCGTAATAAAAATAGGTCACTTCCCCGGTCATTTTGTCGAGAATCAAACCGTCTTTATAAAGACCAAACCGAAACGTGTCGAAATCGTCGCTAGCTTTCAACGTTAACGAAGGCTCAAAGTATTGCATAGCGTCATAACCAAGATAACCGCTTAGCCCACCCGCATACTTACGAGAAATAATATTCTGCGGGATCAAGCTGCGCAGCAGCTCATAAGGGTTATCGCTTGGATAGTGGTTTGCATTACCGTCACGATCTTCAATGGTCAGCGTGCTGCCATTGGCGTAAAGCGTGTATTCCGGATCAAAGCCAATAATGGAGTGGCGTGCCATATGGCTATCTTCACCCAGTGATTCCAGCATGTAGCAGGTATCAAATTGGCGTTCAATTTTTTGAAACAGTGCAAAAAAGTCACAGTCCGCCGCCAGGGTGACGTAGTGAGGCTTGCGCGGCAGCGTAAAAGGCTGTGGACCTGATGAAGTAGGCGTAGTCGTCGTCATGATTAATCGGTCCGTGAAGTGGGTGACGATATCGAAGTGGGTAACGTTGAAGTGGGTAATGCAGTTAAGGCGCGTGAGCCGCGGGAAACCGTGGCAATACCAACGCCCAGAGTTTCGGCAATTTTGCGGTGGGGGACACCTTCACGCAAAAGCTTAAAAATCTGTAGGCGCTTGCTGATTTCTTGGTACTCTGCGGGCGTTAACAGGCTGGCTAGTGCCTCGTTCATTGCCTCTGGCGAGTCAATGGCAAGCAAATAGCGTATTAAATCAGCCTGATGGTCATCATAAAATGACATAGAGTGAGGCCACCGTATTGCCACTAAAATAAGTGAATAAAATGCTGTACTAGCGTACTAGTACGGTATCTTATTGCTCAGCGAAGTCAAGCCGTTTGTGTCAATTTGAGGAAACCCAATGACTGGCTACTTTATTCAAGCGTTTATCTACCTTATCGCAGCGGTGATTGCCGTTCCCCTTGCCAAGCGGTTTGGACTTGGTTCGGTGCTGGGTTATCTGGTCGCAGGGGTAATGATTGGACCTGTGCTGGGACTGGTAGGCCAGGAGACCACAACAATTCAGCACTTTGCTGAGTTCGGCGTTGTGATGATGCTGTTTCTAGTCGGTATGGAGCTTGACCCAAAAGGGTTGTGGGCCATGAGGGTGAGATTGATAGGGATGGGTGGTTTACAGGTGCTGATAACCGCCGCTGCAGGTACCGCTATTGCCTGGTGGCTAGGGCTTGTTTGGCAAACATCTTTAGCCATAGGCTTGATTTTTGCGCTCTCCTCAACGGCGATTGTGCTGCAAACCTTAAACGAAAAAGGGCTCACGAAAACAGAAGGCGGGCGCAGTGCATTTTCGGTGCTGCTATTTCAGGACATCGCGGTGATTCTGATGTTGGCGTTGATTCCGCTATTGGCGCTGCCCGAGCTAATGGGAGAAGGTGGCAATTATGCTGAACATGGCAGTCTTAGCCTTGTCGAGGGTATGTCTGCATGGCTCCACGGACTGGTGGTGGTTGGGGCTATCGGTATCGTGATTATTGGTGGGCATTACCTTGGCCCTATACTGTTTCGCTATGTGGTTTCTTCAGGTTTGAGAGAAGTGTTTACGGCTGCCGCATTAATGCTAGTGATTGGCATTGCTGCGTTGATGGGGATTGTCAATTTATCCCCTGCGCTTGGTGCGTTTCTAGCCGGTATCGTACTCGCTAACAGCGAATTCAAACATGAAATTGAAGCCAATATTGAGCCGTTTAAGGGGCTCCTGTTGGGCCTGTTTTTTATCACGGTAGGGGCAGGGATAAACTTTCAGGTATTTGCCGAGCAGTGGTCAACGGTAGTAGCCCTCGTAATCGCCGTTATTCTTGTAAAAGGCATCGTTTTGTTTGGTTTGGCATTACTGTTTCGTGTTCGAAGCAGTAATGGCTGGCTGTTCACGTTAAGCCTTGCCCAGGCAGGGGAATTTGGATTTGTGCTGTTAACTTACAGCGTGCAGAGCAACGTTATTCCTGTTGATGTATCGCAATTACTTTCGCTGGTTGTCGCGTTTTCCATGTTTGTAACGCCGCTGTTGTTTATTGCCTATGACCGCTTAGTGTTGCCGCGCTACCAAACAGCTGAAAACGACATGCGCGATGCCGATAAGATCGAAGAACAAGCGCCGGTGATTATCGCCGGTGTTGGTCGTTTTGGGCAGGTTGTTTGCCGTCTGCTAAGGGCAAATAATATTCCCATCGTGGCCTTGGATCTCGAGATTAAGCAAATTGAACTCCTTCGCCATATTCGTATTAAGAGCTACTTTGGCGATGCCAGTCGTTCAGACCTTTTAGAAACCGCGGGTATTGCACATGCGCGAGTGATGGTGGTGGCGATTGATGATCGCGAGCGGGCTGTTGATATGGTGAAGCACGTAAAGCATTACTATCCCAACGTTTGGGTATTGGCGCGTGCATTTGATCGTGGTCATGGATATCAGCTTCGCGAAGCGGGCGCTGACGATGTGACCAGAGAGGTTTATCACTCTGCACTAGAGCTGGGCGGACATACGTTAACGGCAATGGGTGTACATCCCATGCGTGCTAAGCAGATGACCGACTCTTTTGAGCAGCACGAAAATGCCCATGAAGATGAGCTGTTTGAAGCCTGGAAAGAAATTGAGGAAGGTATTAACTTTAGCCCGCGTTATGGCGAACTGTTTATGAAACTGGAAGAAGCGCTGAGTACGTCCATGCAGCACGGCTGGGATGAGCTAAATCAAACAGAAGAGCCTGTATGGACGCCACCTGAACAGGCATCTGAAGGGAGCCGCTAAAACGGCAGGTGCAGAGAGGCGCTTAGCATATTGAGATGGCTAAGGGCGCTATCTATTGAGGTAGTGTTGCTCACCGGCGCTGTGGGGGCTGCGCAATGCGATGTGATCCAACTGGCCCGTGGCGGTGTAGCCACGCTCTAAGATCAGTGGCTGGGTGTGATCGCCGCTGTTTACGCTTCGCTTAGGCGGCGCTGGGTCTCGCGGTGCAGGGCATCGGGTTCGAGGGCGATCTCCAGGTTGAGGTCGGGGGCGCTGAGACCGTGCAGGTGGCCGCTGCCGTAGGTGTACCTAAGTTTGATGTGATTGAGTCATAGTGAATAGCGCTGATTGTGATTGCCCTGCAACCGCCAAGGAATACAGCACAGTGCCCCCCTGGCGGATTGTGACCTGGCACTATGTCCTCATCTTACTTCTTTAGCCTATGTTTTTTTAAAAACTTGAGTATATAAGAGATCAAAATCCATCCACCGACGGCTAGCACTGCAGCAGCTGGGATTACCCGCTCATCTCCTAACGTCATTCCTTTTATTTTTCCGCTTACCAGCACACTCACACCCAAAGTAATAAATAAAATTCCAAGGGAAAAATTAGCTATATCATTCCATTTTTTATTTTTCATCGCCCCCACTCCTCTGGACTAAACTCTTGACCAAAGACATAGCCAAAAGCACCAGATTTATTTGGTGTCGGAGGCCCAGGCAGAGCACTTCCAATAAAGTCTAAGGCAACTCCTTGCACAGCCGGACTAGCAATGGCAGTTGCCGCTCCTGGCGATACGGTCGCAACACTGCAGACGGCCTTAAGGCTGAGCTGATTAGCACTTGCGGCGACAGCACTGCTCGCTCCTGCTGCCACTTTTGCGGCCCCCGGCGCGGCAGCGCCTGCCATGGGCATGCCTAAGGCTCCTGCTGCCGCTGGCAGCGTAATATCATTTCTCGAAGCGCCCTGAAAGACTAACGCATCCCGCATTTGTGGGTCTTTAGCAAAGGCTGACATGCTGGAGGGGAAGAGTGCGCCTATACCGGGACGGTAATCACCTCCTGTCATTACTTGCCCCATAGGCTCTGGTGACGGCAGTGGTATATTCGCACCGTGTTTTTCTAATGCCTGAGGACCGTAGGCGCCGCTTACGCTATTAAACCCAGCCCCAAACAACCCCAACGGATCCACCATGCCTGTCGGATTGGTGACGTAGCCATACAAGTTTGTGCCGCCCCTTAACCCAATCGGATCCTGGCTGATATAACGCCCCTGCTCGGGGTCGTAGTAGCGGTGTCGGTTGTAGTACAGGCCACTCTCTTCGTCGTGCCACTGGCCTTGGAAGCGGATCGGTTGGGTGACGCCACGCACGGCGCGTTGGTTGGTGACGGCCGCCCAGTCATCGGGCTCGGCGAGCCAGCGGGGCTGGCCGTTGGGGCTGAGCAGTTGCAGCGGGGTGCCCAGGGCGTCGGTGATATAGGCGCTGAGTTGCGTGTCTTGGTTGCCTTGCGGGTCTTGGGTTTCATCAATGCGTAGCATGGGAACAAAACTGCCCGGTTCGTAGACCACCGTGGTGCGTTGGTGGTTGGTCTCTTCCCGTACGATGCGGTCGCCGTCCCAGCCGTAGTGGGTGGTGGCGGTGGTGCCATCGGTGTGGCTCACGGTTTTGTTGATGCGGCGGCCCAGGGCGTCGTAGCGGTAGCTGGCGTGGCGGGTATAGCCCAGTTTGCTGATGTGGGTCAGTTGCACCAGCCGGTTGGCGCCGTCGTAACCCAAGGTGAGGCGCTCGCCGTCGGGGTGTTCGCGATGGATCAGATTGCCTGCGCCGTCGTAGCGGTAGCGGGTGCCGTTAAGCTGGGCGAGCTGGTTGGTGGCATTAGGTGTGGAGCTGCTCGCGGCACTGCGGTTACCGGCGGCATCCACCGGGTAGCGGTGGGCATCGTGGCCGTGCTGGCTGCCGATTAAGCGCCCGGCCTTGTCGTAGTTATACGCAATGGTCGGGCTGGTTTGGCCTTGCCCTTGTGAATGCTGCTGGGTGCGGAAGGTCATTCTGCCCAGGGCGTCGTATTGGTAGTGTTGCTCACCGGCGCTGTGGGGGCTGCGCAATGCGAGGTGATCCACCTGGCCCGTGGCGGTATAGCCACGCTCTAAGATCAGCGGCTGGGTGTGATCGCCGGTACTAACGCCGGTACTGAGGCTCAGGCGGCGCTGGGTCTCGCGGTGCAGGGCATCGGGTTCGAGGGCGATCTCCAGGTGGAGGTCGGGGGCGCTGAGACCGTGCAGGTGGCCGCTGCCGTAGGTGTGCCAGTTAAGGGCCGGTAACTCGCCGAACTGGCTGGCCTGGGGCGCGCCGGTAGCAGTGAGTGTGTGCTGGTGTTGCCAGCTCCACGCCGTGTGTTCGTTGGTGGCGCCTTCGAGGCTGGCATGGCGTTGCTGTTCGCCGATCATCCGTTGGGCGTGGTCGTAGCGGAACGTGACTTCGCTGTGGTCGTTGGTGACGCTGTCCAGTTGCCCATGGGTGCCCCAGTGGTAGTGTTCACTGCTGGCGGGGGCGTGCTCGGTGGCGGGCAAGTGGCGGGTGATAAGACGCCCGGCGTTATCGTAGTCGTACCGCGTCACTAGTGGCTGGCCGTCAGGGCCGGGGCGGTTGGCTTCCACTCGCTCGATCAGTTGCCCGGCGTCGTCGTAGCGGTACTGCTGTTCCCGGCCATCGGGGCCGGTCTCGCTGGCGAGACGGTCCATGGTGTCATAGGTAAAGCGGTACACCGCGCCGTTGCCCAGAGTGAGTTCACTGAGTCGCCCAGCGTCATCGTAGGCGGTGTGCTGCTGACTGCCGTCGGCCTCGATGCGCTGCACCGGACGGCCGTGGTCATCATAGAAGATCTGTTGCCGGAACCCGTGGGGCCCTTCCAACTCGACCAGCCGCCCTTGAGGGTCCACATGGTGGTGCCAGTAATGTCCGTCGGGGAGTTGGGTGGCGACTCGCTGGCCGCGTTCGTCGTGCTGGGTGCGAGTCGTCTCGTTCAGGGCGTTGGTGACACTGGCCAGATAGCCGTGGCGGTCGTAGGTGACGGTGGTACGTTGCTGGGAGCAGTCGGTCTGGGCGGTGATTTGGCCCAGGGCGTTGTACTCGCGCTGGTGGGTGGCCCCAACCGCATCCGTCAGCGTGGTGGGCCGGTCAGGAAGTGACGCGTTCTCATAGGCGAAGGCGGTGGTGCCTTCTGGCCCAGTGACAGAGATAGGATGACCACGGTCATTGCGTTTGATCTGCCAGCGCTGATCGTCGGGGCCGTCGAGGCGCATCGGCTGTCCCAGGGCATCCCGTTCGATGGTCCAGCGGCTGCCATCCGGGGTGGTCTGGCCGACCACCTGGCCGTGGTCGTCGCGCTCGATCAGCGTCTCACGCCCTAGCGAATCAATCGTGGCCACCTTACGCCCGGCACGGTCGTAGCGGAACTCGATGCGTGAGCCGTCGGCGCGGGTGTGGGCTGTCCAGCGTTTGCCGGGGCCGCTGCCCACAAAGTGGAAGCGCTCTTCGCGGCCCAGGCTGTCGGTGACCAGGGTGTGATCCACCTCGTAGCGGTACGACCGCGCCAGGCCGCCGGCTTCCTGTTGACCGATCACGCGGCCATCCGGGGCATGACGATCCCAGGTGTAGTGGGCTTCTATCCCCCCGGGGACGCGATGAGCCGTCAACATATGGGTGTCCCACTCGAACTCGCGCATCACCTCACCGTGGCGGTGGCGCACGGCGATCAAGTCACCGACGGAGTTAAACGAGTAACGGACTAACCAGTCGTCCTGGGCGCTGCCGTCGTGGTCCTGGATCAGCTTGACGCCGGTTAAGCGCAGCCCAGCGTCATCAGGCTGGGCGGGAAGGACACGGTCATAGACCAACTGATAGTGACGCTGGGCACTGTCGATCACCCGTACCAGCAGGTCTGCTTCCCAGTGGTACTGGGTGGTATAGCCGTTGCGGTCGCGCTCTTCAATCAGCGGCCAGCGGGCGGTGTCGGTGTCGGTTGTTTCCTCCTGCTCTACGGTGGAAGGTGCAAACACATAATAGAGGCCGCTGGCATCGCTGAGCACAATATGCTCAGGATCACTTCGCAGCGTTTCGTCTAACGCTTGCCAGCGAGACGCGTTGCTCTCTTCATCGACTGAGGCACCCCCACGGCGTATCCATAGCTGCTCGGTGGGCGAGTGGCGCGCCTGACCGGGGGCCAGTGAGCCAAAGGTAATCTCGCGCCCCTGTGCGTCGTGGATAATACAAGCATCCGCGTTGAGGGTGATCGACAGACTCTCCCCAGGCAACGACCAGCCTTGGCCAAGCGCGCCGATGTGCGCATTGCTGGAGAGGTAGCCGCGGCTAAACACCCAGGGCCGTGGCGCCGGTAGCGCAAAATCGGTCTCGGCGGGCAGCAGCTTGGCGCCGAGCAGCGGGTTGACCGGGCTGCCCACCGCAGGCTCGCAGGCGCTGCACTGGTCGGCCAGACCATCGGCGATGTCGATATCCTCCATCGCGAGCGGCGTGGCGGCGATAATATCGCTGACCAGCAGCGGGGTTTGGTGCGGTTCTAGGGTGACGTACTCACTGGCTTCCGAGGCGGCTTCACCCGGTAACCGCGGCAGCACAATGGCGTGGCCGCGGCCACGACCGGGGCTGCCGCCGGAGTTGATCTTGACCATGGCGCCGACGATGGTCACGCCGCCGCTGTCCAGCTTGATAAAGCTGCCGCCCGCGTTAAGGGTAATTTCATTGCCCGCATCCAACACGATCTGGCTGCCCGCTTTGTGGTGCAGTTCACGGCCTGCCTCGACCAACTGCGCCTCGCCGTAGTGTTCATGGCGGGTGTCATCGACCTGGAGGTGATCATCGCCTTTGATCAGGGCGTGGCGTTTGCCGTGTACCGTCAGGTGATCATCGTGGTGGATCTCGCTGAGGCGGTCGTGGTGAACGGTGAGGTGGCTATGTCGGCGGATTTCTTCGGTGCGGTCGTTGAGGGTCAGCAATTCCAGGTCTTTTTGGGCGTGGAGCCAGATCTGCTCTTGATCGGTTTTGTCGTCAAAGCGCAGTTCGTTAAAGCCACTGCCTTGGTGGCTCTGGGTGCGCAATACCGTGCGGGTCTTATGTTCCGGCAGCGGGTACGGGGGCCGGTTCACCGCGTGGTAGGTGCGGCCAGTAACCAGTGGTTGATCCGGGTCGCCTTCTAAAAACGAGACAATAACCTCATGGCCGATCCGCGGTATTGCCATGCTGCCATAGCCGCCGCCTGCCCAGCCTTGGGCAACCCGTACCCAGCAACTGGCGGTCTCGTTGGGTTCGGCGTAGCGGTCCCAGGGAAATTGCACTTTAACGCGGCCATGTTCGTCGCAGTAGATCTCTTCGCCCTCTGGCCCGACCACGAACGCCACCTGAGGGCCATCGACTCGGGGCTTGGGGGCGGGCGTCGGGCGAAAGGGTTGATCCCGCGGCATGATTACCACCTCGTTGTGGTAGCGGGTCATGCCGTCACCCCCTGCGGCATCTTCTTCCAGGGCCTGGGGCTGTTCCCCGTAGTGCACCACCGAGACCACTTGCCATTCCTGGTTCAAGCTTTCCGTGTCGTGCTCGGTGAGGGTAAAGCACAGGCCGGGGGCCAGTTCAGGTAAGTCACTCTCCGCCTCGGCGGTGGTAGCATCAGCGCGCAGCGCTTCCAGGCGGTGGCGGGTAAACGGCTTGCCGGAGGCGTCTTTTTTATAGCGCCCTGGGTAATCGAAGTGTTCGTAATCCTCCCGCTGGGCATGTGCTTCCAGGTCGCGAGCCTCATGCTGGTGGCGCTGTGCATAGGCGGGGTTCTTAAAGCTGTAATCCTTGAGCGTGACCGAGGCAGGGCGCACACGGCTGACCTGACGCAGCTTGCGCAGGTGGCGCTGGGGCGGTGTACCGCCCGCACGGCCGTGGTAGGTGCGCTCGCCGACGTTGGGCAGAATCACGGCGGCATCGGCAAATACCAAACGGTGTTGACCGCCATCCGCATTCTCAAACTCGTGAAAGTAGAAATAACCCTCTTCGGCAGCTAAGCGCTCAATAAAGGCCAGATCGGTCTCGCGGTACTGAACCAGAAACTCACGCTCGGCGGGCTCACGGAAGGCAGACACGCCCATATCGGTAAGCCCACGCTCGTTGGCCAGGGTGGTGATGGCATCAAACGGCGCGATGTCTTGAAAGATACGCGAGTTGTGACGCAGCGACAGCCGCCACAGGGCGGGGCGAATCTCGACACGATAAAAGCTGCGGCGGTGACCGCGATCACCGCGATGAAACTCACTGACGATGCCATGCACGCGGCGCAGCGGCTCGCCATCCTGCCAGATCGTCAGCGTGGCATTCTGATCCAAACAATCAGAGGGCGACAGGTCATGGGTACGGCTGGCAAATTCCACCGAGAGCACAAACGGCTCTGACAGCGCCTCGCGGTGGATAAAACGCACCACCGCCGTGTCCCTCGCTCCGGGTAGCGAGAGGGTGAATTGTAGGCCCGTTCCCTGTGCCATCGTGCCGCTCCTTGGATCATTACTGAAAAAGTCAGAATCGTCCAAAGTAGCGTGTTAAGCACAAACTGCAATCGCTAAAGGTGCTTTTAAACAATCGTTTACGGTCTTGTAGGCAATGGCTTACAAGGTGTAGGAGATCTCTTACAAAAAGAGGTGAAAAGCCAAGCAGAAGTTTTAAATAAGGATAAATTAATAACAGTGAACAGTTTGAGTTAGAACGGCAGGTGCAGGGAGGCGCTTAACATATTGAGGTGGCTGAGGGTGGGGGCATCGATGCGTTCGTACTCTACGCGGCTTACCAAACGATTGATGGTCATGGTGGCACCAAAGCCTTGCAGGAAGGCGGTGCCGCCGTCGTCAGCTAATGGTTGATCGGTTTCGCCACGCCACTCGGTGAGGCCAGACTTGGCGTAAACGCTGAAGGCTCCCATTCGCACGCCAGCTACGATCGCTCCGCCCAGGCTGAGAGTATCCATGATAAGAGGGTCAACACTGGAAGAGATGGGAACTTCTTCACTTTCGCGGTAGGCAATCTCAGCGCCAATATCCAACTGTGGTAGCTGCCATGGACTAAAGCCGGCCGTAAAACGAAAGCCAGTGGTGTAGCTATCGAGGCTGCTTAAGTCGCTGCCTTCTAGAACAACACCGTTGCGCAGGGACATGAGCTCGCTGTTTGGAGACGCATAGGCGAGGTCGGTATCTCCACCGCTGGCAAAACAGTTCAGTAACGGCAGCATTGAGCCAGCAAAGCTACAAATCAGGGTGCTTGCCAAGCGTTTCATTGGCGTTCCTCGTGTCCCTTGGTAAGGAAGTTATCTTAATCAGCCTAGCAACAGGCGCTGATTTCTACCACGTTAATTGCGTTATTTGATAAATTTTCTAGCAGGTTTTTACCCATTTTTAAAAAGCGCTTGCCAAATACCCATTGCGGAGAGAGCACGGCGACAGTATTGGTCTGCTCTTTCTGGCGTTGCCGCTGACGCCACTCAAGCGCAGTGCTGCTCCAATCTTCACTGTGCTGAATCTGAAAGCTGTTTGCTGTCAGCAAGTCCGTCAATTCTGCCATCGAAAGTAAGTGTGAATGCTCTGGCGATGCTGCCCAAGGAACCGGGTAGCGCAATTCGGCGATATTTTTACCACTAACGACTTCATGCATGACAAGCTTGCCACCTGGGCGGAGCACACGTCGGCTTTCGGCAATAACCTGGGCGGGGTCGGGCATATTTATCAGGCTGTGCTGAAATAGCACTGCATCAAATGTGCTCTCTGGAAAGGGTAACGCGCAGGCATCTCCGGTAACCCAGCTAAGTGACGAATTTGCCGGAGAAGCCGATAAGTTAGTCAGCGCCTGGTTAAGTACGTTAAAGCGGTGGGTGATATCTAAACCGGTAAGTTGAAAACCTAGCGCTGCCCCTTGGCGCATTAATCCGCCTAAGCCTGAGCCTATATCAAGCACTTTCGTATGTTGCGAAGGATCAAGCAGGTTAAGCAGCTTTTTAGAGGCGGTAATACCACCGATATGTAGCTGGTCTAGCGGGGCAAGTTGGTGAAGCGTCGGGCCATCAGGGTAGTGGGTGCGAATTTGGCTAAGGATATCGTCATCGCGTAACCCTTGGTGGTAGTGCTCGGCTAGCCGCTGGTGAGTGGACATGTCGGTGTCTCAATGTCATACAGAAATTAACGCCGACCATGGGCCGGCGTTAATTAAAGGGTTATTTTTGATCCTCAAGCCCAAGCTCTTGGATAGAAATTTCGCGCATTTTAAATTTCTGAATTTTACCGGTTACCGTCATTGGGAACTCATCAACAAATTTAAAGTAACGGGGAATCTTAAAGTGAGTGATTTTGCCTTTGCAGTACTCCCGCAGGTCTTCTCCAGTGACGTCTCCTGCGCTGCTGTTGAGCTTCACCCAGGCAATTAATTCTTCGCCATACTTCTTATCCGGAACACCGGTGACCTGTACTTCTGAAATCGCAGGGTGGGCGTATAAAAACTCCTCAATCTCTTTAGGATATACATTCTCACCGCCGCGAATCACCATGTCTTTAATACGGCCAACGATCTGGATGTAACCTTCCTCGTCCATGGTGGCAAGGTCGCCCGTATGCATCCAGCCAGCTTCGTCAATGGCCTCAGTCGTGGCTTTGTCATTGTTCCAGTACTTGAGCATCACACTGTAGCCACGGGTGCATAGCTCGCCAATTTCACCACGGGGCAGAATGCCTCCGTTGCCAGGATCGACGATCTTGCTTTCCAGGTGGGGTTGGGTGCGGCCAACGGTGGAAACGCGCTTTTCAATGGTGTCGTTAGCGCCGGTTTGGGTGGAAACCGGGCTGGTTTCTGTCATGCCGTAGGCGATCTGTACGCCTTTCATGTTCATCTTTTCGATGACCTGCTTCATGATTTCTGCAGGACAAATAGAACCCGCCATAATGCCGGTGCGCAGCGAAGAAAAGTCGGTAGTGGCAAAGTCAGGATGCTCTAGCTCGGCGATGAACATGGTGGGTACGCCGTACAGCGCGGTGGCTTTTTGCTCGTGTACCGCTTTTAGCACTTTACCGGGATCAAACCCTTCATCTGGATAAATCATGGCTGCGCCGTGGGTCATGCAGCCCAGGTTGCCCATGACCATGCCAAAGCAGTGGTAGAGCGGCACGGGAATGACCAAGCGGTCTTCGCTGGTAAAGCCCATGCTTTCGGCAACGAAGAAGCCATTGTTGAGAATGTTGTGGTGAGAGAGCGTCGCGCCTTTCGGAAAGCCCGTTGTGCCCGAGGTGTACTGAATATTGATCGGATCATCAAACTGCAGCGTGGCTTGTAGGTCATCGACATCCGTCTGGCTGACCTTATTGGCTTCCTGAATGAAGTCTTCCCAACGCCACATGCCATGATGCTTGTCACTGCTCAGGTTGATGATGCACTCAAGATCAGGCAGCTTTTGTGCTTTTAGCTGACCCTCCGCGCTGTTGTTTAGCTCAGGCGCGAGTTCAAACAGCATGGCGGTGTAATCAGAGCTTTTGAATTGATTGGCGGTAATCAGAAAGCGCGCGCCGGATTGATTGAGCGCGTAGTCCAACTCATGGGTGCGGTAGGAAGGGTTAATATTTACCAGAATCGCGCCAATCTTGGCGGTGGCAAACTGGGTCAGGGTCCATTCGTAGCAGTTAGGTGCCCAGATGGCGACTCGGTCGCCTTTTTTAACACCAATGGCCAACAGTGCGCGGGCACAGCGGTTAACTTCTTCCTGAAGCTGGCGATAACTCCAGTGAATGTTCTGATGAAGGGCGATCAGCGCGTCGTTTTCGGGATACTGTGCGGCGATTTGGTCAAATTTATCGCCAATGGTCATGCCCAGCAGCGGTTTATCTGCGGTGCTGCTGGTGTAGCTAGGTAGGGTGTGTGCAGGTGATGCCATGGGTGTCTCTCCGAACTGTTTTTTTTGTCTCAACGGGAAGAAAGCAGTTGGCCTCTATATTTATTATTAACTAACCGTGCTTTTGGCCAACGCGACTTTAGAGCTGGGCTTGCGGCCGAGTTGCCGAGTGATCCAGACGCCAGTATCAATGACTGCCTGGAGGTCTATGCCCGTGTTAATGCCCAGCCCCTCCAGCAGGTAAAGTACGTCTTCGGTTGCCACATTGCCGGATGCACCTTTGGCATAGGGGCAGCCACCAAGTCCTGCAGTCGCTGCGTCAATCACGCTCACGCCTTCTTCCATTACGGCATACAAGTTAGCTAGCGCCATGCCATAGGTATCGTGGAAATGAGCAGCTAAATGCTCGATGGGCACCTGCTGGCGGGCAGCCTCAATCATCCGCTTAGCGGCTAGCGGCGTGCCGACACCGATGGTGTCACCTAGGGAGATTTCATAGCAGCCCATCTCATACAGTGCTTTTGCTACCTCGGCGACTTTTTGCGGCGAAATGTCCCCTTCATAGGGGCAGCCCAGTACGCAGGACACATAGCCACGCACCCGCACACCTGCTTCATTGGCTCGCGCAAGCACTGGCTCAAAGCGCGTCAGCGACTCAGCAATCGAGCAGTTGATGTTTTTCTGAGAAAACGCCTCAGAAGCGGCGCCAAATACCGCTACTTCTTCAACGCCGGCTGCCAGTGCTCCTTCCAAGCCTTTCAGGTTAGGCGTTAACGCCGAATAAACCACGCCGGGTTTGCGGGCAATACCGCGCATTACCTCGCTGGCATCACCCATTTGTGGTACCCATTTTGGCGAGACAAAGCTGGCGGCCTCAATATGGGTCAGGCCAGCATTCGCCAGCCGTTCGATCAGTTCGATTTTGGTGGCGGTGGGCACCAGGGTGCCCGGTTCGTTTTGAAGGCCATCGCGGGGGGCCATTTCAAACAGTTTAATAGACGTAGGCAGCGCCATCGGTTAGCTCCTATTCGCTGGGGGCAAAGTCGAGTAGCACGTCACCTTGACTCACGGTATCGCCCGACTGGAAGTGGAACGTCTCCACGCTACCATAGGCAGGCGCCGTCATAGTGTGCTCCATCTTCATCGCCTCCATGACCATCAACGGCATGCCTTTTTCTACCGCCGCGCCAGGGGCTACCAGTAGTGCTACCACGGTGCCATTCATGGGGGCAGTCAGCGTTGATTCCGCTTCATGGTGACCGTGGTCAATGGCATCGATGCGTCGCCAGAAGAGGCGTGTTTCGCCACTGGGTTCAGCCATCACCACGATATGGCCATCGCGGCGTGCCTGTAGACGGCGGCGATGGCCGTTTAGCGTGACGGCCACGGCGTCGCCTGTCAGCGGTTGTAGGCTAGCGGTCAGCGTTTGATCACCGATGGTCAGATTCCAAAGTGATTCGCCGCTTTCGCGCTTACCTTCAACAATCACCACCGCTTCATCGCTGTCGGCTGCCTGGGCACTTGCCGGGTCACACAGCGCAATACGAATCGTATGTGGTGCATTCAAGCGGAAGCCGTCGTGGCGATCCCATGGGGAGTCGCTTTCGCATTCTTGAGCCAGTTGGTTCAGGCCGATAAGCGCGGCGCTGGCATAGGCTTCGGTAGAGTAGCTGCGCGGAGCAAACAGGGTGGCTTCATTGCGTTCGATAAAACGCGTGTCGAGCTCGACGTTTTTAAAACCAGGGTGATTTGCCAAGCGTTGTAGGAAGGCGCGGTTAGTCACCACGCCCTGCACATCCAGCGCCGCCAGGGCGCGGTTGAGAGTGGCTAGCGCCGCATCCCGGTCAGCGCCGTGAACAATCAGTTTGGCCAGCATAGGGTCGTAGTGCATGGAAACCACATCGCCGCTTTCTACGCCGCTGTCTAAACGTACCCGATCGCTATCTAAGTCAGCACCTTCTAAATCTAATGCGAAGCGAGTCAATAAGCCGGTAGCCGGCAGGAAGTCTTGTTCTGGGTCTTCGGCATACAGGCGTGCTTCAAAGCTATGGCCGGTAATGGTTAGCTCGTCTTGCGTGCAGGGGAGTGGTTCGCCCATCGCAACGCGCAGCTGCCATTCGACTAAATCCTGGCCGGTAATCATTTCAGTGACGGGGTGCTCAACCTGTAGGCGTGTGTTCATCTCCATAAAGTAGAACGAGCCGTCGGCGTCGAGCAGGAACTCCACGGTACCTGCACCCACATAGCCAATTTCTTTTGCCGCGCGAACGGCGGCGTCGCCCATCGCACTGCGCAGTTCTGGCGTCATGCCGGGAGCGGGGGCTTCTTCAATGACTTTTTGATGGCGGCGCTGAACGCTGCAATCCCGCTCGAATAAGTACACGCCATTGCCGTAGCGGTCGCAGAATACCTGTACTTCGACGTGACGAGGCTGCACCAAGTATTTCTCTATTAACATGCGGTCGTCGCCGAATGCGGCTTTGGATTCACGTCGGCAGCCATCAAGCGCTGCTTGAAAACCTTCGGCGCTTTCAACTACGCGCATGCCTTTACCACCGCCACCAGCGCTGGCTTTCAACATCACCGGATAACCGATTTTGTCGGCTTCGCTGCGCAGCAGCGCATCATCCTGATCGTCGCCATGATAGCCAGGTACCAGCGGCACGCCCGCATTGGCCATACGGGCTTTTGCGGCAGATTTGTCGCCCATCGCGGCAATTGCCGACGCTGGGGGGCCTACAAAGATGATGCCCGCTTGCTCAAGGGCTTTAACAAACCCACCGTTTTCTGAAAGAAAGCCGTAGCCGGGGTGAATGGCGCCAGTGCCGGTGCGCTTGGCTGCATCGATAACCGCATCGACATTAAGGTAACTTTCGCGGGCGGCAGCGGGGCCTAAACGCACTGCTTCATCGGCCTCGCGCACATGACGAGCCGTAGCATCGGCGTCTGAATAAACGGCAACCGTTTTCAGCCCCATACGTCGGGCGGTGCGCATCACGCGACAGGCAATTTCACCGCGGTTGGCCACTAACAACGTGTCGAATTTAGTAAGGTCAAGCGTCATGAGCGTGGCTCCGCAGCAGTGTTGGGTTCTTGAAGGCCAGACGGTTGCGTCCAGGCAGGGCGGCGCTTTTCAAAAAAGCTAGCTAAGCCCTCTTGACCCTCTTGGCTCACCCGCAGTTTGGAGATCACTTGGCAGGTGTGTTCTCGGGTGGCGTCACTGTCGGGTGCCTGAGCCACGCTTGCCAGCAGTGCTTTGGTTGCCCGTTGGGCTTGGGGAGAGCCACCCAGAAGGGTGTCGAGCATAGCGTCTACGGCGCCATCCAAGGCATCGTGTTCAACGACTTGGTGGGCTAAACCGAGTGCCATCGCTGTCGGTGCATCCATCACTTCAGCAGTGAGTGCATAACGACGCATTTGGCGCTCGCCAAGCGCGCGCTGCACATAGGGGCTAATCACCGCAGGCGATAAGCCAATTTTCACTTCCGACAGGCAAAATTTAGCTTTATCTGAAGCGATCACCAGGTCGCAACAGGCGGCAAGACCCACCGCGCCGCCAAAGGCGGCCCCCTGCACACGGCAAACCGTGGGGCAGGGCAAGGTATCTAGCCCATACATTAGTGCTGAGAGCTTACGAGAGTCCGCTAAGTTATTTTCCAGGTCGTAATCGACCATGCGCTTCATCCAGTTAAGGTCAGCGCCTGCAGAGAAGCTTTTACCTTCGGAGCCAAGTACCACTACCCGAACGTCGCCGGCGTTGGCTAGCGCATGCAATTCGTCTAGATGGGCGTTCAGTTCAGCGATCAGGCTGTCGTCAAAGGCGTTATGCACCTCTGGGCGGTTTAAAGTCAGGCGCGCCACGCCCTTTTCGATCAATAGCGTTGAGTAAGCCATAGTGTTCGCCCTTACATCCGGAACACGCCGAAGCGCGTCTCTTCTACTTCAGCATTCATGGCAGCGGCTAGAGAAAGCCCTAGTACATCGCGGGTCTGAAGTGGATCAATCACGCCATCGTCCCATAAGCGGGCGCTGGCATAGTAAGGATGGCCCTGGTGCTCATACTGATCACGGGTGGGCTGTTTGAAAGCCTCTTCTTCCTCTTTGGTCCACTCTCGGCCATCGCGATCGTACTGTTCACGTTTGACCTGAGAAAGTACCCCCGCCGCCTGCTCGCCACCCATGACTGAAATACGTGCATTGGGCCACATAAACAGCAGGTTAGGGTCATAGGCGCGGCCACACATACCGTAGTTGCCCGCGCCGAAGCTGCCGCCAATCAGAACGGTAAATTTTGGTACTTTGGCACATGCCACGGCGGTCACTAGCTTAGCGCCGTGCTTAGCGATGCCTTCATGCTCGTACTTGGAGCCGACCATGAAACCGGTGATATTTTGCAGGAACACCAACGGGATCTTGCGCTGGGCGCATAGCTCGATAAAGTGCGCACCTTTTACCGCGCTCTCTGAAAACAGCACGCCGTTGTTCGCCACAATACCAACCGGATAGCCGTGGATGTGCGCAAAGCCAGTGACCAAGGTGTCGCCGTAGTAACGTTTGAACTCATCAAAGTCAGAGCTATCGACAATCCGTCCAATCACTTCGCGAACATCGTAAGGTTTTTTAAGATCGGTGCCGACAATGCCGTAAAGTTCGCTGGGGTCGAGTTTGGGTGGCTTGGGTGCTTGCATGGCTAATTTGCCACGCTTTTGCCAATTTAAACGGGATACGCAAGCGCGCGCCAACTGCAGGGCGTGAGCATCGTTTTCAGCGTAGTGATCGGCCACGCCGCTCACTTTGGCGTGAACATCCGCACCGCCCAGATCTTCTGCACTAATGTTTTCGCCTGTTGCCGCTTTCACCAGTGGCGGACCACCCAGGAAAATCGTGCCCTGTTCTTTAACGATGATTGATTCATCCGCCATAGCGGGTACATAAGCGCCGCCAGCCGTACAGGAACCCATGACAACCGCTATTTGCGGAATGCCCTCTGCCGACATTGTGGCTTGGTTATAGAAGATGCGCCCGAAGTGATCGCGATCGGGGAACACTTCATCCTGACGGGGCAGGAAAGCGCCGCCTGAATCGACTAAATAGATGCACGGTAAACGGTGCTTGCGGGCGATTTCTTGGGCGCGCAGGTGCTTTTTCACCGTTAGCGGGAAATAAGTGCCGCCTTTTACTGTGGCATCGTTGGCCACAATCACGCACTCAACGCCAGATACCCGGCCAATGCCTGTCACCACGCCTGCCGCAGGTACGTCGCTATCGTAAACGTGATGGGCTGCCAGTGCGGAAAACTCTAAAAATGGCGAACCTTCGTCAATTAAGTGATCGATACGGTCACGCACAAAGAGCTTGCCGCGGCTCTCGTGGCGTTCACGGGCCTTGGGGCCGCCGCCTTGGGCGACGGCAGCGGTCAATTCTCGTAGCTTGGAAACTTCCCCCAGCATGGATGCGGCGTTGGTTTGAAAGACATCGCTGCGGGGATTGATCTGTGTAGAGAGTGTGCTCATGGCGCGGCCCTTACTTTGTTTCGGTGAAGAGTTCGCGGCCAATCAGCATCCGGCGAATTTCGCTGGTGCCCGCGCCAATTTCATACAGTTTGGCATCGCGCAGAAGGCGACCAGTGGGGTACTCGTTGATATAGCCGTTGCCGCCGAGCAGTTGAATGGCATCTAGGGCAACTTGGGTGGCTTTCTCTGCGCAGTAAAGAATCACGCCCGCTGCGTCTTTACGAGAGGTTTGGCCGCGGTCGCAGGCCCCGGCAACGGCGTATAAGTAGGCGCGGCAAGCGTTCAGCGTGGTGTACATATCCGCCACTTTACCTTGAACCAACTGGAACTCGCCGATCGATTGGTTGAACTGCTTACGCTCATGAATGTAGGGCAGCACGACGTCCATGGCGGCCTGCATAATGCCGATAGGGCCAGCAGCCAGAACGGTGCGCTCATAATCCAGACCGCTCATGAGAACGCGAACCCCTTTACCGA
Source organism: Halomonas sp. TD01 (assembly GCF_923868895.1). GTDB lineage: Bacteria > Pseudomonadota > Gammaproteobacteria > Pseudomonadales > Halomonadaceae > Vreelandella. Next base: position 3,005,629 of record NZ_OV350343.1, read on the forward strand.
CCTCACCCAGTACGTTTTCAACCGGTACTTTGCAGTCTTGGAAAACCAGTTCGCAGGTGTTGGAGCCGCGCATGCCAAGCTTGTCGAGCTTCTGTGCAGTCGAGAAGCCAGGCATGCCTTTTTCAATAATGAAGGCGGTAATGCCTTTGGAGCCTGCTTCCGGATCAGTTTTGGCGTACACCACCAGTACATCGGCGTCAGGACCGTTGGTGATCCACATCTTATTGCCGTTAAGGATGTAATGATCACCATCCAGCTTGGCACGCAGCTGCATTGACACAACGTCAGAACCCGCTCCTGGCTCTGACATTGCCAGTGCGCCTATGTGGTCGCCGCTGATCAGCTTAGGCAGGTATTTCTCTTTTTGTTCAGCGCTGGCGTTAATCTTAAGCTGATTGACGCACAGGTTTGAGTGCGCACCATAGGAGAGTGCGACGGAAGCGCTTGCCCGGGAAATTTCTTCCATTGCAATGCAGTGGGCCAAGTAGCCCATACCACTACCGCCATCTTCTTCAGAAACGGTAATCCCCAACAGACCCATGTCGCCAAATTTCTTCCATAGATCGTTAGGGAATTCGTTGTTGCGGTCGATTTCAGCGGCACGCGGAGCAATTTCGCTAGCGGCAAAGGCATTGACCTGCTCGCGCAGCATGTTCAGTTCATCGTCGAGGCCGAAATTGAGTTCTGAATAGTGTGAAAACATGGTCAATCACCTTGTCATTGTTAAAGGGAGCTTTTCGTCGTTAAAGAAGGTTTTTCATTGAGTTCTTCAAGAGCCTGGCGGCAGCGAATTTCAGCGCTCTCAAGCTCTAGCTGCACCATCGTGATGTCTTTCATTTGTTGTTCTAGAGCCGATTTACGCTCGCTGATTTTGCTTAACATCAAATGCAACTGCTTTTCGCTGCCGCTACGGGTCTCATCCCACAGCTCAAATAGTTCGCGAATTTCTGCTAAGGAAAACCCAAGTCGTTTACCACGTAGCGTTAATTTCAGGCGCACGCGATCTTTGCTGCTGTAGATGCGTGTTTGGCCACGGCGAGCAGGGTGGAGTAACTCCTGGTCTTCATAAAAACGGATGCTTCGAGTGGTAACGTCAAACTCGCTGGCCAATTCGCTGATCGTGTAGGTTTTGCTCATGATCATTGTTCTCGTCGATAGGGGAATGTCCCTATGGAACACTGACCATGAGGCTAAAACAAGTTTACGTTAACGTAAAGCAGTAGTTGTGCTTTTGTGATTTGCTTTGTTTTTTGGTAAATATATGAAAAATAAGCATTTAGTTTGTTAATGTGAGGAAACGTTAAAGAAGCGTAGACCAAAGTTGTAATTGTAATACCCTACAAGTGATTGCTAGTTTGCACCTACACCTTACGTTCAGGTAAGGGTGTGTTGCCGGCTAACGAGTTTCACTTGATGAAGCGGTTGGTGAAACGTCAGCACCAAACACCCGGATACAAGAACACCCGAACACAAGAACAAAAAGAGGTTTACCACTCCATGCGTGCAGATGATGTTCTCAGTGGGCCAGTGCTCGAAACCCGAGGGCTGACCAAAGAGTTTCGCGGCTTTACCGCCGTGGATAACGTTAATCTTCAAGTTCAGGAAGGGCATATTCACGCCCTGATTGGCCCTAACGGTGCTGGAAAGACCACCGTTTTTAATCTGCTAACCAAGTTCTTGCCGCCCACCCGTGGAGAAATCCTTTATCGCGGTAAGCCCATTACCAGCAAAAAATCCAATGAAATTGCGCAGCTGGGTCTTGTGCGGTCATTTCAAATTTCAGCGGTGTTTGCCCATATGACGGCGCTGGAAAACGTGCGGGTAGCGCTGCAGCGTCAATTAGGCACATCGTTTCACTTCTGGAAATCAGAGAAGACGCTGGATCACCTTAATGAGCGTGCGCTAGAGCTACTTGATGAAGTTGGCCTGCGTGAATACGCCGATACGTTAACGGTAGAGATGCCTTATGGCCGTAAGCGCGCGCTCGAAGTCGCCACCACATTGGCGCTTGACCCTACGATGATGCTGTTAGATGAGCCGACTCAGGGGATGGGGGCAGAGGATGTTGACCGCATCGTGGCACTGATCAAGCGCGTCTCGAAAGGGCGCACAGTATTGATGGTGGAGCACAACTTGAGCGTGGTCAGCAGGCTTTGTGACCGCATTACGGTGTTGGCGCGCGGGGCGGTGTTGGCCGAAGGTGACTACGACGAGGTTTCCCGCAACCCGTTGGTGCGTGAGGCTTATATGGGCAGTGAAGCTGCTGAAGAGGAGGCTGCCGTATGAATACCGCTGAAGCCTATGAAACCAATGAGTTAGCCGATTCTCAAACACTAGAAATGCTGAGAGTGCAAGACCTGCACGCTTTCTATGGCGAGTCGCATATTCTTCACGGCGTGAATTTTGATGTTAAGCGTGGTGAGTTGGTCACGCTGCTGGGCCGCAACGGCGCGGGACGTAGTACTACCCTGAAATCCATTATGAATATGGTGGGGCGTCGTACTGGCTCGATTGTGATTAATGGCAACGAAACGCTGAATATGAAGGCACACCATATTCCAAGGCTTGGTATTGGTTACTGCCCTGAAGAGCGTGGCATTTTTGCAAGCCTGGATGTGCACGAAAATTTATTACTTCCGCCTACCGTTCGCTCTGGCGGAATGAGCCTAGATGAAATCTACGGCATGTTTCCGAACCTGTACGAACGTCGCAAAAGCCAAGGTACGCGGCTTTCCGGCGGTGAGCAGCAGATGTTGGCCATGGCGCGCATTTTACGCACCGGTGCGCGGCTTTTGCTACTCGATGAAATTACCGAAGGCTTAGCCCCCGTTATTGTGCAAAAACTTGGTGAAGTGCTTATTCAACTTAAAGAACGGGGTATGACCATTGTTCTGGTGGAGCAGAACTTTCGTTTTGCAGCGCCGCTGGCAGATCGTCATTTTGTAATGGATCACGGCCAGATTGTTGAAGAGATTAGCGCAGAACAGCTTCCGTCACGTCGAGATCATCTCAACACTATGCTGGGGGTATAACGCCGATCCAAAATAATAAAGCTGGATGAGTAACACGCGCAGTACCAAAACATTAAACGCTCAATAAGCACCTCATTAGAACGTCGTAACACAACAACAAAGGCCCCGAGGGCCAGGAGACGAACATGACCTTCATGAAAAAAACGCTGACCGCCAGTATCGCCGTTGCCGCCGCTTCTACTATGGCAATCTCTACCGCTCACGCTGAAATCAGCGATGGCGAAGTCCGTATTGGTTATTTGGCTGACATGTCAGGTACTTACCGTGACCTCGCTGGCCCAGGCGGCCAAACAGCAATGGAAATGGCTGTGGCTGATTTTGGCGGCAGTGTTAATGGCTCACCCATCGTTATTTTTAGTGCTGATGATCGTAATAGTGCCGACGTCGGTGCTAACACGGTACGTGAGTGGATCGACCAGCGTAACGTCGACATGGTAGGTGGCCTAGTGGCGTCCTCGGTGTCTATCGCAGTGACTAAAGTACTCGAAGAAAACAATGGCCTGGGCATCGTGTCGGGGTCTGCGGCATCAAGCATTACCAATGAACATTGCACTCCCAACCACATTCACTGGGTTTACGATACTTACCCACTGGCGAACGGTACTGCAAAAGCGGTAGTAGAGCAGGGCGGCGACAGCTGGTTCTTATTAACCGCTGACTATGCTTTCGGCCATGCGCTGGAATCTGACGTGACCAATGTTGTTGAAGCCAATGGCGGCGAAATTGTCGGTGGCGTGCGTCACCCGTTCCCGACGAGCGATTTCTCCTCATACATCCTTCAGGCTCAAGGGTCTGGCGCGAAGATTGTAGGCTTGGCGAACGCCGGTGCCGACACTGTTAACGCGATCACCACGGCTAGCCAGTTCGGGCTCACGCAGAGCGGCCAGCAGCTAGCAGGTCTGTTGATTTTCCTAAACGATGTACACGCGCTGGGGTTGGAGTCCACCCAAGGTCTGCTGTTAACCACTGGCTGGTATTGGGATATGGATGAAGATTCTCGTGAATGGTCAGAGCGCTACTTTGAAGAAGTTGGCCGTATGCCCACCATGGTTCAAGCGGGTATCTACTCAAGCACCATGCACTACCTGAAAGCCGTAGAAGCAGCCGGAACCGATGACCCTGAAGTTGTTCGCGCCCAGATGGCTGAGATGCCCATTGAGGACTTCTTTGCGCGTAACGGCTCTATTCGTGAAGATGGCCGTATGATTCACGACATGTATCTTGCCCAAGTGAAAACGCCGGAAGAGTCTACCGGTGAGTGGGATCTGTATGAAATCCTCAGCACCATTCCTGCCGATGAAGCCTACCGTCCGCTCTCTGAAAGTCAGTGCAAACTGGTTCAAAACTAAGTCGAATAACAACCGCAAGTGACGTTAGAACTGGTTGGTGGCAACTTGCCACCAACCGCTTGACGGCGAGGAGAGTCATACAATGACGATGATATTCGGCGTGCCATTGGCCGTTTTCATGGGCCAGCTAACGCTTGGGCTTGTGAATGGAGCTTTTTACGCACTGCTTAGTTTGGGCCTGGCGGTCATCTTCGGCCTACTGAAGATCGTCAACTTTGCCCATGGGGCGCAATACATGCTGGGAGCCTTCGCCGCACTGCTAGGCTTTCGCTATTTAGGTATCAATTATTGGTTGGCGCTGTTTCTGGTGCCGCTGGTAGTCGGTGGCTTTGGCATGCTGATGGAGCGCTTTTTGCTGCGTCGCATTGCCCATTTAGACCATCTCTATGGGTTGCTGCTTACCTTCGGGTTGGCGCTAATTTTTGAAGGCACGCTGGTTAATTTCTTTGGTGTTTCTGGCGCGCGATACTCGACCCCAGAAGCGCTTCAAGGCGGCCTGAACCTAGGCTTCATGTTCCTGCCTACCTACCGCGCTTGGGTGCTGGTAGCGGCATTGGCCATGTGTCTATTTACGTGGTTTATGATTGAGCGCACCCGGTTGGGCGCTTATCTGCGAGCGGGAACTGAGAACTCCCAACTGATGCAAGCGTTTGGGGTGAACGTGCCGCTGTTAATTACCCTTACTTACGGGTTTGGCGTAGCGTTAGCCGCTTTTGCCGGCGTGTTGGCAGCACCGCTATATCCTGTTTCACCTACCATGGGGTCAAGCTTGTTGATTGTGGTGTTTGCTGTCGTAGTTATCGGTGGTATGGGGTCTATTCTAGGTGCGATTCTAACCGGCCTAGGCATGGGGATCATCGAAGGCTTAACTAAAGTGTATTACCCCGAAGCCTCCAATACCGTGATCTTCTTGGTGATGATATTGGTGCTCATGTTACGCCCCGCTGGGCTGTTCGGTAAGGAGGCATAACCATGGCAGACTCTCAAGCACTCAATGCACCATCAGCCGTACAAGAACGTCAGAAACGAGCCAGAATGCGTCGCAATATGTTCTATCTAGCACTCTTGGCCGTTGGGTTAGTCGCTCCTTTTTTGGCTTATCCCGTTTTCCTGATGAAAATTCTTTGCTTCGCGCTCTTTGCCTGCGCCTTTAATTTGCTGCTGGGCTATGCGGGGTTGCTTTCGTTCGGACACGCTGCATTTTTAGCTACTGGTGGCTATGTAACCGGCTATTTATTGGCAAGCTATCCAGGGCTAACACCGGAGATGGGTATTATCGCAGGTACTTTAATGGCAACCCTGTTGGGGGGGCTGTTTGGGGTGCTTTCGATCCGACGTCAGGGCATTTACTTTGCCATGGTGACGCTAGCGCTTGCCCAGCTGATGTTCTTCGTCTTCGTTCAGTCATCGTTTACCGGTGGTGAGGACGGCTTGCACGGCGTGCCACGTGGTGATCTGTTTGGGATGATCAGCCTGAACAGTAACTTGGCGATGTACTACTTTGTGTTTGCGGTATTTATCTTTGGCTTCGCAGTGATTCAGCGTACCGTGCATTCACCCTTTGGGCAGGTGCTCAAGGCGATTCGTGAAAATGAACCGCGCGCTATTTCGCTAGGCTATAACGTAGATGCTTATAAGCTGTTGGCTTTTGTACTCTCTGCCGCACTGGCGGGGTTGGCGGGTTCTACCAAAACCGTGGTGTTTCAGCTGGCGTCGTTAACTGATGCGCACTGGCACATGTCGGGTGAAGTTATCTTAATGACGCTGCTGGGTGGGGTGGGCACATTGCTTGGGCCTCTCATGGGGGCGGGCATTGTTGTTAGCCTGCAGCACATTTTGGCACAGTCGCCGTTAGGCAACTGGGTAAGCGTCATTCTGGGAATTATCTTTGTTGTCTGCGTACTTAGCTTCCGCAGCGGCATTGTGGGCGAACTCGCCAAGATGTATCGCAAAAACTTCAAATAACCGATTCTTTCCGATGATTGGGTGCCCCAGGGCACCCTTTTTTGTGCCCAAGTCACGTCTCTACGCCAAAGGTAGTGGGGTAATCGGTTGCACGTGTCAGGGTAAGAATATAAGTTAACGTAAACGTCAACATTGCCAATAACGATAATAGCAAACGCCAGGCTGCTCAGTCTGATCACGGGCTGTTCAGCTATGCATGCTGCGGAGATTCGCCATGAATTTTGAGTTAAGTGAAGACCAGGTTGCTTTTTCCGATATGGCCCGGGCATTCGCCCAGAATGAGTTAGAACCCCACGCCGCGCAGTGGGATGCCGAATCCTTCTTTCCTGTCGATGTGATCCGCAAAGCGGGGGAGTTAGGTTTTTGCTCACTTTACGCGCCAGAACGCGTTGGCGGGCTTGGTCTTTCCCGTCTGGATGCCAGCATCATTTTTGAACAGCTTTCCATGGGTTGCACCTCAACCACCGCTTATCTCACCATTCATAACATGGTGACGTGGATGTTGGCCGACTTTGGCACGCCAGAAGCAGTGGAACAGTGGGGCGAAAAATTGGCCACCGGCGAGCTGCTAGGTTCTTACTGCTTAACCGAACCCAACTCAGGCTCTGATGCGGCCTCGCTCAAAACCACCGCTAAGCGCGATGGCGATGACTACTTACTCAACGGCAGCAAAATGTTTATTTCTGGCGCGGGCAGCACTGACTTCCTGGTGGTGATGGCACGCACCGGTGGTGAAGGTCCTGGCGGCGTTTCTGCCTTTGCGGTCGATGCCAAGTCAAGCGGCATTAGTTACGGCCGTAAGGAAGACAAAATGGGCTGGAACAGCCAGCCAACCCGCATGATTACCTTTGAAGATGTGCGCGTGCCCGCCAACCACTTGTTAGGCAATGAAGGCGACGGCTTCAAAATTGCCATGAAGGGTCTGGACGGAGGGCGTATCAACATTGCTACCTGCTCGATCGGCACCGCTCAGCAAGCGATCAATAAGGCCCGTGAATATATGCTGGAGCGTAAACAGTTCGGTAAGCGTTTGGCAGACTTCCAAGCGCTGCAGTTCCGTTTAGCAGATATGGTCACTGAGCTTGTGGCTGCCCGCCAGTTAGTGCGTATGGCAGCCACAAAGCTGGATGCGGGTCACCCCGATGCTACCGCCTACTGCGCCATGGCGAAGCGCTTTGCGACAGATGTCGGCTTCAAGGTGTGTGATGAGGCGCTTCAGCTCTATGGTGGCAACGGCTACATTAAGGAGTACCCGATGGAGCGCTATGTGCGTGACACCCGTGTACATCGCATTCTGGAAGGAACCAACGAAATCATGCGGCTGATCATTTCCCGCCGCGTGCTATCTGATGGTGCCTCTGAGCTGTAGCCAACCACAAGGACAATGGAATGAGTAGCGTACTGTTTGCTGAACACGCCACCCAAGATGGCCATGTTATTGGCGAGATCACGCTTAACGCCGAGCGTTCACTGAATGCCCTGACGTTGGAGATGATTGAAGAGATTCTGCCGCGCTTGACCGCGTGGCAAACCGACGAGCGAGTCGTTGCTGTTCTGTTGGATAGCGCTGGCGAAAAAGCGTTTTGCGCAGGGGGCGATGTCGTCAATTTGTATAAAGCGATCAAAGGAGACGGCGAGCCAGATTTCCCAGAGCGTTTTTTTGAACACGAGTACCGCCTGGACTACCTGCTGCACACCTATCCCAAGCCTGTTATTTGCTGGGGCAGCGGTATTGTAATGGGCGGAGGTATGGGGCTACTTAGCGGTAGCAGCCACCGAATCGTAACGGAAACCTCACGTCTGGCGATGCCAGAAGTAACGATTGGCCTTTACCCAGACGTTGGCGCTAGCTGGTTTTTAAACCGCCTGCCGAATGGCACCGGACGCTTTCTAGCCATGACCGGCAGCCAAATTAACGCGCCAGATGCTGTTCATCTGGGCCTTGCGGATCGCGCGATTGCTAGCCATTACCGCGCAGCTCTGGCTCAACAACTGATGGACGCAACCTGGGGTGAAGGAAATCAAACTGACGCGCATGGTGTGGTTAACAGTGTGCTGCGCGAATTTGAACAAGCCTCTCAAGAGGTATTTGCCGAGCTGGAATCGCCGGTTCACAAATCCGCCGCATTGATTCGTGAGCTAATGGATCACGACACGGTTGAGCAAGCCGTGGATGCCGTGCTGGCAGTGAGCAGCGACGACAAATGGTTCAGCAAAGCGCAGAAAACGCTTTCCCACGGTAGCCCTGTGTCAGTGAAGCTGATTGATGAGCAGCTAAAGCGCGCCAAGCATATGTCGTTGGCTGAGGTGTTTCAGTTTGAGCTGGCGCTTTCCGTGCAGTGCTGCCGTCATCAGGAATTCCCCGAAGGCGTGCGTGCGCTGTTGGTCGATAAAGATGGCCAGCCTGCGTGGAAATATCCAGATGTCGCGTCAGTCGAGCAAGCCTTTATCGATGAGTTGCTGGCTTCACCGTGGGAAAAGAGCCCCCTAGCAGATCTTCGCTAATCCATTTTTCAGTCAATATTTCTAATAAGGACAACAAAGATGACCACCGTCGCGTTTATCGGTTTAGGCAATATGGGCGGCCCCATGGCGGCCAACTTGGCGAAAGCGGGCTTTAACGTTCGCGCGTTCGACCTTTCTGATCAGGCCTTGGAAGCAGCGAAATCCCAAGGCTGTGAGATAGCGGCTTCTGCCAAGGCAGCAGCCACCGATGCAGATTTTATTATTTCCATGCTACCCGCAGGCAAGCACGTGCGTGGGCTTTATGTGGATGGCGACGAGCCGCTGTTTGATGTCATCAAAAAGAGCGCTTTGGTGATTGACTGCTCGACCATTGATGCGGATACCGCCCGCAGCGTTGCTGCCGCTGGCGCTGAAAAAGGCGTTGGCTTTGTCGATGCGCCGGTGTCTGGCGGGGTAGGCGGAGCTCAAGCGGGCACGCTCACCTTCATTGTTGGCGGTAGCGCTGCACAGTTTGAACAGGCCAAGCCCGTCCTTGATGTGATGGGTAAGAATATCTTCCATGCCGGCGACCACGGCGCAGGGCAGGTGGCTAAAGTGTGCAACAACATGCTGCTTTCCATCCTGATGGCGGGCACTTGTGAAGCGATCAATATGGGCGTGAAAAACGGACTGGATCCTGCGGTGCTGTCCGAAATCATGAAACAAAGCTCTGGGGGCAACTGGGCGCTTAATGTTTACAACCCATATCCCGGCGTGATGGAAAATGCCCCCGCCTCGAAAGGCTATCAAGGCGGCTTCCAGGTAGACCTGATGATTAAAGACCTGGGCCTCGCTATGGATGTTAGCCAACAAAGCGCCTCACCGGTGCCTATGGGCTCCGCCGCACGCTCGCTATTCACCCTGCATAAAGCAGGTGGCAACGGCAAACTCGACTTCTCCAGCCTGCTGCAGTTTTATCAAGATAAGGAGTGAGGGTAAGGCGTGAATGGAAAGTGGTGAGGAGCAAGTGGTGGTGTAGCGCGTGGTAACGAGTTTTGCGAGGAACGAGCAATACGAGGCACCCAGGAGAGGGCGGCGAAGCCGCCCCAGCTATCCCACTAAAGCCCCAGTTTGTTTCCGACCTCAAGAGCGGGCAAACTCAAAGAAAATGCTCATACACGAGGACTGCCATGATTACGCTTTGGGGCCGCAATAACTCCACTAACGTCAAAAAAGTGCGTTGGTTACTTGAAGAGCTCGGATTGACGTTTGAGCAAATTCCGGCAGGGCTAGAACATGGGGTCAACAATACCCCCGCGTACTTGGCCATGAACCCCAATGGGCTGGTGCCGCTACTCAAAGACGACGCTACTGATAGCGTGTTATGGGAATCCAACACCATTATCCGCTACCTAGCAGCGCAGTATGGCCAAGGTAACTTATGGATAGATGACCCCGCCAAGCGCGCCCAGGCAGAGAAATGGATGGACTGGGCGAACAATACGCTTTCGCCCAGGCACCGCGTTATTTTGCAGGGATTCGTAAGAACACCGCCGGAAGAGCGCGATAATGCCGCTATTGATGCCGGAATACTAGCCTGCGAAAGGTTATTCGAGCTGCTAGATAACGTGCTGGAAAACCAAAGCCAATCATGGCTTTCCGGCGATGAATTTGGCCTCGGCGACATCGCCGTAGCGCCGTTTATCTATAACTTATGGAACATTGGGTTAACCTGGCAGCGGCGCCCCAATCTGGAGCGCTGGTACCAACAGCTTACAGAACGCCCCGCCTTTCAGAACGTAGTGATGATCCCTGTAACGTGATGTAGAAAGCGGCCCTTCCTGATGAAGAGAGGGCGCTCTAGCGCGCTACAATTTGCTAATCAGCAAAATACGCGGACTTTATCGTGCATTTATGCGATGGAGCATACGGGTTTCGTAGTGCGTGGTAAGCGAAGCGCACCCGCAATGGCAGCCCGGCGCAGCAGTATTTGGCTAGTCTGTAAGGGATAGCCTAAGAGCTGCGCTACCATCGCGGGTGCCTTATGGCTCGTCCCTCACCATGCGTTACCCGCGCTACAATTTGCCAAACGGCTCAATACACGGATCTTATCGGGCATATACGCGATGGAGCATACGGGTTTCGTAGTGCGTGGTAAGCGAAGCGCACCCGCAATGGCAGCCCGGCGCAGCAGTGTTTGGCTAGTCTGTAAGGGACAGCCTAAGAGATGCGCTACCATCGCGGGTGCCTTATGGCTCGTCCCTCGCCATGCGTTACCCGCGCTACAATTTGCTAAAAGGCTCAATACATGGGCTTGATCGTGCATTTATGCGATGGAGCATACGGGTTTCGTAGTGCGTGGTAAGCGAAGCGCACCCGCAATGGCAGCCCGGCGCAGCAGTGTTTGGCTAGTCTGTAAGGGACAGCCTAAGAGCTGCGCTACCATCGCGGGTGCCTTATGGCTCGTCCCTCGCCAAGCGTTACCCGCGCTACAATTTGCTAAACGGCTCAATACACGGATCTTATCGGGCATATACGCGATGAAGCATACGGGTTTCGTAGTGCGTGGTAAGCGAAGCGCACCCGCAATGGCAGCCCGGCGCAGCGGTTGTAAGTGGAACAGCACAGCCCTGACAGCACAGTAAATAAGGACAATTTATATTGTGGGAGGGCGCTTTAGCGCGCGATGATTCAGCCACTAAATGTTCCCTAAAACTTCGCCTCCAATTTAGCCAATTCGCTATCAAGCTCCTTCAACAACCCACACGGCAACCCATGGCGCTCGGCGCTATCAATCAACGGCCCTAAAATCGCCCCGCGCTCGGTGGTGCGTCTGGCCTCAACATCCTGCAACATCGAGGCCTTATTGTTAGCGGTGTTCTCCACCACCTGCCACACAAGCGCCAACCACGCGTCTTCACCTTCGCCACCATTCGGTGGTGCAATGTTTTCCTGCTTTAAAATCGCCGCGACTTCCTTTACCACCGCTGCCAAACGGACTGCATAAGCATCACCGCGCAGCTCACCATTGCGCACGCCATTGAGCGCCACCAATGGGTTGATCGCCGCATTAACCGCCAGCTTTTGCCACAGGCGTTGGCGAATATCGTCTACCGGCGTGGCGGTAAAGCCTGCCTCACCTAACGTCTGCGCCAGTGTTTTTGCTAGCGCAGCGCGTTGATTGTTGAGATCACCAATAAACGTCGGCCCGCGCCCGGCGTGAACCACGCCATCACTGCCGGTTAAGTAAGCGCCTTGAGTCGTGGTCGCACACAGCACTGGCCCTGGCCACCTATCAGTCAGCCGTGGCTGTGCCAAAAAACCGTTCTGCCACAGCACCAGCGGGGTCGTGGGCGCAACCACATCGGCAATGCTGGCAAGCGCCGCCTCGGCGGCCATGGCTTTGGTGGTGATATGCACAAACCCAGGCACAGGCAGTGAGTGAGAGGCTAGCTCCGCAACCGTAACGCTCGCTAGCCGCTGAGTTCGTTCTTCACCTTCAGGGGTGGTCAGGCGTTGCTGTTCAGGCAATGCACGTCGGCCAATCAAGGTGATGTCAGTAATGGGTGAAAGCGAATGCGCCAACAGGCGACCAATGGCCCCAGGGCCAAGTATCCAATGGGAAGTCATCGTTGATTTTTAGCCATCAGTAGCGGTGTTATCGCCAAGCTTACCGTGTTCAGCATAAGGAAATGAAGGTGAGATGAAGTGCCGCAAGCTACTCGGTTAATTTTTAATGATGATGCACATGATTAGCTGCCTGTCTCATCTAGCTAGGTGAATGATCGATGTGCTCGGAAGGTGGATTTGCATCGCCTCAAAAGTTAACTATATTTTGTATTTGTGGAGTTTTTCTGGGGTAAAGAATTAACGAAAATAGCTTGGGTGGAAGGCTGATTGCTCGAGCCTGCTTTGGGCTATCGGCCTTTAATCAGACGCTCGATTTAAGCGTCTTTTCATAAGGGCGTTGTGCTGGCGATTTACACGCTCTAAAGGAGTAATTCATGCGTAGGTATTACAGAGGGGGCGTTGCCATCGTGATTGGTGCGATGGTAATGGCCAATGCAGCATGGGCGTGTTCTAGGTACTTATGGAATGACAACGAGCAGGGCATTTATGTTGCCCGCACAATGGACTGGCCCGAATCGACAGATCCGGTTATTACTGTCTTCCCCCGTGGCATGGAGCGAAATGGGGGCATGCTGGGCGCGGAAGTCGTCGTGGAGGAGAACGCAGCAACATGGACGTCGAAGTACGCCAGCATGGTCACCACGGTTTATGGCATCGGCGCTGCCGATGGATTCAACGAAAAGGGGCTGGCGTTCCACATGCTCTATCTCACGGCCACCGACTTTGGCCCGCGTGACCCTGGCAAACCAGGAATGCAGGCAGGTTTGTGGGGGCAATATGTGATCGACAACGCAGCCACTGTCGAAGAAGCACTCGACATACTCGAAGATGTACAAATTGTCATGGCGGAGGCGCGGGGTAGTAAGGCAACCGTACATTTGGCAATTGAAGATGCTACTGGGGATTCAGCGATCATTGAATATATCGATGGTGAATCCATGATTCACCACGGTAGAGAATTTAGAATCATGACCAATGATCCGCCTTACGATCAGCAATTGGCACTGCTGGAAGAATTAGACTTTTCAAACCCAAGCAGCGATACACCGCTGCCAGGGAACGTCAAGCCGACCGACCGTTTCCAGCGAATCGCCTACTATTCGTCGATGCTGCCGGAGCCACAGAACGAGCGCGAAGCTGTGGCAAGCGCACTTGCGATTGCCCGAAATGTATCGGTTCCGTTTGGCGCGCCGTATAAAGGTTTCGGTATTTATAACACCGAGTACCGCACCGTTATGAACCTCTCAGCGCTTAGGTACTACTTCGAGCTAACGACCAGCCCCAACGTAATATGGGCTGATCTCTCTGAGCTAGACCTAGACGAAGGTTCGCCGGTGCAAGTGCTCGATCCGAATAATATCGAACTTTCTGGCGACGTCAGCAGCGACTTCACAGTCGCCGAAAGATCTCCGTATTAAACAAGCCCGTAACGTGCCGATGCAGTTGACCGAGTTAGTTTGGTCCACTGCATCGGCTTTTTTTATATAAGTGATAGCAGCAGTGCAAGTGTGTTATCAGCCAATAGACTCTAGGCGTGGCAGAAAACCGTAATGCGCGGCTAATGACTAATGACGAGGCTGCGGTTTATCTGCTAGCGTTAGGGCTAAGAAAATTTTGAGTGAAAGGCTGGGTCACGCCTCAAGGGGAGGGCGGCTTGTGTGAAGTGGTATATGCAATATCGGCTTTCGACCCAAAGCGGCCCTTTCAGAGAAAGCGGCATGCTGACTCAGCCGTGTTATGCAGCCGGCACGATAATCTATGTCATGCTGCCTATTTATACTTAATTAATTTAAATTTCAATGGGATAGCTCGTGAATGAGGGGATGTATAACCTGAATGGACGCGCCGCAGGGTTCATTCAGGTTATGTAGAGGGGAGTATCATCACTGTTATACCTATAAGGATTGAACCGTGAAATTACCAGTTACATGTGCACAATGCATGCAAGCGGACATCGCAAACGCGATGATCATCGCAACGGTTGAATTCAAGGATGATGGTCGATATGAGATTATGTGTCCAAAGGGCCATTCTTCCATTACCCTATTGCAACAACAAAAGTTTGAAATACTTTTTGATATTGGCGCTTACGCAATCGTAGATGGCTATTATCGAGAGGCAGTTTCGTCGTTTACTTCTGCATTAGAAAGATTCTACGAATTCTTTATAAAAGTTGTATGTATATCAAAAAATATTGATTTTTCTAATACGCAAGAAGCATGGAAAGAGATCTCGAATCAATCTGAAAGGCAGCTAGGAGCTTTCATTTTTCTTCATCTTCAGGAAACTGGAAGTAAGCCAACTTTGCTCAGCAATAATAAAATAAAATTTCGTAATGAAGTTATCCATAAGGGCAAAATACCAAGTAAAGAACAGGCTGTTGAATATGGTCAGGCCGTTCTCGATGCGGTTCGCCCACTTCTTAAAAAGCTCAAAGAAGAGTATGGAGATGCGGTCGGAACGGCTACATTCCAGCATCTAAGCAATACCAGAAGTCCATCTGATAATAGTATGGCTGTTTCAACGATGTGCATTTCAACAATTTTAAGTCTCCTTGGCCGCAGAAACTGAGTGCAACACCTGAGCATTTCGCTAAGGTGTTGTCCCATGTCTTACCTCGAACTCAGTATTGAAGAACGTGCCAGCATCCAAGTGGGTCAAGCCCAAGGGATGAGCCTTCGGCATATTGCCCAGCTCCTGGGGCGAGCTCCTTCAACCATCTCTCGTGAAATACGCCGTAACCAAATGGCCCAGAACGGTTACTGCGCCCGGTACGCCCAACGTCAGCGAGAAAAGCGTCGAGAGGTCTGTCGTCCTGCGCGTAAGCTTTTGCCAGGCACCGAGCGGTTTGATCTCATCGTGCATATGTTGCGGCGACGCTTGTCTCCCGAACAAATTAGCGGCAAGCTCAAGACGATGAAACTACCTGATTTGCGCGATGCCTACGTCTGCCGAGAGACCATCTACACGGCCATTTATGCCTTGCCTGTTGGCCACCTTCGCAAGGAACTGATTCACTGCTTGCGACAAGGTAAAACCACACGCAAGCCTCGCCGTGGCGAAGTGGATCGACGTGGCCAGATCCCTGACATGGTCAGCATTCACTTACGTCCGCCCGAGGTCAGTAAGCGTGAAATGCCCGGCCACTGGGAAGGCGATCTGATCAAAGGTAAGAATAACGCGTCCGCGGTAGGCACCTTGGTAGAGCTTAGTAGTGGCTATCTGATCCTCGCAAAAATGGACGACGCCACCGCCACCTCCGCCGTAGCAGGCTTTAGTGCTGCTCTGAATCGAATGCCGACCACCGCTCGAAAAAGCATGACCTATGATCAGGGGCGTGAAATGGCACAACATGCAAAAATCACTCAAGAAACCGGCGTTGCGATTTACTTTTGCGATCCCCATAGCCCCTGGCAACGTGGGGCCAATGAGAATATCAATGGCCTTATCCGTCAATATTTACCGAAAGGAACGGACCTTTCAGTACATAGCCAGGAAGAGCTGGACGCCATTGCCTTTGAGCTGAATATGCGACCTCGAAAACGCTTTGGATTTAAATGTCCGATAGAAGTGATGAGCGAGCTGATGGCCAAGTACCATGAAAGCCCATCAACCATCCAATGAGTGTGTTGCACTCAGAGTCTGCATCCGCCCTCTCTAATGGTGAGCCAGCCCATGATGAGAGAAGCTTGAAAGATGCAATCTCACAGCTACGGCGTTGGTAAAAGGTATAACAAGGCGCTATTGCCGGACAAACTTGCCGCAAAGCGCGGCGTTATGTGATTAGCGGAGAAATCAATGAGTGATAGTTTATTCTTTAGAGAAAAATGCCCGAAATGCAGAGCAAAAAATGTTAGATTTGAGGTGATGTCGGAAAGCATAAGTGATGACTCTATCTATGCTGAGGCTTATGTATATGACGACTGGAGGGAGTATGATTACTTTCTTTTTTCACTCTCATCAAAATGCAACGAATGCAATCGAATTGTATCGGCAGATGTTGCAGTAATACACAACTTCGAAAAAAACTCAAAATGTGAATCACTAAAAGAGTTTTCTAGCATCGATGGTGAGTTAATAAGCAATGAAAAATTGCTTATTCATTTCAATTACCCTCCAGTTATACCAATGCAGCCAATAAGTAGTCCAACGATCGTTGATATACTTCATTTATTCGAACAGATGGTACAATGCTACAATATTAAGTCATGGGATGCTGTAGGTATGTTATGCCGAAAAATTATTGACATAGAATCACAAAAAATGTGGCATAAAAAGTTTCCAGGTATTCGTTGTCCAAATCTCTACAATAGGGTCGAGAAATTGCTAGTTCCTGATAAAGATGTTGAAAAAAGCGATGGCTGTCTAAACATAGATAATAAAAACCATAAAATTTTAAATCGAATTGAGCAAATAAGACTGCTAGGTAATGAAGCAGCACATAGTGAGTTGCTTTTCGATGAGACAGACGCAGAAACGGGGTATATTTTCACAATGTTTTTTATGGACGAAATTATTGGTTGGGAGTGAAAATCACATAACAAACTATTCAAAAGGTATTCGCAACGAGTGGCATTTTTACTATGCATTGGTTTAAGTGATTACGGTGGTATGCTGCAGCTTCGATATAGCGTTTCTCACCTCTTAACAGGGCTTTATGCATCAGCAAGGAGTTGATATCCGTGGGAGATAAAAAACCATACTTACATTTTAACGCATTTTTGGCCAAAGATGAGCATGCTTCTCTGCAAACTGCGGACTACCTAAAAGTTCCATCTCAAGTTAATGCTCATGAGCTTGATAGTAAACATGACCTTGAAGGAAAATTGTTCTTAAAAATTAATAAAGAGAAAAAACCCAAATGGAGTGGTTTTGCGGAGAATGTTACAGGCGTTTCATTAGATGAACTCTCTAATCGTTCCAGTTCAGCAGTTCTTATTATCAAAACAGCCACAGCTACAATGGCTTTTACCTTTGGCTATGGTCGATTCCTGATAGATACGAAATATTTTGTGCATGATTTTGGAATTAAAACTGCGCTTAATACACTTAACCATGACAGTTTGCGGAGCGTTGACCTTTTCACGCTAGAAGATCAGGCAGTCCAGAAAAAGTCGCAAGCTTCTAGAGAGTCCTCTGTCGGTGTGTTTGGTATTGATATCTCGAGAGATGTTCTTAGAGCTGTCACTGGGTCACCTAAAGATGGTGTGAGCTTGAAAAACATTTCTGGCGGGGATGCTGTTTATTCATTTGGCGTAGAAATGGATGTGGATGAAATATCCCAATTGGTTGATTTGCTCTTTGCTTACTATGCAAATGATTCATACAAAAGAAACTTTTCCTGGGTCGATAATATTAGGAAGGTCAAAGCAAAGTCCGAAATTGATCGTTTGGATTCTAAGTTGATCGATAAAATAAAAACAAAGAGCACCAAAATAACCATAACTATTCCTGAGATTGTTCAATGGGATAGCATCTATGGGTTCAGCTACACTCGAACTAAAAACTCTATAAAACCAACCATCGAGCCTAAGGAATACATTGATAACATAGATTTCGCTAAGGTGTCGATTGACTCAATCAAGCGAGACAGGCTATTTGTTTACGACGTTAATGAAAATGAGTCCGAGCATCAAATATATAAGTGCATCTATTTTGAACATAAAGAAATAGATAAAACTTACATACTATTCGCAGGGTTATGGTACGAAATCGACAATAGCTTTATGGCTAGAGTTGACGCTACGTTGGGGAGGATAAATGTATCATCTCTTGCTTTTCCAAAAGTTTATATTTGGGATGAAATAGAAGACGGAAAGACAAAATCAAAGATTGAATCAGAAGGTGATTACAATAAACGAGCTTCGACAAACTATAGCTATCATCTGCTCGATAAGGAGTTGATAAAAAGCAATAGAACCACTACGTCTATAGAGCTATGTGACTTGATGACAGATAACAAGCAGTTTGTTCATGTTAAACATAGAAAAGGCGGATCAGCTGGTTTAAGTCACCTTTTTGCACAAGGTAGTGTCTCTGCTGAGATTTTGCTTGGTGACAGAGAATTTAGGAAAAAAACGAGAACTGTTTTAAGACGAGTAAGTAGTGGTTTACAGGATAGTGTTCCACTTGATAAATTTAAAAGCGATGGCGTTGAAATTGTTTTTTTGATCTTAGGTGAGGATTCAGCAAGCTTAAAGAGCAATTTACCGTTTTTTAGTAAAGTTAACCTATCAAAGGCATTCGAAAACTTATCGCAAAGAGGTTTTGAAGTAAGTGTTGCTGGTGTAGGAACAGAGTCCAAACCTAATGCATAAAGAGGCGCTGAACTTGGATAAATTATTCGCTTTGTTCCTAATTTACCGGTGAGCGCAGCTTTAGCTTCACTTCACAGGAGAACGGAAAGCTCCATGAATGACATTCAGAAATACTTAACACCAAACAGAGAGGATTTTGATAAAGATCCTTTTGGTTACAGTGCATTGGCTCGACATAAATGGGGGATGGCTAGCACCATCGCAGGCTTTCCAATCGATATTACAAAACCAGCAACAGATGAAGAGCTCAAAAACCCTATACTCTGGATGTCGCAGGCTCATGCGCTTTCAGAAGCTGCAGCGGCTGTCCTAAGTAAAGATCAAAAATTCGAAGTTATGCCTCCACCAGTGCGTAGCGCATGTGACAGTCAGTACTGCGCAGTTGGGCTAATGCTTGTCGGTTACAGCTTAGAGATATGTCTGAAGTCTATGATAATTATTAGAGAAGGAGTTGATGGTTATCGAAAAATTGAGAAGAAAACAAAACATCATCGGTTACACGATTTAGCAAACTTTATACCTGATCTAAGTAAAAAAGAAATCGCAATACTTAGGGGGCTAACTCATTTTGTTTATTGGGCAGGTAGATATCCAGATCCAGGATCCGGAAAAGAAGGTGAAGCAGAAGAAATTTTCAATATATCAGAAAAATATAAAGTTTCAGCCCATGACCTGTTTAAATTAACAACAAAGGTTATGGGTCATGCGCAGACTGTGGCGGCAGAGTTATGATAAAAGTCAAAGCTAACAAGAAAAAGCAGCCGGACTGCTCCGCCGCGCGCTGTTTTCGGCGTTAAACCGCTACATCAGTGTCGCCTAAAAGACCGCTTCTGGCCGTATAACGACGGTTTGTCCTAGACCGTTGTTTGACTGCATCACACTTCTTTGAATAGGCCATAGGATAGCTCCAAAAACGCGACGAGACTCGGAGGTAGCTC
Source organism: Halomonas sp. TD01 (assembly GCF_923868895.1). GTDB lineage: Bacteria > Pseudomonadota > Gammaproteobacteria > Pseudomonadales > Halomonadaceae > Vreelandella. The sequence goes on from NZ_OV350343.1 coordinate 3,025,305, forward strand.
CAATCAGTCCACCCAAAAATCTATGAACGCGGTTCAGGGTAGAGCGGGGCAATGCTGGCCCGACAAAACTCAGGCGTTGCCGCCGAAGGTCTTACGCCAGTCGCGTGGGCTGACTTGATGATGCTGCCTAAAGTGTTGACGGAAAGATGTCGCTGTATGAAAGCCAACTCGTTCCGCAATCGCTTCCACCGACAAGGAAGTAGTTTCCAGTAGCTCACGCCCACGCCGTAACCGCTCGTTGACAAGCCACTCCACCACCGTCATTCCGGTCGCTTTTTGAAAGTGGCGCGTGAAGGTGCGTCTGCTCATGGAGGTTCGAGCGGCTAGCTCATCGATGCGATGCGAACCGACTAGGTTTTCTCTCAAATAGTCCAATAAGCGATTGATATGGGCGTCTTGAGTGGAGATGGCAACGGGTTGCTCAATGAATTGCGCCTGCCCACCTTCGCGGTGCGGGGGAACCACCATAATACGGGCAATCTTGTTGGCAATCTTCGCGCCGTAATATTTGCGCACCAAGAACAAGCAGCAATCCAGGCCTGCCGCCGTGCCTGCGGACGTCACTAGACGATCCTCCTCTACATAAAGCGCATTGGTGTCCAGCTTGACCTTTGGGAAGCGGCCACTAAAGTCCTGCTCGGCGACCCAGTGAGTTGACGCCCGCCTGCCGTCGAGCAGTCCAGCGTACGCCAGTGCATAAGTGCCGTAACAAAGCCCCACCACATGAGCGCCCCGTTCATGGCAGCGGACGAGCGCCTCGGCCAGCTCAGGCGGTGGTGGTTCATCTAGGTCATGCCAGCCAGGTACCACGGCTATATCCACGTTATCCAAGAGCGTTAAGCCGCCATTGGGCCTTATTGTCATCACCTCCTCACTCTCTAGCGAATCTTCCCAAGGTGCGACGATGGTCAGATCGAAGAGTGGGTGATCGGGGAGAGCCATGCCGAACACCGTATAGGGCACCGAGAAATGAAAAGGAGTGATACGGGGATGGAGAATTAAACCTACACGGGGTAAGGACATGGCTAACTCCTATGGTGTTCTCAACTTAACCGTACCATGATGGCCCAAAACTTTCGAACACTGGCTTTCAGGCCAATTTTTTTGTCGGTCGTTTCTCTCTACACTGCCTTCCATCAACCCAACAGCGTATTGAAGGAAGTCGTTAGATGCTCATCAAAACCTTATCCAGTTCCCTTTTCGTTGCCACGGCTTTCATCGCCGGTAGCGCATTTGCAGAGTCAGGCTCTCAGGAGACAACGCAGCAGGTGCAGCAGATTCGCAATGCAACGGTGAAAATCACCTATGGGGACACCACCTTTTTGGTGGACCCGATGCTGGCCGAGCAGGGCGCTTATCCTGGCTTCGAAAATACCTACCGTAGCGAGTTGCGTAACCCGCTGGTGGGGCTGCCCATGCCCGTTGAGGAGATAACCGACGGCGTCGACGCCATCATCGTTACTCACACACACCTCGACCACTGGGACGATGCTGCCCAGGAGCTACTGCCGAAGGACATGCCCCTGTTTGCACAGAATGCTGCCGATGCTGAGCTTATTCGCGCTCAGGGTTTCAGCGATGTGCGTATTTTGGACGGTGAGGCGGAATTTGGTGGAGTGACACTGCATAAAACGGGCGGTCAGCATGGCTCTGACACTCTCTACGCTGTGCCTGAATTGGCGGAAACCCTCGGTGAAGTGATGGGCGTGGTCTTCGAGGCGCCGGGACAGAAGACAACCTATTTAGTCGGCGATACCGTGTGGCGTGACGAGGTAGAGCAGGCACTGGAGCGCTATAACCCCGACGTGATCGTGCTGAATACTGGCGCCGCCGAGTTAACCAGTTTTGAAGGTGATCCCATTATTATGGGTAAAGAAGACACGCTGCGCACCCATCAGGCAGCCCCCAATGCGTCGATCATCGCGGTGCATATGGACGCCGTGAACCATATGACGCTAAGCCGTGACGAGCTGGCCGAATACGTGCAGGAAGAGGGTCTCCAGGAACACGTATTGATTCCCGCCGACGGCGAAGTCATCTCCTTTTAATCCCAAGGAGGAAGGGGAGCCAGCGACTCGAACAAGTAGTCGAGAAAAACGCGAACCTTGCGTGAACGAAGACGGCGTTCGGTGGTAAGCACGTGGATGTCGCGTCGCCCGGGCATGACCTCGCAGCGCCAGTATTCAAGCAGTGCGACCAATGTCCCGGCTTTGAGCTCGTCAGCAATTAGCCAGGTTGGAAACATCACCAGCCCCTGCCCCAAAAGGGCCGCATGGACCAAGCTGATAGCATCGTTGCTGTAAAGGTTGCCGGTGACTTCGAAAGGCTTGGCGCTCGTTTGATCCGGTGCCTGAAAGTACCATCGCTGGCGGCCCATCTCGCCCTGATAGATCAGGCAATTGTGATTAGCGAGTGCCTCCGGCGATTCGGGCTCACCGTGTGCTTGAAGATAGCTCGGCGACGCCACGATCACGTAATTCATCGGTGCTAGACGGCGCGCGACTAGCGATGAGTCTGCGAGATTGCCCACGCGAAAGGTGATGTCGTGCCCTTCGCGAACCGGATCGACCACGTGGTCGTTGAGTTGCAGTTCGGCCTTGATGGAAGGGTACCGGTCTTGAAAGCGATGAAGCAGGGGCACAATCTGACGCTGACCAAACGCTACCGGGGCATTAATGCGTAGCATGCCGCTGGGCTCAGCATTGGGGTGCGCCAAGGCCTCTGTGGCGAAGTCGAGCTGCTCTAGAATATCGCGTACTTCTTCGTAGTAACGCCACCCCGCCTCGGTAAGTGCCACGGCTCGGGTATGCCGGTAAAACAACGGCTGACCTACGTCCTCTTCCAAGCCTTGGATCTGCCTAGAAATGGAAGAAACCGCTCGATGGAAGTGGCGAGCGGTAGCGGTGAAGCTTCCCGTCGCAGCGACACGCTCGAATACGCGCAGGGCATTGAGATCCATCGTGTTGAAACTCCTTAAGTTGCGTCTTGTGCAATAAAGATTTGCAGTGCTTTTGATTGTAGCAATGAACGACCGCTACCAGAATGTGGGCATCGGCTGCCCGCTTGGCGGCCAGACATCATTCACGAAAGGATAAAGCCCATGCGTAAAGGGATTGCACTAGTCGTCGGTGCCACCGGAATCACTGGTGGCAATTTAGCTTCCTACCTAGTGGCTAGCGGTTGGACGGTTTACGGGCTATCACGCCACGCCAGCGAACAGAACGGCGTGATTCCAGTGACCGCGGACCTGCTCGATGCGTCCGCTACCCAAGAGGCGTTGGCCGGCCTGCCAATTACCCATGTGTTTTACTGCACTTGGGTCGGTCGCGAGAACGAGAAGGCCAATGTCGAGGCCAATAGTGCCATGATGCGCAATCTTTTCGCGTCGCTTGATGACGTTAATCTAGAGCACGCATCGCTGGTTACGGGAACCAAGCAGTATCTCGGTTCGTTTGAAGCCTACGGCAGTGGTCGCATTGAAACGCCGTTCCGCGAATCCGAGCCGCGGGTTCCTGGCGATAACTTTTACTATGCGTTGGAAGACGTCTTGTTCGAAAACGCCGAGCGTCAAGGCTTTGCCTGGAACGTTCATCGTCCGCACACGGTCATTGGCTACGCCCGTGGTAATGCCATGAACATGGGCACCACGCTTGCCGTCTATGCCTCAATTTGTAAGGCAACCGGCAAGCCATTCATATTCCCCGGTTCGCAGATTCAATGGAACGCACTAACTGACATGACTGACGCGCTGGTTTTGGCGCGCCAAATGGAGTGGGCCGCGACGACACCGGGAGCGGCGAATCAGGCATTCAACACGGTTAACGGTGACGTTTTTCGCTGGCGCCGTATGTGGCGTGAGATTGGCGAGTACTTCGGCCTTGAAGTGGTCGAATGCTCTGAAACGACGCAGCCGTTAGACACACAGATGGCCGGGATCGACGACACTTGGCGTGAAATTGCCGAGAAGCACAATCTGGTCGAGGCTGATGTCACTAAACTTGCCTCATGGTGGCATACGGATGCCGATCTGGGCCGTGACCAGGAGTGTGTCAACGATACTACCAAGTCACGCGATTTCGGTTTCGACCATTTCCGCGAGACCCGCAGCGCCTTCTTCGACCTATTTGATCGCCTACGTGCTGAGAAGATCATTCCCTAATAGCAAAATATCAGCAAGACGAAAGCTTGTAAAACAAGACTCGGCGTCGCTAGGCGCTGGGTCTTGTTATTTATGGAACTGGATTTTCTGAAACTATAAAATTTATCAAATTGACAGCCTTTGGCCGCATACTGATTAATAGACCAAAGTGATTTGTAGAAAACACATGTCGAGGGACTGCTTTTCCACCGTACCCCAACCATCCTAAACCTGTGCACCATGCAGCGAATTTCCCATCTGAAAAATTCCAACATCAAAGTACTAACCCCTGAAGATTGGGCGCTATACAAGTCAGTCAGGTTGGAATCGCTCAAGGATTCCCCTGGCTCGTGCGATCAGGAAGCGGCATTGTCAGATTCTGATTGGCAGTTCGTTTGTATTGGTCGTCTGGCTTTATAGGTACGGGCCAGGCGATGCAACTTAGACGTGATTCATTTCTTATGATGCAGCCCAAGAAAATGATGTTACACGGTTCTGCATAAAGCCCCCTATAAAAACTTTTTAAACGCAAAAGTGCGCTCGAAACAAGCCCTCCGACGTTTTGGTTAACTAGGCGATATCGTTCTGTTTACCTCTTTTAAGCACTATGTTGGCGCAGATTGCGTGAGCCTTTAGTTCACATTTTTTAAATTTAACAAAACTACGTTCGCCAGCGCACAGTGAGTATGTGTTTTAAGGTCCATCCTGAGGTTAAGCGAGACAAGGGAAGTGTCTAAACAAGGACGTTGCGCTATGCGCTGCCAGGAAGGCAGCGCCACTATGATTCTTTTAATTCGGTGTCGCAAGGAGTGCGGCACTATCTTTAGTGATTTCACTGATTAAAGCTCAGTGTTAGATTGTTGTATTAAAATAATTATTATTGCTTCTTTGATAAGCAATAAATATTTCCCAGGCTACATAGCCCCAGCATGTACTTAAAAAATTCATAATACTACGTTCGCCAACGCACAGAGAGTACGTGTTTTAAGGTCCATCCTAACGGTGAGCGTGGCAACGGAAGTGCCTAAAAAAGGACGTTGCGCTATGCGCTGCAAGGGATGAAGCGCGCCTTTCTTATTGTACGACAAGTCTTCGGTAGTGCTTCAGTTTTCGTCTTGCGGGTTGCGCTTGGCGTTGCTCTCGAAGAGCAATCTTGACACTCGGCCGCGCAGATGCCGATATCATGACTTATCAACGTTCATTACAAATGATGAGTCACTATACCTTTAGTGCCTAAAAGGATATTTATAAGTAAAGGATCGTACGAGTCTGCATTAAGTCGATCCACTGTAAGGAAAATATTATGAAAATCATCTTTGCCCTAACGCTTGGAACGATAGCCTTACTCTTGGCGGTTACCGCTCAAGATTCGCTTATTGCTCGAATCTTCCTTGCTGCGGTGGGCCTTGCAATATACGCGGTGGTGCTGATCCCAGGGGCTGCTCGCAAGGCATCTGGGTCTCGTCAGCCGGACGGGCCAACCATCGGTGAATTCAGCGATCGATCCCAAAAGAAGCCGCTAAAACTCCAGAAGGAACTCTTCTGAAAACGCGGACTTATTCTACGGGCTTTCTCTACGGACTTTTCTACAAGCAGCATGCGCCACACTACGCTGGCAAAGGAGGCTATATGCCGAGAACTTCAGGTAGCCAAGATCGTCTGACCGATTTGAAAGAGTTCGGAGCGGATCCCGGGTCGTTGCATGCAGACACCTATATTCCAAAGAACTTCTCTAAAAATGGGCCCCTTGTCGTTGTACTTCATGGCAGCACCCAGTCGGCAGAGGGCTATGATCTAGGGTCAGGTTGGTCGGCGCTTGCCGACGAATGCGGGATAGCACTTCTGTATCCAGAGCAAAGGCAAAGCAATAATCCGATCAGCAGCTTCAATTGGTTTAAGTCTGGCGATAGCCGCCGAGGCGAAGGCGAGCCACTGTCTATTCGTCATATGATCGAACAGGTCGTTGATGATCATGAGATCGACCCTGGGCGGGTTTTTATTACAGGGATGTCTTCGGGCGGCGCCATGACCTCTGTGATGCTGGCGACTTATCCAGAAGTGTTTGCGGGAGGCGCGATTATCGCCGGGTTACCTTACCGCAGCGCTGACAATTTGATGGAAGCGGTCGTTCGCATGAAAGGATTTGGCGGCCCGTCAGATAGTAAGCTCGATGAGCTGGTACGTGGAGCCTCGACATTCGACGGCCCTTGGCCAACGATCTCGGTCTGGCATGGCGGCAGCGATGCAACCGTCGATCATTCCAACGCCGACTCTATCGTTCGGCAGTGGCAGAAAGTTCACAAGGTTGAAGGGCCGCCGACAAGGGTGGAGGAGGTTGACGGCTTTCCTCGACAGGTTTGGAGCAACCCTGACAAGCGGGAAGTGATCGAAGAGTACATCATCGAAGGAATGGGACACGGCACGCCGATTATGACTGATGGGGAAGAGGGGCTTGGTGAAGAAGACAAGTACATGCTGGAGGTTGGCATTTCTTCGACCCGTCACATCGCATATTTCTGGGGCCTTACTGAGTCCGTGAAAAGTTCCTAATAAAATATCGTCAAACGGTGGCTGGGCATATACCGCTGCCACCGTTTAGACACCCTTGTTGAGAACGAGCCCCCCATGAGCGGTTAAAGGCTCTGGCGACACGGTGATGTGTTAGCTCACTACGGCGGCGCTATCGCCAACCTGCTGCTTAACTTTCTCTACGATATACGCCCCAATGGGAATGGCAGACGTCGCCGCAGGCGAGGGTGCGTTACACACGTTGACAGTACGCGGCGTGTTGACGAACAGGAAGTCATCGACCAGCTTGCCATCGTTGGACACCGCCTGGGCACGCACGCCAGCTGGGTAAGGCTCAAGATCTGCCAGCGTTAAGCTCGGGCAGTACTTACGTACTTGCTGAAGGTAGCCTTTTTTATAGAGCGAGTTCTTAAACTCGGAAAGCCCTGGGCGTAGGTTGTCTTTCAGCACCTGACGAATGCCGCTATGGCGCAGCATGGCTAGCGTATCGGAAAGCGAGATGTCGGTCTTTCGATAGCCTTCACGTTTCCAGGCCAGTACCGCGTTGGGGCCGACCGTCACGCTGCCGTCAATCATGCGCGTTAGGTGAACGCCAAGAAACGGCATCGAAGGGTCAGGAATTGGGTAGATCAGATGGTTGACGATTTGATTGTGCTGCGTGGGAAGACGGAAGTACTCGCCGCGGAACGGGCAGATAGTGAAGTCCGGTTCGATACCTAGCATACGCACCACTCGGTCTGCCATCAGGCCTGAGCAGGACACCATGTAGCGGGTAGAAAAATCGCCCTGGCTGGTGGAAACCACCACCTCGTTGGTTCGTTCACTTAAGCCGGTCACCGACGTGGCGTAGCGAATCTCACCGCCAGCGGCTTCGAACTCACGGCCCATGGCAGCAGCCACTTCAGCATAGTTGACGATGCCGCTGGAGGGGACAAAGATACCACCGACGCCCGTGATGTTAGGTTCACGTTCGTGCAGTTCCTCTGCTTTCAGCCAATACCGCTCCAAGCCATTAGCCTCCGTGCGCTCCCACAGGGCCTTCATGCGCTGAAGCTCGAGGTCATTGGTGGCGACTAGCAACTTGCCGCATTCATCGTAGGCAATGCTGTGTTCGTCACAAAACGCCTTGGTGGCGAGGTTTCCCTCTAGACAGAAGCGCGCCTTTAGGCTGCCGGGCGTGTAGTAAACCCCTGCATGAATCACGCCACTGTTGTGGCCTGTTTGATGACGGGCAGGGCCATCCTCTTTCTCAACCAGCAGCATCTTCTTGTCAGGGTAGGCGCGGATAAGCTGCATGGCCGTCGACAGCCCAAGAATGCCGCCCCCGATAATAATGTAGTCGTACATAGGCGTCTCGGTAGTCAAGGGGAAAAGGCCACCGTCATGGCGGTGGCCGACTTGTTTTTGGTGATTATACCTGACGCGGCTGGCGCAGCGTTTTGGCATGAGTGAAATAACCGCGCTGACGCATCAGCTCACGACGTAGGTCAGGGTGCGGGGTGAAGCGATCACGCCCATGTAGCCAGAAGTGATTGTTAATAAGTAGGAAGCTGCCGGTAGATACCGGAATCGATAGCTTATGTTGACTACCTTCCAGCGAATCAGAAAGATTGGCTAGCCAGTTACCTTCCTCAAAGTTCTTCGGCTGAACGAACTGGTCGATGTAAGACATGATCGGGCGACCCTCGGTATCCACATCGAACACGGGGTGGTAGATGTCGCGATCAACATTCTTACTGGGCGGCGCGGTCCAGCGCATGTTACGACGCGCCAGTGGGTGAGGGTAGAACGTGTCTAACCCTTCCCAGTCATCGAGGTGCAGCAGTAGTGAGTTGCCACCTTGCATGTTCTGTTCGTCGACTTTCATCATCAACACGTAGTCGGTGTCCTGTTCCACGAACGTACCGTCGTTATGCAGCTCCATAACACGGTGCGGTTGACGTAGGTAACTGTCTGAGTTGTCAACGTTCTTCACCACAAAACGCGCATAGTACTGGCCGCTCATGGCGTCGTAATTGGAGCGTCCCATTAGGTGAGACACTGCCGTGGCGAATATCACCATGTTGTCTGCCTGCTCGACCTGATCCAGCCCCTCTGGCGTGACCAGAAATGCACCCGTATCCCGATCCACCATGGTATCGATCAACACCGGTTGTAAGGTGTTCTTGCATAGGTCATCAAGAATCTTGGCCACCCGGAAGCGTAGGAAAGACTTATATTCCAGTGCCTGAACCGGCCATTCCGACACGGCGTCAAGAAACGCTTGCACTGTCTCTTTTGGGAAGCTCAGTTGCAGTAAGCGGTCCGACTGCGGTGAGCGGCCAAGGGTGAAACCATAATGCTGCTGTGCGGGGATAGTGGCTGGAGCGTTCATTGGACGCCTCTCTTTAGCAAAAGAATGAAAAAGAACCGAATTCAAAAACAACCTACGCTTAAAAAATATCTACATTTTTATATTTCGTCAACGTTTTGTGATTATTTCATTAAAAATATCCGGCGATGGCTTTTTTGCTCTTGATGGTTCTTTAATTAAAATTTTGATTTCTAATGAAAAGATGAGGTTTTGCCTGTTGGCGGCACCTTGGTGGACAGATCTTTGCTACCAAAGGCTTGATGCATGACGTGATTTGGGGCGCTTACTCTGAGGTGCAGCAAGCTCAATGAGGTGTAGTATTTAGATAAAAGATCACCAGCGACTAATTTTGATTTTAAGGAAAGCCCATGCCGAACCAGGAAACTTCTGTACTCGAGATCCACGCGACGCTGGTGGAAAAGATCAATTTTGCCTGCCACCAAAGTGCGTTTGCGGTGTTACGGGAATTACAGATTGAGAACCTGAATGAAGAGCAGACTCTCTCTGATCTTTCCATTGTGCTAGAAGCATCGCCCGCTTTTTTGAAGCAGAAGACCTGGACGGTGGATCGGCTGGCAGCGGGCGGGAGGCTGGCGCTAAAGGATCGGGATCTTGAGTTGGATGGAGGTTTCCTGTTGGGGCTGACGGAATCCATGCGCGGAATGGTGACGCTTAGCGTTCGTCAGGGTGAGGAGGTCTTGACGGAGCGGGCAATGCCGGTGGAGCTACTGGCCTGCAACGAGTGGGGTGGCGCTGGCTACATGCCTGAACTGCTGGCAGCGTTTTGTACCCCCAACGACCCTGCGGTAGATCGGTTGCTGGGTCAAGCCAGCCAGATTTTGCGTAAGGCTGGCAAGCCGGATCAAATCAATGGCTACGAGTCTGGCAGCCGCGAGCAGGTATGGCTCATGGCCTCGGCGATTTATACCGCCATGATTGGTATGCAGTTGGGCTATGCGATGCCGCCCGCCAGTTTCGAAAATAATGGCCAGAAAGTTCGCCTGCCCAACCAGATTGAAAGCGCCAAGGTAGCCACTTGCCTGGACACCACCTTACTGTTTGCAGCCGCTCTTGAGCAGGCCCAGTTGAACCCGTTGGTGGTGCTTACCAAGGGGCACGCGCTTGTGGGGCTATGGTTAGAAAAGGAGGATCTTGCCAGCGTGGTGGTTGATGAGGCGGAAACCTTACGCCAGCGGATCCCCCTGCAAGAACTCATCTTGATTGAAACGACCTTGACCACGCAGCATCCCGCCCCGCCTTTTTCCAAGGCGGTGGAGTCAGGGAATAAACAAGTGGCATTAGACAAGGACAGCGAGTTTATTGCGGCGGTGGATATCCGCCGAGCGCGTGCTCACCGTATCAATCCGATTAGCCTGACGTCTCAGCTGGAAAACGCTGTCAATGCGAGTGATGAAACCGCCACGTTCGAGCCGTTTTTAGAAGAGGCACCCAGCCTGCCTTCATCAACGGTGCATATAGAAGAGGACGTATTTGAGGATTCGCCTGGTGGTCGGTTAGAGCGTTGGCAGCGCAAACTTCTCGACCTCTCGGCACGCAACCCATTGCTTAACCAAAAGCCAAATAAAACCAGCTTGCCACTGGTTTGTGGAGACCCCGCTGCACTTGAAGATGTATTGGCCACCGGTGCGCGTATTTCTATTGCGCCGTTTCCGAGGCTTCAGGCTCAAGATCAGGATGAGGATATTCATCGCCAACGCACGGGTGAAGATCTTAAGGACGAATACTCACGTGATGCACTGGCTAAGAAACAGGTGTTGGTGGATCTCACTAAAGAAGAGCTAGAGAAGCGCTCGGTGGACATTTACCGCAGGGCGCAAACCTCCTTAAAAGAAGGAGGCTCTAATACGCTGTTTCTGGCGGTAGGTTTTTTGCTATGGAAGCCGAACGATAAAGGTAACCGTCGTTATCGTGCCCCGTTAATTCTGCTACCGGTCTCGCTTGAGCGTAAGTCGGTGCGTAGTGGCGTGAAGATGGTTGCTAGCGATGATGAGCCTAGGTTCAACACCACGCTGCTGGAACTATTGAAGAAAGATTTTGCTATCGAGATCAAAGGCCTTACTGGCGCATTGCCCGAAGATGAGAGTGGCGTCGATGTGGTCAGCATCTGGAACCGCGTACGTCATGCCATTAAGGATGTGCCTGGTTTTGAGGTGGTCGAAGACGTTGTGCTGGGACATTTCTCCTTCGCCAAGTACCTGATGTGGAAAGATCTGATGGATCGCTCGGAGGCGCTGAAGGAAAGCCCCGTAGTGAAACACCTACTAGATACGCCACGTGAACCCTACGAAAGCGATATTCGTTTTGTCGATGCCAAGGATATCGACCGCGAGTACACCCCCGCCGATTTATTGACGCCTTTACCGGTGGATTCGTCCCAAATGTCGGCGATTGCCACGGCGGATAGGGGCAAAGATTTTGTCATTATCGGGCCGCCAGGTACTGGTAAGAGCCAGACCATCGGCAATCTGATTGCCCATATGTTGGGCAAAGGTAAAAAAGTACTGTTTGTTTCCGAGAAAACTGCCGCGCTGGAAGTGGTGCACCGTCGCCTGAAAGATATTGGCCTGGGGCAGTTCTGTTTGGAGCTGCACTCCAATAAAGCGAAGAAAACGGATGTATTGGATCAGTTGCGTACTTCCTGGAATAGCGCTTCTCAATTATCAGTGAGTGACTGGAAGGCAGAGGGAGAGCGCCTTAAAACGCTGCGTGATCGTTTGAATCATGTCGTCAATGCCCTACATCAGCGCCGTGGTAACGGCCTAACGGCGCACTATGCCATGGGCATTAAAATACGCGATGCCGATTTAGCCGTGAAGGTGAAACTGAGCTGGCCCAGCGCTGACGCTCACGACGAAAAACAGCTGGAACAGCTGCACGAAATGGCTGAACTGTTGCGCGTGCAGGCGAGCGCCGTGGGGAATTTGGTCGATCATCCACTGCGTGCTGTCAGCAACCACGATTGGCGTCCCCAATGGCAGGAAGATGTGGTGAGCGTCGCGAGGCAGTTGCAGGTCAGTGCAGGAAAAATGAAGCAGGATGTGTCGGCACTGGAAAAGGCGCTGGGCGTTAGCTTAGGCACGCTAAATCTGGCCAAGCTTTCGGCTGTGGCGGAATGCGGCCAAGTGCTGCTAGATGCCTATCGCCAGCAAGCCTCTTTCGCCCTGGAACCCGATGCGCCGGATCGTCTTGATGCGCTGGAAGAAGCGGTTATACAGCTTAAAGCTTATATCGCTACCCAGGAAAAACTCAGCTGCACCTATGCACCACTGGCTTGGAAAAACCTGGATGCAGCGGCGCTAGGCACTGCCTGGAAAGCCGCCAACGAGACGTGGTGGCCCAAACGCTGGTTTGCCAAGCGTAGTGTGGTGAAGCAAATGCGTGAAGGGGGAGCCCAGGGTGCTCCAAATCCCGACAATGACATTCCAGTGCTGAAGCAGTTACGCGAAACGGGCGACAATATTGATCGCTTAGACGGTGTACTGAAAGGTTTGAGAGGCTGGGACGCTTACAATTCTGACCCCGAGGCCATGGACGCTTTGAAGCTACTGGGTAACCGTGCCCGAGTAGCTGTGGGTAAGCTGGCCGATGATGCAGAGTCGCTAGCGATGCTACGGGGCAAGATTCGCACACTGCTCTACGATGCCAACGATTTGCTGGCGCCGGAAGCGCCGGTAGGGCGGGTGATTAATGATGTTAAAGCAACGTTTGAGGCCTTCACGGCGCTCAAAAGTCAGTTTGAAGTGCTGATTGGCTCAACGCTGGATGAGCATTTATCTGCCGAAAAGCCCGCTTTGGAAGCATTGAGCGCTCAGTGCCAGGAAATTGTCGATCATCATATTTCTTTAAAAGACTGGTGTGCCTGGGTACGTCGCCGTTCCGAAGCGTTGGATTACCAGCTTGGGCCACTGGTAGAAGCGATAGAAAGTGGCAGCGTAGCGGCCGCTGAGATCGAAGAGGTCTTCGAGGCAGCTTATTGTACGTGGTGGTCGTCAGCACTGATTGGTGAAGATGATGTGCTACGTACGTTCTCATCCCCAGAGCATGAAGCCGCCATCCACAATTTCCGCGAGTTGGACACTCGGTTCAGCGAGCTAACGGCCCACTATATCGCGGCAAATTTGGCGGGCGGTATTCCGGATCAGGAGGGTATCCAGAAAAGCTCTTCCTGGGGCGTACTGCGCCACGAACTGCAGAAGAAAATGCGCCACAAGCCGGTTCGGGAAATGATGGAAACCATCCCGGATGCGATCACCTCCTTGGCTCCCTGTCTCATGATGTCACCGCTCTCTATTGCGCAGTTTCTTTCGCCAGGGCAGGCATTGTTTGATGTGGTGATTTTCGATGAGGCCTCTCAGATTACCGTGTGGGATGCGGTTGGATCACTCGCTCGCGGTAAGCAGGTCATTGTCGCGGGGGACCCAAAACAGATGCCGCCGACCAATTTCTTTGGCCGCTCTGATGATGACCCTGATGGCGATGTGGATGGGGAGGGCGACCTGGAGAGCATTCTGGACGAGCTAATGGGGGCCAGTATTCCTCAGCGGGTATTGAACCTGCATTACCGTTCACGCCGCGAGAGCTTAATCGCATTCTCTAACAGCCGTTACTACGACAACTCTTTGGTGACGTTCCCTGCTCCCGTGCACCCGGATAAAGGCGTTTCGCTCGTGCGTCCAGAAGGTTTTTATGCCCGTGGTAAAGCACGCCATAACCAGGGCGAGGCCAAAGCAATTGTGGCTGAAATCGTTCGGCGACTAACCTCCGACGATGAAGCGGTGCGTCGCCAGTCTATCGGTGTGGTGACCTTCAATACCGAACAGCAGAGCTTGATTGAAGACCTGCTCGATAAAGCGCGCGGAGAAGACCCTGGTATCGAGTGGGCATTCTCCGACGACGAGCTGGAGCCAGTGTTCGTGAAAAACTTAGAGACGGTGCAGGGGGACGAGCGAGACGTGATCCTCTTTAGCATCACCTACGGCCCAGACGAGGCGGGGCATGTCACCATGAACTTCGGCCCGCTAAACCGCAACGGCGGCGAGCGGCGATTAAACGTGGCCATGACCCGCGCCCGCTCTGAGATGATGGTGTTTTCCACTTTGTCGCCAGAGCGTATCGACCTATCCCGCACCGCAGCTCGCGCGGTGGCAGACCTGAAGCACTTCCTGGAATATGCCGAACGCGGTGCCTCGGCACTGGGCGCCGCCACTCATGGCTCAGTGGGTGACTTTGAGTCGCCGTTTGAGATTGCGGTTGCCAGAAGCCTGCAAGAAAAAGGCTGGGTCGTACATCCGCAAATCGGCGTTTCGGCCTACCGTATTGATATGGGCATTGTTCACCCGGATAAACCAGGCATCTACTTAGCGGGCATCGAGTGTGATGGCGCTATGTACCACAGCTCTGCGTATGCTCGTGAACGCGACAAGGTGCGCCAGGGGATGCTGGAAGGGCTAGGCTGGACACTATTTAGAGTATGGTCAACGGACTGGTGGACGAATCGAGCCAAGGCGATAGATGCATTGGATGCAGCCTTGTCGCAGCAGTTGGAAAAAGCTCGATCAAATAGCTGAGGCTTTTAAGATAGCAGAATAAGCTTCTCACAGAGCACTCTATCATTGAGAAGCTTATGCTAACTTAGTCATGACGACTTCTAAGGTGCTGCCCTATGTCTATCGAAATTTGGTTTGCCTTTGCGCTTGCATCCGTGGCCTTGCTCGCTATTCCTGGGCCGACGATTTTGACGGTTGTCAGCTACTCCATCGCCCAAGGCCGGCGGGCTAATATCCCACTTGTCGCAGCGGTTGCTCTAGGCGATTCCACGGCGCTGATTTTTTCGCTACTAGGCTTGGGTGCTGTTTTGGCTGTTTTGGCTGCTTCGGCGTTTTGGTTCACCGTTATTAAGTGGATCGGCGGTTTGTACCTGCTCTATATGGGAATAAAGCTGTTACGTGCTGGTATTTCATCGGTTCAGCCGGTAACACCCGCCGTATCAGGGGCGCGCTGGAAGCTGTTCACCAATACCTATTTGGTCACGGCACTGAACCCAAAGGGCATCATCTTTTTCGTCGCCTTTTTGCCGCAATTTGTTAACCCTGGTGCTAATGCGGGGCAGCAGTTGTGGATTTTGGCAGTCACGTTCGTGGCGTTAGCGACACTCAATGCCACGCTTTACGCGGTGTTCGCCACATCCGTGCGCAAGATGCTTACCTCGCGCCGCGCCCAGCGCCGTTTCAATGTCGTGGGGGGAACACTGCTCTCTTCGGCGGGTGTCTGGGCACTGCTGGCTAAGCGGCCTGCGTAATAGGCGTTTGGTGATTTTAGGCTGTCAGGAAACCGACGAATTAACCGTGATCAGGGATGCCGGCATTCACAATAAGTGGCGGCATCCCGCTCCTGCCCATGGTGAGACCAGAGCTAGACGACTAATTTCTAATGACGGCAGCAATCATTATCTGCTAGCTTTGAGGCTAAGTGGATTTTGATATTTGCAGGTTGTTGAATAAAAGTAAGCGGAGTCGGTTACTGCGATTAGACACCTTGCTAGAAGTCCGTTTTCGACCCTGAGCGGACATTCGGCCAACGCGGGATGCTGGTTCAGCACTGTAATGCTTCATGGAGGTAACGAATGAACAAAGATCAATTTATTGCGATTCTTAACAGGAATGGCAGCTTTCATGAAAAAGACCTGGAAGAGATCGATGTTAATTGGAGAGCAGCAAATGAAGCGGCTCTATCTGTAAGTGCAGCAATGCCGGGTATAGGTTTTCTTTCTGTTAAGCAGCGACTCAATGCTTTTTTCGCTGCATGCCGTCATTTCGACAAACTCATTGACGAAAGTGGTTTAACTGAAGAACAGGCTCAATTGGGGTTAAGTATTTTAAGGCTAATAAATAGTAAATTTAAGAAGGCAGTTGTCATGTTTGAAACACGGTCTAACAGGTTCGATGTTGCTGCTCGTGCTGATATGCCAAGAACTGCACGGCAGTGCCTTGATGTAATCCAATATACTGGCTACCAAAAATAAAAAGCATAACAAAGCCATCAATTTGACCGCTTTACGCTGTGCTCCAAGCGGCTAATTATGGCGGGCGTTATATCAACCAACGCTGAATGTCCTCTCTTGGCCGGACAACGACGGCCCAAAATAGGCCTTCGTTTATCCTCATCAAACTTCTGTCTGTTCTGCCATTTCCAACGCGTAATCAACCTCTATCCCTAGATACCTGACGGTGCTTTCCAGCTTCGTGTGACCCAGGAGCAGTTGCACTGCCCTAAAGTTTTTCGTGCGGCGGTATATCAGCGAAGCTTTTGTACGACGCATCGTGTGCGTGCCATACATTGACGGATCTAGACCTATTTCGGTGACCCAGGCTTTTACAATACGGGCATATTGGCGCGTTGAAAGATGCTTTGCGCTATTGATTCGGCTGGGAAACAGGAAGTCT
Organism: Halomonas sp. TD01; assembly: GCF_923868895.1. GTDB lineage: Bacteria > Pseudomonadota > Gammaproteobacteria > Pseudomonadales > Halomonadaceae > Vreelandella. The sequence goes on from NZ_OV350343.1 coordinate 3,041,788, forward strand.
TCGCTTCGGAGCTGAGCAAGCAGTATCCAGTCGATAATAGCGATTCGAGTTTGCTCGGTAATTTCGAACTGGACAGGCCGATGTGCCTTTTGCTGCATCACAATGGCTCGTGGAGATATGCACGCACCATGAGCTATATCCCGTACCCGTAAATTGACGAGATCGCAGCCCCGTAACTTGCTATCGATGGCTAAATTGAAGAGGGCAAGATCTCGTGTCTTTTTTTGCAAGTTGTAGCTGAACACGGATGGCCCAGATATCTCTAAGACGTAGAGGTGTCTTCTGCCCAACCAACTTGCCTTTATTCCAAGGTGTAAAGGAGATTTCTGTCGAGACGTTCATGGAATTTTCCTCCATTGGGTGGAGGTCAAAGAATGGATCAATTCGTGCACATCATGTGCTAAGGTTAATTTAAGGTCGGGGCTCGACCCTGAGCGGAAATTCTGGGAAATGCAGCAGGCGCGCGAGTTTTGGATATATAGCCTAATGGAAATTAATATCTGAAAGAATCATAGGCTTGGAACTAGACCCTCGAGCCGTCAATTGTCTGATTCGTTACCAATTAGAATTCTCACTGCCCGCTTTCCAGTCGGGAAACCTGTCGTGCCAGCTGCATTAATGAATCGGCCAACGCGCGGGGAGAGGCGGTTTGCGTATTGGGCGCCAGGGTGGTTTTTCTTTTCACCAGTGAGACTGGCAACAGCTGATTGCCCTTCACCGCCTGGCCCTGAGAGAGTTGCAGCAAGCGGTCCACGCTGGTTTGCCCCAGCAGGCGAAAATCCTGTTTGATGGTGGTTAACGGCGGGATATAACATGAGCTATCTTCGGTATCGTCGTATCCCACTACCGAGATATCCGCACCAACGCGCAGCCCGGACTCGGTAATGGCGCGCATTGCGCCCAGCGCCATCTGATCGTTGGCAACCAGCATCGCAGTGGGAACGATGCCCTCATTCAGCATTTGCATGGTTTGTTGAAAACCGGACATGGCACTCCAGTCGCCTTCCCGTTCCGCTATCGGCTGAATTTGATTGCGAGTGAGATATTTATGCCAGCCAGCCAGACGCAGACGCGCCGAGACAGAACTTAATGGGCCCGCTAACAGCGCGATTTGCTGGTGACCCAATGCGACCAGATGCTCCACGCCCAGTCGCGTACCGTCCTCATGGGAGAAAATAATACTGTTGATGGGTGTCTGGTCAGAGACATCAAGAAATAACGCCGGAACATTAGTGCAGGCAGCTTCCACAGCAATGGCATCCTGGTCATCCAGCGGATAGTTAATGATCAGCCCACTGACGCGTTGCGCGAGAAGATTGTGCACCGCCGCTTTACAGGCTTCGACGCCGCTTCGTTCTACCATCGACACCACCACGCTGGCACCCAGTTGATCGGCGCGAGATTTAATCGCCGCGACAATTTGCGACGGCGCGTGCAGGGCCAGACTGGAGGTGGCAACGCCAATCAGCAACGACTGTTTGCCCGCCAGTTGTTGTGCCACGCGGTTGGGAATGTAATTCAGCTCCGCCATCGCCGCTTCCACTTTTTCCCGCGTTTTCGCAGAAACGTGGCTGGCCTGGTTCACCACGCGGGAAACGGTCTGATAAGAGACACCGGCATACTCTGCGACATCGTATAACGTTACTGGTTTCATATTCACCACCCTGAATTGACTCTCTTCCGGGCGCTATCATGCCATACCGCGAAAGGTTTTGCGCCATTCGATGGCGCGCCGCTTCGTCAGGCCACATAGCTTTCTTGTTCTGATCGGAACGATCGTTGGCTGTGTTGACAATTAATCATCGGCTCGTATAATGTGTGGAATTGTGAGCGCTCACAATTAGCTGTCACCGGATGTGCTTTCCGGTCTGATGAGTCCGTGAGGACGAAACAGCCTCTACAAATAATTTTGTTTAATATCCAAACCAGTAGCTCAATTGGAGTCGTCTATATGTCAATTGCGGCGGCGGTGAACAAAAATGATTTCTCGGACGTTGAACTGGCTGCGATCCCGTTTAACACCCTGGCGGACCATTACGGTGCGGATCTGGCCCGTGAACAGCTGCAACTGGAACACGAAAGCTATGTGATGGGCGAAGAACGTTTCCGCAAAATGCTGGAACGCCAGGAAAAAGCGGAAGAATTTGGTGATAGCTCTGTTGCCAAACCGCTGATTATCACGCTGCTGCCGAAAGTCACGCAGCGTATTACCGACTGGCTGAACGAATGGGCAGATCCGAATAAAAAAGGCCGCAAACCGATTGCTTATACCCATCTGAAAGATATCAAACCGGAAACGCTGGCCTTCATTACCATCAAAGTGGTTCTGAATAAACTGGCGGGTAAAGATGACGCCTTTATGCAGCCGCTGGCATACGCTATTGGTAGTTCCATCGAAGATGAAGCACGTTTCGGCCGTATCCGCGAACTGGAAATGGCACACTTTAAAAAATGCGCTGAAGAAAACCTGAATAAACGTCGCGGCACCGCGTATCGCAAAGCCTTTCTGAGTGTCGTGGAAGCGGATATGCTGGACAAAGGTCTGCTGGGCGGTGAATCATGGGGCACGTGGAACAAAACCGATGTGATGAATATTGGTATCTCGATGCTGGAAAAACTGATTGAAGCCACGGGCCTGGTTGAACTGCGTGAAAAACGCAACTTTGAAGAAATGGATCGTATTGTCATCGCAGAAGAATACGTGAAAGCGATGGCCACCCGCGCACAGTCACTGGCTGGCATCTCGCCGATGTATCAACCGTGTGTTGTCCCGCCGAAACCGTGGGTGAGCATTACGGGCGGTGGCTACTGGGCAAACGGTCGTAAACCGACCGCTCTGATCCGTACCCATACGCGCAAAGCACTGTATCGCTACGAAGATGTTTATATGCCGGAAGTCTACAAAGCGATTAATTATGCCCAGGAAACCCCGTGGCGTATCAACCGCAAAGTGCTGGCGGTGGTTAACGAACTGGTTAAATGGAAAAACAACCCGGTCAAAGACATGCCGAGCATTGATAAACTGGAACTGCCGCAGCGTCCGGATGACATCGATACCAACGAAGAAGCGCTGCGTTCTTGGAAACGCGAAGCCGCAGCTGTTTACCGCAAAGATGAACAGCGTAAAAGCCGCTATCTGAGTATGTCCTTTGCACTGGAACAAGCTAACAAATTCTCTAACAAAAAAGCAATCTACTTCCCGTACAATATGGACTGGCGTGGCCGCGTCTATGCACTGCCGATGTTCAACCCGCAGGGTAATGATATGGTTAAAGGCCTGCTGACCCTGGCCAAAGGTAAACCGATTGGTAAAGACGGCTTTTACTGGCTGAAAATCCATGGTGCAAACACGGCTGGCGTCGATAAAGTGACCTTTCCGGAACGTATTAAATTCATCGAAGATAACCACGACAATATTATGCAGTGCGCGGAAAGCCCGCTGGACAATCTGTGGTGGACGGAACAAGATTCTCCGTTTTGCTTCCTGGCGTTTTGTTTCGAATATGCCCAGGTCACCAAAAAAGGTCTGGGCTGGGTGTGCAGTCTGCCGATTGCCCTGGATGGTTCATGTTCGGGCATCCAACACTTTTCCGCAATGCTGCGTGATGACATTGGTGGCCGCGCTGTTAACCTGCTGCCGAGCGAAACCGTCCAGGACATTTATGGTATCGTGGCAGATAAAGTTAATGAAGCTCTGAAAGAACTGGTCATCAACGGCACGGATAATTACACCGACACGGTGACCGATAAATCTACCGGTGAAATTATCGAACGTTATCGCCTGGGCGAAAAAGAACTGGCGCGTCAGTGGCTGGAATTTGGCGTCACGCGTAGCGTGACCAAACGCTCTGTGATGACCCTGGCCTACGGTTCAAAAGAATATGGCTTTCGTGACCAGGTTCTGGAAGATACGATTCGCCCGGCGATCGATTCGGGTAAAGGCGCCATGTTCACCAATCCGAGTCAAGCGGCCTCCTTTATGGCGAAACGCATTTGGGAAGCCGTGAGCGTTACCGTCGTGGCAGCTGTGGGTGCGATGAAATGGCTGCAATCATCGGCCAAACTGATGGCGGCCGAAGTGAAAGACAAGAAAACCAAAGAAGTTCTGCGTAAACGCTGCGCGGTTCATTGGGTCACCCCGGATGGTTTCCCGGTGTGGCAGGAATATCGTAAACCGAAACAAAAACGCGTTCACCTGATGTTTCTGGGTAGTTATTACGATGCGCGTATGAAAGAAACGAGCTCTGACTGTTCCATTGATGCCCATAAACAGGAAAGCGGTATCTCTCCGAACTTCGTGCATAGCCAAGATGGCAATCACCTGCGTATGACCGTTGTCTACGCGCGCGAAAAATATAACGTGGAAAGTTTTGCCCTGATTCACGACTCCTTCGGCACGATCCCGGCAGATGTTCCGAACCTGTTTAAAGCTGTGCGCGAAACCATGGTTAATATGTACGAAAACAATGACGTGCTGGCAGATTTTTATGAACAGTTCGCTGACCAACTGCATGAAAGTCAGCTGGATAAAATGCCGGCGCTGCCGCCGAAAGGTAAACTGAATCTGCAAGACATTCTGAAATCCGATTTTGCATTCGCTTAATACTAGTCCAGGCATCAAATAAAACGAAAGGCTCAGTCGAAAGACTGGGCCTTTCGTTTTATCTGTTGTTTGTCGGTGAACGCTCTCCTGAGTAGGACAAATCCGCCGGGAGCGGATTTGAACGTTGCGAAGCAACGGCCCGGAGGGTGGCGGGCAGGACGCCCGCCATAAACTGCCAGGCATCACTGCAGAGAATCTGGCAGGCTGCATTTTCCGGAAAAAAGTGCCAGCACGTTGATTCAATAATAGAACGCGCCGTCTAATACGCTGTTGGGACTTAGAATGAATGGGCAAGACTTAAGTTGCGATGATGAAGTACTACAAAATGGAGACCTACTATGTCGTCAGGATCAGCGGGCGCGCCCATGCCAAAGGCGTCCCCAATGCATCAGTTTCGCATTCAAGTATTGGACGGCGCTGGCCAGGTGTTCTATGGAGTAACCATCAACTTATATGCTCGCGACGCATATCTCGGCGGGATCGAAGAGTCCGACGGAGAAGCCACAATCCGATATCCGGCTTCGTTGGGACCTGTGACAGTTCTAATCGAAGCTGATGGCTACGAAGCCCAGACGACAATTGGCGCAGATCGATCATCCCACACGTTCTCGTTGCCCACGTCGCGTCAGCGCGTTACGGGGGGAAAGCGCGAAGCCCGCTGCGCCGACGGTACCTCTGGTCAGCCTTGCGTTGTCTGCGCGGTCGGCAACTCTACTGTGCGAATTTGTGCATAGATGGCAATGGCTCGCGGAAACCGTGACTTTGACGTAAGCGTTCGAGACGCAGATGGGAGGCCGCTTCTCGGACCTCGAATCACGTTTAAGGTAAATGGCGAAGAAGTGGGGGAAGTTCCTATGGCAGAAGGGCATGGGAGCATCCGTGATCTACACCCTGATGACACACTAGAGATAAGCGCCTCGTACCGCCTGCATAGAACGCAGATCGCGAAGCCCGGAAAAGAACAAGCTAGTCACACCTTCACATTCAACACGGTGGCTGCCATGAGCAAGGGTGCGGAGAAGATGTTCGCCGCAATTTTCGGTGTGGCTTTTCTCATAACGATCCTCGTGATTGCGCTGATCGTTCCGAATCCGACGCCATTTCAGTATCAGGTATTCCGTATAGTCTTAGCGGTAGCCGTGGGTGGCTTTACTGGCACGTTTAGCGGATTCCTTGAAGTGCAGATCTCTGGATGGCTAAAGGCTGGCGGGGCACTTGCTGCTTTCGTCATTGTCTTCTTCTACAACCCTGCGGCGCTGGTCGCCGAGCCCCCTCCAGCGCGTCCGGCAGCCGTGTCATCGATTCTCGATAGCCATCCCCGAAGCCTGCCCCAACAAGGCGCTGCATCCGACGGCCAGCCCGCTACGCGGCCTGTCCGCGGCTGAGCGCACGCGTTAGGAATACACATGGAAGAATACTGGCAACAACTTGCAGGCCTTATCGTCGCCCCAACATTGGTAGTGGCGGCTGTCGCCTGGATACTCAAAACAGTTATTTCGCAAGGTTTTGCCCGAGATATTCAGCACTATAAAAGCGAGCTAGATCGTGCAAATTTCGAGCACCAGCAGCGATTTTCGACGATCCATCAACGGCAAGCAGAGGTGATAGCGAACTTGTATGGAAAAATCGCCAAGAGCAAATCTTCAGCTGCCGATCTTGTAGGCATCTTTCAGCAGGGTAGCCAGCCGCTCACTGAAAAAAAGAAGCGAACAGCCGAAATTTATAATGACATGAGTGCTTATTTTTACCAAAACCGGATATTCCTTCCCAATGATGCCGCTGACAAAGCTGAAACGCTGATAGGTACCTTGCGAGACGTTTTAATCGAGTTTGATACTGCGCAGATGGGGAACGAGGAGTATAAGTCGGACGAGACCGGTCTCTGGATGCAATCCTACAAACGTTTGCGCGAGGAGGTGCCGCCAGTGTTAAACGAACTGGGAAGTGAGTTTAAGAAGCTTTTGGGAGTGATCGAAAGTGATTCCTAACCACGCCATGCACCGGACGCCAAAACCTGTGGTTCGCGCCGGTTTTGTCACCGGTGATGGCGGGCGTTAAAGCGCTACATCAGTGACACCTAAAAGACCGCTTTTGGCCGATTTCAGACCTTCGATTAATCTGGCGAAGTTCATTAAATGCGTTAATCTTAAAACGTTAAGTTTCTAAATTAGGTATACATAACATTTTGGCACCTTCTGAGGCTGACTAGTCGGCTCTCGTTTTAAAGCTGTTTAGATTGCTAGGGGGCAAGTGTGGTCGAATCATTACGCGAGTTACTAACTGAGTTAGAGCAATTTGGCCAGGAAAACGATGCTGCCATTGCTGATCGCCCGCATCGTATGCTCAATATTACCCGTGATACGGGGGAGTTTCTTTCAGTACTCACCCAAGCCACGAACGCAAAACGAGTACTGGAGATTGGCACCTCTAATGGCTATTCCACGTTGTGGTTTGCCCAGGCAGCTCAGAAGATTTCCGGGCACGTTACGACAGTAGAACTTTCCGAATACAAGTTCGATCAGGCAGCCACGAATTTTGAGCGCTCGGGGCTTTCTGACTACATTACCCTGCTGCGATGTGACGCTGGCGAGCTGCTGAAAAGCATGGATGATTCTTCGTTCGATCTGCTTTTTCTCGACTCTAACCGTTCGGATTATTTGCAGTGGTGGCCAACTATCAAGCGAGTTCTGCGAGAGGGTGGGCTTCTTGTGGTAGATAACGCCATTTCTCATGCAGACGAAATGGCAGCTTTTATCGAACTGGTATCGGCAGACCTCGATTTCACCACGTGCACCGTACCCGTTGGCAAGGGTGAATTCCTGGCAACACGCTGTGGTGGTTAAAGGCAGCCCTTATCACGGCTTGGCTAAGCCTAGATGAAGATGAGAGAACACTATGTTTCCTGTATCAATAAAAGGTGTTTTGATCTTACCCTCTGACGAGGTGGTGCTGGCGCTCAATGATCGCAAGGAGTGGGAATTACCCGGTGGGCGTATTGAGATTGGAGAGAACTCTACCGATTGCTTGGCACGGGAATTTAAGGAAGAGCTTGGTATCGATGTTGAGGCAGTTAACCTTGTCGATACTTACCTATTTGAAGTGGTACCGGATAAATATGTGTTCATCGTCACTTATAGCTGTCGTTTGATTGGGCAATTTACCCCTGTAGTGAGTCACGAGCATCACAAGATTGAAACGTTCCCAATCGATGATTTACCTAATAATTTGCCCATAGGCTATGCGAAGTCTATTCACCGCGCGTGCTGCGGGCGTTAACTGGAGAGGCTTGCATGGATCAACACCTGGCAGATGAATTGGTCGGAATGATGCAGGAAGACCAGCGGGTGCTGCGGCAGCTCTTCGATTCAGGTGAGCTGCCCTCTGAGTCATACCATCCACGAATGAAATCACTGCATGAGCAGCACGCTGGCCGTCTGAAGGAGATCATTAGTAGTGACGGCTGGCCTGGTATGTCGCAAGTGGGGGAGGAAGCTGCCAAAGCTGCTTGGCTAGTCGCTCAGCATTCTGTTTCAGATCCTGAGTTTATGGCGAAATGCGTCGGCTTACTAGAAGATGCAGTTGCTAAGAAAGATGTGATGGGTTGGCAGTTGGCATTCCTTCAGGATCGAGTGCGTACTTTAACTGGCAAACTTCAGTACTACGGCACCCAGTTCGATGTTGATGAAAATGGATGGCCAATACCCTTTCCCATTGAAGATTCCGCTACGGTTAATGAACGCCGTGCGCGTCTCGGATTGAACTCCCTGGAGGAACGCCAGGAGCAAATGACAGAGCAAGCGCGGAAGCGCCGTGCCAATATTGAGCAAACCAATTAGCCAAACGTAGCACTCGGACGCTCTTGTATTCACTTCGCTCAGAGCGACGCGCGACGAAGCGCAAACGCCTTAATAAAGCACACCCCGCCGCACATCGAGCTAAACGAGCTCTTCACTTATTAAACGGTGAGGTCGTCGACGGTATCATCCAACTGGCGAAGTTCGTTATGTGGGTTAAGCTGAAATCGTTAAGTTTCTAATTTAGATGGAACCGACATTTTACGCGTTACCATCTTTCGAGGCCGACCCACCGGCTCGGATTGGTCGTCTGGCGCAGGCAGTTTTCTTACAACGCCTTGCCGCCGAATTCGACCAACATCTTCATAGAGCCAAGCGAAAAGGAACCTACGATGGCGACAAAACCTAAGGGTAATGGCGGCGGTAAGTCTACGGGGAGTGAGTCGCTCAACTCTGTGTCGTGCGGAGCCGAACAGCTGCTATTAGCGGCACTGGAACGGGGTAACCACTGCCTTGAAACAGGTCGTTTTCTCATCAGTTACCGAGACGGGATGTTAGAGGAGGGCATCAAAACACTCAAAGACCGAAAATTTCGAGTCGCCGACGCCCGTGACTTTGCAGATCAAGCAGTTAGCTTGGAAGATGCCGGTGACGCTGAAGTAATGGTGTTTCCTGAGATCGGCGTCGCGCTCGTGGGTGGCGATGCCCTACAACAGCATGGGATGAGCGTGAATGATGCTGTTTTAACGGAAGGCCCGATAGAAATTATCGAGCCTGAATATTTTGCCTTCTCGGAAAACTCGGAGTATCTGCGCGGCTTTTTGCGGGCAGCGAGCACCATTGCTCAGGATCTTGGCGTTGATCGTGGTGCGGGGGAAACCGAAGAAAATCTTGACGATGAAGTCATCGGGGCGACCTGGGGATTAGCTAAATGCAGGGTTCCACAAAATAGTTGGAGTGGCGCCGGTATTAAGGTCGCCGTGCTAGATACGGGAATGGATTGTGGGCACCCAGACTTTGCCGACAGACCCTTCGACAGCCGCTCATTCGTAGGGCAGCCGGTTCAAGATATCAATGGGCACGGAACCCATTGTATTGGCACCGCTTGTGGGCCCAGGGCCTCCTCAGGAAGCACTCCAGGTTATGGTGTCGCTTTCGATGCGCGGGTTTTCGTTGGCAAGGTGCTGACCAACTCAGGCAGCAGCACTGGCGCAGGGGTGCTAGCAGGAATGAATTGGGCGATTGCCAATCGATGCGAGGTTATCTCGATGTCCCTTGGTAGTCAGAGCCCAGCGCAGGCAGCCTACACCCATGCCGGCGCGGCGGCACTTCGCAATGAATGTCTTATTATCGCCGCCGCTGGTAATGCTTCGATGAAAACGGGGGCGCCTGCCAATTCGCCAACCATTATGTCTGTCGCATCGCTTGACCCAAACTTAAGGCCATCCAGTTTTTCAAATTTTGGTAAGGTCGACATTGCGGCACCGGGGCGGGATGTGTTCTCGTCATGGCCTCGGCCGGTTAACTTTAAAACGATTAGCGGAACCAGTATGGCAACACCACACGTTGCTGGCTGCGCGGCGCTTTGGGCTCAGTCCGACTCCTCGCTGCGCGGAATGAATCTCTGGCGGCGACTGCTGTCTTCAGCACGGAAACTGCCATTTCCCGACGCCCGCGTAGGGGCGGGGTTGGTTCAGGCGCCCTAATGTCGGCAGATTCTCGCTGGGCAGATAACCCACGCGGTCCTGCTCAGGGAACAGATTTCGAAGGTAAAATCGATGGAGAAAATAGAGCTCTGGATAGTGACGATTTCAAGCGATCAATCGATTAAGGAAATAGCCACGCGCTTGAGTGAAGAAGGCTTAACCATTAGGGATGTGCTTGAGGAAATTGGCTGCATTACAGGATCAGCAGATACTGCCACAGCTGATCGGCTGAAGGGCATTGAAGGCGTGGTGGATATTGCGCCGGATATACAGGTCGAAGTGGGGCCGCCAGGCTCCGAAGAGACTTGGTAAGCCAATTCACTACGATGTTCGGGCATGGGCAGGTGATCAAAAAAGGGGTGGCACAGGATTGTAACGGGTGGCTATGTGAAAGTTGTTTGGAGCGCCAAGGGGGGCGTGTGAGCGAATCATTAAGCGAGTTACTAACTGAGTTAGAGCAGTTTGGCCAACAAAACGATGCCGCCGTTTCTGATCGCCCGCATCGTATGCTCAATATTACCCGTGATACGGGGGAGTTTCTTTCAGTACTCACCCAAGCCACGAACGCAAAACGAGTACTGGAAATTGGTACCTCTAATGGCTATTCCACGTTGTGGTTTGCCCAGGCAGCTCAGAAGATTTCCGGGCACGTCACGACAGTAGAGCTTTCCGAATACAAGTTCGATCTGGCAGCCACGAATTTTGAGCGCTCGGGGCTTTCTGACTATATTACCCCGCTGCAATGTAATGCTGGCAAGTTGCTGGAAAGCGTGGACGATTCTTCATTCGATCTGCTCTTTCTCGATTCTAACCGTTCTGAGTATGTGCAGTGGTGGTCGAATATTAAGCGGGTCTTGAGAGAAGGTGGGCTTCTTGTGGTGGATAACGCCACTTCTCATGCCGATGAAATGGCTAGTTTTATGGCGCTGGTGTCGGCAGACCCAGATTTCACCACTTGTACCGTCCCTGTTGGTAAGGGGGAGTTTCTGGCAACGCGCTGTTTTGGTTTTTCCGCCTGTCGAGGTGGTGCTGGCGCTCAATGACCGCAATGAGTGGGAAGTGCCCGGTGGGCGTATTGAGATAATTGGGGCAGTTAATTCAAGCGCTAAATTGGTATGTGTTGAATGGTCGCTCCTAGCCGAACCATGAACTTTCCTTCATATTAACAATGGATCAGTTAAAGAACCGCTAGCGTTCATATGTTAGCCATCATAGTAGCGATAGCCCTTAAGCGAGAGGAATGCACCAATGACAGGGACTACTAAACCATCAACGATTGAACTGTTGAGCGACAACCGGGTAAAGGTGATCTTAGTCATCGCCATTATTGCGGTGGTCTGGGCTATCGTCGCGCACACTATCGCAGGGTCGCGACAAGACAGTAAGGAAGCGCTCGAAGCGCGCTTGGCCGAAACTGAGCGAGAGCATCAGCAGATTCAGGCGCAGATGTCTGATGTTGAAGCCGCGGAGCTTGACCTAGCAACCTTACAGCAGAGAATGAACGCCCTTGAGGCTGAGCAGGCCGAGGCTGAGGCCGAACGTGCTTCAACGCGAGCAGACATCGCCAATGCTGAAGAAGATTTGAGCGCTTTACGGGGTGAGCGTGAATCTCGCGAAGAAGAGGTTGCCACCCTAGATGAGCAAGTAGACGAAAAGCAGGGCCGCTTAGAAGAATTGAATGAAACATACGCCGAGGTAGATGCGGATAAAAAAGAGGCTGAAGCAGCCCGCGATGCCGCTCAACAGTCGCAAGAAGATGCAGAAGAGGCTCGGAGGCAGGCTGAAGAAGACCTTGAGGCGCTCAACACTGAACTTGAAGAGGCCAATACCCAGCTTGCCGCGGTCGGTGAGCAGGTAAGTGACTTAGAAAAAACGCGTGATGCGCTTACCATTGAAATCACTTCGCTCAGAGTGATGCGCGACGAAGCGCAAACGCCCTAACAATTTAGACGCTATAACAACTCTTCCTCGCCGCGCATCAGTGAAACGATCTCCCCACTTATTAAACGGGGAGATCGTCGACGGTATCTACCACTGCGGCATACAGATCTCGCGTTGACGCTAACGCCCCCTCATGAACCGCTTTAGCTGACAACGTCTTGCCTTGGTCAGCCTGAAGCGAGCGGGTAGCGGTCGCACTGGCAACTACTGTCACTTCAAACCCAAGGTTGAATGCACCGTGGGCAGTGGAGTTGACACACATATGGGTCATGAAACCAGCCAGCACCAGTTTGTTGCAGCCGGCCTTTTTCAACTGTGCTTCAAGATCGGTCTGAACGAAGGAGTTGGGAAACGATTTAATGATAACTGGCTCGCCGTCTATCGGCTTTACTATATCCGCGATCTGCCCTATGGGTGCTTTGATATCGTAAGGCGATCCTTCACCACTATCATGCTGAATATGAATGATCGGAATGCCTGCTCCGCGCGCTTTTTCGAGGAGCTTTTTGGCTTCTAGCAGGGCTTCTTCTACGCCTTCTAACTGCATGACGCCTTCCCGGTAGGTGTTTTGGCAGTCGATAAGGATTAATGCAGACTCAGAAAGCTTGCTAGGGGTGAGTTCAAGCCCTGAAAGTTCACGTAATGTGACAAGTGTGGTCATTAATAACTCCTTGATGCTATTGATTGTTGTTTAAAAGAGAGCGGCGTCAGGGTAATAACGACAGGCTTATGGCCACAGTCGATGATACAGGTCACAGCGTACATGGGTTCGTTATTCAATATCGGCTAATTTAATTAGCCATTTGTCGATAGGGAGGTTGATCACTTTTTGAGGATGACGTAGATGACTATGACTCAACAAACGTTACTATTGCTTCTGGCGGATTCGGTACTGGTTCTCCATGTGCTGTTTGTGGCGTTTGTCGTCTTTAGCTTGGTGGCTATCTATGTAGGGTATTTTCTGCAATGGAAGTGGGTACGCCATCGGACATTCCGTGTCATTCATTTGTGTGCCATTGGCTATGTGGTCGTGCAGGCGTGGCTTGGTATCGTTTGTCCACTAACCACGTGGGAAATGGCGCTACGGGCCAAGGCTGGGGCGGGTACTTATGCGGGCTCTTTTATTCAATACTGGCTGCAGAGCCTGCTCTATTTCACTTTGCCAGAGTGGGTGTTTATCGTAGCTTACACCCTGTTTGGTAGCTTGGTGCTGGCCAGTTGGTTTGTCGTGCGGCCAAATGCGCGCTTCCGTTAATACGCCTATGAAGCTCAAATGCTATTATTTTTCCACTAACTAAAGCTAACTCTAAGGATGGATCAAAATGCTTACACTAATTATTGTTTTGGTAATCGTCGCCGTTATCGTTTTTTACGTCGTCGGTATCTATAACCGGCTTGTTTCGTTGAAAAATCGCTTTGAGAACGCCTTTGCTCAAATTGAAGTACAACTAAAGCGGCGACACGACCTAATTCCTAACTTGGTAGAGACTGCCAAGGGCTACCTCAGCCATGAACGGGAAACGCTGCAATCCGTTATCGAGGCCCGCAATACAGCCGCTGCGGGGCTAAAGGCGGCAGCAGCAAACCCTGGTAGCGCCAAAGCAATTGCTGACCTTGGTGGTGCTGAAGGTGCGCTAACTCAGGCGATGGGACGGCTCAATGTGGTCATGGAAGCTTACCCAGACCTGAAAGCCTCGCAAAATATGATGCAGCTGTCAGAAGAGCTCACCAGCACGGAAAACAAGGTGGCTTTTGCGCGTCAGTCATTTAACGATGCGGTGATGCACTACAACACTTATCGGCAGAGCTTCCCCCCAGTGGCGGTGGCTGGCATGTTTGGGCATGGTCAAGATGCTTCGCTGCTAGAGTTTGAAGACAGCGCTCAGATCCAGGTGGCACCGAAGGTATCGTTCTAAGTTATTGCGCAGGAGCGAGAAGTACATGGATTTTTTTACTGCTCAGGAACATGCCCGGCGCAAAACCTGGCATCTGGTTGTCTTGTTAGTGCTGGCAGTGTTAGCGCTGATTGTTGTGACTTCGCTGGCGATCTCTATTGCGCTTCATTTGATGAACGGGGGGCAATCGGGCGCACAAACCAGTCTTTCAACTCAAGGGATGTGGTCTGCATTATCGGTTGAGCTTATCGCTGGCGTTGCTATTGCGGTGCTGGCTGTTGTGGTGCTAGGCGGTTTATTCAAACAACGTCAGTTAAGTGGTGGTGGTCGAGCAGTCGCTGAAGCGCTTGGTGGACGTGAGATTAATCTAAATACCCACGATGCTGATGAGCGGCGCATTCTCAATGTGGTTGAAGAGATGGCGATTGCATCGGGCACGTCGGTGCCTTCCGTTTATGTCGTTGAAGAGGAGAGTATTAATGCCTTCGCGGCTGGCCATCAACCGAATAATGCGGTGATTGGCATTACCCGTGGCACCATCCGTAATTTGACACGGGAAGAGCTTCAAGGAGTTGTGGCCCATGAGTTTAGTCATATTCTGCACGGCGATATGCGGCTGAACATACGCCTAGTCAGTGTGCTGCACGGCATTCTGTTGATTGGTCTATTAGGCGGTATGTTGCTACGCAGTATGCGTTTTCGACGGGTGGGCGGCAATAAGCGCGATAACTCAGCTGCGGTTATTTTGGGCTTGGGGGCGGCGCTAATGGTGGTCGGCTATGCGGGCACTTTCTTTGGCAATCTCATTAAGTCAGCGGTCAGTCGTCAGCGCGAATATTTGGCGGATGCTTCAGCGGTACAATTCACCCGTAACCCTCATGGCATAGGTAATGCGCTGGTCAAGATTGGCTCGCATACCCAGGGCTCTTACTTGAAAGCGCCGCAGGCAGCGGAATTCAGCCATCTGTTTTTCGGCCAGGGCATAAAGCTGGGGTTTACTCGTATGATGGCAACCCACCCGCCACTTAAAAATCGTATTCAGCGGGTAATGCCAGACTGGGATGGCCGCTTTGAGGTTCGCTGGCCCCCGCAGCACAATGATCATGACGCCCATGGTTCAGTAGATAGTGAAGGTGGCAGTGACGACCGTTCTGATGCGAAGCTAAGCAGAGGGACGTTGACTGCTGTATTAACCGCAGCTTCTGCTCAAACGGCCATTAACGCTATTGGTCAGCCCAGTCAGCGTCATTTTGCACAGGCCAGAGCAACAATAGAGGCATTGCCAGAACGGATTAGAACCGCTGCCCATGAACCCTATACCGCCCGTGCATTAATCTATGCGCTGCTGCTAAGCGATGAACACTCAGTTCGTGAGCAGCAGTTAGAGGCATTGCAACAAATTGCCTTGCCAGATGTTTATCGAGCGCTGATGGATATTGGCCCCGAGGTATTGAGGCTGAATATCGAGTTACGTCTACCATTGGTTGAATTGGCACTACCAGCATTAAAGTCGCTTTCCGTAAAACAAGCTCAGCACTTTCGTCTCTGTATGGAGCGGTTGATCAACGCGGATGGCCACGTCAGCTTGTTTGAATGGACGCTGTATCAACTGCTGCTGAACAATCTGGGCGAAAAGAACAGCGGGCTCTCTCATCTTAAACTCAGCGATTTGCAGCCAGAATGCCAGCGTCTACTCAATGTGTTAGCGGCGGCGGGGCAAGATAATTCTGACGAGATTAGTGCAGCGCTTAACGCAGCGGAAAGTGAGCTGCCGTTCGCATTGTCTGCCATTGACGAAGTAAGTGATATGCAGGCATTAAGCTTGGCCGTGGAACGTTTACGGCGCTTGAAGCCGCTGCATAAGCCCGTTCTTCTGCAAGCCATGGCGCGTTGCATTGAGCATAGCGGACATATTCGACCAGCCGAAGCTGAGTTGTTCCGGGTAATGGCAGATATTCTCGATTGCCCGATGCCGCCACTGTTGTCGGATGAGCTGTAAAGTAGTGAGAGTAGTGCTTGAAGGTTAAGGTCTATAAGAAAAGTGATAACCAATATCGATGACTGAAATTACGTATATCTTATTATTATCATTGCTGGCTGGCGCGGCGATGCCCACGGGGGCGTTGCTCGCTAGACTTGATCTTGTGCATCCTTACTTCTTGGGTACTTCGTGGCGGCATTTCATCGTTGCTTTTGGCGGGGGTGCGCTTATATCGGCAGTCGCTTTGGTGCTAGTTCCTGAGGGGGCGAGCAAGCTGTCTCCTTTATTGGCCGCGGTGTGCTTTGCCGCTGGAGGGGTGTGCTTTTATCTTTTGGATACTTTCTTAAGTAGGCTGAACAGCTCTGTTGGTCAACTGGTTGCGATGCTTTCTGATTTTGTTCCAGAAGCCATTGCTTTAGGCGCAGCCTTCGCCGCTGGAGGAAGCGCTGGCTTATTGCTGGCGCTGCTAATGATTCTACAAAACCTACCTGAAGGGTTTAATGCTTTTGAGGAGTTAAGCAGTAACTCTCAACTCTCATCAAATAAAATCGTGCTAGCTTTTAGTGGTTTAGCGTTAGTGGGGCCTGCATCGGCTGCCACAGGGTATTACTTGCTGTCTCAGTATGATGAGTTGATGGGCGCTTTAATGCTGTTCGCCAGTGCGGGAATTCTTTACTTAGTTTTCCAGGATATTGCACCAGAATCTAAGCTTGCACATCATAGTATGCCCGCAGTAGGTGCAGTTACTGGCTTCTTGCTTGGTTTGGTCGGCAATATGATGATTGCAGGTGGCTAATAAAGTCAGCTATAAACCGTGATCAATTAGGAGGAGCTCAACCGTCTCCAGCAACTTATTTGTCAGCGCTGAGTAAGAACAGCGCACTCATAGACTTCCCTTCAGCCCGGCTTTTTCCTGGCTCCGGTACTTTTCCTCTTCGCATAGCTTTTTCTCGACTTACCAGTACGTTTTACCTGCCCACCGGCCTCACCTTGGGCGGTCTGCAGGCTCTGCCTGAGCTTGGCCGCATCGCTGTGGGTGAGCAGGCCACGTAGATCATCCAAGAGTGCTTGCTGAAATGCGCCGGGGTCATCCTGCTGTTCTGAGATCGCCCTAAGCCGCTGTTCCCAAAGCGCAGTGCGTTCTGGCGTGCTTACGGCGCTTGGCAAGGCGGCAATCAGCGCACAGCCGAGTTTAGTGGCACGCAGGGCTTTTTGCTGACGTACCAAGTAGCCACGCTGCACCAGCGTTTCAATAATACCTGCACGGGTTGCTTCGGTGCCAAGGCCGTCGGTGTCACGTAGCGTACGGCGCACGTTAGGGTCATCCACGTAGCGGCCAATGTTCATCATCGCTTTAATTAAACTGGCATCAGTGAACGGCTCTGGCGGGCGAGTTTCTTTCTCCTCAACGCCTGCGCCAAGCGCTTGGCAGGCTTCCCCCTGAGTGAGCGGCGGTAGCGGGGGAGTTTCGTCGCGAGTGGTGAAGAGTGGCTTCCAACCGTGATCAAGAATGCTCTGGCCGCGGGCACGGAAAGCTTCATCTAGCAGGGTGAACTCTGCTTTCACCTCAAAGGTGCGCAGCGGCCGATAAAACTGCGCCATCACATTGCGCACAATTAACCGAAATACATGGCCTTCAGTGGCGGCAAGTTGGCTAAAGTCTGCGGGCTTGCCGGTGGGCGCTAGGGCATGGTGCGCGCCTACCTGTTTGTCGTTCCAGGCTTTTGAGCGCAGGGTAAAGTCAGCACCACCCAGCCACTGACGCAGCGTGTCATCGTTTTGGCAGGCGCTGCTCAAGCTACGCTGGGCCAGCGCTAGATGCTCTTCGGGCAGGTAGCGGCAGTCGGAGCGAGGGTAGGTGATTAACTTGTGCTGTTCATAAAGCCGCTGGCAAATATCCAGCACCATCTGTGCGGAAAGCCCATGGCGGCGCGCGGCATCTACTTGTAACGCGGAGAGCGAATAGGGTAGTGGCGGCGCTTGTCGCTTTTCCTGTTGATCGAGGGTGGTTAGGGTGCCCCGTGCGCCAGGAAGCTGTGCTGCTAAGGCATCGGCGGGGGTGCGATCGATCAGCCGCCCTTGCTCATCTAAGGGCTGGTGCTCTTTGGGTGCCCACCAGGCGCGCAGCTGACCTTGTGCCACCTGTAAATCCACCCATAGCGGGTAGAACGGGTGAGGCTTGAAATCACGAATGGCATTGTCGCGGCGCACGATCAGCCCCAGTACAGGGGTTTGCACACGGCCAACGGAAAGCACGCCGTCATGCCCTGCTTGGCGGCCGGTTAGCGTCCAGGCGCGGGTTAAGTTAATGCCGTAAAGCCAGTCAGCACGCGAGCGCGCCTGTGCCGCTTGAAACAGCGGCTGGTATTCCATATTGGAGCGAAGCTTGGCAAGTGCACGGCTCACGGCGGGTTTGTTAAGGTCACTGATCAGCAGCCTCTGAACAGGGCCGCGATACTTCATGTACTCAATTACTTCCTGCACCAGTAGTTGGCCTTCGCGGTCTGGATCGCCAGCGTGCACAACGCTGGTAGCCTGCTTAATCAGCTTGCGAATCACTGCCAGTTGCCCTCGCGCCTTAGGGCGCGGCATTAGTTTCCACTGCTGCGGCACAATGGGCAGCCGGTCTAGTCGCCACAGTTTATCAGCAGGGTCGTAAGCCTCGGGCGGGGCCTGTTCTAGCAAATGGCCTAGGCACCAAGTGACGGTGGTGTCGCCGCAGATCATAGCGCCATCCTGGCGTTTTGCACTGCCGGGCAACGCGTCGGCTATGGCCCGTGCAAGGCTGGGTTTCTCGGCGATAATCAAGCGCATACAGTGTCTGACCCTGACGTCTGGAAACAACAAGTTGCCATCTTAGCAGAACCCGCAACAGGTTAGCGTCTAGCCCGTGTGATAGATGGCTAGTGGGTTGTTTTGTAGATGGATGAATTTATTTCTGTGTATAGTTTTTGTATAAAATTAGCAAATTGAGTAAGCTGTCAAAAAGCAATTAATGAGGCGATTTCCATGCGCGAGCGCGGCAGAACACGACGTTTATTGGGTCTGGGTGCCCGCACTGGCGGGGCGTTGCTGAAAACTCGTCTAGGTGGTCAAGCTGATTGGCGGGCGCTTGGTGAAGCGCTGTTTGAAGGGCTTTCGGAGTTAAAGGGGCCGGCCATGAAACTGGCGCAGGTTATGTCTCAGTGGGATGACCTGTTGCCCCCAGACCTAGCTAATGAGCTTGCTCGCCTGCAGCGCCAGGCAGAACCTATGCCGTGGCCGCGTATCCGTGACGCGTTGGTACTGCAATACGGCGACATTAACCAGTATTTTAGCCATATAGAAGAGCGCCCGTTTGCCAGTGCTTCCATGGGGCAGGTGCATAAAGCCGTCACCCATGAGGGTGAAACCGTGGTGCTGAAAGTGCAGTACCCTGGGCTTGCGGATGTGTTGGAAAGCGACCTAAAGCAGGTAAAACGAATCATGGGGTTGGGCCGCTGGTTCAAAGTGCCCCAAGCGCGTTTGGATGCGTTGTTTGAAGAGTTAGCGGCAGGGCTTCGTGAAGAATTGGATTATCACGCTGAAGCACGAGCGCTGGCTCGCTATCGCGAGCGGTATCAGGATAACCCTCAGTTAGTCATACCCGAACCACTGTTTGAGTTATCCGGGCAGCATGTGTTGGCGATGCGTTACGTGGGTGGCACACCGCTGCGGGATTTAGAAAACACCGATGATGGCACTCGTCAGAAAGTGGCCGTGGCGTTGGCTGATTGGATAACCGAGGAGCTGTTCACCTATCGAGAGCTGCATGCCGATCCCCATGCCGGTAACTTTGCGGCGGATGCTGAAGGGCGCTTGGTCATCTACGATTTTGGTGCGGTCATACCTGTGCCTGAAGCGCGTCTAAAAGCCATGATGCAGTTATTAGATGCCACCCTGGCGCAAGATCCGATGGCAATGGATGATGCGTTAATGAAAATGGGCGGCCGCCAGGGGCAGGGCGCGCCGCTGGCTCTTTATCGAGAGTCCGCTGAGTGCGTGTCACCCCTATTCTCCCCTGGTGAGCAGGACTTCAGCGATGTGCGGGTACACCGCCGCCTGCGCGAGCTAACGCCAAAAGTGTGGGCTGCCATGGATCGGCTGCAGCCGCCTGCGGATACGTTGCTGCTCTCCCGGGCACTGAATGGACACTATTGGAACTTAGTACGTCTGAAAGCGCGTCTGGATATGCATACGCGCACCGAGCCGCTGCTAGCCTGGGCGCGTAGACCATAACTAATTGCCGCTGCGGGAGCGCCGCCTGTCATGCTAGACTATTGCGCTTTTCAATCGCGTTTTGAAGACAGTGGAGACGGCAATGCTGGCGGTATGGGTCGATCAACTGCTGGGATTTGCCTCTGGGGCACTCTCGGCAATTAGGAAACAGGAACACTACCCCGATTTTATGACCTGGGTACGTGCCGAAGGCGCAGATTCGTTTAATGGCGATGTGGCAACTGCCCAGGCGCTTGCGCCTATTTTATGGTCGCAAACGCCGCTAGAGCGGCTTAATTTTGCGAACGAACCATTGGCCACCCCAGGGCGTAACGAGCCTTGCTGGTGTGATTCAGGGCGTAAATTCAAACAGTGCTGCTACCGCGTTGACTTCCCCACGGATATTCCTGAGCAGATGATGTGGATGCTTTCCCTGCGTGAGTGGAAAGGCGCTACGCTGAAAGCGGCGCTGGAAAGTCAGCAAGCACCTGCCCAGGCGTTATTAGAAGCCGGGCTAATTGCTGCTGAAAGCGGTCAAACCGGTCGTTCAATGCAGATTCTTGAGTCACTGTTCGACGGTAGTGATTGGTCGCGACTGCCGGAGCAGGCCGAGCCTGCTTTCGAAATTCTGTTAGATATCTATCAAGAGCGCGGGTTTACCCGCAAACGTGCTGACCTGCTTGATGACGTTATGGAACGCGGTCCACTGTTTTTGCGCGGCGTGGCGCTTGAGCGGTTGTGCCTCATGCACCTGGATAACGATGACTTAGACAGCGCTCGCGCTGCGTTCGTGAAAGCCCAGCAGGCACTACCGGACTCACCGACGCTAGCCTACATTGAAGCCATGTTGCTGCTGCATGAAGGTCATGAGGAAGAGGCCAAAGAGCGAGCTAACTTCTGGTACCGTCGCTTGGTTCGCCAGGGCGACTTGGATGAAGAGCAGCTCGAATTCCTGGCTGCTCTAGCTGAAAATCCTGGTGCCACCTTGGCCGACCAGCTGTTGAGCGCCGAAGAAGATATGGCGACGCCGCTAGTATCGCTACAGGCGCTGTTGGCGTCACTCCCTATCGCACCCAAGCTTACCATTGAGCAAGATGCCGATTCCGGTAGATTGCACTACACCACCACCGCTCGTGAAGAAACCCTGTTTGCGGCTTGGCACGAACAGTTTCAAGTCATGGTCGATGAAGAGGTCGCCTTGGGCTTTCGCGATGACCCCTGGGGCAACGCGATAGAGTGGATGTCTGAGCTATGTGCCCACCCAGAATGGTTAGATGCGCCCCAGGTAGTGCAAGATTTAACGTTAGCGCTGACCAGCCGCTTTGGTAGCCTGCCGTGGATGGCGCCGAGCCTGCTGGAACCCCTGGCACTGCGCCTTTCTCGCTGGTTAGAACAAGCCCGTGCAGCCGGTGACGGCAGCCTGTGTTGGGATGATGCCGATAACGCCATGCTGCTGCGTACTGGCCTTGCACTGGTGGTGGGCATGGAGCGCGGAGCGCGCCAGCACTCACGCGAGTTGGCTGAAGAGCTGCTAGCTATAGATCAGGAAGATAGCCTTGGGTTGAGAGAGCTAGTGCTTGACCAATTGCTGCGGGATGACCGCAATGAAGAAGCGTTAGCGCTCACTGATGAGCCACAAAAGGACGATGGTTCTTTAGAGCTGGGGTTATTGATGGGCCGTACGCTGGCGCTATATCGGTTGGAAAACCACGATGCCGCCGAAGCAGCGTTGGCGGATGTGATCGCCCATAATCGCTATGCGCTTGAGCTTTTGTGTGCAGAGAATCCACGGCCTTCTATGCCCCATGCGGATGGTCAGGTAGATCCCGGTTCCCGTGCGGAAGCGTGGCAGTATCGTACGTTGATGCGTGACCAGTGGCGCACCACGCCAGGCGCGCTGGCGTGGTTGGCGGATCATCGCTAGTTTTATTTTGCTTCTGCGATCACTGGGGTAGGCACCAGTTGCTTATCTCGGCTGATCCAGATGGCTAGCAGAATGGCGGGTAAGCCGAGCAGGGTAGCCACTACGAAGAAGGTGGCGTATCCCTGAGCCGTGACGACCAGCCCGCCAAAACCGCTCAAAAATTTTCCTGGTAGCGTCATTAACGACGAAAACAGTGCGTATTGGGTGGCGGTATAAGCCCGCGAGGTTAAGCTGGAAAGAAACGCAATAAAGACAGCGCTGGCTAAGCCGTTGGCAAGGTTGTCGCCAATAATGGTCACTACCAGCATAGGAAGCTGATTACCTATCAATGCTAACGCGGCAAACAGCAGGTTGGTCACCATGACAAAGCCTGCGCCAATGATTAGCAGTGGCCCAATGCCGTAGCGAGCGACCAGCAAGCCGCCAAGAATTCCCCCCGTAATACTCATGGCAATACCAAAAATATTGGTGACGTTGGCGATAGTGGCCAGCGAAAAGCCTAAATCGATATATAGCGGATTTGCCATAGAAGCCATGGCAAGATCACTAATTCGGAACACCGCGATAAAGATTAAAATGCCCAACGCCTTCACCCCATAGCGGCGGAAGAAGTCGGTAAAAGGACACACAATGGCACCAATCACCCAAGCACCTAGACGCCGCAAAACTTTCGGTTGGCCACGGCTGGCACGAATGAAGGCACGTACCTTGGGTTCGTGAATGAGCTGAACAGTCAACGATGCGCGCTTTGGTTCAGGTCGAATGAGTACGGTAAGTACGCCAATACCCACAAGCGCAGCCATGCAGAGATACGCTGCGTTCCAGGAAATTGCGGATGCCACATAGAGCGCACCTGCGCCTGCCGCTAACAGCCCCCCGCGGTAACCGATAATGTAAGTAGAGGCCATCGCTGCTTGTACGTCGTCATCTGCAGATTCGATGCGGTACGCGTCAATGGCGATATCCTGGGTGGCCGAGCCAAAGGCTACCAGCAGCGCAAAGGTCGCTACCCAGCCTAAGTTGCCTACCGGGCTTACTCCCGCCAAGCCAATTAGCCCTGCTGCAATCATCCCCTGGGCAAGCAGCATCCAGCCACGTCGTTGGCCAAACGTGCGGGTCAAGATCGGTAGTGCAAGTCGGTCAACGATAGGCGCCCAAAAAAACTTGATTGAGTAGAGCATGCCAATCCAGGCGAAGAAGCCAATCGCGGCAACTTCTACACCGTCACTGCGTAGCCATGCAGAAAGGGTTGAGAACACCAGTAAAAAAGGCAGGCCTGCAGAAAAACCTAGAAACAGCATGGTGATGACAGGCGCGCGACAGTAAATACCGAGCGCATCCAGCCAGCTGCGCTGGGGAATAGGGGTGGGCATGTTGATTAACACTCCAGGAAAGAAAACGTCTGCATCGAGGCCCGCTAAAAACCGGTCAGTGATAGACTAGGCCTGATATCCATGACAAAGCCAGTAGCTTACCGGAGAGGAGTTTTCAATGTCGATTACAGCCCATCAAGTAGTCACTTTACACTACGTGTTAAGCGATGTGCTTAGCGATGGCAGTACCCGCGTGCTAGATGACTCCAACGCGCGTGATAAGCCCTTAGAGTACCTCCATGGACACGATAATATTTTGCCCGGTTTAGAGAGAGCCTTGGAAGATAAAGCCGCCGGAGCTGAACTGCGCGTCACGCTTGCGCCTGCTGATGCCTACGGCATCCGTAATGAAGACTTGGTGCAGGAGGTGAGCCGTGCGTCGTTTGGCAGCGCGGTGCTCGAACCGGGTAGCCGTTTCCAAACAGAAGGTGAAGCAGGCCCGCAAATCGTTACGGTACTGAGTATCGATGGCGACATGGTGACGGTTGATACTAATCATCCGTTGGCTGGCCATACGCTTCGTTACCAGGTAAATGTATTGGATGTGCGTGATGCGACCCGTGCGGAGCTGGCCAAAGGCCACCCCCTGCCACCAGGAACTGAACACAGCAAAGTAGAAGATCGAAAAGTGCTTTAGTTGTAATTTCTAGGGGTTAAGAGTTTCAGATGCTTTAAATTTACAAGGACCTTAAATTGGCAGGGGCTTTAAATCGTCAGCGTGCTCAAAATTGACCGCGTATTTTAAGTCTTCAGCGTACTTTAAGCGTTAAAAACTGACCCATATCAAGTTCCTGACAGGCCGCAAATAACCCCTCTGAAAAGCTTGACCCAGGTCAGCTTCCTGCTGGTGTTAACGCACTAGGATGGTGTCATACATCACGGCGGGAGGGGATCACCATGTACTGGGATGATACTGTTATTTTCGGTCTAGTTACTGTCGCGTTAATGATCGTTTTTATGATTGGTTGGGTAGGCTTTGTCGTACGTGACCACCTTCGTAAGGATGAACGTAAAAAGCATTAACGCCGCTTGTTGTGATAGTCGTCAGGGGAGGGGGCTTGCTTTAAATAGTGAGCTTCCTGTTGCCGGCCCATTTGGGCCGGCTTTTTTTGTTCGTTAAAAACTGTTTCCGAGTATTCACGTTAACCGTCTGGTAAAGTACCTAGCAGCACAATAAGGCATTACACCGCTAGGAAACCGTTTGCCATGAATGCTGTTATTTCAATCGTTGCCATACGCTGCTGCGCTTCTCATTATCTTAAAGCTGGTGTCGCCTGCGTCCTACTATTACTTAGTTGGCTATCAATGCCGGTCTATGCTCAGGCATTAAGTGTGATTAATGGCGAAAAAACCACAACACTCTCTATTAACGAGTTACGCCAACAATCTACGATTACACTGTCTGTGTTTGACCCTTTTCAAGGGCGCGAAGTAGACATGCATGGGCTTGAATTTCGTCGTTTCCTGATTAATCAATTTGGTGAAGTACCCCCCGCATTGCATTTTACGGCATGGGATGATTACGAAGTGACGTTAAGTGGCTGGAATGACCCCAAGTGGTTAATGGTCACGGAAGAGGATGGAGTGCCACTTACACTGCGTTCGCGTGGCCCATTACGACTAGTGGAACAGGCTTATGATGAGCAGCGTGATATCGAAAACCTGCGTGAATTCAACGACTGGATATGGATGATTCGCAGCATCGAGGCCCGGTGGTGATTATCGAACCACCACCTTCTCCACCTCCTATACCATCGCTACCTCCCGATCCTATGACTAGGAAGAGACGCTATGTGACCTGGTTGTCATTGAGCTTAATGAGCTTTATGGCGTTGATGGTGGTGATTGTTTACGAAGCACGCTGGGTATATCCAGAAATACAGGCGTATTTCAGCCAAACAGGCAATTTGACAGGGCAGCAATTGGCGACCAGGTCGCGGGGCTATTTACAGCTCGCTCAGCAACATTTGTTAAGCGAACAGCCCTTTGAAGACGAGCAACGACAAGCCGTTAGGCTCAATCTCGATATTGCTTATGGGCTAATTGATGTCGAGGTATACCGCCAAAAGTACAGTTGTACGCAGGCTAGCTTACAAACCTTAAACTTGCTCGCAGAACGCCTGAAAGAGTATGCCGTGACACCATTTGATGCTGCGGCTGAACTATTGGGGCCAATTGATTGTTTAACGAGCATTGAAATGAACCAGCTCGACCTGCGTGGCATGGCAATTAATGAGTTTTCTGAAAGTACACGCCGACATAATCAGGTGCTGACCTATTCCAGTATGGTGATTTTTGCACTAGGGCTACTGTTTTGGGGAATGCATGAGCGACAGCTGCGGCGCACAGAGCGCGCCACGGAGCAGACAATGGTCTGGATGCAGCAAGCGATGCGCGATCCGTTGACGGGCATAGGTAACCGCAGTGCGCTTCATCAAGATGTCGCCGCCAAAGAAGGGGCGTCGCTTGCCTTGATCTTGGTTGATATCGACTTCTTCAAGCAGTACAACGATTCGTTGGGTCACCCCGAGGGTGATCAGCTGTTACGTCGCCTGGCAAGCCTTCTTAAACATGTGCTTGGTGAAGGTGCAAAACTATACCGGTTAGGTGGTGATGAGTTTGCTGCAGTACTGCCTTGCGATGATGACGCGTTATTGGTTGATTACTGTGATCAATTGACGTCTGCTCTAGAGCAGGCTGATTTCAAACATCCCTCGCATCCGGACAATGAAAGAGTAACGTTGAGTATTGGGGGGGTGCGATTTATAGCAGGGGAGACAACCTTTCCAAGTGCTTACGAAGCCGCTGATAAGGCGCTTTATCAGGTAAAGAGCGCAGGACGTGATGACTGGCATATCAGCGAAGCCGCATAACATCTTCATAAAGTGGTGCCAAACGACCTAGCAGGTCATTGCGTGCTGACAGTGGAACGCCTTCACGCCGCATGGCGTCATCTAAATACTCTACAACGCGGTTAAAGTGAGCGTCGGTAATTCCCATCGTTTGGTGGGCGCGATCCATAGGCGGGCCATCGTAGCGGCAGGGGCCGTCGCTGATATCGCAAAGCTGAGTGGCGAATGATTCAGCAAACAAATCAATGTTGGTATTGGCGAAGTAGCCAACCACATCTTCATCCTCGGCAATACGATAAAGTAGGTTTTCAACAATGGTGTTTATCGCCGATTGGCCGCCAATTCGCTCATAAAGCGTAGCGGTATTGTTATGCTGAGCGCAGCCCAGCAGAGATAGCATGCTTGACATTAAAAAGATAAATACTATGCGCTGAGCAGCAGTGCCTAATAACCCCATGTCGATTCCTGTTGTTAATAAAAGACTTTTTAATTAAAGTTTAATCAATGTCAGTTTAATAAGCGGCTTGCAAGGATAAATAACCGCCCTGCTGGGAAGGAAGGCCTGCAATGTCACCCAAGTCTAACCATGCGCCTGTTAACGATACATGCTTATTAAAGAAGTAAGCGCTGTACAAGCTTTGCCAGTCCTCTTCTTGGGCCACGCTGAGGTTGTCAGGTTTTTGACGATACTCGGTGCCGACAACCCAGTTAGGTGTGATAAAAACGCCTAGGCTGCCTTCTGCCATCCACGCGCTTCCGCCTTGATCACCGCCAAAGCCCAGTAAGCCTCCTTGGTTAGCTGACGTATTGCGTAGCGTCCCATTGAGCAGCACATTACGACCTAAAAAGGCATTAAAGAGCAGTTTGCTAGCACTTAAATAGGCATCAGTGCCACGGGTGTTGTCAGCACCTAGTGCGGTGGGTACTGTGCCGTCGATCAATCTTTTGTGCATCACTCCCGCACTCCAGATGCCCCAGGGGTGGTAAAGCACATCGCCAAATAAACGTATTTTGGCAGCGTAGATATCTTGCTCCAGTTCACCTCCTAGCGTGGTGAGTTCAAAGGTTTGGCGTGCAATTGAAAGCTCTAGCCTGTCCTGGACATTAACGCTAGCGCTGGTGACGCTTAATCGATAGTCATCGACCCACGCCCGTGTTGTGGAAACCGTCGCTCCCAGTTCGTTATCGCTGGCGGTGCTGGTCAACACCGCCCATGGTGAAAGCCCGCCACCAGCAGCACCTTCTATCGCACTGACGGCACCGGTACCCAAAATGCGACTTCCCGCGCTGCTGGGGATTGCCGCCAGTAGGGCGCTTGTTGCCGCTGCTACCAGTACCAGGCATCGAGAGGATGAGTAATAACGAAACATAGCGATACTCTGTGCGTAGATTAGCGTGTTGCCAGGGATGGCAGCACTAAGGAAGGAGTGTCCGCTAGCCAATTAAGGACGTCATCGGCCGGCATTGGTTTGGCTATCCAGTAGCCTTGTAGATAGTCACACTGAAGTTTGCACAGTAATTCTGCGGTGGCGCTGTTTTCGACGCCTTCGGCAACAGTTTTTAGGCCTAGGTTATGCGCCATCTCGATAGTAGAGCGCACAATTGTGAGGTCTTCTTCTTGGGTATCGAGTTTAAGAACAAAGGATTTGTCGATCTTTAATTCATCAACGGGGAGTCGTTTAATCTGTGCCAGGGATGAGTAGCCAGTGCCGTAATCGTCAATAGCGATCTTCAAGCCCTGCTGGCTAAGCGCTAGTAGGGTTTCAGTGGCGGCATCTACGTCTTGCATAACGGCACTTTCGGTGACTTCTAAGGCAAGCTGGTCTGGGGTTAAATTGAAGCGGTGTAACAATCCGCTGATGCGCTTAGGCAGCGTTGAGTCGATTAAGTCACTCGCTGACAGATTAACCGCTACCGATAGGTGGTTGTCAGCGCACTTCCAGCGGTGAAGCTGTTCACATACATGTGCCAGCATCCAGTTCGATAGTAAGCCTATGTTGCCTGAGCGCTCAGCGAGGCCGATAAATTCGTCAGGGGGGACAAATCCTAGCGTAGGGTGTCGCCAGCGCATCAGTGCTTCGAATTGACATACCTGCCCACTGTGGGTGTCCACTTTAGGCTGGTAAGCCATCCATAGCTCACTGTTTTTCACTGCTTCTTGAAGGTCGCGAATCAGCATTAATTGGCGTAGGTGCTGCTCTTCTTGACCTTCGACGTAGCTTTCATGGCTGTGGCGATGTCGGCGGGCTTTGTCGAGTGCGATATCCGAGCGCCGAAGCAGCAGTTGCGGGGTGATGCCATGGGCGGGATAGTTAACTTCACCAGCGGAAATCGACGGCACAATAGGTGATTTATCGAGATTGATAGGTTGGTTGAGTCTGCTCATCAGTTCAGTGCGGGTAGAGGTATCGCAGTAGGGTCTTTCAATAAGCAGCATGAGTTCATCGCCATCTAAGCGATAGGCTTTACTTACTGGGGCGGGCAGCTGTTGCATCCGCTGAGCTAACGTGACAAGCAGATGGTCGCCAAGGGCATAGCCGAAGGTGTCGTTAATGTCTCGAAAATCATTGATAGCGAAACGTAGCAACGAAAATGGTTGGCCTTTTTGAATTCGCTTAAATATGTCTTCTAATGCGCTAACACGATTGGGTAAATCGGTAAGCATGTCATGCCGCGATTGGTGATGAAGCGTGGCTTCACGCTTAGCAATATCTTCCTGCATGGAAAGCAATGTCGTTGCGAGCAGATCCGTTTCGGCGACTGCCGCCGCCCCAGGGATACGGCCAACATGCTCTCCTTGACCGATACGTTTGGCTGCCAACGCCAGAGCGATTAGCGGTTTGCTGATACTTCGGGCGCTCCACATGGCCACTGCCAACGTGAGTAGCAGCATTAGTGTGACAATTCCAATCAGCTGCCACTTAAGGTGTTGATAAGCCCCCAGTAGCTCGTTCCGAGACAGCTGAAGCAAGGCATATGATTGATACTCCGGGCTTTCTAATAGCTCAGACGCGTAGGACAGGTAGTTATTATTGTCAGACATTTGACTATGGGTGGTATAAGCCCCGCCCATTAGCTTATCGCCATGGCCGCTCATGAGGCGCTTAGCCAACTGTTCCTGGTGGGAACTTGCCAGATAACCGACATCGCCGCTGGCATCGTAGGTGACGATACTGATATCCAGGCCGGTAAGCGCATTAATTTCCTGGACGACTTCCTCATCAATTAAAAAGCCCATACCGACCCAGCCAATTAAGTTGGGGGCACGAACGGGCATCAGTACGAATTCGTAGGGTTCACCATTGCCGATGACTACACCGACACCATGACCATTTTGCTGGGCGCGCCCAAATAGTTCTGGAAAAGGCATTGTGCTGCCTTGTTCATGGTGGCTGCTGGCAAGTACATTGCCTGCTAAATCACTGAGCATCACCATATCTGCCTGGGCGCGGTCACCATGATTAGCGAGCACCGAGTAAAGGGTGGCGGTATCTTTCGTTGCTACGGCACTTTTGAAACCAAAGTCGTCCGCCAAAATTGCTACATTACTGCGCAGTTGTTCACCGCGAATATCTAGCAATTGATGTAACACGCGAGCACCGACCTCTAAGCGTTGGTTGCCTTTCATCAGCGCATCATTTTGTGTCGCGTGTAGGAACGCTGCACCTGTCGCAATCTGTGAAATGATGACGACCGCCAGTAGCACTAGCATTAAGCGCGTGCGAAAGCGCATAGTGACCTCTGAGTGTGAAGGCGCTTACCATCGCGCCAGACATCAATCCTTGTGCGTGGCATCACGGAAACGCTGTTGCAGCGGTGAGATTGTGCTCGGCTGTGGTGGAATTGCATTCAGTTCTAAGCTAACGGTTAGGTTATCCGCATCGCTGATATCACCTTCCCACCATACCTCTTGGCTATCGTCCATGCGGCTATGCCACACTCGCATTCTATGGACACCTTCAGGCAGCTCTGGCAGCGTTAATGTACCGTTGCTGTCGGTAAGTGCAGCGTAGGGCGCATCGCTAACCACGATAAATGCTTGCATGCTGTCATGAATATTGCAGCCCAGTACCACTACGCCAGCCTGATCAAAATGAATAGGCGGTGGTGTTTCGCTTAAATACAGCTCCAAGTTAAAGATCTTCGCCGGTGAAAAAGAGAAGACGTGGTGGCGCGTGGTGTCTTCATTGGGAAACGCTACATAACTATCGGTAGGAATAGTAAGAACTTGAGGGTGAAAGGCAGCATTGCGCTGAACAATGTGTTTTGTTTGTGCTGTCGGTGCTGTGGACGACTCAAAATAAACCTCAACGACTGCGTTTTCTAACGGATTGGCCGCTGCATCGGTCACACGGATATCTGCAGCCTCAGCGTACAGGCTGAGTAGCATTATCAGGCTGCCCAGTGCCCAAGTGGTAGGGATTCTTTGGCAGCCATTAATTGTTGTGAGCATGAGGCGGTACCTAGGTAAGAGAAAAGTATGAAAATAATGATTCTTTTATACCGAAAAATCATATCAACATACCAACGATAAACTCACATTGGTTAAAAAAAGTAAACAATGGGAAAGTGACGCTTAGTCGGTGGTTTCACGTGTGCTTCGGGGCTAGGATTGTTTTTGAAACAGCGTTTGATAACCTTCCTAGAGATTAATCAGGAGTCCTGTGATGAACAATGAAGCCGATTCCCTGCTGAATAAACGGCGTTCACGCCGCCAAGTGCTAGCAAGCTTAGGGCTTGGTGCCGCCGCGTTATATGTTGCTCCTACGCTGATATCCATGGGGCAAGCTGAAGCGCGTGAACATCACCATTCTCGCTCTAGTTACTCGCGACCCAGCTACTCACGGCCGAGCTATTCAAGACCGAGCTATTCAAAATCTAGGCATTCACGCCCACGCTATTCGCGCCCTTACTACTCTCGCCCACAGCGCTCTCGTTGGGAGCGAGATGGTGTAATTGAGATTCGCATAAGTCGTTTATTACCTCGCTGGTAGGGGGTGCCGTGGCTACGCCATCGATTACTGTCGATTATGCGCTGGAAAATCTTGGCCCTTGCGTGCGCTTAATTGATGCAGAGCATCTGCTGCCAGTGATTCATCAGGCAATGCCTGGCTGGCGGCTAACCCCCTGTGAGCCTCAGCAGTATGCACCTGCTATTTGTGTTCGGCAGCACCCTGATGATTATTGGCAGGAAGCGCCTGCACTACCGGGTGGTATGTTATTAGATACACCCGCAGGAACCGCTTGCAGTGTGATCGCTGATCTAGCAGGTGCCTATCTGCGTCACCACCCTGAGCATATCGGGCTTCACTGTGGGGCAGTAGAGGTTAATCAACAGTTAGTGATATTTCCGGATAGTCACCGGGCGGGTAAAAGCACCCTCACCGCGGCGTTTGCCGCAGCTGGTTATCGTGTGTTTGGCGATGATGTGCTGGCACTCAATAGCTGTGGTGAAGGTATTGCGTTGGGCATTGCACCTAGGTTGCGTTTGCCGTTGCCGCAGAATCTAGCGTCTGAGTTTCATCAGTTTGTTGCTAACCATCTAGGGCCTCATGATGATCGCTATGGCTACTTAGCGCTAAACGAGCAGCAGCTGGCATCTCATGGGGTGCGTTGTCCGCTAGGTGCCATACTCCTTATTGAACGCGATGAAACGATTAGTGAGCCGCAGCTTGTTCGTCTGCAGCCGGGAGATGGGCTCTGGCAGTTGCTGCAGCAAAACTTCGCGGAGCATGAGTCAGATCAGACGTTGATTGAGCGCTTTTTGCCAATCTTAAAAGGTCTGCCGTGTTTTTTAATGCGTTACCGAGATGCTTACGCAGCGACAACGTGGCTGACAACCCAGATAAATAGCGATGGGTTTCTTAATAGCGCCATGGCGACAGAGCCGTGTTGTCGTCAAACCAAGCCGCAGGCGTTCAAACAGAGCCATGTGCTGGCACCAAACGACACGCGCAGGTGGCAAATCAGCCAGGTGGCTCATGAGTTTCCATTGGGTGAAGAGCTGTTCGTCATTGCTAAAGAGGGCGGTGAAATTCATCGTTTGAATGTGACGAGTAGAGCAGTGTGGGCGCTGCTGCAGCATGAGCCATTAAGTAAAGATGAGATTATTGATACCTTAGTGACATTTTTTATTGGTGCTAGCAGGAAAAGTGTAGAGCGGGATATCTCCCATTTATTGGGTCAATTAGTCAGCTTGGGGTTAGTTCAGCCTGTCACCGATTAGCGCCAATCATCTCGCCATGCTTTTAGCACCCGTTCTGGATACCACGTTTGCCCTAGGCTTCCATTATAACGAGCCAATGCGCGAGTGAAATCACCGCGCTCGACGGCAAGGTAGTGAGCTAAAATTGTGCAGCCGTAACGCAAATTACGATTTGGATCGCTAAGGTTGTCCATTGGCAGGCCAAGCTCTTCGATCCAAAAAGGCATAATTTGCATGAGTCCTACGGCGCCAGCTGACGAGACCGCATCAGATTTAAACGCGCTCTCTACTTGGATCAGTGATAGCACAAGTTCAGGGGGTAAACCGGCTAAGCGGGCTTCCTGATACAGCCGCGTCAATAACTCATAGCGCTCAGTGGGCTCGCGGATAAACCGTGAAAGAGGTGCATCCATACGGCTACGCCACTGTTGCAATTGCCGCTGAGAATAGGACGTTTGTTGATGAGCAGCGTCAAAAGTTAGGCGCAGTGGTGAAGCCACTGCGCTGGCTACAGGCAAGGCAGCGATCACAATGCTGCCTGCCAAAACCCACTTGTTAACCCAACGCAAATGCCACGCTATTGCGCCCAGCAACATGAGAGCTTGCCTTACTTGTTGTTATTCAGACCCGCTTGATCGCAAAGGAAATCGACAATTTGATCGGCAGCAATCATGGTCGCTTCGCTATCTCGGCGGCCTTTGTATTCCAGTTCGCCGTTATCCAAACCGCGATCACCAATCACTAAGCGGTGGGGCACACCCATGAGTTCCAGATCAGCAAACTTGACGCCGGGGCGAGTGTCGCGATCGTCAAGCAGTACATCTAATCCCGCTGCTGTTAGCGATTGATAGAGACGTTCGGACTCTTCGCGCACACGTTGGGATTTGTGGGCATTCATGGGCACCAGCGCCACTTGGAAGGGGGCGATAGCGTTTGGCCAGATAATGCCTGAGTCATCGTGGTTTTGCTCAATAGCGGCAGCCACTACGCGGGTAACGCCGATACCATAGCAGCCCATCCATGGATGGCTGGTTTTGCCGTTGTCACCCAATACTGTCGCGTTCATTGCTTCGGAGTACTTTTGTCCAAGCTGGAAGACGTGGCCCACTTCAATGCCGCGCTTGATAGAAAGCGTGCCTTTACCGTCCGGCGAAGGGTCACCTTCTACAACGTTACGTAGATCGGCAACTTGGGGCAAAGCCACGTCACGCTCCCAGTTGATGCCGAAATAGTGCTTGCCATCGACGTTTGCGCCAGCACCAAAGTCACTCATTAGCGCCACACTGCGATCAATAATGATCGGCATTTTTAGCCCAACCGGTCCAAGTGAGCCAGGGCCAGCGCCAACCACCGCACGGATTTCTTCTTCGTTTGCCATGGTTAGTGGGGCGGCTACCTGGGGCAGGTTTTCAGCTTTGACTTCATTAAGCTCATGGTCACCACGGATTAGCAGAGCAATCAAGCCACCTTCAGCGGCATGCACCATCAGCGTCTTGATGGTTTTCTCAATGGGCAGGCCATGCTGCTCTACCAGGGCGGCAATTGTCTTAGCGTTCGGCGTATCAACCAAATTCATCTCTTCGCTGGGAGCTGCGCGTTCGGCGTTACTGTCTAGTGGCGCGGGAAGGGCCTCGGCTTTTTCCATATTAGCGGCGTAATCAGAGGCGTTGGAGAACACGATGTCGTCTTCACCTGAGTCGGCTAACACGTGGAATTCATGGGAGCCAGTGCCGCCAATTGAGCCGTTATCAGCAATTACAGGGCGGAAGTCGAGACCTAGGCGGGTGAAGATGCGTGAGTATGCATCGTACATCGTCTGGTAGGTCTCTTTGAGAGAGGCTTCATCCAGGTGGAAGGAGTAAGCATCTTTCATAATGAATTCGCGAGAACGCATCACCCCAAAGCGAGGGCGAATCTCGTCACGAAACTTAGTTTGAATTTGGTAGAAATTAATCGGCAGCTGCTTGTAGCTGGCAATCTCTTTTCGCACCAAATCGGTAATGACTTCTTCATGGGTCGGGCCTACGCAGTAGTCACGTTCGTGGCGATCTTTCAGGCGCAGTAGTTCCGGACCGTACTGCTCCCAGCGGCCAGACTCTTGCCACAGGTCAGCAGGCTGCACGGCGGGCATTAATACTTCCTGAGCGCCGGCACGGTTCATCTCTTCGCGGACAATGGCTTCAACCTTACGCAGCGTGCGTAGGCCAAGAGGCAGCCACGTATAGAGGCCAGAGGTAAGACGACGGATCATACCGGCGCGCAGCATTAACTGGTGGCTGATGACTTCAGCGTCGGCCGGAGTTTCTTTTAATGTCGCAATCAATAATTGGCTGGCGCGCATGGGCGTGAGCATTCCTTGTTGGTAGGGGTGATGCTTAATCGTTTAGTAACGTAGCGCTTAAACTAGCGTTGAATGCGGCATTGTACGGCTAAGCGAGTTAGGCGGCAAAATCCTACGTTAACAGCTTGGCGTGTGTTGGTAAGCAAATGTGTTAAACTCGCCAAGTTTTGTGGCTCGATAGCAACGGTCAAACAACAGAATCATCTCCGGCTATCGGTACGTTAGGACTTTGAGGGAACCTTCATGCAGCAAGCAGTACGCCGTTGGTTAACGGGGGCCATTGTTGGTGTCTCCATTGTAACGTTAAGTGGTTGTGGAACGCTTTTTCATCCTGAGCGTAAAGGACAATTAAGCGGTAATGTTGACCCAGTAGTGGCTATCGCCAACGGTGTAGGGCTACTGTTTTTTATTGTGCCAGGCGTTATTGCTTATGCCGTGGATTTCTCTAATGGCACTATCTACTTACCAAGTGCGAGCAGTGCATCGGTAGATATTCACCACTTAGACGACGCTATGGACGTAGCTTCGCTAGAGAAGCTACTGTCAGATAAAGCGGGAAAGCCGGTTAGTTTGGAAAACGAGTTACTGATGATGGAAGAAGTGGCCAGCCTAGACGAGGCGTTGGCCATGGTTCGTATGTCAGGTGTACTGGATGAAGAACGCCTCGCCACGATGTAGCGTGCAATGATAAAATTAGCACAAGTTTATATAGCCAAGCAGATACGCCTGTGCTGATAAAACGCCCCCAGTAGACAAACTCTCTTGGGGCGTTTTTTTATCGTATCGCTTTTATCACATTGATAACATGCCTCTAACGATGTGGAGCCTTTGTCAGCTTTAGAACCACCAAGCCCGCCACAAGCCCCCAGAACGCGCCACCAATTCCCAGTAAAGTAATGCCAGAGCCGGTGAGTAAAAAGGTGATAATGGCGGCGTCTCGTTGCCCACTGTTTTCAAATGCATTAGCTAACCCACCACTTAATGTGCCAAGTAACGCTATACCTGCCAGCGACATGACCAGGACGCTGGGAAGCGCATTGAAAACACCGGTAACCGTGCCCCCAAAAATACCCATCGCGATATAGAACACTCCCGCCGCAACGCCTGCTGTATAGCGCTTGAGGGGATTCGCATGGGCATCAGGACCTATGCATACCGCTGCGCTAATGGCCGCCATATTGAATGCATAACCACCAAACGGGGCGAGCAAAAGCGTTGCACCCCCTGTCCAACTGATGAGCGGCGAACTGTTTGGCTGGTAACCTGCTGCCCGAAGCACTGCCACGCCAGGTAAATTTTGAGTGGCCATGGTAATGACAAACAGAGGGATGCCAATGCTGATCAGCGTTGTCATCGAAAAGGCGGGTGTAGTAAAAACGGGGACGGTAGGTGCTAGCGGAATACTTTGTACGTTAAGTTGACCCTGCCAAAGGGCAATAGCAATGCCGGCTAGTAGTACACCAGGTACCGCGAGCGTTGGCCATAGGCGTCGGCCTGCTACCCAGGCGGCTAACATGGCCAGTGGTAGTAGCCATTGGCTTTCCATGACGTTAAACAGCGCTAGGCCAAAGCGCAACAGAATACCCGCCAGCAGTGCAGACGCAATTGCACTGGGGATGTGGCGCATCAGGCGTTCGAACAGTCCTGTTACACCGCATAGCGTAATGAGCAGCGCGGAGAACAGGAAAGCGCCAATGGCTTCTTCAATTGGAATACCGGGAAGGTTAGTCGCCAAAAACGCTGCGCCTGGTGTTGACCACGCTGTCAATAGGGGCATGCGATAGCGCAGCGATAGCCCTATCGAGGTAATGCCCATGCCAATGCCTAGCGCCCACAGCCAAGAACTGATTTGTGCAGTACTGGCGCCCGCAGCGGCTGCTGCTTGGAAAATAATCGCCGCTGAACTCGTGTAGCCGATGGTGACCGCGACGAAGCCTGCTGTTACGGTCGAGAGGCTAATATCTCGCCAGAAAGGGGTTTTATGTTTTTCTGTCGGCTGCAGAGTAGGCGGCGCCTCCATGGGGTTACCTCGTTTACGCTAGGTGGTGTGCGCTATAGCGCACAATGCTGTAAGGCTATCATTGTGCGCTATAACGCACAAGATTGACGTCATCGGTGTTCATCGCTGACCGGATAGGTAAACTACATCACTAAATTTTATGGAGAGCCGCATGGTGAGTGACCCTCATACCATTGCCGAACACATTGCGGAAACCGTCAAAAAGCTGCGTAAAGACCGCGGTTGGAGCCTAGACCGAGCTGCGGCTGAAACAGGTGTGAGTAAAGCCATGCTGGGACAAATAGAGCGTGGTGAGTCTAGTCCTACCATCTCAACGCTTTGGAAGATCGCGAGTGGTTTTCGGGTGTCGTTTTCAACCCTGTTTGATGGTGATAAACCTGCGTTAGGCGAACTTCACCGAGATGGCTGGGAGTCTGTTTGGGGCGATGATAGCGCTGGGATGCAAGCACGCCTGCTCTTCCCTTATGACCCGCTGCTAGGCTTTGAAATGTTTATGATTGAGCTCGCGCCAGGGGCGATCAGCGAGTCGTCTCCCCACGCCAGCGGTGTGGTAGAACACATCGTTGTTGTCGAGGGCGAAATGGAGCTGCGCATAGACGAGCGCTGGCAAACGCTGCGGGTAGGCGAGGGACTGCGCTTTTTTGCCGATCGCCCACACGCCATGCGAAACAGCGCTACGACGCGGCTACGCTTTCATGATGTGATTCACTATTTGCCTGGCGCTGCTTCAGGCGCTTGAGCACCGGGCACTTGAGTACCAGGTACTTGAGCACGTAGCCAGTTGAGTTCGTCAGCCCAAATGCTGGGTTCGACGGTTTCCAAAATCATCGGTATGTCATGAATGCGTTCGTCTTGCATGATCGTTGTGAATGCATCCAATCCGATATTGCCTTTACCTAAGCTGTGGTGGCGGTCTACACGGCTTGCGAAGGTGCTCTTGGCATCGTTTAAATGCATACCGCGCAAGTATTTAAAGCCAACCACCTTGCCTAGCTCATCCAATGTTGCCTTGGTGGCCTCGGCGGTACGTAAGTCATACCCAGCGGCAAAGGCGTGGCAGGTGTCAATACAAACACCGACACGGGTTTTATCATCAACGTGGGAAATAATTTCCGCTAAATGCTCGAAGCGCCAGCCAAGGTTGGTCCCTTGTCCTGCGGTGTTTTCAATCACTGCCGTGACGTCCTGTGACTGTAACAATGCTTCGTTGATGGAATCTGCGATGCGTTTCAGGCAGTCGGCTTCGCTGATTTTGTTCAGATGGCTGCCTGGGTGGAAGTTCAATAGCGTTAGGCCGAGCTGTTCACAGCGCTGAATTTCATCTACAAACGCAGCACGGGACTTTTCAAGCCCAGCGGCCTCTGGGTGGCCTAAATTAATCAGGTAGCTGTCGTGGGGTAAAATTTGTTCAGGGCCAAACCCATGGGTTTGGCAGGCCTGTTTAAACGCTGCAATAGCCTCGTCGGTCAGTGGTTTGCCTTTCCACTGCCGCTGGTTTTTGGTGAACAGAGCAAAGCCGTTTGCGCCGATTTCTACCGCACGGAACACTGCTTGATCTGCGCCACCCGCTGCGCTTACATGGGCACCAAGATAGTGCATAGTTTTCCTTAGGTAGAGTATTGGATATTGGCGAATTTAACCGTGTCGACGTCGATTATTCAAATAGCGTTGAAATGCTTCGGGCTCATCAGTAATCGCGCTGGCTATCCCCCATCCCCAGCGGCTTTCAAAAGCACTGGGGTCGTTGGCGGTATAGCATAAAATTTCATAGCCATCTCTGCGCATGGCAGCGGCCTGTGTGTGTTTTAAGCGCGGCCAATGAGGGTGAATACTAAATGCGTCGATGGCTTCACATTGGTCACGCCAGGTAGGCGGTGTACTGCCAAACAGTACGCCCAGTGCGAGCGTTTCTTTTGGTGCGATGCGGCGGCATCTAGCTAATGCCCGGGCATCAAACGAGGACACAATCACCCGTTCGGCGGGCAGTGTAGTTAATACGATGGGTAATACGGTATCAACTAAGGCAATGGGGTCACGGCCTTTGTTTACCTTGATCTCTAAATTTACCCCCATGTTGAGTTCGTTCAACAGCGTCAGCATGGCCTCTAGACTGGCCATCTTTTCACCTGCAAACGTATCGCCAAACCAGCTACCGACGTCAAGCTGTTGCGCATGCTGCCACGTCAGGTTAGCAAGCTCGCCACGGCGATCGGAGCAGCGGCTGATATCGCTATCGTGCCAAATAACAGGCGTGCCATCGCCCAGTAGCTGAACGTCCAACTCCACCCAGGTTGTCCCTGCTTGATGAGCAGCACGCACTGCCGTTAAGGTGTTTTCAGGTGCGGCGGCCGAGTATCCGCGATGGGCTATAAGTGTAGGCAAACAGATTGCTGGGTGCGTCATAGTCTGTCCGTTTGAGAGTAACCGATAAACATTGTTATCAACATTTTTAAGATAGTCTAGCATGGGCGCATGACAGCAATATGTCCTGCATGACTGGCTAATCGCTTGATTTAAGACGCACAACGCGGTTGGATAGCCAGTTAATATGTGTCCAATAATTAACAATGGGAGTTTACCCAGATGTCTAAACGCATTCAGTTTTCGAAGACGGGTGATTCAGATGTATTGGAGTGGGTCGATACCGAACCTAAAGCTCCCGGCGCAGGTGAAGTGCGAATTGCTAATAAAGCAGTAGGCCTGAATTTTATTGATATCTATTTTCGGACGGGGCTTTATCCTGCGCCGTCCATGCCTTCTGGCTTAGGCACTGAAGGTGCCGGGGTTGTCGATGCCGTGGGTGAAGGTGTTAGCCATCTAAAAGAGGGTGACCGGGTAGCGTATGCACAAGGGCCATTGGGTGCCTATGCAGAGCTACATACATTGCCTGCGGCCAAGGTTATTAAGCTGCAGGACTTCATTGATTTTGAAACCGCTGCGGCCAGTATGCTGAAAGGCTTAACCGTGCAATATTTGCTGCGTCAAACTTATGAGTTAAAGGGCGGTGAGACCATTCTTTTTCATGCCGCTGCTGGAGGCGTTGGCTCGATTGCGTGCCAGTGGGCCAAAGCGCTAGGCGTTAAGCTTATTGGTACGGTTAGCTCAAAAGAGAAAGCAGACTTGGCGATGGCCAATGGCGCATGGGCAACAATCAACTACAGCGAAGAGAATGTGGTAGAGCGGGTGCGCGAACTAACCAACGGCGAAATGTGCGACGTGGTTTACGACTCAGTAGGAAAAGATACCTGGGAAATGTC
This sequence comes from Halomonas sp. TD01, assembly GCF_923868895.1. GTDB lineage: Bacteria > Pseudomonadota > Gammaproteobacteria > Pseudomonadales > Halomonadaceae > Vreelandella. The sequence goes on from NZ_OV350343.1 coordinate 3,081,916, forward strand.
GCTAGATTGCTTGAAGCCTCGTTCGCTGATGGTCAGCTTTGGTAATGCGTCTGGCCCAGTAGACGGGGTGAATATCGGTATTCTGAATCAAAAAGGCGCGCTTTTTGTAACCCGCCCAAGTTTGAACGGCTATGCTGACACCCGTGAACGTTTTGAAATGATGTGCGACGACTTTTTTGGCATGATCGAAAGTGGCAAACTTCGTATCGACGTAGCAAATCGCTACCCGCTCCAGGACGCAGGAAAGGCCCAAGACGCCCTGCAAAGCCGCAAAACAACAGGCTCGACCATTCTTCTGCCTAACTGCTGAAAGCAACCCGCTTAACGTAGTGGCTGAGCGATTGCTGGCACGAATATAAAGTAGGTCTTTAATCAACTGTTTCTGTATGAATGCCTGGCCTCGCCAGGCTTTTTTATTGTCCTTCAGTTGTTTTGTTGTTCTGCTCTCCAAGGACTATACGGCCGTATAGTCATCATCTAATGTGTTGCTAGTTATTTGGCGCATCAGCCGAGCGTACCCAACACAAGGAGATGGACATCGCATGACAATGGATAGCATCGGGCTTGCGCCCAGCACGCTGGTTTTTATCGTTTTGGGGTTAACGCTTGCCGCTTTTATGTGGGGTCGATTTCGCTATGACTTAGTCGCGCTTGCGGCGTTGCTTGGCTCGGTAATGCTTGGGCTTGTGCCCACAGATGACGCTTTTAAAGGCTTCGGGCATCCTGCGGTGATTACGGTGGCCGCTGTATTGGTCATTAGCCGAGGGTTTGAGCGCTCTGGTGTTGTCGATATCATCGCTAATCAAGTACTGAAAGTGGGCGAACGGTTGCTACTACAGTTACTCGTGTTGGTCGGCACGGTCGTGGTGCTTTCCGGGGTGATGAATAATGTTGGTGCGCTTGCACTGCTGTTGCCAGTGGCAATGCGCCTTGCCCGTGAACATAATACGTCGCCATCGCTTCTGTTAATGCCACTTGCTTTCGGTTCATTGTTGGGCGGCTTAACCACGCTGATTGGCACACCGCCCAACATTATTATTTCCACCTATCGAGGCAATATCACCGGTGAAAACTTCGGCATGTTCAGCTTTACCCCGGTGGGGGTTGCTGTTGCGCTAGTTGGTTTGGTGTTTATTGTACTAGTGGGCTGGCGTTTAACGCCTAAGCGCAGTGGACAGGCATCGACCGATGAAATGTTTGATACCGCTAATTACTTGGTTGAGCTGAAGGTGTCAGAAGAGTCTAAGGCGAATGGTCTGACGCTCCAGCAGCTTCATGATGAGCTAGAAGAGACCATCCCAGTACTTGCCGTGGTACGGGAAGATAATCGCCGAGCAGGGTACTCATTTCATGGGGTGCTGCAGGAAGGAGATATTTTGCTGCTGGAAGCAGGGCCTGATGAGCTCAAACTGCTGGAAGATAAAGTAGGGCTGAGCGCCATTGCGGAACCAGAAGAAGATGATAAACACAATGACGAAGCCGGTAGTGAAAATAAGCCCTCAGAAAAGACGGATGAGCGCCAGCCGGTCGATACCGAGGGTTTGCAGTTGATAGAAGCGGTAGTGCGTAACGATTCGATGATGATTAATCGAAGCGTTCGCCAACTGCGGTTAAACCAGCAGTTCGGGCTGCATTTAGTTGCGGTAGCTCGGGATGGAGGACGTTTAAAGCAGCGTCTTCGGGACATTCGTTTTCAAACCGGTGATGTGCTTCTGTTGCAAGGCAGTGAAAACGAAATCGCTGATAGCTTAGCTACCCTTGGGTGCTTGCCGTTGGCCAACCGTGAGCTTCACTTAGGGCAACCGCGAAAATTGGCGCTGTCGATTGGTATTTTTGCCCTCGCCATTCTAGCGATGCTGTTTGATCTGCTTCCTGCGGCTGTCGCCATGAGCACCGCGGCGTTGATATCACTGCTGATTGGTGTGCTTCCGCTGAGAGAAGGTTACCAAGCCATTGATGGTCCCGTTATTGTTCTCTTGGCGGCCATGCTGCCGGTGGGAGAAGCGCTTGAAACGAGCGGTGGCGCTGAAATTATTGCTGATGCATTACTACGATTCGGCGTTGAGTGGCCCATTATTGTTTCATTGGCAGGGCTATTTATTCTCTCGATGTTGCTTTCTAATGTGGTCAATAATGCTGCTGCCGCATTGTTGATGGCGCCCATTGCCGCCAGTCTTGCTAGTGGTTTTGATGTATCACTTGATCCCTTTTTAATGATAGTGGCTGTCAGTGCCTCATGTGCCTTTCTAACGCCGATAGGCCACCAGTCCAACACGCTAGTGCTGGGTCCGGGCGGCTATCAGTTTGGTGATTATTGGAAGCTCGGTCTTCCACTTTCGTTAGTAGTGATGGTGGTCGCTATTCCTGCCATTTTATGGGCCTGGCCGCTCTAATGGAGTAGATACTTAGCGAGAAAATGGGGAGGGCTCAATGTTCGTATTATTGAATTTCGAAAATTTGCTACTCTATAGCCCATAGAGAACAGCACTTATACACCAATAAATAACGAACAGGCCGGGCTTATGAACCAACAGTTTCGCCAAGATGCCATCGTCGACCTGGTACGCCAGCATGGCTACATGAGCATCGAGCAGCTGACCGATCACTTTGCAGTGACGCCACAAACCATTCGTCGTGATTTAAATACGCTAGCAAACGAAGGGCGGGTTCGTCGTGTCCATGGCGGTGTAGGCGTAGAATCAAGCACTGTTAACACCGCTTACAGCACGCGTAAGACGCTGCATTTAGAGGAGAAAGAGCGGATTGCTCACTGCTTGGCGCAGCAAATTCCTCATCACTCCTCACTATTTATTAATATCGGTACCAGTAACGAGATGATTGCTCAGGCGTTGCTTGAACATCAGGGCTTAGAAATTATCACCAATAATCTGAACGTGGCAGCCATTCTTCAGCACAAAGAAGATTTCACAGTGATTATTGCCGGTGGGCAAGTTCGCTCCCGCGACGGCGGTATTATCGGTGAAGCCACCATCGATTTTATCAATCAATTTAAAGTGGATTACGGGATTATCGGCATCAGCGGTATTGATGAGGATGGCTCGTTACTTGAATTTGATTACCAAGAAGTTCGCGTTGCCCAAGCGATTATTGCCAATTCGCGGCGAATTTATCTGGCCGCGGATTACTCTAAATTTCATCGCAATCCGGTGGTGCGCCAAGGCAATATTTCCCAGCTCGATGCACTATTCACCGATCGAAAGCCTCCTGAAACGATTCAGCAGCTATTATTGCAGCACGGAGTAGCGCTACATATCGCTTAAGCATGATGTCTAATCTAAGGCACAGCATGGTCGTCGCTGAGCTAACGGTAAAGGAGAGCAGTTTCATACTTGAGCATTTGGGGCGGCTGGAGTAGCCTTGGATGATAATAAAGCGAAACAAAACATACAAAATCGAAAGAACCTACAACAAAGTGAACGTGATATGTCCTCCTTTATTCTCGCCATCGATCAAGGTACGACCAGCTCGCGCGCCATTTTATTTGACCGTCAGGGCCAAATAGAGGCGGTTGCCCAACAGGAATTCCCTCAGCACTTCCCCCAAGACGGGTGGATAGAGCATGATCCCGAAAATATTTGGGAGACTGTCATCGCCACTTGTCGCGAGGTGCTCGAAAAGGCGAGTATTTCGCCAGAGCAGATTGATGGAATTGGCATTACTAACCAGCGTGAAACCACAGTGGTGTGGGATAGAGAGACGGGTAAGCCTCTCTACAATGCGATTGTTTGGCAAGACCGGCGCACCTCTGAACTTTGTCAAACACTCCGCGACCAAGGGCATACAGAGGCAGTACAAGCTAAGACAGGCCTCTTAATAGACCCCTATTTTTCAGCCACCAAACTAGCGTGGATACTCGATAACGTAGAAGGAGCCCGCGAACGAGCCCAACGCGGTGAGCTACTCTTTGGCACTATCGATACCTTCTTGATTTGGCGATTAACCAATGGCACGCAACATGTTACTGATGCCACCAACGCATCACGAACAGCCATTTTTAATATCCATAATCAAACATGGGACGATGAGCTGTTAGCTTTGTTTAACGTTCCTGCCAACATGCTGCCCGAGGTAAAAGATTCCAGCGATGATTTTGGCACCACTGACGCGCATTGGTTAGGGGCGCCCATACCTATTGCCGGTGTGGCAGGGGATCAGCAGGCCGCGCTAGTGGGTCAAGCGTGTTTTCAACCCGGAATGGGCAAAAGCACCTATGGCACCGGGTGTTTTATGATCGTTAACACTGGGGATACACCGTCGGTATCACGAAATCGCCTATTAACGACCATTGGATACCGAATTAATGGAAAACCGACCTATGCAATGGAAGGCAGTATCTTCGTTGCTGGGGCGACTGTGCAGTGGCTACGCGATGGGTTGAACCTGTTTGCAGATGCGTCAGAAACAGAGGCGCTTGCTAAAGAAACCCGCAGCGGACATAGCGTTTACTTGGTACCTGCTTTTACTGGCTTGGGTGCACCTCATTGGGATCCTAAAGCGCGCGGGGCAATTTTTGGCCTTACTCGGGATACCGGCATTGCCGAAATTGTTGCGGCGGGCCTCCAGGCGGTGTGTTACCAAACCCGCGACCTGCAGCACTGCATGAACGACGATATGGAAGCCACGCCAGGTAACCTACGTGTCGATGGTGGCATGGTGAAGAACAGCTGGGTGATGCAGTTTTTGGCTGATATGCTCGACGTCCAGGTAGATAGACCCACAATTCTTGAGACGACGGCGCTCGGAGCCGCTTACTTGGCAGGCTTGCGTTTGGGTTGGTATGACACGCTTGAAGAAATTGAGCAACTCTGGCGCTGCGAGAAGAGCTTTACACCTAAAATGGAAGAATCTACTCGGGAGGCGTTATACCAGGGTTGGTTAGACGCCGTGAATCGCGTGCGTTCCAATTAACCACAAGGGTGTTATTAGATATTTCAACACGCAAAAGCCGCTATCGATGATAGCGGCTTTTTATGTTGTAGATGGTTGATCAGTGAGTGTGCTGTGGTTCTGCCGGTGCAGTATAAGGCTGTGAAGTATCACGATTTTCAGCAAAGTAGGTGGCAAAACGCTCTTCCGCTTGGTCTCCGAACAGAACGCGACACGCTTCTTTCAGCCCCTTAGAGTGGCGCAGCTGTTCATGGTGAACAACCAGCGAGACTTTGGCTCTTCGGCGCAGGAAGTCCTCCAACTGCGTAATCATTTCGTGATCTCGGGCATGCTCAAGTTCACAGCGAATATACTCGGTACCTTCAATGAGAATATCGGCTTCTGCAGGATCCTGGCGGATTTTTTCTAGCATTTGCATGGCCTGTTCTGCATAGCGACGCCATAGTCGCGAGGAGAGCGGCTCGGTGGATGTTGGCGCGGTCATCGCATCTAGGTTCATCCGTTTAGCCTGGTCCATGAACTGCTGTTTAACGGGTTCTGGCGGCTCACCATACCAGCGATAGTTAATATCGCTGAGATTAACGCCTAGTCGAACCACTTCCTCTGCAATTTCATCACCTACGTTCAAGCAGTCGGTTAATTTACCGCCAAAAATACTAATGTGGGCGCTATCTTCATTGGTATCGATCACATGCTTACGCGATAGTTGGAGAAAATCGCGATCGCTACCTTGATCCGCTTTGATAGCTAGCGGCCGAACACCGCAGCGTGTTGAAATAATATCGTCTTGGGTAAGCGGCTTTTCTAACGTTAGGCGCTTATTGATATTTTCCAATACAAACTCGATGTCTTCAGCTGTGACATCTACCTCTGGGTGCTCCATATGCGTATCAGTGGTGCCGATGCAAGTGCGATTACCCATGGGAATGACAAAGAACAGTCGCCCATCGTCGGCAAAAAACGCAAGTACCCGCTTAGTTTCCGTCAGTTGCGGAACTATCAGGTGAATGCCCTTTGAATAAAGATGCTGATGGGTGGTTTTTTCGCCGGTGAGAGCGTTGTGCTGATCCACCCAGGGGCCAGCAGCATTAATTAATACTTTGGAACGGATATTAAACGTGCTGCCATCCATTACATTGCGCGCTTTCGTTACCCAGTGCTGTCCTTCACGTTCAGCACCAAGAGACTCAACATAATTGGCTGCAATCGCCCCGTAATTAAGCGAATGACGAACAAAATTAAATACAAATCTGGCATCGTTATCGTGTAAGTAGGCATCTGAGTATTCAAACCCACCTACTGAGCCTTCGATATCAATAATCGGCTCTTCTTGCTTAATATTCTTTGGAGATAGTAAGCGGGGCAGCTTGGTAAAACCGTTCCCCATGAGCCAGTAAAGCCAGGTACCCGCCCATAAATATTTCGGTGAATGGCGGAAGCCTTTACTGATAGTGGTAAGAAAGCGAATTTCCTGAACCGTAGAAGGGTAACTTTTAATCAGATGATTACGACTTTTACACAGTTTGCGTACTAATGCGAAATCCTTACTTTCCATATATTTAATGCCTCCCCAAACTAAGTTGGAGGAGTGCATACTGGTGCTTCCCGCAAAATCACCGCGGTCTATTAAGGCGACTTTAGCACCCTTGCCTGCAAGCGCGGCTGCGGTTGCTGCACCGTTAATGCCGCCACCGATGATTAGTGCATCAAAGTCGTCAGTGTGCAATTTCTCGATATTCCGGTTACGCAGTTTCATAGCGGTTCCAATTAACAAAGAAAAAGCCCCGTGTTTAGGTAGCGGTCTCAACATGACAACAAAGCAATAAGCCTATGTAGATCGGCAAGCTTTGCTGTTGTCAGCAAACCTAGTTTCTGAGCATTAATAGAGCGGGCCGAAGCCCGCCCTAAAAGGATTAGCGGGTACCCGCTTCCATCCAGGCTTTCATCATTTCATCGTAAGGAACGGTGGTTCCTTGTGGCATTTCATCATCAAGCTTCTGTTTAGGAGAGCCTTCTTGATCCAGCCAATATTGCGCGTCGCGCTCTTCGTTTAGCACCGGGGCGTAGCTGTCGAAGACGTTTGCGCGAGCTAAGCGATGCATGGTGTTATCCATATCTGCCGCTAGCTTATCCAAGCCCTCTTGAGGGGTAACTTCACCACTCATTACCGGCGCTAGGTTTTGCCACCACAACGGTGCCATGCGCGGATAATCGGGTACGTTAGTGCCTGTAGGCGTCCAGTTGGATTCGTTGGGGCTGCGGTAGAACTCAACCAAGCCACCAAGCTTGGGTGCCATTTCGGTCATCTGCTCAGAGAAAATGTCAGATTCACGAATTGGCGTTAGGCCAGCCATTAGCTTTTCAAGAGAGGTCGTTTTGGACACTGTGAACTGTGCAAATAGCCAAGCAGCGGTACGACGATCCTCAGGTGTAGAGTCAAAGAACGTCCATGCGCCCACATCTTGATAGCCTACTTTCATGCCTTCTTCCCAGTACGGGCCGGTGGGGGAAGGAGCCATACGCCACAACGGATTGCCTTCATCGTCGGTCACTGCCACGGCAGGATCGGTCATGTCTGCTGTGAAAGCGGTGTACCAGAAAATTTGCTGAGCAATGTGGCCTTGAGCAGGGACTGGGCCTGCTTCACCAAAGGTCATGCCCTGTGCTTCAGCCGGTGCAAAGTCACGTAGCCAATCAACGGCTTTTTGCATGGCAAAGACGGACGCTGGCGAGTTGGTTGCACCGCCACGGCTGACGCTGGCGCCTACTGGCTGGCTATCTTCGTTAACGCGAATACCCCAGTCATCCACGGGATTACCTGATGGCACGCCTGGGCTACCCATACCTGCCATTGAGAGCCAGGAGTCATGGAAGCGCCAGCCTAGCGACGGATCACGACGGCCGTAATCCATGTGGCCATACACGGTAGTGCCGTCGATTTCACCGACATGCTCGGTAAAGAACTCGGCAATATCTTCGTACGCCGTCCAGTTTGTGGGAACCCCAAGGTCATAGCCGTAAATTTCCCGGAACTGGTCTTGCAGGTCTTCGCGCTGGAACCAGTCATAACGGAACCAGTAAAGGTTCGCGAATTGCTGAGTAGGTAGCTGGAATAAGCTGCCATCTGGACCGGTGCCATATTGCAAGCCAATGAAGTCGTCCAGGTCTAGCGTTGGTAGTGTGTAGTCAGCCCACTCGTTTTCCATCGCCTCGGTGAGGTTGATGGTGGTGCCGTAACGAATGTGCGTGCCGATAGAGTCAGTGTCATTCACAAAACCGTCGTAAATGCTGTTACCTGACTGCATCTGGTTTTGCATCGTATCAACGACGTCGCCTTCGCCGATAATATTGTGAGTAATATTGATACCGGTTAGCTCACTGAATGCTTCTGCCAGCACTTCGCTTTCATAGACGTGGGTGGTCAAACCTTCTGCGACAGTTTGAATGTCCATGCCGCGGAAAGGCTCAGCTGCTTTTGCAAACCAAAGAAGTTCTTCAATTTGCTCTTCACGACTCAAGGTCGAGTTTTGGAAGTGTTCGTCGACCAAGCGCTCCGCGATTGCCCGCGCATCGTGATCGTCGGCCATCAGTGTCCCCGATGCGAGCATGAGACTGGCGGCGAGGGTAGTAAGTTTGAACTTGTTATTACGCATGTTGACCTCGTTTTGTTGTGCTCTTCCTTGATAGCGTGAGCGTCCTTGATACTGCCGTACTTAACGCCAGGGTTAACCCCAGCGCATTAACACCAGCAGCCATACTGCTGATAGTGCTAGTGCAATCCAAATTGAAAGTGACGTGAAGCCAATGACACCCAGGTGAATAAAGGCGGCTGACAGTAAGCTGATAAACAGCCGGTCACCTCGGGTTGTCGAAATGGGTAAAAAGCCCTTTCTTTCAATGCTTGGCGAGCGCAGTTCCCAGATCGTCATGCCCGCCAGCATGGCCGCAATGGAAGAAAAGAAAATAGCCGTCGGTAAAGTCCATACCATCCAGGACATGAGGTTTCCTCCTACTCAGGTGCGGCCCAGGGCAAAGCCCTTGGCGATATGGTTGCGTACGAAGTAAACCACCAGAATGCCGGGAACAATGGTCAACATACCGGCGGCGGCTAGTGTGCCCCAGTCGATACCTGATGCTGTCGAGGTTCTAGTCATGATCATGCCGATCGGCTGAGCGTCTGTAGACGTCAGCGTGCGTGCCAGCAGCAGTTCAACCCAGGAGAACATGAACAGGAAGAAAAGCACCACGCCAATGCCAGAACTGATCATGGGAATGAAGATTTTGACGAAGAACTTGGGAAAGCTGTAACCGTCGATATAGGCGGTTTCGTCGATTTCCTTAGGCACGCTGCTCATGAAGCCTTCCAGAATCCAAATGGCCAGCGGAATATTGAACAGGCAGTGCGCTAGGGCCACCGCGATGTGAGTGTCAAATAGCCCGACAGAGTAATACAGCTGAAAGTAGGGCAGCAGAAAAACCGCTGGCGGTGCCATCAGGTTAGTTAGCAGCCAGAAGAACAGATGCTTATCACCGATGAACTTGTAACGGCTGAAGGCATAGGCGGCAGGAAGTGCCACTAACATGGTGATGATCATATTCATCACCACATACATGATGGAGTTGACGTACCCCATGTACCAGCTTGGGTTAGTGAAGATACCGATGTAATTATCAAAGGTCAGGTTTTGCGGCCACAGCGTCATCGACCCGAGGATCTCGCTGTTAGTCTGCAGCGACATATTGAGCAGCCAATAAAGGGGAAGCATTAGCAGCACGATATAAGTGCCGAGCAGCAGTCGCTTTCTCAGCCGAGAGCGTGAGTTACGCTTGCGCCGCTCAGCGGCTGGCACCTTACTGAAAATAGTGTTGTATTTTTCACCCTGCTGGGTGTTTTCAAGTTGGTAAGACATCTCACACGCCTCCCTGTGAATTCTTATCTTTCTGCAGATGCATGATGGTGGTATAGAACACCCAACTCACTAGCAGAATGACGAGGAAGTAAATGATCGAGAAGGCGGCAGAAGGCCCCAGATCCTGCTGACCGATGGCCATGGTGGCAAGCGATTGGGTCAGGAATGTGGTTGAGCTGCCTGGTCCTCCGCCGGTTAGTACAAAGGGCTCGGCGTAGATCATGAAGGAGTGCATGAAGCGCAGTAGTACCGCGATGACCAGAACGTTGGTTAGCTTCGGCAGCTGAATATAGCGAAACACTGCCCATTTAGAGGCACGGTCAATCCTTGCCGCTTGGTAATAGGCTTCAGGAATAGAGCGCAGCCCGCTATAGCAGAGCATTGCGACAAGCGGTGTCCAGTGCCATACATCCATTAAGATAATGGTTGCCCAGGCGTCACCGGCATTACGGGTAATATTGTAATTAATACCCAGCTCGCGCAGCCCCCAGCCCATTAGCCCAATATCGCCACGGGTAAAGATTTGCCAGATACTGCCAACGACGTTCCAAGGAATCAGTAGGGGCAGGGTAATCAGAATTAGAACGGCAGACGCCTGCCAGCCCTGTTTTGGCATAATCAGTGCTATCCCTATCCCCAAAGGAATCTGGATAGCCAGAATAATCAATGAAAACAGTATCTGCCGACCAAATGCAGCTTGCAGCGCCGAGTCGTTGAGCATGGTGCGAAACCACTCGGTGCCGGTAAAGAAGCTGGCATTGGGGCCTAGCACGTCCTGCACAGAGTAGTTGACCACTGTCATCAAGGGGATGATGGCGGAGAACGCCACAAGTACCAGCATTGGCAGGACTAATAGCCAGGCGCGATTGTTATAGACTTTATTATTCATGAGGTAACCTCCACCCGGTATTCGTCCACAAACAGCCCTAACTGATCGTGGTCGAAGGTGAGATAAATATCGTCTCCGAATTCAGGGTGACCTTCCGGCAAGCGTGCCTTAAATGTCTGGCCACCCAGCTCAAAGGTAACAATTGAGTAGGTGCCTAGGTCCTGCACCTGCCGCTTACGAGCGGGCAGGGCGCCTTCACGTTTGCTGGCATGCACAGTTACAAATTCGGGGCGAATGCCGATTTTTATATTCGAACTTTTAGTATTGGCAATGGCGTCAACAAACGTTTGCGGCATGGGGAGTGGTATGTCAGCAAAGATGACCTCACCTGCGTGGTGGTGAACATCCAGAATGTTCATGCCGGGACTGCCGATAAAGTAGCCAACAAAGGTATGCGCGGGAGTTTCAAACAGCTCTTGGGGAGTGCCGAACTGAACCACTTGGCCTTCATACATCACGGCGATTTTGTCGGCGAAAGTTGATGCTTCCAGCTGGTCATGGGTGACGTAAATCATGGTGATATTGAAGCGCTGGTGAATCTCCTTCAGCTTGCGGCGTAATTTCCACTTGAGCTGAGGGTCGATAACCGTTAACGGCTCGTCAAATAGAATTGCCGAGACATCATCGCGCACCAAGCCGCGCCCCATGGAAACCTTTTGCTTCTCATCGGCGGTCAGCCCTTTGGCTTTGCGCTTGAGCAGTGGGGTCAACTCCAGAATCTCCGCGACTTCCTCTACCTTTGGCGTGATGCGGTGACCTGGAATGTTGATGTTACGCAATGGAAAGGCGAGGTTATCAAACACCGTCATGGTGTCGTAGATCACCGGGAACTGAAAAACCTGAGCGATGTTACGCTCCTCAGGCGGCAGCTCGTTAACTCGCTGGCCATCAAACAGCACATCCCCTTCGGAAGGTTCGAGCAGCCCGGAAATAATGTTCAGCAGAGTAGATTTGCCACACCCCGATGGCCCCAGTAGGGCATAAGCGCCGCCTTGGTGCCAAACGTGTTCCATCTGGCGAATAGCGTAGTCTTCAGGTGATTGAGGATTAGCGCTATAAGTATGCGCGAGAGCCTTCAGTACGATCTCAGCCATGCTGATTTCCTCCCCGTGTTTCCGGCGTATGAACAATAGAACCCTGCTGATCAAAGACAAACAGCTTGTGGGTGGGGAAGTAGACCTTTAGGCGCTGATTGACTTTGGGCGTATGAATGCCAAGCAAATGGAGTACCAAAGGAAATAAACTGTGCCGCACGTGGAGGAAAGTTTCCGAGCCGCTGATTTCGGCCACTTCAACTTCAACTTCAAGCTCTAGATCATCCGCTGCATTAGGCTGCAGGCTGACGTGAGAGGCACGGACACCAAACCGGTATGGTCCCGCAGGTAGGTTGCGTAGCGCCACATCGCAGGGGAAATGTATATCCTGATCAAAGGTGATTTCATTGGCAGTAAGATGCCCCGGCACAATATTGATTGGCGGTTCTGAAAACATCTCGGCGCTCAGGATGCCGTTAGGCTCGCGATAGATCTGCTCGGTGGGGCCGTATTGCAACAGCTTGCCTTCATGCAGCACGGCGGTGTTGCCTCCTAGCGCTAGTGCTTCGTTGGGCTCAGTGGTGGCATAAACGGCAATGCAGTTACGCGCCTTGAACAGCTCGCGAAGTTCATCGCGCAATGCTTCACGCAGTTTGTAGTCAAGGTTGACCAGCGGTTCATCAAACAGGATTAGGTCCGCATCCTTAACCAGCGCACGGCCCATGGCGGTACGCTGCTGTTGTCCACCTGAAAGCTCCAGCGGCAAGCGATCCAGCAAGTGATCAATCCCCAGCATGGCGGCGGTTTCGCGCACACGCTTATCGATTTCTTGCTTCGATGCTTTAGCCAGCTTAAGTGGTGACGCTATGTTGTTGTAAACGTTAAGGCTTGGGTAATTGATGAATTGCTGATACACCATGGAAACATTGCGTTTGCGTACTGATACGCCCGTGACGTCCTTGCCATCCATGTAGATTCGCCCACGGGTCGGTTGCTCCAAACCCGCCATTAACCGCATGAGCGTTGTTTTACCTGCTAAGGTTCTTCCTAGCAGCACATTGAAGGAACCTGGCTCCAACTCAAGATTTATCCCACTAATATGGGGTTCACCACCGACGATATGGTCGATATTTTGCAGATGTAAGGACATGCCGATCTCGCTAACGTCATTGTTATTGATAAGTGTTATTGGTAGAAGTCTTGCGTTGATCGCTATTGATAAAAGTGAAGCGGTAGCCGCTTATTCAAGATGTTAGCCTTGGCTGTTTGCAATTTATCGTCAGCCAACCATCAAGCGGACTTTTACTCACTTTATTTTCAATAACGAAAGGCTAGTTGATCATTTGCGAACTTGCAACGACTTTTGTAGCTGTTTGTATTCGCTTTTAGGCGTACACCGTCAGTGCTTCTGGCAGCCAAAAGTGCTGTTTGTCTGTTGTTTCGGTAAGAAAAGGGTATTAAGACGAGTCGTTTAGAGAGGTAGCGTAGCCGCTGAGCGAGATAAACGAATGTTCGTTTGTTTCGTTTTTGAAAATATGTCAAAAAAAACCGGCCTGGAGAGGCCGGTTAGGATTGCTAGTTCGAGCGGAATAGGACTATTTAACGCTAGTTTCTGCTTGCTGAGGCGTAGCCACAGGCGCTGCGTTGTGATTAATCAACGTCGATTTATCATTGGCAAACGCGTCATAGGCGAAATCATCAACCGTCAGCATCTCAAGCACTTCTGCTTCAAATGTACGCATAAACTGTGCGTCGTCTTCTTGAATAAGTCCTTTTTCCAGTGCGGCTTCTACGCGTGCTTCAGGGTGTAGTGCCGTTTGCGGAAGCTCACCTTTGGCGTAGGCTTTGTTCACCGTACGGTAGAGGGCTTCGGCACGATCATAATCAACCAGCAATGCGTTGTAGCGAGCGAGTGGGTTAGACTCTGCGCCATCATCTTTATCCCAGGTATTGGAAAGTAGCTTGCTACGCAGGGCGCTATGCGTAGATACACGCTGTGCGATATCACGGGCCAAGTCGTCATGTGGTTTATTCCAACGGCGGCCAGTCGGCATTACCACGACTTTCAACACCTTGCCTAGCGCGCGATTCGGTAGGTTGTCGAAGATTTCCACGAATGCCTGCTCTGCACGGTTAAGCAAGAACTGCAGGCTGTAATGCAACAGTGCTTCTTCACCTTCTACTTTATTGCCGTTGTGCCACTGCTTTAGCACCATCGAGGCCAAGTAGAGGTTGGACAACACGTCACCTAGGCGCGCTGATAGCATTTCGCGCTTTTTCAGCGTGGAGCCAAGACTTGCCATGGCGGCATCAGCGCACAAGCCAAAGCCTGCTGAAATGCGTGCAATATCCTGAGCGTAGATAGCGGCGGGGCCACTAAAAGGTACACTTGCTTTGCCTAGGCCAAATCCAAGCGTAAAGGCACGAGCAGCGTTGCCGAAAATCAGCCCTGCGTGACCAAAGAAAGCTTTGTCGAAGGCTTTAACGTCGTTGGCATCTTTAGCGGCCAGCTCGTCCAGTACATAGGGGTGGCAGCGAATCGCACCTTGACCAAAGATCATTAGGTTGCGAGTCATTATGTTGGCGCCTTCCACAGTGATTGCCACTGGGTTAGCACTGTAGCCAATGCCTAAATAGTTGCGTGGACCAAGGGTAACGGCTTTACCGCCGTGAACATCCATTGCATCGCTAAGTAGCACGCGTTGGAACTCGGTCAGTTGGCTCTTCAAAATTGCTGAAGGTACGGCAGGTTTTTCGCCATGGTCGATCAGGTTGGCGGTTTGGTAAACCGTAGCAGCAGAGATATAAGCCAGCGAGGCCATGCGCGCTAACGGCTCCTGAACACCTTCCATTTCTGCCACGGGTACGTTGAACTGACGACGAACGCGGGTAAAGCCACCGCTCCAACCTAGCGCGTAGCGGGCAGTACCGGTCGCGCCAGAAGGCAAGGTAATGCAGCGACCAATCGAGAGACACTCGACCAGCATGCGCCAGCCTTGGCCGATCATGTCTGGGCCACCAATAATAGTATCCAGCGGTACAAATACATCGTTACCTTTAATCGGGCCGTTCATGAAGGGGCTACCGATAGGGTGGTGGCGACGGCCAATGTCCATGCCCTGAGTATCCCGGGGAACGAGAGCAAGGGTAATGCCGCGATCTTCTTCGTCACCTAACAATTTTTCTGGATCGAAAAGACGGAAGGCTAGGCCCACCACCGTGGCGATTGGAGCCAGGGTGATCCAGCGTTTTTCGAAGTTAAGGCGTAAGCCAAGCACTTCTTCACCGTTGATGACTTGCTTGCAGACGACGCCCGTATCCGGTAACGACGTGGCATCAGAGCCAGCACGCGGGCCGGTCAGGCCGAAGCAGGGAATCTCGCGGCCATCAGAGAGACGCGGTAAGTAATGGTCTTTCTGTTCTTGAGTGCCGTATTTTAGCAGCAGCTCGCCTGGGCCGAGTGAGTTCGGTACGCCAACGGTGACCATCAGCGTCTCATTAGCTGAGAGCTTCTGCAGCACCATGGATTGGGCTTTAGCCGAGAATCCTAGGCCACCGTACTCCTTCGGAATAATCATGCCGAAGAAGCCTTCTTTTTTTAGATAATCCCACAGTTGTTGGGGTAAATCGGCGCGCTCTTGAGCGATATCCCACGCGTTACACATGCCAGCTGCTTTCGCACACTGATTATCCAAGAACGCTTGTTCTGCCTCACTCAGGCCTTCGTCTTTAAAATTAAGCAACGATTCCCATTGAGGTTTGCCAGAGAATAGCTCGCCATCCCAGGAGACGCTGCCCGCTTCTAATGCCGTGCGCTCCGTATCAGACACTTTCGGCGCTACCTTTTTGAAGGTGGCGAAAATGCGCGGCGTCAGCCACTTGCTGCGTAATGCAGGCAGGCCCGCAATCGCAACGGCCGCCGCTGCAAGCAATAAAAGTGTGCCAATAATTGGCGCGTCTAGCACTAAGCCTACTAAGCCCAGTACGCCAAGCAAGGCGAGTGCTGGCGTAGCACCTGCTTCGCGGCGCATCACCACGAGCAAGCCTGCAACGGCAAGCACAATGAGTAGTAAGGTGAGCATGGGGGTTTCTCCGTGGGTGGTTAATTATGAACGCATTTAAACGTATGTTTGAATATTGTCAGAGTCACCTATCTAAGTGCAAGCGTTTCACTCTTATACGTTCGCTATATACCCTTTACTGTAGCGTAAATAAGACATAAAAAAACGCTATGGTATTTAGCCATAGCGTTTAGCGTTCTTAACCGTATCCAGGAGTTGCGCTTTTATGAAGCCTGTTTGGCGGGTGTGCCTTGAGCGACATAATAATCAACATTAGCGCGGGGTAGCGGCTCGCGACCTCGAATGCGATCAGCAATTTTTTCCGCCAGCATAATGGTCGGTGCGTTGAGGTTGCCGGTGGGAATGACCGGGAACAGTGATGCATCGACCACGCGCAGGCCATCAAGGCCGTGCACGCGCCCTTGACCGTCGGTCACCGCCATTTCACCTTCGCCCATGCGGCAACTGCCACAAGGGTGGTAAGCCGTCTCGGCATGCTGCTTGACGAAGTTATCGAGCTCTTCGTCACTCTGTACGCTTGGGCCAGGCGCAATTTCACGGCCACGGTACTTATCAAACGCTGGCTGAGCGATGATGTCGCGTGTTAGGCGAATCGCATCGCGGAACTCTTGCCAATCTTTCTCTTTGGCCATGTAGTTAAACAAGATGCTGGGTGCCGCGTGTAGGTCTTTCGATGTCAGGCGAATTCGCCCCCGGCTTTCCGAACGCATCGAGCCCACGTGTGCCTGGAAGCCATGTGCCTGCACGGCGCTTTTACCGTTGTAACTGATCGCGATGGGTAGGAAGTGGTACTGCAGATTTGGCCACTTTTCCTCATCATTACTACGAATAAATCCGCAGGATTCAAACTGATTGCTGGCGCCAACGCCGGTACCTTTAAATAGCCACTCAGCACCAATCTTTGGCTGGTTGTACCATTTCAGCGCTGGATACAGCGATATCGGCTCTTTGCATTCGTACTGAATATACATCTCAAGGTGGTCTTGGAGATTTTCACCCACGCCGGGCAGCTCATGAACCACTGAAATGCCTAATTCTTTAAGCCATTCTGGGTTGCCTACGCCAGAACGCTGGAGAATCTGTGGTGAAGCAATTGCACCGCCACACAGCAGCACTTCGCGACGGGCGCGAGCCGTTTGTGGCTGACCTTTTTGCTCGTAACGCACGCCAACGGCACGTTTACCATCAAACTCAATCACATCGGTAACTGCGTGGGTTTCGATGGTCAGGTTGCTGCGCTGCTTGGCGGTATCCAAGTAGCCGCGTGCGGTAGACGCGCGGCGTCCCTTAGGCGTGACGAAACGGTCCATGGGGCCAAAGCCCTCTTGCTGGTAACCGTTAACATCTTCAGTTTCAGGGTAGCCAGCCTGTTTGCCAGCTTCGATAAACGTGCGGTAAAGCGGATTATTGCCAGCTTTAGGCGTGGTCACGCTGACAGGGCCGTCGCCGCCGTGGTAATCATTAGGGCCAATATCGCGGGTTTCGCACTTTTTGAAATAGGGCAGGCAACTGAGGTAATCCCACTCTTCCAGGCCGGATTGCTTGGCCCAGTTATCGTAATCCAGGGCGTTGCCGCGGATATAGCACATGCCGTTGATCAGTGAAGAGCCGCCCAGGCCTTTGCCTCGGCCACACTCCATGCGGCGGCCATCCATATACGGCTCGGGGTCGGTTTCAAATGCCCAGTTGTAGCGTTTGCCTTGTAGCGGGTAAGCCAGTGCAGCGGGCATTTGGGTACGAAAGTCGAGACGGTAATCGGGGCCGCCTGCCTCGAGCAGCAAAACGCTGACATCGCTGTCTTCGGTCAGGCGGGTGGCCAGCACGTTACCCGCTGAACCTGCGCCGATAATGATGTAATCAAATTCGCGTGATTGAGACATGGTTTTACCTTGGAAGAGTCGAAGAATTGGTAATGAACCGGTAGATATAAAAGAGACGTGTCTCCTCGATATACCTACCGGTGGCGTCCATTACTTCGATTTAAAACACCGACTCAAACGGCCCCATCTCGATCTGTACGGACTTGGTCTGGGTATAGTGATTAAGCGTCTCAACGCCGTTCTCACGGCCAATGCCCGACTCTTTGTAACCACCTACCGGCATTTCAGAAGGTGACTCGCCCCAGGTGTTGATCCAGCAAATGCCGGCTTCCAACTGGTGAATAACCCGGTGAGCACGGTTTAAGCTTTCGCTGAAAACACCCGCCGCTAGGCCATATTTGGTGTCATTGGCGCGGCGAATAACGTCTTCTTCGTCATCAAAGACGAGTACGGACATCACTGGGCCAAAGATCTCTTCTTTTACGATGCGCATGTCGTCAGTGCAGTCGGTGAAGATGGTGGGCGCAGCCCAAGCGCCATTCGCCCAGTCACCGGTATTCCACTCATCGCCGCCAGCCAATACTCGCGCGCCTTGCTCTTTACCCAGGGCAATGTAGGAAAGTACTTTTTGCTGATGTTCAAAGCTCACTAGCGGGCCGAAGTTAACGCTGGGATCCATCGGGTCGCCCGCTTTAATACGCTTAACGCGCTCAACCAACTTCGCCTCAAAGGCGTCTTTAACGCTGCGTTCAACAAACACGCGAGTGCCGTTAGTGCAGATCTGGCCGCTGGAGTAGAAATTGGCCATCATAGCGGCATCAGCAGCACGATCTAAATCGGCGTCGGCAAACACGATCAGTGGAGATTTACCGCCCAGTTCCATGGTGACGTCTTTCAGGGTAGAGCCACCGGCAGCAGACATGACCTTTTTGCCCGTACCCACTTCGCCAGTAAACGATACTTTGGCGATACCTTCGTGCTCGGTCAGCATGGCGCCGACGCGACCATCACCTTGAACCACATTGAAGACACCGTTAGGCAGGCCTGCTTCAGTGAAAACTTCGGCTAGTTTGATAGCGGTTAGCGGCGTTACTTCACTGGGCTTGAAAACAATTGCGTTACCGGCTGCCAGTGCAGGGGCGGCTTTCCAACAGGCGATTTGGATAGGATAGTTCCAGGCACCAATGGCGCCAATTACCCCGAGTGGCTCGCGACGGGTATAAACAAAGGAGCTATCACGCAGCGGAATCTGGTTGCCTTCAATGGCGGGGGCGAGGCCTGCGTAGTATTCCAAGGCATCGGCACCGGTGACAATATCGACGCTTGCGGTTTCACTAATAGGCTTGCCCGTGTTGTGCGTTTCTAGCTCAGCAAGCTCATCATTTCGTTCTCTTAGCAGCGCAACAGCACGCAGCAGGATGCGTGAGCGCTCCATGCCGGTCATTGCAGCCCATTCACGCTGCCCGCGTTGAGCGGCTTCTACAGCGCGGTCGACATCGGCTTGACTTGCTTGGCCAATCGTGGCAAGCAGGCTGCCGTCATAGGGATTGGAAACGGTAAATGTCTCGCCGGAGGTGGCGTCTACCGGACGACCATCAATATAAAGTGGCTGTATATCTTGAGCGGCCATGTTGGTCTCCTTACTGTGTTTCTGCAGCGGATGCGCGTTGCTGGCATCCATGATGAATAAGCAGTTGATCGAGATAGTTGTGCGCAAGATGTCGCGCTTCAGAAGCGTCGAGCCCTTCAGGCGTTAGCGCACCACGCAGCCATAGCCCATCAATCATTGCGGCAAGTCCGCGGGCGGCATTGCGAGCATCTGGGCGAGGCATAACACGCTGGAACTGATGACATAAATTGGCGTACAAACGGCGGTCGTTCACATTCTGAAGCCGCTGAAGCACGGGCTTGTGCATGCTGCTAGCCCAAAAAGCGAGCCAAGTTTTAGCGGCAGGGCCGGTCACCTGGGTGCGATCAAAGTTACCTTCGATGATGGCACCGATATGGGCGCGGGGAGAGTCGTCTTCTAACGCCCGCCGGCGTGCTGCAACGGCGTCACTAAGATCGGTCAAAATTTGCCGCATAGTCGCTTCCAGCAGGCCGTCCTTACCGCCAAAATAGTGGCTGATAATGCCTGCTGAAACGCCAGCATGACGGGCAATTCGCATGACGGTTGCTTCGGCTAAACCAACTTCATCTATGGCCGCCATGGTAGCCTTAATTAACTGCTGGCGGCGTATCGGTTCCATTCCCACCTTAGGCACAGCTATCTCCTACTGACGTTGAATGCCCATTCGTTCCTGACCTTGAAAACCAGGAGTAGGCATGATTACCTGAACATGATGGCATTTTTTTATTGAACGTTCAATCAATAAAAGGGTGCGTTGTTTTCTCGTCTCTACGACTGTTACGTATAGGGCGTGTTCATATAAAACCGATAATGGGGAAGATCAACATGAAACGGACATACACACGAAGCCTAAGCACGTTATTACTGACTGCCTGTTTACCGGCGGCTGCCTATGCTAATGAGTGTAGTAGCGTCCGCTTTGCAGAAGTGGGCTGGACCGATATTACAGCAACGACGGCATTGGCTAGCGAAGTGCTAGAAGCACTTGGCTATGAAACACGTGTCGATACTGTCTCGGTACCGATTGCTTACGCTGGTATGCGCAATAATGATTTTGACGTTTTTTTGGGGAACTGGATGCCCTCGATGGCTTCAATCAGCGACCCCTATGTGGAACGAGGTGAAGTTGAACGTTTAGTGGTCAACCTTGAGGGTGCCAAGTACACCTTGGCAGTGCCTCAATATGTCTATGACGCGGGCGTGACCTCTGTTAATGATCTGGCAGAGCATGCTGATCAGTTTGAGCAACGTTTGCACGGCATTGAAGCCGGCAATGATGGTAATGAGCTGATTGAGCAAATGATTGATGACAACGCCTATGGTCTAGGTGATTGGCAAGTCGTTGATTCGAGCGAGGCGGGTATGCTGGCTGAGCTTCGCGCGAGGGTGCCAAATGAAAAATGGATGGTGTTTTTAGGTTGGGAACCTCATCCAATGAATACTAATTTTGATATGGCTTATTTATCTGACGCAGGAGACTATTTTGGCCCCAACCTGGGGGGCGCAACCGTGCATACCAATACTCGGGCAGGGTTTGTTGAAGCGTGTCCTAATGTAGGTGAACTGCTGAAGAACATGACGTTCACTCTGGAAATGGAAAACCAACTGATGAGTGCGATCATGGACGATGGGGTAGACCCGCGAGAGGCAGCACGCAGTTACCTTAATGAAAACGGTGAGGTGCTAGAAGCATGGCTCGAAGGTGTGACTACCCGGACTGGAGAAGAAGCGCTTCCGGTTGTCCAAGCAGCCCTATAAGCACTCTATTCACGTAACAGGGTTATTGAATGAAAGGCAGGTCGTTTTCGGCTTGCCTTTCGTAGTTAAGATAGGCATAATCTGCACTCGTTGATGAGGGAAAGGCTACGTAGCTCAGCTGGTTAGAGCACATCACTCATAATGATGGGGTCCCCTGTTCAAATCAGGGCGTAGCCACCACATCAGCACTAGCGCACTCACCTTAAAATACAGAGTGTGCCGTTATGGTGGCCCCTTAGGTCCTCCCGCAACGCTAAACTGCAAACCCCGCCAGGCCCGGAAGGGAGCAACGGTAGCGGTGGCTGCGTGTGCCGGGATGTGGCTTTTGGGGCTGCCTCCATTTCTAATGTCGTTTTGTTATCACTCCCTCCTTAAGTTGGCATAAATTACCTCTTGATATCGTCCGTTTTTGCAGTAGTTCTGCAAAAGGGTGTTTTGTCGTGCTCCATTGAAAGCTTTGCAACTCTCACGTCAAAAAAAACCATAGCGTGCTAATAGTTAATCAGAGGTTTCCTAGGAATTTTCTACTCATAAGCATTCTAGTTTTCCGAGGGGATTAGCATCACGGCACTGTCCGGCTCCAGTCGACGCTAACAGTGCCGTGATGCTAAAGAGGATCCTAACGTTTAGTGCTTGGCATTCTGTAAAGCCTGTTCTTCGATGTCTCTATCAACAGAAGAGACGTAGTACTCGTCATCGAAAGCGCCTTCTGGCTCCTTGAGCCACACCAAGCAGATAACCCAACTGATGAAGGCGCCCGTGGCGATGATGTAGAAGAACTGTGACGGAGTGACAAACGTAAAGATGGTTAGGTAAACCACCGCGCCAACATTACCGTAGGCACCGGCCATACCGGATATCTGCCCAGTGATGCGGCGCTTGATGGAGGGAATGATACCGAAGGTTGCTCCCTCAGCCCCTTGCACGAAAATCGAGGTGCCGATGGTCACCGCAATGGCCAGAATCAGTGGCCAACTTGAATTGAGCAAAGCCATCAGTAAGAACCCAACGCTAATGCCAAACATGTAGCACAGCATTACAAAACGCCGGTTGCCCATGCGGTCGGAAACCATGCCGCCCATGGGGCGCGCCACCAGATTGACGAACGCGAATGACGCAGCAATCAGGCCAGCCGTAGCGGCATTCAGTCCCCAAGTCTCCTCAAAGAACATGGGCAGCATCGACACCACCGCGAGTTCAGCGCCGAAGTTGGCAAAATAGGTGCTGTTAAGCGCCGCCACACTGTTGAACGAGTACTTATCATCTTCCGGTACGCCCTTGCGCAGGATCGGTAGGTTGACTCTCAGGATCTGGACAATCTGATAGATGACGATCGCGATAATGGCGAGATAAGCGATGGTCGCACCGGTAACAGATAAGTAGCCCATATACTGAATACGCCAGACCAGAATGGCGAGTACGCCAACCAGTGGGATCGTCCAGATGATCAGCTTGATCATATCGCCCCAGGAACTCACTTCCATGGCAGCGGATTTGCGTGGCTTACGGTGAGCCTGAGCATCCGGGCCATCGGTAATCGCGAACCAGTAGTAAACACCGTAAGCGGCCATAACAATAGCGCTCTGGGCGATTGCCCAGCGCCAGCCATCGGGGCCGCCATACATGCTCAGGGCGATGGTCGGCAGCGACATGGCCGCGACGGCGGAGCCGAAGTTACCCCAACCAGCGTAAAAGCCTTCAGCGAAGCCGATGTCCTTGGGCTTGAACCACAGCGCCGTCATGTGAATCCCGACCACGAAGCTGGCGCCAATGGAACTCAGTACCAGACGCGCCACTAGTAACTGCGTCATGCTGTTACCGAAAGCAAACGCCAGCGCCGGTAGCGACATACTTACCATGAGTACCGAGAACACCCGTCGCGGGCCGAACCGATCCAATGCCATGCCGACGATGATGCGCGCGGGAATGGTTAAGGCGACGTTGCAAATGGCGAACAGCTTGAGATCATCCGTGGTCAGCCAGTCGACGCTCTTGAGCATGCTCGACGCGAGCGGCGCCATGTTGAACCACACGTAAAAGGTAATAAAGAAGGCAATCCAGGTCAGGTGCAAGGCCCGAATTTCGGGGCTGCGAAACTTGAATACAGCGGAAACTTTCATGGTCGTATCGTCCTGTGTCCCAAAGGTGGGCTGTACCAAAGGAGGTGTAGAGGCTGCTCAAGGGCTGGGTAGGATCAACAAGGGACACTCGGCGCGCCGGGCCAGGAACGAGCTGACGCTGCCGAAAGTCATGTAGTCGAGTTCATCGACGAAATAAGTCAACGACTTGGCGATAATGCCGCCGTCCGGCTGATGGCTATGGCGGGCAATCACCAGTAGGTCTGGCGAGAGTTTGCGAGTGGCCTGCAGCAGCATCTTGCGTGCATCCCCCTCGGCGAGAAGCTGCTCGGCCTGGAAGCCCTCGCCGATGGCGAATGCCACACCCTCTTGAAGGTGTTGTTTAACCTCATCGTGCTCCTGCTGAAAAAGCACCTCGTTGTTATCGGTAGCGTCGAGTGGATTTTCAACCACGCCGACTAGCACCAGCAGAGGTTGGTTACAGCGGAACATATTGACGACCTGGGCGAGCGCCAGCTTAGCGTTTCGCGAACCGTCATAGGCGATCATGATTTTCATGGTGTCCTCCCACAGTGGGGTAGGGGGGCAAGAACCGGAGCTTGGCTCCGGACGTAAAGAAGCAAGCCATCTTTAGGGGGGGTAACGTAGCTCATGGGTTCTTAACGTAGGCACCTTTACGTAAATAGAACCACCAGTTGATGACCAGGCAGATGGCGTAGAACACCGCAAAGCCGTACATGGCAAGTTCCGGTGTGCCAGCTTGGATTTGTTCGCCCATTACCCGCGGGGCGATAAAGGCGCCATAGGCAGCGACGGCAGATGTCCAGCCAAGTACCGGGCCTTTCTGCTGCTGGTCGAAAATCACACCGATGCTGCGGAAGGTAGAGCCGTTGCCGATACCACTAGCGGCGAATAACACGATGAATAGCAGCAGGAATAGCCAAAAGAATTGATTAGGATCGGTGGCGTTATAGGCCTGCATCATCACGTAGCCGGTGGCGATAGAGGCGACCACCATGATCGCAGAGATTATTTGGGTAACGATGGAGCCGCCCACTTTGTCGGAGATCCATCCGCCCAATGGGCGGATCAGAGCGCCCACGAAGGGGCCTATCCAGGCCCAGGTCAAAGCGCTGGGTGCCTCTGGGTTGGCCACGCGAATCAGCGTGCCATCGGCAGTCGCTTCCATCATGTTGCCGAAGATGACGTTGATAGAGAGCGGCAGGGCCGCAGAGAAGCCGATAAAGGAGCCGAAGGTCAGAATGTAGAGGATGGTCATTGACCAAGTGTGCTTATTGGAAAATATCGCGAACTGCTTCTGGATATTGGGCTTGATGTCGCCAGGAATCAGGCGCAATAACACCAGGGTTAGAACGATGGTTAGCGGCAGGGCAATCCACATATTAAGCCAGCCGAGCGCTAACATACCGACAATGGCGGTCACCAAGCCGACGCCGTAGAGGCCTAATATTTTGCTGAAAGCCGCCAGCGGCGAACCAGGGTTGGGCGTAATAGTGCGGAGATTATTCATGCCGAACCAACCGGCGAACGCTAACGGGATCAGAAATACAAGCCAGATAAAGCCAGCATTCTGGATCCAGGTATCGGTACCTGCTTCGATCCGGCCGATCAACGTACCGCTAGCGCTTTGTAATTCCATCGGTGAACCGGCTATAGCGCCGAAAATTCCGACGGTCATTACCAGTGGGATGACAATCTGCATGGTAGTGACGCCGAAATTACCGAGGCCTGCATTCATGCCTAGGGCGTAGCCTTGCTGTTTGCTGGGATAAAAAGTGGAAATGTTGCTCATTGAACAAGCGAAGTTACCACCGCCGATACCCGAAAGTAACGCCAACGCCTGGAATACCCAGAACGGCGTGCTTGGGTTCATCAAGGCGATACCAGTACCGGCAGCGGGGATCATCAATAGCGCGGTGGTGAGGAAGATAGTGTTACGCCCGCCTGCGATGCGGATCATGAATGATGCTGGGATGCGCAGTGTGGCACCTGCTAGACCGGCAAGCGCGGTCAGTGAAAATAGCTGGTTAACCGTGAACGAAAACCCCAGGTTCTGCATCTGGGTGGTAATCATTCCCCACATCATCCAGACAGCGAATCCCATCAGCAGGCTGGGAATGGATATCCATAGGTTGCGGTTGGCGATGTGCTTGCCTTCCTGTTCCCAGAATTGGGCGTCTTCGACATCCCACTTCTCAATGTCGGCGTTTCTCTTACTCATGGCGATTTCCCCTTGGCATCAAACCTATCTGCATGTAGCAGTTAAACAGCAAGATACGCTTGAGGAAGAAGTTGGGGAATAGGTGTAAATGGCAGTAAAATCAGCGACATACCTCTTGAGAGGTAGTCGCTGAAAAGCCTGGATTCGTTGATTTTAAAGAGAAAAAATCGGAGGGTGGTAAAGGCGGGTCAGGGCAGAAGTACTCTGTGAATCTTTGGAGGTAACCACTCAGAATCGACTAGTGATCGATACCTGCCTGAACTGCCCAAACGGCGGCTTCGACACGTGAACGTAAGTTGAGCTTTTTGAGCAGATGCTTGACGTGAACCTTGACCGTACCTTCGGTAATATCCAGCTTGCGTGCGATGAGTTTGTTGGAGAGTCCGCCAGCAAGTTGCTGCAGAATTTCACGTTCACGCTGCGTTAGACTATGAATATCGGGGGTGGTGGGCGCATTGCGCTGATTACGCAGAGCTTCAGCGAGTAGGGCGGTCAGGCTTTCGCTGATGACCATGCGTCCCAAAGCAGCCTGACGCAACTGGCGAACCATGTCTTCAGGCTCCATGTCCTTTAGCAGGTAACCGTCGGCACCGTTATGGAGTGCCGCGACCACATCATCCTCATGGTCGGAAACTGTGAACATCACCACACGACCGCTATAGTTGGCTTCCCTTAGGCGGCGCAAGGCTTCTAATCCATTGACGCCCGGCATGTTTAAATCAAGTAAAACCAAGTCAGGCTCACGTTTGAGGGCCAGTGCAATGCCTTCTTCAGGGTCGCCCGTCTCACCAACCAGTTCAAGATCGTCCTCTAGTTCAAGCAACTGAGCGACGCCACGCCTTAGCAGCGGGTGGTCATCAATAATCATTAGAGTGGCGGGTGTATCGTTGGCAGTGGTCAGCGTCATTAAGAAGTCTCTGTATCTATGTGAGAATCGGAGGCAGCCGAAACAGGCTGCTGCTGAATTAAGCGAGCTGTCAACGGGGTGAATACTATCTCAATACTGGCCCCTCCTACGGGGCGATTGGTGATACTCAACTCCCCGTTCAGGGTGGTGGTTCGGTCGCGAATAATCACTAAACCGTAGTGCATCGGCGGCGAGCTATCGTCTTCCAGGCCGATGCCGTTATCCTCAATACGCACTAACAGGCGGGCATCGGTGAAACGCACAGTGACCCCCGCCCAGTGAGCTTGGGCGTGCTTGTGGGTATTGGCCAGCGCTTCACGAATGATCTGTAGCACGTGAATTTCTTCATTAGGGTTAAGAAGGTGAGGTGGCACATCATAGTTAAGATCAACCGTTACGCCCATGCGCTGGCTAAACTCATCGACGGTTTGGCGTAAGGCAAATTGCAGCCCCGGCCCCTCAAGTTTGAGTCGGAAGGTGGTGAGTAGCTCACGCAATTGACGATAGGCGCTGTTTAAACCGGTACGCAGCTCGTCAAATACTGCGGACTGCGCCTCTCGGGTTGCCTCTTTTTGCTGCATGCGTTCGAGTCGGGCGACCTGCATCTTGAGATAAGATAGCGATTGCGCTAGCGAGTCGTGGAGTTCGCGCGCAATGATGGTTCGCTCGTTGATCAGCGTGACGTGCTGCTGCTCTTCGATACGTCGCTGCAGGTACACCGCCGTGGCGAGTTGGTCGGCTAACATGGTGAGCAGCCGACGAGTGCTGTCGTTGAGCCGCTCCTGGGGATACCACACTTCGAGTGTGCCTAGCAGCGTGTCGCCAACGCTGATAGGTAGCAGTAAGCATTGGGACTGATTATTAGACACCATCTCCAAGGGGCGGGGGTCGATCAGGCAAGCGTGGCAATCCTGGTCACGGCAATACTCTGGCCGGGTACGTGAGTGGGTTTCCAAGACCGGCATTTCCCGTTGGTCGAAAGGGTCGTTTAGGGAAAGCCGAATTGGCCCGATATCCAGCAGCTTTTCCAGTTCGCGCAGCATAGGTGCTGCGCTGGAGCAAAGGTCATTACCGCCGCCATACAGCGAACGGCTAGCATCGTGCATTACTCGCAGCGCCTGATTGCTGCGCTCAAGCTCCTGTTTCTTGCGCGACACCTTGTCTTCCAATGCGGCGTAGCTGGTTGCCAGCTCGGCAGACATCTTATTAAAGGTGTGGCCCAGCAAAGCCAGCTCATCACTGCCGCGTAGCTCTGAGCGTGGCTTGAAATTACGCTGCGCCGCCTCGCGTGCAAGTACCATCAGCTGGCGCAGCGGCACTACCAGATTATGGCGGACATCGTAGAGGGCGATCGAGACCACAATCGCGATCAATACCAAAAAGAGTAGTTGCATCATGCCCAGCAGCCGCACCTTGGCCTCGGTGCTTTGTTCCAGATACGTCACTAGCACTTCAATGTCATTGACCATCGCAACGATCATCGTTTCTAGCGTATCCAGGTCAAGCTCTACGGCAGCGGACGGAGCCTGTAGTGCCGGGCGAAGCGTGTAATGCCAGTAGTTCTGAAGTTTTTCCAGTTGGCGGCGGCGCTCATGACGATCATCGGCGGGGATCGTTTGTTGTAACGTTGCGCCATGCAAACGCTGATCGAAGCGCGAAATGAGTCCTTCGAGCTGCTCCTCGCTTGTCTTCTCTGGAGCATACTCCAGGCGTTGCAAGGCTCCCATAATCTGATAGGCATTCATGCGTAATGAGCCAGCGACATTAATCGCGGCAGCATCGCCACGGCTGCTGTTAGACATCGCCATGGTCAGGGTGATACTGATGAGTGCCATCCCGCCAATGGCAAGCAGGGACGCAATGATGCGAGCAACCAGGGAGCGCTGAAGTAATTTCATGGCATTTCCGATAGCCCGCGAAAGAGGTAAGGGAGTGTGGCACTGTCTGCATTTCGATACGAGGGCTATTCCTTTGTGGTTAGCCGACCTACCTCCGATGCTTTTTGACCTACACCCGGTATTTACCGACAATTCTGGCATGTCTTCCGATGTCTTTATACCTTCGCTGGGAAACGCCATGCCATCGTCTGTGCCGCCTCCCACGTTGGAGACATCAATAGAACCAGTCAATGGTTATCAGTTGCTGGTAGCTATGCTGCTAATGCCGCTGGCCAGCGCTATAGCGGTGGCTAGCTGGACACTTTATGCCTTGCTCGCAAAACAACCACTCTATGTGCTGCTACCGTTGAGTAGCGGAGTACTGCTGGCATGGCCGGCTTGGTGTATCGCAAGGCGAGGCGACACCTGCCGCTTGATACAGGGGTTATTGCTGGGGCTAGCGTTGGCGCTGGTTGGGTTTGGGATGGCAAGCCAACCATGGGAGTTTCTACTAGCGGGCGTTGGGCTAGGTTTAGGAGGCGCGGTGATTACCACTGGCATTGCCCATGCGAAAGGCTGGATGCCTAGTCATTGGGCGCGTCTTTGTGCCGCCCTTTGTCTGGCTTTAGCGGTTGGCGTAGGGCTCTCTCTGAGGATGGTACCCCTGGTCGTCCAAGCCTATGGTTGGCGCGCAGCGCCACTTAGCCTGTTGATCCCTTTGTTTATGGTAATGCTGCTGCTGTGGCTTTTCGCAGAGTCACCCGAGTAACACCACCTATTACTCTCAACTACTCGTTCTTCATTTTTGTCTACTGATTCTTAACTACTAGCGATAAGGCCCATTTTATGACCACAGTTGTTATGACCACCGGTTTTATGACTATAGCCACGTTTGCCGATTTACTGCAGGAGGCGCGTAAACAACCTAAGCCTCAGCGTCTTCTGTTTGTATTCGTTCGCGCAGAGCTGCCTGATTTCCCTGATGCTGACCAGCGTCGTCGCTTCGAACAGGGTGAAGGAGGAGTGTTGGTGCCTGTGGTTTGCGTAGATAAGTCGACGGAGGAATTGACCAGTATGGCGGCGTTGGTCGATGAGTCTCGCCGTACCGAGATCGAATGGGATCTAGTTTTCACTGCTGCCATGGATGACCCAAAAGATGACGCCGAGGTTGAACGGCAGCTCCAGCGTATGATGGAGTCGCTGCAAATGGGTAATATCACCGCCTATCTTGTCTTCGATCATCACGGCGATGCGGTTAACGTTGGCTAGGGACGGTTACCATGGAGCACTATTTTCTCATCAAACACCTTCACATGACGGCCGCTGCGCTGAGCATCACACTCTTCGTAGTGCGCGCCTGGTGGTCAGCACAGGAAAGCCAGCGACTCAACGCCCGTTGGGTCAAGGTTTTGCCTCACCTCATCGATACGGCTCTGTTGGGGCTGGGGGTGACTTTGATGGTGTTGCTTTCCGTTTGGCCCTGGCAGCTTCCTTGGCTTGGCGCCAAGTTACTGGCGCTGCTGGCCTATATCGGTATTGGTACCATTGCGATTAAACGTGGGGCCACGCCAGCGGTGCGCGCCTTGGCAGCGGTAGTGGCAGTGGCCATCTTTGCCTATATGGTGGGGGCTGCTGTTCATCACAGCCCTTTATCCTGGTTGGCCTGAGAGGCTTGGTTCTTATCTCGAAATGATAACCCTAACTGAGCATTATTAAGCTGCGCCGAGCGGGCGTGAAGGACCAAAGTGCTCGAAGTGTCGGCGATCCTCGTCGACACCCAGTTCAGACAAAGCGCTGTTAATCGCCGTCATAAACCCTTGGGGGCCGACGAAATAGCAGCGTGCCTTGAGGCCAGGCAAGTAGTGAGCTAATAAGCTGCGGTCGATACGACCAATATGCTCGGCTTCGTTGCCGCGTTCATGAATGCGGACAGCCTGAAGGTGTTGAGGATACTCGCTCTGCAGCGCCTCTAGTTCACCTTTGAAGGCCTGATGCTCAGCATCCAAGGCAGCGTGTAGATAGGTGACTTGCCGCCCAAGGGACAAAGCATGGCGTGCCATGGGGAGTAGAGGTGTTTGACCAACGCCGCCACTGGCAAGCAGTAGGGGCTCGTCACCCTCAACCAAGGTAAGGTCACCCGCTGGTGGTAACAGTTCCAGGGTGTCGCCTGGTTGTAAGACATCATGGAAATGGCGGCTGACTTGGCCCTGTTCTTCGCGTTTGATCGAGATTCGGTAGCTTCGACCGTTCGGTGTGTCCGAAAGGCTGTAATGCCGATAGACCAGTTCGCCGTTAATGGTCAAACGTACGCCGATATATTGACCTGGCTCATGGTCAGCCACGCGCTCCCCATCCTCGGGCTCAAGAATAAAAGAGCGAATTAAAGCACTTTCCTGCTGGGTGCTGGCAATCTTGAAACGGCGTGTACCCCGCCAGCCGCCCGGGCGCTGCTCAAACTCACGATAACGCTGGTCTTCGAGGTCGATGAGAAGGGCGGCGAGTTCGTTATACAGAGCGCCCCAGGCATCGGCTATTTCTGGTGTCACGGCATCACCGAGCACTTCGCCAATGGCGGCTAGCAGACACTCACCGACAATAGGGTACTGCTCAGGAAGAATGCCTAACGAGACGTGTTTGCTGACCACAACATCAAGGGTTGCGCGCGCTTGAGCAGGGTTGCTGCGCAATTGAACATAGGCCAACACGGCGTTGGCGAGAGCACGAGGCTGGCCGCCGCTTTGCTGGTGTACCTCATTAAAAAGTGGTTTGACCTCTGGATAGCGGCTAAACATCAGCGGGTAGAAGCGCTGGGTAATCGCATTAAGGTGTTCGGCCACGACGGGAGCGGTCGCGTTGATTAGTGTTTCTTGCTCATGAGTTAGCACTGTTTTTCCCTCGCCACATTAAGATGCATTCAAAATGCATCTTAATGATATGGGTCTACAAAAGCTAGCCATAAGATGTATTTTTGATGCATGTCATGGTCTTTGTGGATGGCTAGGCGCACACTCATATTTCCAAGTAAATTAGTCGGGATTACGCCATGCCAACGACCACCTCATCCCAACCTGCTTCTAAGCTTGAGCATTTACCTTTAATGCGCCTGGCTTTCAGGCCTTTCTTTCTGCTGGCCGCGCTGTTTAGTGTGGTGTCCCTCTTGGTGTGGTTGGCCTTCTGGCACGGCACTATTTTGCTGCGACCTTATGGCGGTCTGGTGTTCTGGCATCAGCATGAAATGTTGTTTGGCTTTGCCGCGGCGGTGGTAGCGGGGTTTTTACTAACCGCTGTGCGTAACTGGACAGGATTGCCGAGTTTAAACGGAGGGCCGCTACTGGGTCTGGTGGTGCTATGGCTATTAGGTAGGGTGCTGATGGCTTTCCCCATGGGGCTGCCGGAGTGGATGCTGCTGACGGTTGAACTTGCATTTCTGCCAGTAGTTGCCGTGGTTATGGCGCGTCTCGTTATCACCGCAAAGCGTTGGCGCAACTTGATCTTTGTACCTGTGCTGTTGCTGTTTGCCATTGCTAATCTGGCGATGCACTTAGGAGTCATGCAAGGTGATGCCGACCTGATCCGCCAAGCTGCCTACTTAGCCGTGCTGTTAATTACACTGATGATGACAGTCATTGGCGGGCGTGTTATTGCCATGTTTACCGCCAATCGTTTGAGCCGCACCAAGCCTGAACCTATTCCTTTACTCGAAGGGGTGACGCTGGCTAGCACGGCTGGCGTAGTCATGCTGCAGCTGGTTGTCTTACTGGGAGTTGCCATGCCTGCTTCATTAATGGCGGGGATGATGTTCTTAGCGGCGTTGGCTAATAGTGTTCGCATGGCGCGCTGGGGTGGGGTGCACAGTTGGCGCGAACCTTTACTTTGGGGGCTCCACGGTAGCTACGCCTGCATTCCGCTAGGACTAATCATGTGGGGCTTGGCACTTATGGGGCTGATGCGCGTTGAACTTGCCGTGCACGCTCTGACCATTGGCGGCATGGGCACCATGATGCTAGCCATGATGGCCAGGGTTTCGCTAGGTCATACGGGCCGCCCCATACGCACATTGCCTGGTATTGGTGTAGCACTGGGCTTAATGCTAATAGCCGCCTTAGTGCGCTCACCCGTTTTGGTGTTATTTCCCCAGATCACCCACTGGACTTACACGCTGAGCATCATCTTCTGGTGCTTGGCCTATGCAATATTCCTCATGCACTACACGTTGCCGTTGATGCAGGCGCGAGTCGATGGGCAGGATGGCTAGTGTGTGCTAAGCGCTGACGGTAGGAATGCGCATAAGCTGCGCCAGTTGAGATTGTTGATTGCCTAGTAGGTCGGCCAACGTATAGTGGTCCAGCACACCTATAAATGCTGACAGTGCATCATTAAGAATCGGTTGAAGGCGACATGCAGGCGTAATGATGCAGGCATTGTCGCTATGAAAGCACTCCACCAACGCCATGTCATGCTCCATCTCGCGTACTAGCTCCCCTAACCCAATGGTGGCGGGGTCCCGTGTCAGCAGTAAGCCGCCATTCTTGCCACGAATGGCGGTAACGTAGTTCTTTTGACTTAGCTCTTGAACAATTTTCATCAAATGATTGCGTGAGATATTAAAGGTTTCGGCAATCTCGTGAATGGTAGAGCGCTCCTCTCCCTTGGTAGCAAGAAAGATCAATACGCGTATCGAATAATCAGTGAATCGGGTGAGGTGCATGGAGTGCGTTTTGCTCCGAGAGTAATCCAACTATAAAAAGCATGTTGTATGAATGTTCAGTGAGTTGCAATGTAAACGTAGTTGAAGGCCTGTGAGCATATTCCGCTCCGCTACAGCTAGCATTCAAGCACGGTGTAATTTCAACAGCGCCAACCGTCTATTCCTTTACGTTGGCCGCTCTATCACCTTGGGGGTAGATAGGGTGTATATGGAGGTAATCACGCAGTAATTCCCTTGTCGATCACGCAGAATCCACTCCATGGAGCCCGCCTAGCGGGTACGCAAATTTCCGAGGAGCCTGGAGATCGACCATGAGTCACTTCATAGATCGGCTGAATTTCTTTCGCAAGTCCCGCGAACCTTTTGCCAATGAACACGGCGAACTACGTAGCGAATCCCGTCAATGGGAAGATAGTTATCGTGCCCGCTGGCAGCACGATAAAGTGGTGCGTTCCACCCACGGGGTGAACTGCACCGGCTCCTGTAGCTGGAAGATCTACGTCAAGAACGGCTTAGTTACCTGGGAAACCCAGCAGACAGATTACCCCCGTACCCGCCCCGACCTGCCCAACCATGAGCCGCGTGGTTGCCCGCGCGGTGCCAGCTACTCCTGGTACCTGTACAGCGCCAACCGTCTCAAGTATCCGTTGGTTCGCAAGCCGCTGCTGGCACTATGGCGCGAAGCGCTGAAGGCTAACCCAGATCCGGTAGATGCCTGGGCGTCGATTGTTGAAGACCCTGCCAAGACCAAACAGTACAAGCGTGCCCGCGGCATGGGCGGCTTCGTTCGCGGTAACTGGGATGAGCTCAACGAGCTGGTCGCTGCCTCTAACGTTTACACCGCTAAGCAGTATGGCCCCGACCGGATCATTGGCTTTTCGCCGATTCCTGCCATGTCGATGGTCAGCTACGCCGCAGGTAGCCGCTACCTGTCGCTGATTGGCGGCGTCTGCATGAGCTTCTACGACTGGTATTGTGACTTGCCGCCGGCCTCGCCAATGACCTGGGGTGAGCAGACTGACGTTCCCGAGTCCGCTGATTGGTACAACTCCGGCTACATTATCGCTTGGGGGTCCAACGTGCCCCAGACGCGTACCCCGGATGCCCACTTCTTTACCGAAGTACGTTACAAGGGCACCAAAACGGTTTCGATCACTCCGGATTATGCCGAAGTTTCCAAACTGACCGACGAGTGGCTGTCCGCCAAGCAGGGTACCGATGCCGCCCTGGCGATGGCCATGGGCCATGTCATTCTCAAAGAGTTCCATCTTGAGAACCCCAGCGCCTATTTCACCGACTATGTGCGCCGCTATACCGACATGCCGTTTCTGGTGGAACTGGAAGCGCGTGAAGATGGCAGCTTCGCACCGGGTCGCCAGCTGCGTGCCAGTGATTTTGATGCTGCCCTGGGCCAGGAAAACAATCCCGAGTGGAAAACCGTTGCCTGGGACGAAACCCGTGACCAGTTGGTGGTGCCGCGCGGCTCCATCGGTTTCCGCTGGGGCGAAACTGGCGACGAAGTGGGCAAGTGGAACCTGGAATCGCTGGACGCCGCCGGCACCGAGATCAAGCCGTTGCTAAGTTTGGTCAATCACCACGATAGCGTCGCGCGCGTTGCGTTTCCTTACTTTGGTGGTATCGAACACGAACACTTTGAGCACGTCAAAGGAGCTGGCGTCGGTGCTGCTGACGACCTGCTGTTCCACAACCTGCCCGCCAAACGTTTGAAGAGAGCCGATGGCAGCGACATGCTGGCGGTCACCGTTTTTGATCTGATGTGTGCCAACTACGGTATCGACCGTGGCTTTGTCGGCGACGGCGAAGATGATGGCGCGACCTCGTTTGATCAGATCCGCCCCTATACCCCCGCGTGGCAGGAGAAAATCACCGGTGTCCCAGCAGAGCAGTGCACCCGCATTGCTCGAGAGTTTGCTGACAACGCCCATAAAACCAACGGCCGTAGCATGATCATCGTTGGTGCCGGTATGAACCACTGGTACCACATGGACATGAATTACCGCGGCCTGATTAACATGCTGATCATGTGTGGTTGTATCGGCCAGAGCGGTGGCGGCTGGGCCCACTATGTGGGTCAGGAAAAACTGCGTCCGCAGACTGGCTGGACGCCTTTGGCCTTTGGCCTCGACTGGCAGCGCCCGCCGCGCCATATGAATTCTACTTCCTTCTTCTATAGTCACTCCTCCCAGTGGCGCTACGAGAAGCTCGAGATTAAAGAAATTCTTTCGCCGTTGGCCAAGGCCGAGGATTACCCCGGTAGCCTGATTGACTTTAACGTGCGTGCTGAGCGCATGGGCTGGCTGCCGTCAGCACCACAACTGGACACTAACCCGCTACGCTTAGCGAAAAAAGCCGAAGCCGCGGGCATGTCCACTGCCGACTATGCGGTTCAGCAGCTCAAGAGCGGTGAGCTGCGCTTTGCCGCAGAAGACCCGGACGCGCCAGAGAATTTCCCGCGCAATATGTTCATCTGGCGCTCCAACCTGCTGGGTAGTTCCGGTAAGGGCCATGAGTACATGCTCAAGTACCTGCTGGGTACTCGCCACGGTATTCAGGGTAAAGATCTGGGCGACTTCGGCGGTCAGAAGCCCGAAGAAGTCGTATGGCGTGACGAAGCGCCGGAAGGCAAGCTCGACCTACTGGTGACGCTGGATTTCCGCATGTCCACCACCTGCCTCTACTCGGATATCGTGCTGCCTACGGCGACCTGGTATGAGAAGGACGACCTTAACACTTCTGACATGCACCCCTTTATTCACCCCTTGACTGCCGCCACCGACCCGGCCTGGGAATCGCGCAGCGACTGGGATATTTACAAGGGCATTGCCAAGGCGTTTTCCAAGGTTTGTGTAGGCCACCTGGGCGAAGAGACCGACCTGGTCACGCTGCCGATGCAGCACGACTCGCCAGGAGAGTTGGCCCAACCGACGGTGATGGATTGGAAGAAAGGCGAATGCGCGCCGATTCCCGGCAAGACCATGCCATCGCTGATTGAGGTCAAGCGCAACTATCCCGAAACCTATGAGCGCTTCACCTCCGTAGGGCCGCTGCTGGAAAGTATCGGTAACGGCGGCAAGGGCATCGCTTGGAATACCGATGCTGAAGTCGAGCTGCTGGGCAAACTCAACCATCGCAAGCTGGACGGCCCGCATAAAGGGCGCCCGTTGATCGACAGCGCTATCGATGCCGCCGAGATGATTCTGACCCTGGCACCGGAAACTAATGGCGCCGTGGCAGTAAAAGCGTGGGATGCACTCTCCAAAATTACCGGGCGTGACCATACCCACCTGGCAAGGCCCAAACATGACGAAAAAATCCGCTTCCGCGATGTCGTCGCTCAGCCGCGCAAGATTATCTCCAGCCCGACCTGGTCCGGCCTTGAGGATGAGCATGTCTCCTATAACGCCGGTTATACCAACGTTCACGAGCTGATCCCTTGGCGCACCGTGAGTGGTCGTCAGCAGTTCTATCAGGATCATGCCTGGATGCGCGCTTTCGGTGAAAGCCTGCTGGTCTATCGCCCGCCCATCGATACCAAGGCGGCCAAAGGCTTCCAGCTTCCCGCCGACAACGGCTTCAAGAGCAAGGCGCTGAACTTCCTCACGCCGCACCAGAAGTGGGGCATTCACTCCACTTACTCGGACAACCTGCTGATGTTGACGCTTAACCGAGGCGGCCCGGTGGTGTGGCTCTCCGAGGCGGACGCGGCTGAGATCGATATCGAGGACAACGACTGGATCGAGGTCTACAACGCCAACGGCTCGATTGCCGCGCGGGCAGTGGTCAGCCAGCGGGTCAAAGCGGGCATGGTGATGATGTACCACGCCCAGGAGCGCAACGTGAACGTCCCTGGCTCTGAGGTCACCGGCACGCGGGGCGGTATTCACAACTCGGTCACCCGTGTCTGCCCCAAGCCAACCCATATGATCGGCGGCTACGCGCAGCTCTCTTACAGTTTTAATTACTACGGCACCGTCGGCTCAAACCGCGATGAGTTCGTGTTAGTGCGCAAGATGAAACACGTTGACTGGCTGGATGGTGAAGGCAATGACAGTGTTCAGGAGAACGTGGCTCTCAAGAACAGTGCTCAGGAGGCCGTGAAATGAAAATTCGTTCCCAGGTAGGCATGGTTCTCAACCTTGATAAGTGTATCGGTTGCCACACCTGTTCGGTGACCTGCAAAAATGTCTGGACCAGTCGCGAAGGTATGGAGTACGCCTGGTTCAACAATGTCGAGACCAAGCCCGGTATCGGCTATCCCAAAGAGTGGGAGAACCAGGCCAAGTGGAAGGGCGGCTGGATGCGCCGTAACGACGGTCGGATTGAGCCGCGTATTGGTGGCAAATGGCGGGTGCTGGCGAACATTTTCGCCAACCCCGACTTGCCCGAGATGGATGACTACTATGAGCCGTTCACTTTCGACTACCAACACCTGCATACCGCCAAGATCGGTGAGCACCAGCCGGTAGCGCGTCCGCGCTCGCTGATTTCCGGTCAGCGCATGAAAAAGATCGAATGGGGCCCCAACTGGGAAGAGATCCTCGGCACCGAGTTCGCCAAGCGGCGCAAAGACGCCAACTTCGACAAGGTGCAGGCAGATATTTACGGCCAGTTCGAAAACACCTTCATGATGTATCTGCCACGCCTGTGCGAGCACTGTTTGAACCCCACCTGTGTGGCGTCCTGCCCTAGCGGTGCGATCTACAAGCGGGAAGAGGATGGCATCGTTCTAATCGACCAGGACAAGTGTCGTGGCTGGCGGATGTGTATCTCCGGCTGCCCCTACAAGAAGATCTACTACAACTGGAAAAGCGGTAAGTCCGAGAAGTGCATCTTCTGCTACCCGCGTATCGAGGCCGGTCAGCCGACCATCTGCTCCGAGACCTGTGTGGGCCGCATTCGCTATCTCGGCGTGCTGCTGTATGACGCTGATCGCATCGAGGAAGTGGCAAGCTCCCCGGATGAGCGTGACCTCTACCATCGCCAATGTGAGATCTTCCTTGATCCCAACGATCCGGAAGTGATTGCCCAGGCCAAGCGGGATGGCATTCAGGATAACGTCATCAAAGCCGC
Organism: Halomonas sp. TD01; assembly: GCF_923868895.1. GTDB lineage: Bacteria > Pseudomonadota > Gammaproteobacteria > Pseudomonadales > Halomonadaceae > Vreelandella. The sequence goes on from NZ_OV350343.1 coordinate 3,119,850, forward strand.
CCAGGCCTCACCGGTTTACAAGATGGCTATCGACTGGGGGTTGGCGCTGCCACTGCACCCGGAATACCGCACGCTGCCGATGGTGTGGTACGTGCCGCCGCTGTCGCCGATTCAGTCCGCCGCTGAGGCGGGGCATGTGGAGTTTGACGGCATCCTGCCGAAGATTGAATCACTGCGTATCCCGGTGAAGTACCTAGCTAACCTGTTGACTGCTGGTGAAGAGGAGCCCGTGGTGTTGGCACTCAAGCGCTTAATGGCGATGCGTGTCTACATGCGCGGCAAGCACGTGGAGGGTGCCCCCAATGCCGACGTGCTCGATGCCGTGGGGCTGAGCGTCGCCCAAGTAGAAGAGATGTACCGCTACCTGGCCATTGCCAACTACGAGGATCGGTTTGTGATCCCCACCAGCCATCGGGAAATGGCCACCGAAGCCTTCCCGGAACGGGGCGGATGCGGCTTTACCTTTGGTGATGGTTGCCACGGTGAGAGCCAGCCCAACCTGTTTAATGGCCGTAAGCAGACCAGCGTGTTGGTGAAACCGGTAGAGGTCTTCGACCCGCAGCCGCAACTTGAGGAGTCTCGTCATGACTGAAGCCGCTACCCAATCGCCGACCCCGGGAGAGCCGTCGTTCGAGCCGCTACAGGGTATGCGTAGCCTACGCGTACTGGCCCGCCTGCTCGATTACCCGACCCAGGAACTGCAGGATGCCTGCGGCGAACTCATCGAAATTCTCAATGCCGAGCGCCGCCTGGGGGCGGCTCTCAAGTCGTCACTAATGGAGTGGTGTCAGCGTCTCCAAGAGGGCGACCTGCTTGAGCTGCAGGCCGAGTACGTCGCCATGTTCGATAAGGGGCGGGCTACGTCGCTGCTGTTATTCGAACACGTACACGGTGAATCACGTGACCGTGGCCAGGCCATGGTGGATCTTATGGCCGAGTACAGCGCGGCCGGTTTCGAGCTGGATGCCCGTGAACTGCCCGATCATCTACCGGTATTTCTTGAATACCTTTCAATGTGCGACGACGCCGAGATTGGCCGCTGGCTGGGCGAAATACGCCATATCCTGGCGTTGCTGACGGCACGGCTGGAGGAGCGGGGAGCGGATCACGCGCTGGTACCGTTGTCACTATTGGCATTAATCGGCGCCGAGGGAGATGTTGAGGAGCATCGGCCCCAGGTCAAAAAAGAAGCGCCGGACAACACCCCCGAAGCATTAGACGCTGTATGGGAAGAAGAAGCGGTGCGTTTCTCAGCAACCTCAGATGAGGATTGCGCGCTGCAGTCTGCCGAAGGCCGCCGCTTGGCTGAGCGCAAGCACACCGTTCAGAGCCAGCCGGTACGCATTATGCCTGCTCCGTCTTTAAATGCCTCTTCCGCTCCTTCCGCCGATCGTTAATAGGAGAATCACCATGTATGACGCGATTGCGCATTACTTAACCCATCTGATCTACGGTTACTACCCCTATCTCGCTGGCACGGTGTTTCTGCTTGGCAGCCTGCTCCGTTTTGATCATGGTCAGTACACCTGGAAGACCGGTTCTAGCCAGATGCTCTCTTCAAAGAATATGCGCCTGGGCAGCAACCTGTTTCATATCGGTATTATCGTGATTTTCTTCGGCCATCTGGTAGGTATGCTCACACCGCACTGGGTTTACGCGCCGTTTCTGCACGCCGGTACTAAACAGCTAGTGGCTATCGTGGTGGGCGGTATTGCCGGTGCCATGTGCCTGGTGGGCGGTGCCATGCTGCTATATCGGCGCATCTTTAATCCACGCGTGCGTCAATCTTCCAGCTTGATGGATACCCTGATCCTGGGGTTGATCGTTTTGCAGGCGGGCCTTGGCATGGTGACCATCATCTTCTCGCTAGGCCATATGGACGGTGAAATGATGCTAACCCTCTCCAGCTGGGCGCAGTCGATTGTCTTCTTCAGCGGCGGTGCGGCGGACTACATGCAGGAAGTGTCGTGGATCTACAAACTGCATATCTTTATCGGCCTGACCATCATCCTGCTGTTCCCCTTTACCCGCTTGGTGCATGTGTGGAGCGCGCCGTTTGGTTATATCACACGTAGGTACCAGCTTGTCCGCCGCCGCAGCTAAAAAAACTGGCTTGTGCTCGGCCAGGCAAGAGGAGAAATAACATGCAGATGATTGATATCGAACAGTTACCTGGGGGCGTTGCTGCGCCTCCGGTACGTGTCGGCGACACCCCTATCGATGAAGCAACGATTGCGTTGGAGATGCAGTATCACCCCGCCGAAACAGCGGGGGAGGCTCAGCTTCAGGCCGCCCGTGCGTTGGTGGTCCGAGAGCTGCTTCGCCAGCGTGCTAGCGTCCTGGGCCTACTATCGACACAGGACGTTAGCGAAGCGCAGGAAGATGCGGCGATTGCTGCCTTGCTCGAACAGGAGCTTGAGGTGCCGGAACCGGGGGAAGCAGATTGCCAGCGCTTTTTTGACACCCACCGAGAGCGCTTCAGTGAGCCGGTGCAGTTACGCGTTCGGCATATCCTGCTCGCGGCCGCACCCGATGACTCCCAGGGTCGCGACGACGCCTACCAGCTTGGTGAGAAGCTACTCGAACAGCTTAATGAGATACCCGAACGGTTTGCCGAATTTGCTCAACACCACTCCGTGTGCCCTTCAAAAGAGCTGGATGGTGATTTGGGTTGGCTAGTGTCGGGGCAAACCGTTCCAGAGTTGGATCGCGCTTTGCAGCACCTGCCCGAAGGTCTACACGAGCGCCCCTTGGCGTCTCGCTATGGCTGGCATGTGGTGAGTATTGACGAGCGCAGAGAAGGTAGGGCGTTACCTTTCGATCAGGTTATCGACCGGGTGCGCCATAGCCTACGGGAGCAGGCAACTCGACGTGCGCTGCGTCACTATTTGCTGATGTTAGAGAGCGAAATAGGCGTCGAAGGGATTGTGCTGGATGACGATGCTGGCGGCAGCTTGCTGCAATAGAAACGCTAATAGGAGATGCTTGATGTCCCATGTTCCCGTAGATGCACTTTTCACTCCGCTTGGCATCGCGGTGTTAACCGTTTCCGATACGCGTGGATTCGATGAGGATGGCAGTGGTGACTTACTCGCCGCGCATCTTATTGAAAGCGGCCATAACCTAGTGGAGCGGCGCATCGTGCCTGATGATATTTATCAGGTTCGTGCTGTGGTTTCGGAATGGATTGCGCGTAACGAAATTCAGACGATCCTGGTGAATGGCGGTACGGGCTTCACTGCTCGCGATACCACACCAGAGGCATTAGTCCCTCTTTTTGACAAAGCAATTGAGGGGTATGGCGAGCTGTTTCGCTACTACTCTCTGCAAACGATTGGCACGTCGACTATTCAATCTCGGGCGGTGGCCGGGGTTGCCAACCAGACACTGTTGTTTGCAATGCCCGGTTCGCCCAAAGCATGTGAATTGGCGTGGGAAAAAATCATCTCATTGCAGTTGGACTCCCGCACTCGGCCCTGCAACTTTGTAGCAATGGTGTTGCCTTCTGCTCCTGCTTGTAGTGGACGTCAAGTAGAAACGACGTCGCATGTTTCGGAGCGCTTATGAACTGTCACTGCGCAGAAATAGTCACGCCCGGCTTGTTAAATTTATTTGATGCACGCCAACGAGTTATCGACGCAGCCACGCCGATTAATGCCGTAGAAAACGTCTCCCTTGAACAGTCGGCGGGGCGAGTGCTGGCAGAAACGGTGGTTGCACCTCTCGATATGCCAGGTGTGGACAATAGCGCTATGGATGGTTACGCGCTGTGTCTGGCTGATTACCAAGCGGCACCTCGCGGTGCAGGCCTGCCCATTCTTCAACGCGTGCCAGCTGGCGCAGGTGTCATGCTCCTACCCGAAGGGGGCTGCGCGCGTATTTTCACCGGCGCGCCGGTACCCATAGGGGCGGATATTGTGGTGCCTCAAGAGCGGGTAACCCTTGATAAGCGCGGGCATATACATCTTGAGGGTAGCTTGGTGCTAGGCGCTAATATTCGCCGTCAAGGCGAGGAGACCCGCATGGGAACCCCGCTACTCGCTGCGGGTAAGTTTCTTGATGCAGCGTCGATTGCGCTTCTGGCAAGCCACGGGATCAATATCGTTGCCGTCAAGCGGCGCCTAAGGGTGGCATTGCTCTCAACCGGCGATGAGCTGATTGCCCCAGGCACGGTGCGATCGCCGGGACAGGTATACGACAGCAATCGCGCCATGCTTAACGTACTGCTCGCACAAGCGCAGTGCGATGTACTGGACCTGGGCGTCATCGCTGATTCGCCGCAGTCATTGCACCAGGCCTTTGAGCACGCACAAACCATTGCAGATGTGGTGATATGCACCGGTGGCGTTTCGGTAGGCGAGGAGGATCACGTTCGTCCGGTGATCGAGCAGCGCGGTGGGCTATATTTTCATGGTGTTGCGATGAAACCCGGAAAGCCCTTTGCATTCGGTTATCTAGGCGCGGAGCCTTCCACTTGCACGCCGTTAATGGCGCTGCCGGGTAATCCCGTGGCCTCCCTGGTGGGCTGGCAACTGCTGGCGCTGCCGTTTATTCATGCTATGCAGGGTCGACACTTAGCTTCGCTACAGTGTTTTCCAGTAACAGCGGGCTTCTCTCAGCGTGGGCCCAAAGGGCGCTGCGAGCTATTACGGGTAGTGTTGGATTGGTCACAGGGGAGTCCCGTGGCGCAGTTAGCGGGCGGACAGGGCTCGCATATGCTTGGTGCGGCTAGCCAAGCTGATGGTTATTTAATGATTAACCCCGAAATCGATGTGGCAGAAGGGGAGGCGTATCACTACTACCCCATCAATCAGTTCGCCGCTTGAATCACTTTTTCAGTCGTGACCACTGACCTCGTTAGCTTTTATAGGAGAGGGTATGTCTTCACATCACAAGCCACACATACAGCTGGTTAGTTCTCAAATAGAGGAGCCCTCACTATGAGCGTCTTGGTCGATGGGTTTGGCCGTAAGGTGCGTTACCTGCGTATATCGGTAACTGATCGTTGTGATTTTCGCTGTGTATATTGCATGGCCGAGGAGATGACCTTCCTGCCTCGAACCCAATTGCTGACCCTTGAGGAAATAGCCACCCTTTCGCAGGCATTCGTCGAGCTGGGCGTGGAAAAAATCCGTCTAACTGGTGGTGAGCCGCTGGTACGCCAGGGCGTGCTAACGCTAGTGCAAAAACTCGGTGAATTGGAGGGCCTGCGCGAGCTAGCTATGACCACCAATGGCTCAGGGCTGGTCAAACATGCCGATGCTTTGCGCCAAGGCGGGCTACATCGGCTCAATATTAGCCTTGACTCGCTCAAGCCCGAGCGTTTTAAAGCATTAACCCGAACAGGTGACTTAAACCAAGTGATCGCGGGTATCCGTGCCGCACGCCGCGCTGGTTTTCAGTCGATTAAGCTCAACGCTGTATTGCTTAAGGGGCGTAATGACGACGAAATTATCGACTTGGTAAACTTTGCCCGGGATGAACAAGTCGATATCAGCTTTATCGAGGAGATGCCCCTGGGCGCTATCAGCGAGCATAACCGTGGTGAAACCTTTCTTTCCACTGATGCGGTACGCGAGACCATAGAAAACCATTATCAACTCCTACCCACCACCGAGAGCACCCTAGGGCCATCCCGTTATTATCGTATGGCAAACAGCCAGTCACGCATTGGCTTTATCTCTCCCCATAGCCACAATTTTTGTGCTGCTTGTAATCGTGTTCGAGTGACGGCGGAAGGGCGGCTACTCCTCTGCTTGGGCAATGAGCACTCGGTGGATTTACGCGCTGTAATGCGGCGTTATCCAGGTGATATCCAGCGGCTTAAAGCCAGCATTGTGGCGGCAATGAACAAAAAGCCAGAGCGCCACTACTTTACTACTGATGGTGAGGTTCAGGTTTTGCGGTTCATGAATGCAACTGGCGGTTAGCGCAACGTTTCCTCTACCGCAATGTCAATATTTAAAACAGCATTAGGCCAATAGACAACAACACACTGTAAAGCAGCGTTGAGATCGCCGTTTTTTTCAGCATTCTGGTTAGAATTTCGCCATCACGACTTTGGGTTAACGTTTTGGCGGCATCAGTCAGTGGTTTGGCCACTAGCAGGCAACTCCACCCCAGTAGCGGCACTGGCACTGCAACCAGATAGATGAGAGTGAGCAGCAGCGCTGTTCCCAGCAGCGCCCAGTGATACTTTATAGCGTTGGCGCGGCCAAGCCGCACCGCTAAGGTGATCTTGCCAGTGCGCGCATCGCTGTCGATATCTCGGACGTTATTGACGTTTAGCACGGCAGTGGCCAGCAGTCCACATGCGGCAGCGGGCAGTAACGGCAGCCAACTTAGTTGATGAGTGTGCAGGTAATAGGTTCCCAATACTCCCAGCAACCCGAAAAACAAAAAAACCGCAATGTCGCCCAGCCCTCGGTAGCCGTAGGGCTTACCGCCCAGCCCAACGGTATAGGTCACCGCTGCTAATAAAGCGGCAGCACCTAGTAGCAAGAAGAGAACAATGTGTCCCCACTGGTTGCCAAAAGTGGCAAGCAGTAATAACAGTCCCGATAGCGCTGCACCAGTCGCCGTTAGGGCCATCCCTATGCGCATGGCCCGTGGAGTGATTAAGCCTGAAGAGACTGCTCTTGCCGGCCCAATGCGAGAATAATCGTCGGCCCCAGAAGTGGCATCACCATAATCGTTGGCAAGGTTAGAGAGCACCTGGAGGGCAATTGCTGTCAGTAAGGAAAACACTAGCACTGACGTTTTATAAGCATTCTCACCTGCTGCTAGACCACTCCCCAGCAGAATAGAGGCACATGCTAGCGGTAGTGTTCGCAGACGAGCGGCTAGCAACCAAGCTTGGCAGTGATTGCGCTTAGTGAGTAAATCCATTGTGCGATTTTCCAATCAATTGATTAGCATTAGCCAGGGCAGACCAATGACTAACCACGCCACCAGGAAGATCAGCCCGAAGATTGCCCCTAGCCGCCAGAAGAGTGCACTGGGCAAGTAGCCGCTACCGTAGTAAACCGGGCTTGGCCCTGTGCCGTAAGGTGTGAGAATACCCATAAAGCCGAGCGTGGGCAGCAGTAGTAGCACAAACATCTGCATATCCAAGCCTGGAATGCCAGACGCCGCCGCCAAAATAACCGGCAGTAGGGCGGTGACGTGTGCCGTAATGCTGGCAAAGAAGTAGTGCAGAGCGTAGAACAGTACGGTCAAGGCCACCATGGCCATCAGCGGGTTAAAGTGACTTATTTGCCCGCCTACCACGTTGCCAAACCAATTCACGAACCCCACTTGGCTAAGTCCGCCTGCCAGCGCCACCAAGGTGGCAAACCAAACAAAGGTATTCCAGGCGGCATTGTTCTTGAGAATATCATCCCAGGTGACGATGCCTGTCAGCAGCATGCCGCAAATCACAACCAGCCCAACCAAAGATGCGGAGATAATGCCGCCGCCAAAAATCCACAGTAGTAGTGCCGTGACAACCATTACCACCAGTACTATCTCTTTACGAGTGAGCTTGCCTAATTGCTTTAGCTCGTCTCTTGCCCAGTCAGAAATTTCATGGCCCGCTTTCACCTCAGGGGCGCATAGCCAGTAGCAAAGTAGTGGCACTAACAGCAGTAGCAAAATGCCTACTGGCGCAATGGCCATAAACCACTGCCCCCAGTTGATCTGGATGCCGGTTGTGCTTTCGGTTAGGGCGATGGCTAACAAGTTAGGGGCCATGGCTGTTAGAAACAGCGAGCTGGTCACGCAGGTAGAAGCCAACGCTGTCCACATCAAAAAGCTACCCATACGCTTCATGCTGGGGTCATTGGGGTGCGAGTCGTAAAGTGGTGGCAGGTTGCGAATCACCGGATAAATGGTGCCCGCACTGCGTGCAGTGTTGGAGGGCGTAAAAGGGGCAAGAATCGAAACGCAACAATGATGGCGATGATAAGTGGTGCGAATAGCTTCCACCGAGGCGATGGTTGAGTAATGCTGTTCATACTGCCTCTCTCTTTCTCTTCAGTTGTTTTTAAGTTCTTCTATTTTCTAAGTATTATTTCGGCAGTAAAGCCACACCGGAATATTGACCTTGTCTTTAAAAGCTTTGCCTTTAAAAACTTTTTCTTTAAAAACAACGCCGAAAACACCTGCCGATGGCAGTGAGTTATTTGAAGAGTAGATGGTATGGCACTAGGGTAAAAGCAGCGCCAACTCGATTTCTATTTTTCTTGATGTACATCAATAGTCCTTTGGACTAATGAACAGAGCTCGCCACGGGTATGGTAAGTTCAAATAAAGAAGACGACGCCGCAGAGTGTCGCCACTAACGCGCTTTGGCCTGGCTAACGGAAGGAAGTGTTATGCAGCAGCGAGATTTCGATATCGTCATTGTAGGAGGCGGTGGGGCAGGCTTACGTGCGGCTATTGGCGCTGCTGAGCACGCTAAGGAGCATAAGACACCTCAACGTATTGCGCTGCTGTCAAAAGTCTACCCGATGCGCTCCCATACCGTGGCCGCTGAAGGGGGCGCTGCCGCGGTTACCAGTGCTGAAGACTCCCATCAGGCCCACTTTGACGACACGGTGTCAGGCGGTGACTGGCTAGTTGAACAGGGCGTCGTCGACTACTTTGTCCATCACGCCTATCAAGAGCTGGTGCAGATGGAGCGCTGGGGCTGCCCATGGAGCCGCAAAGACGATGGCCAGGTGCAGGTGCGCCGCTTTGGCGGCATGAAAACTGCCCGCACCTGGTTTGCTGCCGACAAAACTGGCTTCCATATGCTGCACACGCTGTTTCAGACCTCGCTGAAATACCCTGAGATTGAGCGTTTTGATGAGTATTTCGTGCTTGATCTGGCGGTTCACGAAGGTGCAGTGATAGGTGTGATTGCGCTGCAGGTAGCCACTGGCGAATTGACGCTGCTGCGTGCTAAAGCGGTGATACTGGCCACCGGTGGCGCGGGGCGCTTATTTCGTTTCAATACTAACGCGGGCATTGTGACTGGCGATGGCATGGCCATGGCTTATCGTCACAGTGTGGCGCTGCGGGACATGGAGTTTGTTCAATACCACCCCACCGGTTTACCCGGTTCCGGCATTTTGATTACCGAAGCGTGCCGGGGGGAAGGCGGCATTCTGCTCAATAAAGATGGTTATCGCTATCTGCAGGATTATGGACTTGGCCCGGAAACACCGCTGGGCAAGCCGGAAAACAAATATATGGAACTGGGGCCGCGGGACAAACTCTCACAGGCTTTCTGGCAGGAGCAGCAGGCGGGCCGCACTGGCAAGTTTGGTGACAGCGACGTGGTCTATCTTGATCTGCGCCACTTGGGTGAAAAATACATCCTAGAGCGCCTACCGTTTATCTGCGAGCTGGCTAAATCCTATATCAATGTTGACCCTGTGAAAGAACCGATTCCCATTCGCCCGGCGGTTCACTACACCATGGGGGGAATTGAGACCGATCCTCAGTGCGAAACGTCTATTGCTGGGCTCTATGCTGCAGGGGAGTGCGCTTCTGTAGGTTTGCACGGAGCTAACCGGCTGGGCTCCAATTCTCTGACCGAGCTACTGGTATTTGGCCGCTTGGCGGGTGAGCAAGCCAGTAAGCGGGCGGCACAAACCGAGTGGGCGGATACGCGCCTGCTGGAAGCCCAAGCCGAGCATCAGCAAGCGACTTTGGCGCGCCTCTGTGATGGTGAAGGCAGCGGCGAATCCTGGGTAGAACTTAAGCACGCCATGGTGCAAGCCATGGAGAGTGGCTGTGGTATTTACCGCACCGAAGAAGGCATGCGCCATTCGCTTGAGACCATGCGTCAGTTGCGCGAGCGCTATGCCAAAATTCGCGTTAACGATACCAGCAAGATATTCAACACCGAGCTGCTGGAGTGCATCGAACTGGGATACGGCCTGGATATTGCCGAAGCCTCTTGCCTAGGAGCACTTGAACGGCGTGAATCCCGCGGTGCTCACCAACGCTTAGATGAAGGCATGCAAAAACGCGACGACGTTAATTATCTCAAGCACAGCCAAGTCTTTTACCAAGGTGAAGCACCGGCCGAGCTGCGCTGGCAGGACGTTGATGTTCGGTTTTCCGCACCGGCTGAGCGGGCTTACGGCGATGCGGGCAAGGGGGGCAAGGTATGAGTACCGAGCAGATCACTACCAAGAGTGTCAGCACTAATAACACCAGCATCAAGCACATTAGCGTTAAACGTTACCTGCCAGACAGCTCGGCTGAAGCTTACTGGCAGCAGTACGAGATGCTGGTGGATGACAGCACCTCGCTGCTGGATGCCCTGAATCATATTAAAGAGCAGCTTGATAGCACCCTGAGCTACCGCTGGTCGTGCCGCATGGCGATTTGTGGCTCGTGTGGGGTGATGGTCAACGGCATTCCAAAGCTCGGCTGTAAAACCTTCCTGCGCGATTATGAAGGCGAGATCCGCATCGAGCCGCTATCCCACTTCCCCGTGCAGCGGGATCTGGTGGTGGATATGGAAATATTCCTTGAGCACTTAGCGGCGGTTAAGCCCTACCTGATAGATGACAATCCGGTAAAACCCTATGACCCGAAGGCACCGGAAACCTATCAGCAGACCCCCGAGCAGCTTGCCCGTTACAAGCAGTTCGCTAACTGCATAAACTGCGGGCTTTGTTACTCCGCCTGCCCGCAGTTTGGGCTGAACCCTGAATTCCTGGGCCCGGCGGCACTAACACTCGCCCACCGTTACAACCTGGATAGCCGCGACCATGGCAAAAAACAGCGCATGACCGAGCTTAATCGACACGAGGGTGTGTGGAGTTGCACCTTTGTCGGCTTCTGTTCGCAGGTATGCCCAAAGCATGTCGACCCCGCCGCTGCCGTTAATCAGGGCAAGGTCGAGGCTGCCAAACATACCTTAATTGCGCTGTTTAAAGGGTGAGGGGAGAAAAGATCATGCATAAATCATCATCGCAACGTCTGCCACCACTGAAACGCAACTGGTGGCTGAAACACCGGTTTTTTAAGCTCTATATGCTGCGCGAGGCCACGGTACTGCCGCTGGTGTTTTTCACGCTGTGTTTACTGGCCGGTATGGTTGCCCTACTTCAGGGGGCGGATAGCTGGCAGGGGTGGATTGCCTTTATGGGCTCGCCCATTGTGCTGCTGCTGAATCTTTTAGCGCTGGCCGCTAGCCTGTTTCACGCCGCGACCTTCTTTGTGCTGTTTCCTCGTGTAATGCCGCTACGCATCGCTGGGCATAGCCTTCCTGATAAGGCCATTGTCGCTGGTCAGTGGGCAGGTGTAGTGGCTGTTGCACTGTTATTTTTCTGGCTATTGGGGAGGGCGTAATGATGGAAAAACCAGCTATGGAAAAACTAGCTATAAACGAACACGGACCCCAGCATAAACAAGCTTTTGATGAACCACTCTGGTGGAGCCTGTTCAGTGCCGGCGGCGTATGCTTTGCGGTTATCTTGCCCGCCGTCATTCTATTTATTGCCATTTGCCTGCCCCTTGGCCTGCTGCCTGCTGGGGCGCTGAGCTATGAGCGGGCGTCCAATCTGCTGTTTAGTGTGCCGGGCTTTCTGTTTGTTGGCGCGGTGGTTTGCTTGCCGTTATTTCATGCCGCCCACCGCCTGCGCCACGGGTTGTTTGATATCAGCGTGGGCAATGACATACTTAATAAAAAACTGATGTACGGTGCAGCCGCCTTACTGAGTGTTTTGGCGCTAGGTTTAGTGGTGGTAGGTATGTTCGGTTAAACGGTGTGACGCTAGGACTAACTTCTTATGACGGACAGTATTCATCCGCACAGGGTGGGGGGAGCGAAATGTTGTAGGCTCTCTCCTACCAACACGCACGACCGCTGAAAACAGCTGTTCGCGCTGAGTAGGCCCATTTAAGTCACCGTTTCATGAGTATCGCCGCGCAACTGTTCGCTGGCTATCTCGCCATTGGCAGGTGAACATCCAGATAAATACAGGCACATTCATTAATAGCCCGTATAGAAGCGGAACTAAGCCAATATTTGGCTGCTGCAGAAGCGCGAAAGCCACCATCATGGCTACACCTGCGTTTTGCACGCCGACCTCAACGGTAATCGCGCGGACACTGGCATCAGGAAGTCGTAAGCGGCGTGCGGCTTGGTGGCCTAACGTCATACTCAAGACACACAGTAGCAGCACTGCCAGGGTTTCGATGCTTAACAGTGACGGAAGGCGTTGCGCATGGCTTAACCATAGCGTGATCACTACGCCGATCATCGCCATTCCCGTTAGTACTTTTATTTTGGGCAGTATCCAGATCAGTATGGATGTCCCCAATAATTGTCGCAGCAGCATACCTGCGAGCACAGGTGCAAGGGTTACAAGCAATAGCTTTCCGACGGTAGGCCAGTAGGGGAGGCTTAGCCCAGCACTGCTCAACGTTAGAAATTCTAGGTGCCAGCCCATCACCAGCGGCAGCGTGAAAGGAGCGAGCACCGCGGCAATGGCGGTCAAGCTGACGGACAAAGCCAGATCGCCCTGCACGAGATAGCTGAACATGTTGGAAGTGGCACCCCCAGGCACCAGCGAGACCAGCAGCAACCCGGCGGCGGCTGGCGGCGAAAGGGGAAGCAATGCCACTAGTCCCCAGGCCAGCAGCGGTAGTGCCAGTATCTGTAGGCTTGTGCCGATCACGAGACGGCGAGGGTGGCGACAGGTTTGGACAATATCTATTTTGGTAAGGTTGAGTCCCATTGTCATCATCACACCGGCCAATACCCAGGGAAGCAGTACTTGCGACAACCAATCGGGAGCCATTTCAATTCCTTGAAAAACAGTTTTAACGAGGCGTTCGGTTCTGCGGAGGTCTGTATCTCGATCCTGGTCTGAGCTCTCTCATCACCATTGTGCCTAACACCCTATATACGAGGGCTAATCCAGCCAGCGAGGATTTCAGCCTAGCTAGAGCATGATATGACCATTAATTCGATTTTTCTATATTAGTAATCAATGTGTTTATTCAACAGTGATGAGTGCAAACTCAGCGTCTGCTCTAGGTTGAGTTAATGTCACCAATCTAGGGGAAAGGTCAACATGTTTTCAATGCGTGGACTAGTTTGCTTGTAAAAAAAGGCGCATTTTCATGCGCCTTTTTACTCTTTTGCTATGATTTGTTAGCTATATTTATACTAACGCATTACTGACTCGCGATCTGCATCGACACGCTGTTGGGCTCTATCCCGTGCGTTCTCAAACTCCTCAATGAAACGCTCACCTTCCTCTTCGAAGTTTTCCAGGTACCAGTCGCGTACTGGCTCTGCAATAGCTCGGAACTCTTCCATTTCTTCATTGGTGGGGGTGTATAGTTCACCACCCGCTTCCCGCCAGATTCGATAGGCTTCAAGCTCTTTGCGAGGCTGAATGCCAAACTGAATGACCGACATCATTGCAGCTCCGTCAGCCACGACGCGCTGCTGTTCAGGTGTTAGTGATTGGAACTTTTGATTTCCCATCAGCCACATGGATGACATGTAGGCATGGTTATCTAGCGTCATGTACTTAATGACTTCTTGAAAGTTCATATTTGTAATGTCGGAAATGGAGTTGAGCGTTCCGTCCACGACACCAGTTTGCAGGCCTGTATAGACTTCAAGCCATGGTAGCGGGGTAGGTGAGGCGTTCATCTCGCGTACCATAATCTGCTGGATTTGCGATTCAATCGTGCGAAAGCGTAGACCCTCTGCATCAGCAGGTGTCCGGACTTCACGCTCGCCATTAACGATATTCCGCCAGCCACCTGTTTGAGTCATGGCCATCAGACGAATGGAATCGTTACTGGCCTCCAGTAGTTCATCGCGCAGAAAGCCGGTGAACTCTGGATCAGTCAGCATGGTCATCGCTGTGCGATCATCCGGAAATGCATAGGGGATATCTAAACCTTGAATGGGTGGATAGATAGCCGCTACACCTCCGGCCGTGGCGGTAAATAGATCAACAATACCGGCCTGCATGGCTTCAAAGCATTCGTTGGCTGAACCACATAGTTGAGCGCCGACGAAGATGTTGACATTCACTTCACCGCCTGTGCGGCTTTCAACGTAGTTCTTAAACACCTGGGCAGCGTCGTATTCTTGGTCTTCCTCATTGGCAAGAAATACTAAATTAAGGTCTGTCGCTTGGGCGATGCTAGCGCTGCCTAGTGCGGCACCAAGGAACAGTGTTGTTAGAGCTGTCTTAGCTTGCTTCATCATTTTCATTGTTCTCCTAAGGAAGGAAGTTAAGGTTATGCGACATACCCAAAGAACCGTGGCAGAGCCAAAATAAGATCGGGGATGTAGACAAGGGTGAAGAGAATGGCAATCTCCACCAGGAATAGTGGCATCATTTCCCAAGCAATCTTTTCGATGCTTTCTTTGCTAATGCTGCTCACTACGAAAAGCACCAAGCCCATCGGAGGGGTGATTAACCCCATGATTAGGGAAATGCTCATTACCACTGCGAAATGAATTGGGTCGACACCGATGCCTATCATGACGGGGGCAAGGATTGGGCCAAGGATAAGTATCGCAGGGCCAGCATCCATGATGGTGCCGACTGCTAATAGGAATGCGACGACAAGGAAAAACAGCAGTCGAGGGTCATCGGTAATTGAGAGTATAAAATCGCTAACGAGTTGTGGTGTTCCTTTAAGGCTGATTAAAGAAGCAAATGCAACCGCAGCACCGACTAATAGCAAAATTACCGCTGAGTTAATGGCAGCTTTGCCAAATAGCTTGGGTAGGTCGCGGAAGCTAATTTCACGCGTAAAGAAAAGCCCAAGTATTAAGGCATAAAATGCAGCAACGGCTGCCCCTTCGGTAGGAGTGAAAATGCCACCAACAATACCGCCGATCAAAATAACGGGGGTTAACAGCGGCATAAAAGCGGTGACAAACGCCTGCCATTTTTCAGCCCAGCTAGCTTTCGGAAGAGGCTCTGGAAACTCTTTGAAACGCGCCATGATAGCGATGGTGATCATTAAACCTACGCCAATAAGAATGCCTGGTACAACGCCCCCAGCGAACATGCCGGCCACCGATACATTCATTATAAAAGCGTAAAGTATGAAAATGCCGCTAGGCGGAATGATACTTGCGATAACAGCCGATGCGGCAGTGATCGCGGCAGAGAACCGGTTGGTATAGCCCGATTGTTTCATAGCGGGAATCATTACTGACCCCATGGCGGATGCATCCGCAACAGCAGAACCTGAGCCACCAGCAAGCATTAAAGAAGAAGCGACCGATACTTGCCCAAGTCCTGCTCGCCGGTGACCAATCAGTGTTTCAGCGAAGCGGACTATTCGGGATGTTACCCCTCCGGCGGTCATCAATTCACCAGCCAAAATAAAGAAGGGAAGCGCCATTAACGGGAAGCTGTCTATCCCAGCAAAGAGCCGCTGGAATAGCAGGTTAAGGAACATAGGCCTTCCTTCCAGCAATAGGCTAACGCCAGGTGCAAAAAGCATTAGGAAGACAATAGGCATGCCTGCAACTAGCAGGAAGAGGAAAATCCACAGATACGCGAAAGTCATAAGTTATACCTCTGTATTGCTATCAGCGCTGGGCCGATCCTGCGTATACAGCAGGGCGTTAGGAGCAAAGAGGCCGTAACTCAAACGCAGCACCCGTTCTAAGGAACTCAGACTGGTTAGGGCAAAGCTCAATGGCAATACTAAATAGATGTAAGACATGCTGATGCCTAAAGAAAGGCTCACGCTCGTTGCGCCACGCTCTACACGTTCAAATCCTAGTTTCATACACCATATGAGCACTGCCAATACGCATATCTCCAGCAGCAACTGAAGTAATCGCCATGGAGAAGAGTTTTTAAACCAGTTAGTTGCGATTTCTAAGCTGGCATTTAAACCCTGGCGATGAGCAGCAGGGAAAAATAAAAACGCCATCCAGACCATCATGTAGCGGGCTAGTTCTTCGGTCCAGCCAAAGCTGTCGTTCAGTACATAGCGAAAAAACACATGGGTAACCATGATGCCTAGCATAGTGGCGAGCAGCAGGGTGGCTGCATAGCCTGCCCAGCGAGTTGAGATCCCGTTAAAGCGATCTAGTAGAGCTATAAGCTTCTGCATAAGCGGCTCCAAAAGGCAACGGCTCTATAGATAAGTACTATAGATGTGTCTTGTGCCTTCGATTATTATTGGATTGTTTATCGTAGCGCTGCGAAAATATTAAATTGCCCGCTGTTAAGCTGTCAAGCAGCCTAGAAGATATCTTGTTAGACAAAGGTATTAATTTTAATAAATTGTAATTAATAACGTCTATTAACAAGGAAAATCGGCTAATCGCTATTTTTAGAACCCTGTTTTCTTATGCTTGGTTGACAATATGAAAAAGGTTTAGCTATATTTTCGTAGCGCTACGAAAATATAGCTGAGGGCAGTATTCACATTGCCCGCCCTCTATGACCGGAAGGCAATGAAGATGAATGGAACGCAACGCAAGATTGAAGAGCTACGCAGCCAGCGGTGGTACAACTCGCAAGACATGCGTGGTTTTGCGCACCGGCAGCGTACACAACAAATGGGCTTACGGCGTGAGGAATTCATGGGTAAGCCAGTAGTGGGCATCATTAATACCTGGAGCGACCTCAGCCCGTGTCATGCTCATTTGAGAGATCGTGCTGACGCAGTGAAAAGGGCGGTTTGGGCAGGAGGTGGTTATCCCGTTGAGCTGCCTGCATTGTCTCTTGGTGAAGTACTGGTGAAGCCGACAACCATGCTATATCGCAACTTTTTAGCGATGGAAGCAGAGGAATTGCTCCGCAGTCATCCCATAGATGGTGTGGTTCTTCTGGGGGGCTGTGACAAGACAACTCCTGCGCTGTTGATGGGGGCTATCAGCATGGATATTCCCGCCATCTTCTGCCCAGCAGGTCCCATGCTTAACGGGAAGTGGAAAGGGAAAACTTTAGGGGCTGGAACCCATACGCGTAAATATTGGGATGAATTGCGCAGCGGCAATATTTCGCAAGATGACTGGGTGGATCTTGAATCCAGGATGACTCGCTCAAACGGTACCTGCAATACCATGGGTACTGCCTCCACCATGACATCGATTGTCGATACCATGGGGCTGACGCTGCCTGGAGCCTCCAGTATCCCCGCATCTGATGCGGCGCATATACGCATGGCATCCTCCTGCGGCAGTCGCGTTATTGAGATGATCTGGGAAGACCTCAAGCCTTCTGACATTCTCACCCGAGACAACTTTCTCAATGGTGCCAAGTGCTATATGGCGCTCGGTGGCTCCACCAATGCGGCTATTCATTTGATTGCGCTTGCCCGACGGGCCAACGTAAAGCTCACTCTAGATGACTTAGACGCTGTCGCACGAGAAATTCCGGTGCTGACAAATATCTTTCCTTCAGGACAGTATCTGATGGAGGATTTCTATTATGCAGGTGGCCTTCCCGCGTTGCTAATTCAGCTAGTTGATCATCTTGATCTAACGACCAAAAGCGTCAGTGGTCGCACGCTCAAGGAAGATTTAGAAGGTGCCGAGTGCTACAACAACGACGTTATTCGCCCGCTAGATAACCCTGTATGTGAAGGGGCTGCGCTTGCTGTTTTGCGTGGCAACTTGGCCCCCCGTGGGGCGGTCATCAAACCGAGTTCTGCCGACCCGAAATTGGTAAAGCACCGTGGTCGCGCCATTGTTTTCGAGAATCACGCCGATATGGTGGCGCGTATTGACGACCCCGAGCTGGATGTCACCGCA
Source organism: Halomonas sp. TD01 (assembly GCF_923868895.1). Classification (GTDB taxonomy): domain Bacteria; phylum Pseudomonadota; class Gammaproteobacteria; order Pseudomonadales; family Halomonadaceae; genus Vreelandella. The sequence goes on from NZ_OV350343.1 coordinate 3,137,593, forward strand.
GACAGTATCTTGGTGCTAAGGCAAGCAGGCCCAAGGGGTGCGCCAGGCATGCCCGAGTGGGGTGCTCTGCCTATCCCTAAAAAGCTTCTTGCACAAGGTGTTCGGGATATGGTGCGCCTTTCCGATGCTCGTATGAGCGGTACCCACTATGGTACTTGCGTGCTGCATATTGCGCCGGAGTCTGCTGTAGGCGGGCCTCTCGCTTTAGTACGTGATGGCGATGAAATTGAGCTTGATGTGGCTGCTCGCCGCCTAGAGCTGCTTGTGGATGCGGCAGAGTTAGACGCTAGACGTCAGTGCTGGCGAGCACCAAGTCCGCGCATTGATCGTGGCTATACCGCGCTTTTCCAGGAGCATGTTACCCAGGCCGATATGGGCTGTGATTTCGATATCCTGCAAGGCGGTCAGCGTCAGGGCGAACCGGAAATTTTCTAAGGAGAACAATAATATGACAACGCTTCCTAAAAATCGCTTCAAGCAGTGGCTTCATGATCCCGCGAAGGTTCCGGTAGGCACTTGGTTAATGACTGCTAGCCCCAATGTGGCTGAAGCAATTGGCTGGGCGGGTTTTGATTTTCTTGTGCTCGATATGGAGCATGTTCCTGTGGATGTGCCTCAAGCGATCGCTATTATGCAGGCAGTGGCAGGTACTCCTGCGGAGCTGGTGGTCAGGCTTCCCTGGAATGATCCCGTGATGGTTAAACGCGTGCTGGATAGTGGTGCTCAGAGCTTGATGTTTCCCTACATACAAAATGCTGAAGAAGCGGCGCAAGCCGTTAACTCAACCCGCTATCCGGGTAAAGGAAATCGCGGCGTTGCGGCAGTGCACCGAGCCAGCCGCTATGGCACCGTAGCGGATTATCTGCAGCGTGCTGATGAAGAAATAGCCGTCATTCTACAGTTAGAGACGCCCGAGGCGCTGGCGGCTATGAACGACATTGCGGCCGTTGAGAATATTGATGGTTTGTTCGTGGGGCCAGGTGACCTTTCGGCCGCCATGGGGCGTATTGGCGACATTCGACACGCTGAGGTGCAATCTGCGATTTCAGCAGCGGTAGCGGATAGTCAGCGGCTTGGGCTTCCTTGCGGCATTGTTGGCGCGGAACCAGGGTTAGTAAGCAGCTATCGTGCTCAAGGTTTCAGCTTTGTCGCTGTCGGTTCAGATATGAGCATGATGATGTCGCGTGCTAAAGAGTATGTGGCAGCGCTCAAGGGCCAAGTTGCTGATACAGCAGATAGCGGCGTGTATTGATATGGTTCCGTTATGCCATGGCAATTTAGAGGCGAGTCTGCTGCCTGGTTGTGGCGGTGCTTTTTCCTATTTGCGCTGGAAAGGGCAAGACCTTCTTAGGCCTCTGGTGTCGGGTTGCGATAGCTTGCCTGAGGGGCCACGGCATAGTGGCGGTTATGTATTGGCGCCTTATTCAAACCGAATCGCCGATGCCGCTTTTTCATGGCAAGGCGAAACCATCTGCCTGAAACGTAATTTTGGTAATCACCCTCACAGTTTGCACGGATTTGCCTGGCAGCGGGCCTGGGAGCTGGTTCGCCAAGATGAGCAGAGCCAAGACAGGGCCACTTTGGTTTTACACCATTTACCAGATACCGACTGGCCGTGGAGCTGCAAGGTCACTCAAGAAGTTTCTCTAGGCCCCAACCGTGTCAGCCTGACGCTTAGTCTTGAAAATCTCGATACCCGCCCTATGCCGGCAGGGTTGGGCTGGCATCCCTATTTTCAGCGTACGCCAAAAGTGCAGCTTGAGTTTGCCGCCGCGTCTGTATGGATTAATGATGATAGGCAACTCCCCACGCATCAGGTCACACCTCCTGATAAGTGGCATTTTTGCCACTTGCGGCCGCTGGAGTGGCCAGGCGTAGATAACTGTTATACAGGCTGGTCACGACATGCGCAGATTCACTGGCCAGAGTATCGGTTGCGCCTGCGGCTATTGGCCTCTGAGGAACTGAGTCACTTGGTGCTCTTTACGCCTGAACAGCAAGACTTTTTTGCCCTTGAACCAGTCAGTCATGCCAACGCCGCTTTAAATAGTGATAAGCCCCACGCCCACGGTATGCAGACCCTAGCCCCGGGAGAGAGTTTCTCCTGCCATTTGCAATTGAACCTCGAGGAAGATCATGGCTGATGCTAGCTTGCGAACTGCCCTACCTGTCCAGGCCGCTTTAGGCGAATGCCCTCTCTGGGCTGAAGACGAGCAAGCGCTTTATTGGGTTGATATTGAAGCGCCTAGTCTTAATCGTTTCAACCCGCTCACAAGTGAAAATCGCCGCTGGACGTTACCTGAAAACATTGGTTGTGTCGGACGGCGTGAAGGTGGGGGATTTATTGCAGGTCTGCGATCGGGATTATGGCTGCTAAATGAACAAGCAGAGCTTATTTATTGTCTTGCTCGTCCAGTTGCTGATACGACGATTAGTCGCTTTAACGATGGGCGGGTTGACCCTTGGGGGCGTTTCTGGGCGGGTACCATCCATGAGCCCCGCGATACCCCAGCAGCCTCGTTATTTCGGGTCGGTGCTGACCTGAGCTGCCAACGCCTGGCAGGTGACATCAAAGTCTCCAACGGTGTGGCGTTCAGCCCAGATCGACGCTGGGCCTATCACTCAGATACGCCAAATCATGTGATCTATCGTTATCCCCTGGATCCTGAAAGTGGTGAACTCATTGGGCCAAGAGAGATCTTTCATCAATTTCCCTTTGGTAATGGTCGTCCTGATGGGGCCGCTGTCGATGTAGAGGGGTATTACTGGACAGCCCTTTACGAAGGCGGGCGCATTGCTCGGCTATCGCCAACAGGCGAGATTGTTGCTGAATATGCTGTACCCGCAAGGTGCCCGACGATGTGCGCGTTTGGCGGACCCGATCTTAAAACGCTGTACGTTACATCAGCGCGTCACGGCCGACCTGCAGATGAGCTTGAGGCTTATCCCGAATCTGGGAACCTGTTTGCTATGCGTGTCGATGTGGCAGGGCAAATCGAGCCTATGTTCCGAGGTTAAGTTGCTGATGTTAAGCCACTAGCGTTAAAGCACTCACGTTAATGAACGAATAACTATTTAGAGGACACAGCAATGCTCAAGTTAAAAGATGCCACACTACAACGCGATGCTTGTCTTGTGGGTGGGAGTTGGATTAGCGCTGATGATAACCAGTTTGATGACGTCACTAACCCCGCTGATGGGAGCGTGCTGGGTCGGGTGCCTCACCTCGGTGAAGCAGAGACACTGCGCGCTATCGATGCGGCTGAAGAGGCGTTGCCTGCGTGGCAAGCGCGATCAGCTAAAGAGCGGGGTGCAATGCTGCGTCGCTGGCACGATTTATTGCTTGAGCACCAAGATGACTTGGCTGCGCTGATGACGGCAGAGCAGGGTAAGCCCCTTGCAGAAGCGCGTGGCGAAATCGGTTTTGCCGCCAGTTTTTTTGAATGGTTCGCTGAGGAGGGACGGCGCACTTACGGTGATGTTATTCCTAGCCCTCAGAGCGATCGCCGGTTACTTGTCATTAAACAGCCCGTTGGCGTGTGTGCGGCGATTACCCCTTGGAACTTTCCAGCGGCGATGATTGCTCGTAAAGCAGGGCCTGCACTTGCGGCAGGCTGCACCATCGTTATCAAGCCTGCTGGGCAAACGCCCTATTCGGCATTAGCAATGGCTTTGCTGGCCCAGCGCGCTGGCATCCCAGACGGGGTTGTTAATGTAGTGACGGGTGACGCTCGCGCTATTGGCCGCGCGATGACCGAGAGCCCAAAAGTACGTAAGTTGACGTTTACTGGCTCCACCGGTGTTGGCAAGTTGTTGCTTCGACAGTGTGCTGATTCTGTTAAGAAAGTGTCTATGGAGCTGGGGGGTAATGCGCCTTTTATCGTGTTCGACGACGCTGATCTGGAGAAGGCCATAGAAGGTGTGATGCAGGCGAAATTCCGCAATGCAGGGCAAACCTGTGTTTGCGCCAACCGTATTTTCGTTCAAGCAGGTATTCACGATGCTTTTGCAGCTAGGCTTGCCCAAGAAGTCGCCAAGCTACAGGTCGGTGATGGCGCTGAAGAAGGTGTTCAGGTTGGCCCGCTCATTGATGCCGCTGCCGCTGACAAAGTGATGGAGCAGCTTAATGATGCGGTGGCGAAAGGCGCTACCCTGTTACAAGGCGGTGAGCGCCGTGGGGCTAACTTCCTTACGCCTGCTGTTATTACCGGTGCGACGCCTGAGATGGACTGTTTCAATGAAGAAACCTTTGGCCCATTAGCTCCCGTGTTTAGCTTTCAGGATGAAGCGGAAGTCATTCGTCTTGCGAACGCGACGGAATATGGTCTTGCGGCTTATTGCTACACCCGCGATTTAGGCCGAGCCTGGCGGCTTTCTGAAGCACTTGATTATGGCATGGTGGGCATTAACAACGGCCACGTTTCTACTTGTGAAGCACCTTTTGGCGGTGTTAAGCAGTCAGGTCTTGGTAGGGAAGGAGCTCGTCAGGGAATCGAGGATTACCTCGAAACCAAGTATATCAATATGGCGATTGAGTGAGGCAATTCATGAACGATTACTGTGATGTTACTTATCAATCGCTTAATGGAAAGCGCGTTATTATCTCCGGTGGTGCATCAGGGATAGGGGCTGAATTAGTTAAGGCCTATATCGCTCAGGGAGCCAGCGTTGCCTTTCTTGATATTGATCGTACTGCAGGAGAGAGCCTGGCCTCTGAGTTGGGCGATAAAGCGCGTTTTTATTTTTGTGATGTGCGGGATATCTCGCGGTTGCAAGCAGTTATTGCCGACATTGAAGTTGCCCAAGGACCGACTCAGGTATTGATCAACAATGCCGGTCTTGATGATCGGCATACCCTGGAAGAGTTAACCCCAGACTATTGGGATAACTGTCAGGCCATTAATCTGCGTCATCATGTCTTTGCTACTCAGGCGGTACTGCCTGCGATGAAAGCGGAAGGTCAAGGCGCTGTGATTAACTTAGGTTCTATCTCTTGGATGAGGGGACGGCCAGGGATGGTGGGGTACACCGCTGCCAAAGCTGCTATCAATGGTTTAACGCGTACCTTGGCGCAAGAGCTTGGTGAGCATGGTATCAGGGTTAATTCGTTAGTGCCCGGTGCTATTTTAACTGAGCGTCAGGAACGGCTGTGGCTGACTCCGGAAGTTAATCAACGCTTCCTTGATCAGCAAGCGTTGAAGTTTCGGCTAAGAGCAGATGATGTGGCGAGGCTAGCGCTATTTTTGGGCTCTGATGAGAGTCGCGGTTGTACAGGCCAAAATTTCATTGTTGACGCTGGACTTACTCTTAATTAAACGGCGGTCGCTTAGGCGACGCCGACACTCTGGATGCACCTATGCAAGTCACCTACCAACGCGATCAACTCCGCCTGAGTATGGGTGGTGAGGATCTTCTTGTACATACGCCAAAGTCACCGGCTTTCTTTATAGGCTATGGGCGTGAAAAAATGGAGATGTACTGCGGTAATTTTGAGATACAGGACTATCTTGAAAGCCGAGAAGCACTGCGCCATTTGACGGTGACTGACCGTGAAGCAGGAATGCAGCTCGAATTACGCCGTCACAAGGATGATGACCTCCAGCTGTCGATCAATGTACGGTTACTTGAAGATGGCATACAGCTTGATATCCAGAACGTAGCCAACGATATTAATCGTTTTTGGATGCGGCTTGCAGCTGACGAGCAAGAGCATGTATGGGGCTGTGGCGAGCAGATGTCCTATTTCAATTTGCGGGGACGTCACTTTCCTCTTTGGACCTCTGAACCCGGAGTTGGGCGAGACAAGACCACCTACGTTACCTGGCAGTCTGATGTGGTTAATCGTGCCGGTGGCGACTATTACAACACTAACTACCCACAGCCTACCTTCGTCTCTTCTCGGCGCTATTTCTGTCATATTGAAACGTATGACTATGCGGACTTTGATTTCCGTCAGGGCACATTCCATGAAATGCAGGTGTGGGGAGTGCCTGCAACAATTCTGTTACGCAGCGCGCCCACCTTCCTGACGCTAGTTGAAAAGATCAGTGCCACGTTTGGTCGCCAGCCGCCATTGCCAGACTGGGTGTATAACGGGGTTATTTTAGGTCTTAAACGAGGCCAGGCCCATGCGGAAAAGATGCTGGCGGAAGCGCTGAATCATGATATGGCAGTATCGGCTTTATGGTGTGAGGACTGGACCGGAGTTAGGGAAACAAGTTTTGGGACTCGGCTATTCTGGGACTGGCGTTGGCAGCCGGAGCGCTATCCGCATCTTGAACGCTTGATCGCTGAGTTACGTGAGCGAAACGTACGTTTTCTAGGATACGTGAACCCGTATTTGTGCGTCGATGGTAGCCTTTTTCCAGAAGCGGAAGCGGCGGGATACTTAGCGACCAATGAGCAGGGCAATACCGCACTTGTTGATTTTGGCGAATTTTACTGTGGCGTGGTGGACTTCACCGATGAAGCCGCATGCACTTGGTTTAAAGACGTGATTATCAAGCGTGAAATGCTTGATTTAGGGCTTAGCGGTTGGATGGCTGATTTTGGTGAATACCTGCCTATTGATGTCAAACTAAGTAATGGTGTTTCGGCGAAGCAAGAGCATAATCGCTGGCCAGTACGCTGGGCTCAAATTAATGCGGAGGCTATTGCCGAGGCAGGGCTAACCGACGAGACCACGTTCTTTATGCGCGCGGGTTACAGTGGAGTGCAAGCTCACTGCCCCTTGCTCTGGGCAGGTGATCAGTCGGTGGATTTCTCTCGCCATGATGGGCTAGGCACCGTTATTTGTGCTGCACTCTCGTCTGGCTTAATGGGCAATGCTTTCCACCACAGTGACATTGGCGGGTATACCAGCTTATTCGGTAACAAGCGGAATGCTGAGCTGCATATGCGCTGGGCCGAAATGGCTGCCTTTACACCGGTGATGCGTACTCATGAATCAAATCGCCCTACCAAAAATACCCAATGGTTTGATGACCCTGCGGTCGCTGCTCATTTGGCCCGGATGAGTCGGATCTATGTTTCTCTTACGCCTTATTTAAAACAGTTAGTGTCGGAAGGGAGCGCTCGTGGAATACCGGTGCAGCGTGCATTGTTTCTGCATTTCGAGACTGACCTGGAGTGTTACGATATTCAAGATCAGTATTTGCTAGGCCCTGATGTGCTGGTGGCACCGGTACATCAGGCTGGGCATCTTGATTGGTCTGCATATTTGCCCCATGGGGTGGAGTGGGTTCACCTTTGGAGTGGTGAACACTATGCGGGAGGCCAACGTGTGACAGTGCCGGCCCCCGTTGGAAAACCGCCGGTTTTTTATCGTAGTGATAGTGATTGGCTCGCCTTATTTACTGCGCTGGCAGGGCAGGCGTAATGGCAGCTCCCGATATGATGATGTTACTGGGCTGGGTGGCGCTTGCCACCTATGCTCAGACAGTCACTGGTTTCGCTTTTGGCTTGATTCTGATGGGAGGTGTGGTGCTGTCTGGCCTTGCGCCGGTAGCGATCGTTGCAATTCTTATCAGCATTCTCAGTCTGTTTAACTGTGCATTAGCGCTTTATCGAAATATGGGGAATTTAGATCGCGAGATAGTACTGCTGTGTTCGCTAAGCGGTTTTGCCACGCTGATCTTTGGTGTGTGGGTACTAGATGCATTGAGTGGCCATCATGTGCACTGGTTGCAGCTGATACTTGGCGTGGCAATTCTTATTAGCAGTCTAATGTTAGTCGTGCACCCTTTACCGAGGAAAACCAGAGCCAGTCGAGCTTCCTTTCTTTTCTTTGGGGGCTTGTCTGGCTTCATGGGGGGAATGTTTTCTACCTCTGGGCCACCACTGGTATTTCATTTTTATCGACAGCCACTAAGCTTGGCAGTCATTCGTGACTGTCTTTTGCTTATCTTTGCGATTAACTCTTTGCAGCGTTTAGTGATTGTCGGTATTCAAGGACGCTTAGACGCTAGTATCCTGCTATTAGCCATTGTCGCCATTCCGGTAGTAGTGCTCTTCACTTGGCTAGGGCGGCGTTATCCACCACCTTTGACGGAAGCAAATTTACGTCGTGTCGCCTTTTTAATGCTTTTTGCTTCTGGTCTGAGCCTTTGTGGGTCAGCATTACTTAGTGCGTAAGCTACTCCCCCGCGGTAATAATTCGAAACCGATATCTATGCGCTTCTCTTGTGGGAGATCCTGCATTCTTCGTAAGACACTTTGAGCCACTGCTTCACCAATTTCTTCTCGAGGCGGGCGGATCGTTGAAAGCGAGGGAAGCGTACAATTGCTGAAATCCATATCGCCAAAGCCGATCATCGCAATATCATCGGGGACTCGAATTCCTTGCCGTTGAGCCTCGCCTAAAGCACCTAAAGACAGCATGTCGTTGGAAAATACAATGCCATCGATAGTTGGGTGGCTGGCGATGAGGTCTGCAAATGCTCGGCTGGCGGCTTCTGCCATTCGCCCTGAGCCACAGTCGATCACACGTGCATGTTGACTACCCATCAGGTCTTGAATAGCTTTTTCGCTACCTCTGCAGCGCTGTTTTGCACGTTCATCGACACTTAAGCGTGTACCAATGAAGGCGATACGTTGACAGCCAGCCTCAATTAGGTGACGGGCTTGGGTGTATCCCACATCATGGTGAGAAAACCCTACGAGCGTATCTAATGGGTTAGAGCCTAGTTCCCACATTTCCACGACTGGCACGTTGGAGTTGCTCAGCATACGACGGGTTTCGCGGCTATGGGTCAAGCCGGTCAAGACCATAGCGCTTGGTGACCAGGATAGAAATGTTCTTACTGCGGCTTCTTCTTCTGCTTCCTCGTAGTCACTGTGGCCTAACAGCAGCTGGTATCCCTCTGCGCCCAGTGTTTTTTGCATGGTATTAACAGTCGAGGCAAATATGGCATTAACCATGGAAGGAACAACAACACCAATGACCCGCGTGCGTGCGGCAGCTAACGCGCCAGCCATAAGGTTGGGAACATAACCAAGCGTGTCGATTGCACTCTGGATTCTTTTACCGAGTTGGGTTGAAACCTCATCCGGTTTACGTAAATAGAGAGAGACTGTGCTTGCCGAAACGTCGGCAAGTTTGGCCACGTCATTCATTGTGACACGCTGAGTAGAGCGCCTAGCGCGCAGCTTGTTAGACATGGAGAAAGGCTTCCTTGGATCAATGCTATAACTAGACAGAAAATTATGTTGCTTATTTTTTAAGTCGCTTGATCATAACATAATTCTTTATTTTCCTAGCGCTCCGAATATAAGATTGAAATAAAAAGCCCCATGGAAAGGCTGTTTCCATGGGGAAGCGGGTCTAACAATGCACAGTAAGCTAGATGTCAAACATCTAATCGCGCTAATCTAAAACCATGTTTCTGCTTGCACTCCGAAGCTCCATTGACCACCAGTGAATCCTTCACTACCAAATGCATCACCGCTGTCATAGTTGTTCAGCTCCTTGTCCCAATCGGTATAGGAGGCGAACAAGCGAATTTCAGGGCGCTGCCAAAAGCCTCCAACATTAGGCTTGAAGGTGGGAGCGATGGTCGCTTTACCAAAGTTGCCGCTGACAGCGTTACGCCCTTTATAGCCGGCTGGATCCAGATCCATAAATTGATAGCTAAGCTCATACTGCATTTCAAAGTTGCTGGTGATTTCATTGGCTAAGCGTGCGTTCACCGTTGCCCAGCGATAGTTGTCGCCTTCTGCGAAACGGTCATCGCTTACTTCAGCAAGTAATGATGGCGCTAAACGCCAGTTGGGAGAGAGGTAGGTCGTGCCATACAGGGCAAGCCGAGTCGCTTGGGCATCGTCTAATAAATCGCCATTGGCACCTATCCGTTTAACCTCGGCGCCAAGTCCCTGACCATGGAGTAAGGCAACTTTAAAGTTACCTTCTGATAAGCCGAAGAAAGAATCCCCATGGTAAGCGACCATTCCATGAGCACCACTATTTGCAGCGGTATCCCCGTTTTCTATTAAGCGGTCATCGTTATCCGCCGCAGAGATCGCATTAACCATAAACTGCCAATTACCTACGTAATTGTTACTGCTTAGTGTGAGGCTATCGGTACTGCCGGTACCCGGGTCGTCGCGTTCACCAACGGGGAAGTCACTGAAACTGCGGCCATATAGCGCGAAATTAGAACGCCAGTTGTCACTGAAATTCATGTCGTAGATACCGGCGCCCGTGCCGGCCAAAAATACAACGTCCGTATCTAGCCAATGTATATCGAACGTATCGCGGTCAATACGTTTACCTGCCCAAATAGAGGCGTCTTCGAAAGCACCTGTAAAGCTCGGTAAGTTATCCAGCTCAACGTACACTTGTCGTACGTTGAGCTGAGATTCTTCCGAGGTCCAGTCGTTGCTGGTGGATACAGAGTCAGCAATGGCAACTCGGAACAGGGAGTTTGCCCCGTTATCATGTTGACGGCGTAAGTTAAACATTGCGTTGACGTAGGTGTCCGGCTCATTACCTAATCGACCCACTGCGCCACCTAACGGGCCCGCTGGGGTTACATAAGGGCCACCACTAATGCTTTTGCCTTCATCACTTAAAAGTAGTCCTGAGCGCGCGTAGCCACTCAGCGATAACCCTTCCTGCCCTGAGGCGCGTCGTTCGAGAGCAGAGATTCTTGTTTCAGTGTCTTCAACAGGGGCGCTTGTGTTTTGTGCCGCTAACTCTGCACGAGTAGCTTCTAGCTGGCGTTCTAGCTCTGCAAGCCTGGCTTCAATCGACGTTTCGTTTGCTTGGGCTGAAAACGGAGCAGTCGCCAGCGCGACGGCAGCTGCAATAGGTAAGGTTCTGAAGTAGAAAGCCATAACGTCGATCCTTTGCTAATGAGAAATGTTGTTGTTGTCTATTTTCGTAGCGCTACGATTGGCATATCGTAGCGCTACGAAAATCTATTAATAGTAGACTTTAGTCGATTAATGCGTTATTTGATTAAATAAACTGCATGTTTAATATTCTTTTACGATTATTTTTTATATTTGAAATTAAGATTTATTTCATTCAACTCATCACCCTCTAAATCGTTAATATAGCGCCTTGCGATATGCCATTAACCACGCTTATAACAAGCCTTGTACTGTTCTGGGTGATGCTATGAAAATCATGTTGCGCTGGCTATTCGGGCTAGTTGTGTTATTGGCCCTATTACTTGCTGGACCTGTCTGGATACTAGCGAGCAATCAAGTGAATACCGAGGGGCACTGGTCGACTCTTGACCGCTCTTCAGCGGGCTTGGCGCCAGACCCTGCGCAGATACAAGAAGCCGTTGTTCAGGTGTATGCCGCTCGTGCTTATAACTGGCGCGGGGCGTTTGGTGTTCACATCTGGATTGCAACGAAAGCAGAGGGGGCTGCGGACTATCGACTTCACCAGGTGTTGAGCTGGCGTCGGCCAACCGTTGTTTCGTCAATAGATACGCCTGACAGGGCGTGGTTTGGGCATCCGCCTGAACTGCTAGCTGATTACCGCGGTTCTGAGGCGGCACGCTTGATTCCGAATATTGCTGACGCCGTTGCGCGCTACCCCCAGGCTGATCTTTATCGGGTATGGCCAGGCCCTAACAGCAATAGTTTTATTGCTTGGGTGATTCGGGAAGTTGATGGCTTAGACGTTGCACTGCCGACAACTGCGGTAGGTAAAGATTATTTGTTTAATGCTGTAGCTACTACCGCACCCAGTGGTTCTGGCTATCAGCTGTCCCTTGGTGGTGTTGTGGGTATTATGTTTGCGCTTGAAGAGGGGGTGGAAATTAACCTGCTGGGACTGAGCGCGGGCATCGACTTTATGCGACCTGCTATAAAGCTGCCTGGAATAGGGCGACTCGGTATGCCTGCGAAAGTAATGGGGAATAACGGCCAAGGTGGAGGTATCTGATAAGTGGAATGTTGCGGAACAAGGCTGATAGTTGTTTACCCTGAGTTGTGTTTATAAATACAGTGTTTGTAGATATATATATATTGATTTAGTATCTGTAGATAGGTGGGTGTAGATAGGTGGGTGTAGATAGGTGGGTGTGGATAGAGAGGGAAGTGCTTATGCAAACAGCCAGCAATATTATTCAGGACAAGGCCGCCGCTGCGGTTGGCTTAAAAGCCGCTGTACGTATTTTGGATAAATGGAGGGCGACAGGCGAGCAGGGCGAATCTATTCTACGAGTCTCCCACAGCAGCTATGCCCGCGCGCGGAGGGGGGATTTGGCTGAGATCAAGCTAGACAGTGACCAGCTGGCACGAATTAGTTATTTGCTCAATATTCATGCGGCGCTACGAATGTTGTTTGAGAACCCTGACAATGTTTACGGGTTCGTCTCTATGGCAAATCACAATCCTTACTTTAATGGGCGCACGCCGCTCGAGGTGATTGGCACTGGGGATTTCGCAGCACTTTATGAAACATTTAAGCGTATCGATAGCTTACGAGGCGCCCAGTGGTAGATTCGGTGGGAATAAACGAAGGTTCGCTACCGCTGTGCAAGCCGCAAGAGGTTGAGGGGTATCGCTTAGTCAATAGCAAGTTTCCTCCCATTGGGCTGTTTGACGATGTTGCTAGCCTTGAAGAGTTTGAAGCGCTTTATGCCCTGCAGGCACTGACGAATCCAAGGCTGCGTAACGAGATTGGCGATTTAGGGCTTATTCCTCACAACGAAATTCCTTTTGGTATTCGAGGGTGCTCTTATGCGACAGCGCCTTTTACCCATGTTAATCCGGATGGTTCGCGTTTTAGCGACGGCAGTTTTGGTGTGCTTTACATTGCGGATGCATTTCCAACGGCAATAAATGAAGTGAGGCACCACCAGGAAAATTATTGGAAGAACGTACCATCGCTGCATTTTGAACGGTTTATCTTCCGTGGGCTTAAGTGTATTTTTGATGAAAAAGCATGTTGTGATGGGTTGGTTCTTCCGCCGTCTCATGCCATTTATGATGCCGACGATTACCAAGCAGCGCGGAGGCTAGGTGGAGAGCTTCGTAAAGAGAAGCGTGCTGGTCTGCGTTATCATTCCGTTCGGCAACCAGATGCCACTTGCTGGGCGTTAATGACGCCTCAGTTCGTTCAGGATATTATCCAGACCACTCATATTGAGATGATCTGGAACGGGCGAATAACCCAGGTGAACCGCCTCTCAGCGTTGCCAATCAAGTGAATTCAGCAGGACAATTATGATTTCTGCTGCTCAGTGAAGCGCTGCATGATCGTGAGCGTTTTATCACTAACATGATGTTCCATGCCTTCTGCATCAATACGCGCTGTACTGTCATCGACCCCAAGAGCACGCAAGAAATGCAGCACCACATCGTGGCGTGACCGGGAAATTTCGGCCATTTTTTGCCCTTCTTCGGTCAAGAAAAGCGAGCGATAGGGCTTGCTTGTCACTAGGCCGAGCTCATTTAAGCGACGAATCATTTTAGAGACGGTGGCTTGGCTAACGGCCATTCGGTTAGCGATATCTGCTGCGCGCGCTTCTCCACGGTGGCGTAATAAGTCACCGATTAACTCGACATAATCTTCGATCAGCTCCGTTTCGTGGGCATTACGCACCGCCTCGTATTGCTGTGCATGCTGTTCCACGGGAGGTAGCGCATCTCCATCTTGGCCGTATGCATTAGGAGAGTGTTGCTGTTGGTATTCACTCATTGGCAAAGTTTATCAAGGTTAGTGGAAACGTTAATTGGTGATGGTAGCTCATTTTTTTAGATAATTGTTAGCCAAGGCTAAACTGTTTGCACATAGCTTTTTTATTGAGCTACAGTTGTACTTATTGGATCCTAGCACAGGAGAAAGAAATAATGACCAAGCAGTATGGCTGGTTAATGGTAAGCGCCTCATTGGGCCTTTCAGGCTTTATGTCCTCTGCGCAGGCGCAAGAGCTGAATCAGGCGCCTATCAATGTAGCGGTTACGTTTTCTGTCTTAGGTGATTTGGTCAAGAAAGTGGCGGGGGATGATGCCAACGTCACTGTGCTTACCCCTGTGAATGCTGAAGTGCATGAATGGGAACTGACGCCCGATAACTTTGCCGCGTTAGAAGATGCTGATGTCGTGTTTTACAACGGCTATCAGTTAGAGCAATGGATGCGTCAAGTGGAAGCAACGGTTCCGGCTAATGTGCCGATTGTGGCGGTTGCTGAGGCGTCGGAGTATCCCACCCAATCTATTGTGACGGGAGAAATGGAAGGCGACGTTGATCCACACTTATGGATGGATCCTCGTGCAGCTGGCGCCTATGTGCAGGCAATAGCCAACGTGCTTGAAGATAGCTTGCCGCAAAAAGCGGACGCTATTCAGCAGCGTGCCGCGCAGCTTGAGAATCAACTCCATGAGCTGCATGTTGAGCTGCAAGAGGCACTTGAAGTGATTCCTGAAGAGCGCCGAGTTCTGCTCTCCAGCGAAGCGGCGTTTCTCTATTTTTCGGATGCTTACCATTTTGAACACGATGGTATCTGGGGAACGAATGCTGAAACGGAAGGCTCTCCTCGGCAACTGATGCGGGTCATTGACATGATTAACGAGCGCCAGCCTGCAGCCCTTTTTTGGGAAAGCACGATTTCAGATCGGCATGTGACCAGTATTGCCCGTGATACAGGTCTTCCCGTTGCTGGGCCGCTTTACGTTGACTCATTGAGCGAGCCTGATGGTGAAGCCGCTGATTATTTTTCCATGCAACGCCATAACGTGGAGCTACTGCGTCGTTACTTGGCAATCGAGTAGGTTTATATGACCACGTCAGTTTCAGGTAAGATCGCTGCGATTGAAGTAAAGGGGCTTTATGCAGCCTATCAGCGTCAGCCTGTTTTAGAAGATATTTGTCTAGCGTTTCCAGATGGCCAATGGACCGCCATTGTTGGGCCGAATGGCGCAGGTAAGTCGACGCTGTTTCATATTTTGACGGGTAGTATGAAGCCGCTTCGGGGCCATGTAGAAGCGTTTGGTGAAGCGATCGAACGCCATCGCAAGGCGGGCAGTATTGCGTATATGGCTCAGCGCGAAGCGATTGAGTGGGATTTTCCTATCTCAGTGAGAGACACCGTCATGAGCGCGCGGTATGGCCATATGCGCCAAGATCCTTTATGGCGGCAATTGTTGCCGGCGCGTTGGCAGGCTGCCCACCATCATCAAGCCGTTCAGAAAGCGTTGAGCGATGTCGATATGTTGGCGCTAGCGGAACGGCCTATTGGAGCACTCTCTGGCGGTCAAAAGAAACGTGTTTTGCTGGCTAGAGCACTGGCTCAAGACGCACGTATCCTTTTGCTAGATGAGCCTTTGGCGGGCGTTGATCCACCCAGCGAACAGCTTATTCTGGATGTATTAAAACGCGAGCGTGAAGCCGGTAGAACTATCGTGATGGTCACCCACGATATGCCTGGCGCACGTCGTTATGTTGATCATGTCGTACTCATTAACCGCTTTATTCGTGGCGAAGGGTCACCTGACGAGATGCTGAGCGATACGAAGCTAGCCGAGCTAGCCGTCAGTTCCATTGAACAGTCGGCAAACGACTATACGCGTCGCGCTCCTGCGATGGCGCATAAGTAATGGGCACAATAGAGATGTTACAACCGTTAGATACGTTAAGCAGCGCAGTAGTCAGTGGGTTAATTGCAGCGCTTATGGTGCCCGTCAATCTTCTGCCAGACAGCATTTCTGATGCGTTTCAGTATGCGTTTATGCAGCGAGCGTTGTTGACGTCGATGATGGTGGGCGCTATCTGCGGCATGCTCTCATGCTACGTGGTGCTGAAACGGTGGTCGCTGTTGGGTGATGCGATTTCTCATGCGGTACTTCCCGGTGTTGCCATCGCCTATTTGATCGGGCTGCCTTTTTTTGTCGGTGCTTTCGTAACGGGAGCGTTGACGTCGTTAGGGATAGGAGCCATCGAGCGCCACACTCGAATTAAGTCAGATGCGGCCATGGGCATTATGTTTACCGGAGCCTTTGCGCTTGGCATTGTACTGATCAGTAAAATTGCCTCCAGTACCCATTTAATGCACATCTTGTTTGGCAATGTGCTGGGTGTTCAGCAGTCGGCATTATTACTTACCTTGGCTGCCAGCCTTGTTGCTTTATTAGTCGTTTGGCTCGCTTTCAGGCCGTTAATGCTTTATGCATTTGATCCAACCCAGGCACAGGCGCTTGGTTTTAATACAGGTATCATCCATTACGGGCTGATCCTATTACTAACGCTGACTATTGTGGCTAGCCTGGAAACCGTTGGTATCATCCTGGTGGTGGCGATGCTGATTACCCCAGGAGCCACTGCCCATCTGTTAACCGATCGTTTTAAAACAATGCTGTTAATTTCTGTAGCAGTGGGCGTTGGCTCGGCTGTGATTGGGCTCTGGCTTTCCTATGCACTAGATGTAGCTTCCGGTGGCACGATTGTCTTAGTCGCGACGGGTTGCTTTTTTCTAGCACTGTTGTTTTCACCTAGGCATGGTGTACTTATGCGCCTATGGCGACATCGCAAGATTGGTGCAAATACTCAAGGATTAGATTGAAGGCTTTCCCACGCTTTTTCCGCGATACCAATGCCTGCACCAGTCATTAGTAGGTAAGTTTGATTGACCCCTGCTTCATGTAGTGGGGCGGCTTCATCTTGAAAATTTATGCCAGCAAAAAGTTGTCCTGTAAAACCTGCTTTACGTAGCTCTCGGGCTGCAATTAATTTACTTTCCAGATCTGGTGTCGCTAATGTTATTGCCTTGAGTCCGGCAATATCTAGTTGATGCCAGAAGCCTACGTCTTCTATATCGCCATAAGAAACGTGACGTTCGTTCTCTGCTTTGGTTGGATCAGAATCAACGCCTGCAACTGACAGCCCCTTCTCCTTAAAAAAATCATAGGCAGCACTTCCAGTTCGCCCCATACCCAGTACCAGTACGGTAGCGCCGCCCAAGTTTACGGGCTGTTCATCGGGATGGTAAGTATTACGCTCAAAACGTAATAGTTTGTTTTCCCAGCGGTCAAATAGCCCGTGGGCCAAGCGGTTCAGCGGTGCTGCAATGACAAAAGACAACGCAACAGCGATTGCAAGTGGCACCAGCCACTCCTCTAAAATACCGGAAGCAACGATTAGGCCAAACTCACTGTAGGCGGTGAGGCTTAAACCGCCCAAAAAAGCGTTGCGCGCTCGAATACGGAATGCAATTAAGAGCGCAAAAAATAACAGCCCTTTTAAGGGTAAGACAATGGCGAGTACACCGGCAAAAATTAACGCATCAGTGTCAGGCAAACCAGCCATCCCTATTTGTAAGAAGAAGCTGATTAGTAGTATTTCTTTCACTCCCCATAAAGCTTTGGAAAGCTCTTGAGCGCGAGGGTGTTTTGCAAGCAAGAGCCCCATTACTAAGGCACCTACTTCTGAGCTTAGACCTACTGCTTCAAAACCCATACCACCAACAGCAATTGCTAATACAGCGCCAAAAAGGACGAGCAGCTCATCATGTTGTGCAACGCTCATGAACCAATAAAGGAGAGGTCTAAATAGTGGTAGTAAAAATACCAGTAATGCCCATGGGCTAGGTGACTGACCACTATAGAAACTTAGAACAGCTATAGCGACCAAGTCCTGAATAATCAGAATGCCAATGGCGATCCGGCCGTGGAGCGCCCGAAGTTCTCGCTTAGCTTCAAGCACTTTAGCGGCCAGGACAGTGCTTGAAAATGAGAGAGCGATGGCAAGTAGTATTGCTTTGTCCATAGGTAGTGATAAGAAGACGACAAAGCTAATAGTAAAAAATAAGGAAGTAATGATTAGATGTATGAAAGCACTGCCTAACACGACTGGCTCAGCAAGGCTCCTTATATTTAATTTTAGGCCGATAGTGAAAAGCAGCAATAAAACGCCTAAATGGGCAAGATGCTCCAGCAGCGGCCCTGCTTCACTAGGGAGGCCCACACTGGGGCCAAAAGCGTTGAGTGCAAAGCCAGCGACCAAAAATCCCACCAGAGGTGGTAAGCTGAACTGGCGGGCAATAATCCCAAAGATAAAAGCAAATGATAAAATTAACACTTCAAACATGCTGAATCCTTACTAGATGGACGGCTTGGTTATCTTCCCACTCGCCAATGTTTTTGCATCTCAATAAAAGTGAACGATGCCGACCAGGTAATCAGAACAAAGCCTGTTAATGCTAGAGTTCCATATAAAAACCGGACTGGCCCCGTTGCATAAATATCGCCATAGCCAACGGTGGTGTAGGTGACAGCAGTGAAGAATATATAATCTAGAACATTAAAGCTCTCATAACCTTCTAATGCACCTATGCCAAGGAGCTCAGTTAACCACCAGCCGGTTACGCCAAACAGCCAAATCTCAACAATGTGCGTCAATAAAACGCCAAATGCCATACCAAGAATACGCTGGCGATGTGGTTTCTTTGAACGCTCAATTTGTCGTGATATTAACCACAACGATTCATAGTGAAGCAGCACCGCCAGAACAACAACGATAACGGTAGTTATTACGACAGCCACGTGCTCGGGATATGGAATGATCAAGTAATTAACGTCTCAGCTGTTATTGAGTATTCAGCACAGTCGGCTGCCAAACAGTAGTAGTGAGCTATCCAGCGAATGCCAGCCCCACCAGGCTAGCGCCGCTCCACCCAGCAGTAGCGTTGCTAATACGATTAACAGTGCAAGCGCTGTTAGTTGCTTCATGAGATCACCTGAGGAGCAATGTTTCGTGCCAATGGCTTTTCGCTAATAAACCAGTGCAGGCCAGCGGCGACCAATGAGAGCACAATGGCAATTTTCCAGACAGTGTCGTAATGACCCGAAAGATCATAGAGGTAGCCTCCAAGCCAGACCCCCATAAATGATCCTAGCTGATGAAATAAAAACACAATGCCGCCCAGCATGGATAAATGGCGAACACCAAACACAGACGCCACAATACCGTTGGTTAACGGCACGGTTGAAAGCCACAGTAGGCCCATAGCGATACCGAATAAATAAGCGCTGGTAGTTGTCAGTGGCAACATGATAAAGGCGGCAATTACCGCGCCACGAATCAAGTATAACCAGCTAAGCAGGCGCGGTTTCGACCAAATTCCACCCATCCACCCCGCAGTATAGGTGCCCACAATATTGAACAAGCCAACCAGTGCCAGCACCGTAGTGCCCACCTGAACGGCGAGCCCATTGTCGAATAAGTACCCAGGCAGATGGACCGCAATAA
The DNA here is from genome assembly GCF_923868895.1 of Halomonas sp. TD01. GTDB lineage: Bacteria > Pseudomonadota > Gammaproteobacteria > Pseudomonadales > Halomonadaceae > Vreelandella. The sequence goes on from NZ_OV350343.1 coordinate 3,156,797, forward strand.
ACACAACTTGAAAGCCGCAGACGAAAAAGCCCAGGCACAGCAGCCAAAAACCTTTCTGCCCGGCCGCCTCATTGAGCGCGTCGCGCAAGCTTAGGTCGCCCAGTGCGTTAGGCCTTGGACGGTCTTTTAGCATCGCCCCCAGGGGAATCATCAACGTAGCAATGGCACCCATGGCCAGTAGCGCTGCTGACCAGCCAAGCCATTCAATCAGCCCTAGTGTGCCGGGTAGCATTGCAAACTGCCCAAAAGAGCCAGCAGCACTCACAACGCCCATCGCCATACTACGTTTTTCAGGGGCTACCGCACGTCCTACTGCGCCCAAAATCACTGAGAATGTCGTGCCGGATAGGCCTAAACCAATGAGCAGTCCAGCGCTCAGTGTCATGCCTAGAGCGCTGGTGGAAAAGCTCATAAAACACAGCCCAGCCACATATAAAACGGCCCCCACGACAATAATTCTAGCTGCTCCGAAACGGTCAGCCAGCGCACCGGTGAACGGTTGTGAGAGGCCCCAGATAAGATTCTGAACTGCGAGAGCGAATGCAAACACGCCGCGCCCCCAGCCGAAGTCGCTGCTCATCGGCTCAAGGAAAAGCCCAAAGCCATGGCGAAGCCCCATGGCAGTAGAAATAACCAGGCTTGCCAGCAGTATCAAAAACAGTGTGCTATGTCGTGAGATAGCCATTTAAGGTCTCGTTACTGTTCAGGCTAATGATTACTTAACTCGTTAATCAACTATCGCACGCGTTGCGCGCATTTAGAAGCTGCCAAACATCGTGCCGAGGAAAATCACACTGAGTAGTGCTGCGATAGGCAGCACAATAGTGACCATTGCCACATTGGCGTAAGACTGGCGGTGGGTTAGCCCACAGATAGCCAGCAGCGTAATCACTGCGCCAGAGTGGGGTAACGTATCCATACCGCCTGCTGCAAGGGTCGCTACCCGATGCATGAGCTCTGGGCTGATGCCCGCCTGTTCTGCCATTGCCAGATATTCGCTGCCAAGAGTCTGTAGAGCAATGGAAAGTCCGCCCGATGAAGACCCTGTAATACCTGCGAGTACGCTCATGGCCATGGCTTCGGATATCAGTGGATTACCTGGAGAGACGTTGAGTACGGCGTCACGAATGATGGCGAATCCTGCCAGGGTCGCGATAACCGCTCCGTAACCCACTTCAGAGGCGGTATTGAAGATGGGCAGAAGCGAGCCTAAGCACCCTTGGTTGACCGTTGCCTTTAGATCCTGCCAGTGCCGCCAGCGAGTAATAATTAACCATGCAGAGGCGCTGAGCAGTGCAATCAAAATCGCCCACAGCCCTGTTTGTCTGCTAGGCGTTACGTTTTCAAAGGCGTCGCTGATAAAGCTAAGGTCCATCGCAGGGAATACGCCGTAAGTAAACAGCGCGTTAAGACCGATCACCATAACCAGTGGAATCAGCGCAATGGGCAGTGCCATGGTTGGCGCTATGTCAGCATTATTGGTTGTTTCTGCTTCCCGCTCTGTGTGTGCGCCATAGCCTTCGCCACACGCCGCTGCCTTTTTAACGCGTGATTGCAAGTAGAAAATGCCTAGTCCCAACATAATCAGTCCTGCAATAACTCCTAATCCCGGTGCTGCGAAGCTGTTCGTACCAAAGTAAGGAATGGGAATGGCATTTTGGATAGAGGGGGTGCCGGGTAGTGCTGTCATGGTAAACGTGAAAGATCCCAGCGCAATAGACGCGGGTATTAAGCGCTTAGGCACATTCGCCTGGCGAAATAACTCACGGCTGATGGGATAAATAGCGAAGGCGACGACAAATAGGGATACGCCGCCATAGGTCAGTACAGCACATGCAATAACGACAGTTAGCACCACGTGGTGGGTGCCGAGCCGTTTAACGATGCCATTTGAGATTGACTGCGCCGCTCCCGAATCGGCCATTAATTGGCCAAACAGAGCCCCTAGTAGAAATAACGGAAAGAACTGAATAACGTAGTTCCCCAGCGCTTTCATGAAGGTATCGGTATAGATCGGTAACAGAAAAGCCACATCGCCTGATAACAATACCGCCAGTGATGCCATGAGCGGGGCAAGCAGCAAAACGGAGATGCCGCGGTAGGCGAAAAACATCAGCAGCATTAAGGAAATAACGATCGCTAGCATGCCCATGCAGGCTCCCAAAATATGGTTAAAAACGATGTGCTTAGAAACATGGCTAAAGGCCAATACACGCTGTTAGCAACATTACTGAAAAACGCTACTAAAAAAATGTATCGTTAAATTAGCAGTGTCGGTAATAAGTTGAGGGCGGCATACTAGGTAGTATGTTGCAAAGCAGCAAGTGCGCTTTGACTAAAGTCGTAAGCTTGTGTCACAAATGATCCACGTTTGTTAGCGACGCTTAAACGACATAAAAAATGCTTAAGTTAAGGCAGGTAAGTGTGGGTTATACCGACGAAATTCTTAATCTGTCGGTGTTGGCTCATTTTTCATAACTGATTATTAGGAGGCCAGTGGTGCTGAATCCTTTTTCCATGCAAGGCAAGGTCGGGATTGTCGCAGGCCTTGCTAATCAAGACAGTATTGCTTTTGGCTGTGCCCAGGCGCTGCATCACGCCGGTGCTGAGTGTTTAGTGACCTACGCCTCTCCTAATGCCGAAAAGTTTGTGACACCGCTGGTAGGCGACATGGGAGAGCCGGAACTAATGCTGTGCGATGTGCAACACGATGATCAGTTGGATGCGTTATTCGCTCGTGCGCGCAAGCGCTGGGGCCGGCTAGACTTTGTTGTTCATTCGATTGCCTATGCCCCCCTTAATGACTTACATGGACGAGTGGTTGACTGCTCCAAAGAGGGGTTTGCGCTTGCCATGGATATCTCCTGTCACTCTTTTATCCGCATGGCCAAGCATGCCGAGCCGTTGATGAAAGAGGGCGGATCTCTGTTCAACATGACGTACTACGGAGCCGAAAAGGTAGTCGATAACTACAACTTAATGGGCCCCGTGAAAGCCGCATTGGAATCTGCCACGCGCTATATGGCTGCCGAGCTTGGTCCGCAGGGCATCCGTGTTCATGCAGTGTCGCCGGGTGCTATTCGCACACGGGCAGCGTCTGGACTTAAAGCGTTTGATGAATTGGCCTACGATGGCGAAACACGCTCACCACTACGCCGTCTTGCCAGTGTGCAGGATGTCGGCAATGCAGTCGTTTATCTCGCCTCTGATGCTGGAGCATCACTGACGGGATTAACCCACTACGTAGATGGAGGTCATCACCTTCGTTTCTAACGTATGGGTGATTAAGGAAGTTTCCTAGCTTAAGGAAGTGTTTTAAAGGAGTAACTCGATGTCGGTCAATGACGCGAATGATCTGATTGAAAATCGCACCTATGATGAAATAACGGTCGGTGATGAAGCCCACCTAGAAAAACGCCTGACCATGGAGGACATCAAGTTGTTTGCCGTGATGTCAGGAGACGTTAATCCGTCACACGTCGATAGCGACTTTGCCAAGAGCAGCCGTTTTCAAGAAGTGATTGCTCATGGCATGTGGGGCGGAGCGCTGATATCTACGGTGCTGGGGACGCAGTTGCCTGGGCCGGGTACGGTCTATCTTAAGCAGTCGCTGCAGTTCAAAGCACCGGTAAGGCTGGGGGATGTACTGCGGGTGTCCGTGCGGGCTATCGAAAAAGATGACCAGCGCCACCGAATTATCTTCGCCTGCCGCTGTGAAAATCAACGCGGTGATACGGTCATTGAAGGTGAAGCTAGCGTATTGGCGCCGATTAAGAAAATTCAACGCCCCCGCACGTTGCTGCCCAAAGTGCGTTTAACAGAGCGTGGCAGGTTACATGAAATTCTAACCGCTGCCGATCATCCAGAGCCAATGCCCACCGCGGTAGTTCACCCCGTGGATCAAAGCGCCATTTGTGGGGCGGTTGAATCGGCGGCACAAGGTTTGATTATTCCCGTACTGGTGGGGCCCAAACGGAAAATACAGCTCGCTGCTGAAAAAGCCGAGGTGGATATCAGCGCATTCGAGCTGGTGGATGTTCCCCACAGCCACGCGGCTGCTGAACAAGCGGTGGCATTAGCACGTCAGGGGCGCGTAGGTGCGTTGATGAAAGGCGCGCTGCACACCGATGAGCTTTTACGTGAAGTGCTTAAGCGCGACACTGGATTGCGTACCGAGCGGTGTCTTAGTCATGTGATGGCCTTTGATGTGCCAACCTACCCGCGGCCATTATTGATTACGGATGCGGCTATCAATATCTACCCTAAGCTAGCTGAAAAGCGCGATATTGTTCAAAACGCGATTGAGTTGGCTCATGCATTAGGTAACGACAATCCCCGCGTGGCGATTCTCTCCGCTGTCGAGACCGTCAATCCCAAAATCACCTCCACGATTGATGCGGCGGCCCTGTGTAAGATGGCTGAGCGTGGCCAGATTACCGGCGGCACGCTAGATGGTCCGCTGGCTTTCGATAATGCCGTCTCAGAAGCGGCGGCCAGAACCAAAGGCATCGTTTCGCCAGTGGCAGGGCGCGCCGATATTCTACTTGCACCAGATCTTGAAGCGGCCAATATGTTGATGAAGCAGCTTACTCATCTGGCGGATGCTACGGGGGCGGGCGTTGTCGTGGGCGCTAGGGTACCGATCATGCTGACAAGCCGCGCGGATGATGCATTGACGCGCATGGCATCCAGTGCATTAGCGTTACTGCTTGCCGAATATCAGCGTCGGGGCAGTGTACTGAGCAGCCCTTCAGGAGCATAACCATGCAGGAAATACTGGTGCTGAACAGTGGTTCTTCCAGCGTCAAATTTGCTCTGTATCATATCAATGCTGAAGACGCTGCCGGTGGATCCCCGGAGGAGTTAATGCTCGCCTACAGCGGCCATTTTTCGGGTTTGGAAACGTCGCAGTGTAGCGTGTCGCTGGAGCATATCGAGCCAGGGCAGCACCCGTATCGCTATGGATTGCATACACTAGAGGCGCTGGGGCTAACTCCGGCAATAAACCATGAAGAGGCCATCACAAAGTTGATGGCATGGCTTGAACAGCGAGAGGGTAAAGGCACGCTGGTCGCCATAGGGCATCGCGTTGTTCACGGCGGCCAAACCTACCATGAAGCGGTTAGGTTAAGCGCTGATGACGTGGTCAGGTTAGAAAAATATTCAAGCTTAGCGCCGCTGCATCAACCCCATGGACTTGCACCTATCAAACTGCTGATGGCGCAGCTGCCAGATGTGCCACAGATCGCATGTTTCGATACTGCGTTTCATGCTCATCAGCCCTGGGTAGCTCGGCAGTTTGCTCTGCCGCAGGAATTGACTGCCAAGGGATTGATACGTTACGGCTTCCACGGCCTTTCCTACGATTATATACAGCGCACGCTGCCCACTGTTTTACCTAGCGATGCACCCCGTTCACGGGTGGTGGTGGCGCATTTAGGTAATGGTGCCAGTATGTGTGCTATCTGCGATGGCGTCAGCGTAGCCTCAACCATGGGGTTTACCGCGCTTGATGGATTGCCGATGGGCACGCGCTCTGGTGCTTTGGACCCAGGGTTGGTGCTCCACCTAATTAGTCATGAAGGAATGAGTGTCGAGGACGTGTCGACGCTCTTATATAAGCGTTCAGGACTGCTTGGTGTCTCCGGGATCAGTAGCGATATGCGCGAGTTGCTTGCAAGTGATGTCCCTGAAGCAGAAGAGGCTATTGAGCTTTACTGCTATCGCGCCGCGCGGGAAATCGCCAGCTTAGCAGGCGCATTGGGCGGGCTAGATCAATTGGTATTTACCGCCGGTATTGGTGAGCATGCAGCACCGATTCGTGCACGTATTGTGGCGCAATGTGAGTGGATGGGCATGCAGCTTGATGAAAAAGCCAATAAATGTGATGCCGTTTGCGTCTCTCTACCGGATAGCCGTGTGGGCGTTTGGGTCATTCCAACAGATGAAGAGCGAGTGATTGCCAGTGATTGCCTAGCGCTTCTCAAGAAAGCGGATTAAACAGCGCTTTAATTCCGCCACCTGACGTCTGGCGTTTGTGTGTTTGAGACGCTGGCCATGATGATAGTTGGATGTTGCCATTGCTGCGGTTATTGCTATTGTCATTACCGCTACCGAGAAACCACTGATCTGATAGAATCCCCAGCTTTTGTAAACTCACTCACTTACCTTACTGGGAATTTTAATGAACGCGGTAATTCTTGCTGTGCTAGTCATGGTGGCGCTTTCGCTTGCTCGGGTATCCGTGGTGTTTGCACTCGTTGTAGGTGCGCTGGTTGGGGGCTTGGTGGGCGGCCTATCACTGGATGAAACCCTCAGTGCTTTTAATGATGGTGTTGGCGGGGGCGCGCAAGTAGCGCTTGCTTATGCCACGCTAGGGGCTTTTGCGGTGGCTATATCTCGCTCGGGGCTTCCCGATATGCTGGCCAATCGCTTGATTACTATGCTGGGGAAAGAGTCTACCGCAGCGCATCAAGCACGGGTAAAGGTGTTTTTGCTCGTTGCAGTGCTCTTGGTGGCTATTTCATCGCAAAACGCCATTCCGGTGCATATTGCGTTTATCCCGGTGCTGATCCCACCATTGTTAGTGGTAATGAATCGTCTCCAGCTTGATCGCCGCGCAGTGGCGTGTGCGCTAACCTTTGGGTTAACCGCTCCGTATATGCTGCTCCCCGTGGGGTTTGGCGCTATCTTCTTGAATGATATTCTGCTGGCGAATTTAAATAGCGCGGGCGAGTCACTGGGGCTGGAAATTACTCGAGGCATGGTGCCCATGGCAATGGCTATTCCCGTAGGTGGGATGGCGATTGGCTTACTGGTAGCGCTATTTTTCAGCTACCGCGGGCAGCGCGAATATACCAATAAAGATCTAGTGGCGACTAACGCACATCAAGGGCACACGCCTGCAAAGCCTCATACGTTCGGGCTTGTAATGTCGGGTGTGGCTATTGTGGCGGCGTTGGGTTTGCAGCTATATACCGGCTCAATGATTGTTGGTGGTCTAGTGGGGATTGGTTTGCTTTCGCTGGGCGGCATTTTTAAATGGCGTGAAGCGGATGATCTTTTTACCAGCGGCATGCGCATGATGGCACTGATTGGTTTCATTATGATTTCAGCGGCTGGCTTTGCAGAAGTAATGAAAGCGACCGGGGATATCGAGTTGCTAGTGGCAGGCGCGTTTGAACTATTTGGTGATAACCGGGGGGTAGCGGCGCTTGTCATGCTGCTAGTGGGTTTGTTTATTACCCTGGGTATTGGTTCATCATTTTCAACCATTCCCATTATTGCAGCAATTTTTGTACCGCTGGCGGTGCAGTTTGGCTTCTCGCCAATGGCAACTGTCGTACTCGTTGGTACGGCGGCTGCACTGGGCGATGCGGGATCGCCAGCGTCTGATTCCACACTGGGGCCAACCTCTGGCCTAAATGTTGATGGCCAGCATGATCATATGTGGGACAGCGTGGTGCCTACCTTCCTGCACTACAATATACCGCTGATTGCTTTTGGGTGGCTGGCAGCGATGTCGCTTTAAGTGTTTTTTCACCGACTGCTTTTTTAAAGATCAGTTTAGAAACTAGAAAGGGCAGCCATTAGCTGCCCTTTTTTATGCTAAAACCCTGATTATTGCCTAGGCAGGTGCGACTCGAAAGCGCTCAGTAGGCCGCGGAGTAAGGAGAGTTCCTTACGGTTGGGCTGAGCACGGGAAAACAACGCCTGAAGTTGTTCTTCAGTGCGGGCATGGGGCTGGGTAAGAAAGCCACTTTGCTGCATCAACCGCCCAAGGTGCTCTTGGAAGTGCACAAATTGCTCACGGCTAGGCGGTGTGGCTTCAGTCGGCCGTTGGTACATAAACTGGTTATCATCGCGCTTTCGCCAAGCACGGTGTACTTCGTAGGCTAAAATCTGTACGGCCTGTGAGAGGTTTAAAATACCGTATTCAGGGTTGGCAGGGATGCTGACCTGATGCGTGCAGCAGCGTATTTCGTCGTTGGTGAGACCTGAACGTTCACGCCCGAATATTAATGCAACCGGCGCTTGTGCGGCGTTCTCAATCACCTGCTGCGCCATGTCATCAGGTTCATCGAAATGAGGGAGTGGCAAGCTGCGGAGCCTTGCGCTGGCGCCCACCACTTGAACGCAATCACTAACCGCCTCATCAAGGCTGCTTACACAGCGAGCATTTTCAAGCACATCTGTTGCGCCTGCGGCCATGCGCGTTGCTTCTTCATCGGGGAACGCGCGTGGATTAACCAATAAGAGCTCAGATAAGCCCATGGTTTTCATGGCGCGAGCAGTGGCACCAATGTTCCCAGGGTGGAAGGTTTGCACCAGTACGATACGGATATTGGAAAGCACGGTAATGAAGACCTACAGCTGCCGGATAAAGGCGCTGATGGTAGCATGCTTTTAAATATCATCAGAGGCAGGAAGGGGGGAGTTGCCAAATAAAAGAACCCCGCACATGGCGGGGTTCTTAACGACGTTAAACGTCAGAGCGATAGGCTCAGGGGTGCATGTCGGGTAGCAGCAGTGCATTACTGCACCGCCGCCCCCTAAGAACCGTACGTGCGAGTTTCCCCGCATACGGCTCAAGCCTTTATAAGCCTCCCAGATGAGAGACCGGTGACCTTTTCTCCTGTTGCGAATGCCACTGACGATGACAGTTAGGGTGCAACAACACCAAGTTACTCAGCTCGTCACCGCCACCCTTATGCCGTTCCACCACGTGGTGAATGTTCCACTTGGTTTCCCAAGTGATTAAGCCACGGCACATTGGGCAGCGCTTACCTTGCCGCTTCCATAGCGTTTGCAGTTTCTTACGACCTTTCGTTGACGCTTCCCAAGAGCGCTCCAGCCTGCTCTCGAAATACTGCTCGTCTCTAGGGTCATAAGGGTTTGCTTCCGCCCTGATCTTGGTATGTCGCACAATCGGGATGTCCTTGCTGCTCTGCAACCGTACGGGCTTACCGGGCATTAAGGTACTTTGGAAAATCCAGTTCTCGCTTTTCACCGAATGAAAATATTTCTTCTTCACCCAGCGCTTTTGGCGATTACTGTGTCGTCGACAACTCCAACGCCATAATAGCTTCCAAACACGGTAGTCCACATAGCCAAACGTTTCCTTGGCCACGACGTGACGGTGATAATTCGCCCATCCCAGCAGTACCGGGTTGAGTTGGTGAATCAACACATCCTGTCGTGACATGCAGTTGCGTCTGACGATGTCCTTGATCTTCTTTAGGTGTCGTTGCAGGTTCTTACGGCTGGGCTTAATCAACAGCTTGCCGTTGTACTTCCGCAGGTTCTGCCCGAGAAAATCAAAACCTTCTGCGATGTGCGTCACCACGGTCTTGCTGGCTGACAACGTAAGCCCACGTTCTGCCATAAAGGCAGAAACGACAGGCAGTACTTCATTTTCCAACAGCTCTTTCGAGATGCCAGTAATGATGAAGTCGTCGGCATAACGCACATAGTTCACCTTGGTCTTGTAGCTTGCTTTGGTATTTTTCTTCCCGAAATGGGATTCCAACACCTTTTCAAGCCCATCAAGCGCCAGGTTGGCTAATACCGGAGAGATGATCCCGCCCTGGGGCGTTCCTGCCTCTGTCGGATACAGACGGTGAGACTCCATGAATCCCGCTTTCAGCCACTTCTTGAGCACTTGCTTGTCCATCGGGACATTAGCCAGCAGCCAGTCGTGACTGATATTGTCAAAGCACCCCTTGATATCGCCTTCCAGCACCCATTCAGCAGAATGCTTACGGCTCAAATTGACAAAGCATTGCTCTATCGCATCGGCCGTTGAGCGCCATGGACGAAAACCATAGCTGTTGCGGTCAGCCACCGTTTCCGATACCGGTTCGAGCGCCAGCAAATAGAGTGCTTGCATGGCCCGATCCCGCATCGTCGGTATCCCTAGTGGGCGGCGTGAACCGTCCGGTTTGGGAATATAGACACGGCGTAATGGAGCAGGGCGGTAGCCCTTACTTTTTAGCCTGCCTAACGCTAACCACTTGGCTTGTGGAGTGCTCCACAATTCACCATCAACACCGGGCGTTTTCTTGCCCCGGTTTTCAGTAACACGTCTGACGGCCGATGCTCTGGCCGCCAGCGAGTGGGTCAGCAGTCGTTGCAAAGCTTTCACCTTGCGCCAACGTTGATCCCGAGTCGCCTTCGCGATCCGCACTTGTAGCCCTCTCACCTTTCTGTCGACGGCAGACCAGTTAATGGTGTGCCAGCTGTCAGGCGGGTGGGAGAACGCAGGTACTTGTTTAAAACCAGTACTCATCTTGCTGTCCTCCGAATGAATGCCGATAAGACGCCCTTCGGAGAACAGATACATTGATCCCTTGCGGGAGTGTATGTGCTCCCGCAGGGGTGAGATAAGGCCGCTAACTTGCTCGGCTATCTCTTCGTAATATCAGCATGATTGAGCGCTTTAGAGCGCTATCACGCGATTAAAGACCAGCTGGACGTAGGCCCCGTTTCCGGTAGAGGAACGTTTAACCTCTTATCCGCCCCATTACAGGGCGGCATTCGCTTTTTCCAGCCTCCTAAACCCGCACCATTAACAGCTCGCCTCACGGCTTGCCTGCCCGGTAGGGCAATAGTACGGGGTTTCCGAGTTCCGCATCATGGACACGGATCACTTAGACCCTGCCAGTACACCGTAGGTCTGTTGGTAACGTATCCCCAGATGTAAGAGGGATAACCGACCCAATACCTTTTGGTCAGAGCGTGTCAGTAGCTTACGCTCCTTGCGGCTGACGGTGCTTGTTAGCAGTTCACTTACGTTGGTCATATGATCCAGCCTAGCCTCTCACCCGCATGCTACTAGCGGGATCTTCAATGGACCTCACGGCCGCATTAAACCCCAAGAGGGGGAGTACATTGTCAGGACGCTTGGCACCTTACCGTTACCGGCGACGCACTGCCCCTAGGCTACTGCTGGTTACACAGCAGGTTCCGCTTATATCGTTACCGCTACATACGGTTTAGATACATGGAACCATCCAGAATACGGCTTCGCACCGGATAGGCAGCTTAGCCAAATAATAGACACGAATATCCCCGCTACATCACATTCCCAAAAATAGAAATGTTTCAGCGTGTACGAATATCGCCAAAGCGAAAGGTACGAGCAGACTCATACCGGAAAAGGGGTATTTACCCTAAGGTAATACCCGATATCCGGACTGAGACAGCCCGAATATCGGGTTTATTAAAAATGCTTCTTGCGCGGTTGTGGTCACTAACGTTAAGTTAGTGACCACTTCGTCTGTAGACCGCTAGGCAAGCTACCTATACGACTCTCGTCGCACGTCGGGTAGCAGCAGTGCATTACTGCACCGCCGCCCCCTAAGAACCGTACGTGCGAGTTTCCCCGCATACGGCTCAAGCCTTTATAAGCCTCCCAGATGAGAGACCGGTGACCTTTTCTCCTGTTGCGAATGCCACTGACGATGACAGTTAGGGTGCAACAACACCAAGTTACTCAGCTCGTCACCGCCACCCTTATGCCGTTCCACCACGTGGTGAATGTTCCACTTGGTTTCCCAAGTGATTAAGCCACGGCACATTGGGCAGCGCTTACCTTGCCGCTTCCATAGCGTTTGCAGTTTCTTACGACCTTTCGTTGACGCTTCCCAAGAGCGCTCCAGCCTGCTCTCGAAATACTGCTCGTCTCTAGGGTCATAAGGGTTTGCTTCCGCCCTGATCTTGGTATGTCGCACAATCGGGATGTCCTTGCTGCTCTGCAACCGTACGGGCTTACCGGGCATTAAGGTACTTTGGAAAATCCAGTTCTCGCTTTTCACCGAATGAAAATATTTCTTCTTCACCCAGCGCTTTTGGCGATTACTGTGTCGTCGACAACTCCAACGCCATAATAGCTTCCAAACACGGTAGTCCACATAGCCAAACGTTTCCTTGGCCACGACGTGACGGTGATAATTCGCCCATCCCAGCAGTACCGGGTTGAGTTGGTGAATCAACACATCCTGTCGTGACATGCAGTTGCGTCTGACGATGTCCTTGATCTTCTTTAGGTGTCGTTGCAGGTTCTTACGGCTGGGCTTAATCAACAGCTTGCCGTTGTACTTCCGCAGGTTCTGCCCGAGAAAATCAAAACCTTCTGCGATGTGCGTCACCACGGTCTTGCTGGCTGACAACGTAAGCCCACGTTCTGCCATAAAGGCAGAAACGACAGGCAGTACTTCATTTTCCAACAGCTCTTTCGAGATGCCAGTAATGATGAAGTCGTCGGCATAACGCACATAGTTCACCTTGGTCTTGTAGCTTGCTTTGGTATTTTTCTTCCCGAAATGGGATTCCAACACCTTTTCAAGCCCATCAAGCGCCAGGTTGGCTAATACCGGAGAGATGATCCCGCCCTGGGGCGTTCCTGCCTCTGTCGGATACAGACGGTGAGACTCCATGAATCCCGCTTTCAGCCACTTCTTGAGCACTTGCTTGTCCATCGGGACATTAGCCAGCAGCCAGTCGTGACTGATATTGTCAAAGCACCCCTTGATATCGCCTTCCAGCACCCATTCAGCAGAATGCTTACGGCTCAAATTGACAAAGCATTGCTCTATCGCATCGGCCGTTGAGCGCCATGGACGAAAACCATAGCTGTTGCGGTCAGCCACCGTTTCCGATACCGGTTCGAGCGCCAGCAAATAGAGTGCTTGCATGGCCCGATCCCGCATCGTCGGTATCCCTAGTGGGCGGCGTGAACCGTCCGGTTTGGGAATATAGACACGGCGTAATGGAGCAGGGCGGTAGCCCTTACTTTTTAGCCTGCCTAACGCTAACCACTTGGCTTGTGGAGTGCTCCACAATTCACCATCAACACCGGGCGTTTTCTTGCCCCGGTTTTCAGTAACACGTCTGACGGCCGATGCTCTGGCCGCCAGCGAGTGGGTCAGCAGTCGTTGCAAAGCTTTCACCTTGCGCCAACGTTGATCCCGAGTCGCCTTCGCGATCCGCACTTGTAGCCCTCTCACCTTTCTGTCGACGGCAGACCAGTTAATGGTGTGCCAGCTGTCAGGCGGGTGGGAGAACGCAGGTACTTGTTTAAAACCAGTACTCATCTTGCTGTCCTCCGAATGAATGCCGATAAGACGCCCTTCGGAGAACAGATACATTGATCCCTTGCGGGAGTGTATGTGCTCCCGCAGGGGTGAGATAAGGCCGCTAACTTGCTCGGCTATCTCTTCGTAATATCAGCATGATTGAGCGCTTTAGAGCGCTATCACGCGATTAAAGACCAGCTGGACGTAGGCCCCGTTTCCGGTAGAGGAACGTTTAACCTCTTATCCGCCCCATTACAGGGCGGCATTCGCTTTTTCCAGCCTCCTAAACCCGCACCATTAACAGCTCGCCTCACGGCTTGCCTGCCCGGTAGGGCAATAGTACGGGGTTTCCGAGTTCCGCATCATGGACACGGATCACTTAGACCCTGCCAGTACACCGTAGGTCTGTTGGTAACGTATCCCCAGATGTAAGAGGGATAACCGACCCAATACCTTTTGGTCAGAGCGTGTCAGTAGCTTACGCTCCTTGCGGCTGACGGTGCTTGTTAGCAGTTCACTTACGTTGGTCATATGATCCAGCCTAGCCTCTCACCCGCATGCTACTAGCGGGATCTTCAATGGACCTCACGGCCGCATTAAACCCCAAGAGGGGGAGTACATTGTCAGGACGCTTGGCACCTTACCGTTACCGGCGACGCACTGCCCCTAGGCTACTGCTGGTTACACAGCAGGTTCCGCTTATATCGTTACCGCTACATACGGTTTAGATACATGGAACCATCCAGAATACGGCTTCGCACCGGATAGGCAGCTTAGCCAAATAATAGACACGAATATCCCCGCTACATCACATTCCCAAAAATAGAAATGTTTCAGCGTGTACGAATATCGCCAAAGCGAAAGGTACGAGCAGACTCATACCGGAAAAGGGGTATTTACCCTAAGGTAATACCCGATATCCGGACTGAGACAGCCCGAATATCGGGTTTATTAAAAATGCTTCTTGCGCGGTTGTGGTCACTAACGTTAAGTTAGTGACCACTTCGTCTGTAGACCGCTAGGCAAGCTACCTATACGACTCTCGTCGCACTACATCATGCCGCCCATGCCACCCATTCCGCCCATGCCACCCATGTCTGGGGCAGCGTCTTGCTCTTCTGGATCGTCAGCGATCATGCACTCAGTGGTGATCATCAGACCAGCAACAGAGCCAGCGGACTGCAGTGCAGTACGGGTTACTTTAGCCGGGTCCAGAACACCCATTTCGAACAGGTCGCCGTACTCACCAGTTTGTGCGTTGTAGCCGAAGTTGCCTTCACCGTCTTTCACGCGATTGATAACCACAGCGGCTTCTTCACCGGCGTTAGTAACAATCTGGCGCAGCGGAGACTGCATAGCGCGCAGCGCCATGTTGATACCGTGGTTTTGGTCTTCGTTGTCGCCAGTCAGGCCTTGTACTTTAGCCATTGCGCGAACCAGTGCAGTACCGCCGCCAGGTACAACGCCTTCTTCTACTGCAGCGCGGGTTGAGTGCAGAGCATCTTCAACACGTGCTTTCTTCTCTTTCATTTCTACTTCGGTAGCCGCACCGACACGAATAACAGCAACACCGCCGGCCAGTTTGGCAACGCGCTCTTGCAACTTCTCTTTGTCGTAATCCGAAGACGTTTCTTCGATTTGCGCACGGATTTGGTTAACGCGTGCTTCGATGTCGTTTTCTACACCAGCGCCATCGATGATGGTGGTGTTCTCTTTAGACATCGTCATGCGCTTAGCGGTACCCAGGTGATCCAGGTTCGCTTGCTCAAGCGTCAGGCCAACTTCTTCAGAAATGACGGTGCCATTGGTCAGGATAGCGATATCTTGCAGCATCGCTTTACGACGGTCACCGAAGCCGGGTGCCTTAGCAGCAGCAACTTTAACGATACCGCGCATGTTATTTACAACCAGCGTTGCTAGCGCTTCGCCTTCGATATCTTCAGCGATAATCGCGAGCGGTTTGCCTTGCTTAGCAACGGCTTCCAGCACCGGCAGTAGTTCGCGGATGTTGGAGATTTTCTTGTCAACGAGCAGAATGTAAGGGTCTTCTAGCTCGACAGACATGGTGTCTTGGTTAGTGACAAAGTAGGGCGAGAGGTAGCCGCGATCAAACTGCATACCTTCAACGACTTCCAGCTCGTCTTCGAAGCCACGACCTTCATCAACAGTGATGACGCCTTCTTTACCAACTTTTTCCATCGCTTCAGCGATGATCTCACCGATGCGCTTGTCACCGTTGGCAGAAATAGTACCTACCTGGGCGATAGACTTAGTGTCGGTGCAGGGAACAGACATCGCCTGAACTTCTTTTACTGCCGCGCTAACTGCTTGGTCGATGCCGCGCTTCAGGTCCATCGGGTTCATGCCAGCAGTCACGCCTTTCAGGCCTTCAGCGATAATTGCCTGGGCCAGAACCGTTGCTGTCGTGGTGCCGTCGCCTGCAGCATCAGAAGTTTTGGAAGCAACTTCCTTAACCATCTGAGCGCCCATGTTCTCGAACTTGTCTTTCAGTTCAATCTCTTTGGCAACCGATACGCCGTCTTTGGTGACGGTGGGGGAGCCAAAAGACTTGTCCAGTACCACGTTACGACCTTTCGGGCCGAGGGTAACTTTTACTGCGTTAGCTAGAACGTCTACGCCACGCGCCATACGTTTGCGGGCATCATCGGAAAACTTAACTTGCTTAGCTGCCATGTTCGTTATTTCCTAAACATTGAAATTTAAAAGGAAAAGTAAATGATCGAGGCGGTATTTAGCCTTCGACGACTGCCAAGATATCGGCTTCGCTCATGATCAGAACTTCTTCGCCGTTGATTTTCTGTTTTTCAACGCCGAAACCGTCTTTGAAAATCACCGAGTCGCCAACTTTAACGTCCAACGGGCGAACGTCACCGTTGTCGAGAATGCGGCCATTACCAACTGCCAGGACTTCACCGCGAGTGGGTTTTTCCTGAGCGTTGCCCGGTAGCACGATGCCGCCAGCGGTTTTCTGCTCTTCTTCCACGCGACGAACAACGACGCGATCGTGCAAAGGACGGATATTCATGCTCACGTTCTCCTGAGTATCGTCAAGGCCCATAAGGGCAATTAGCTAAATGAGATTTCCGTGGGCTTCTTGCCCGCGAAAAGTGAAGGTAAGTAACCTTCATGTTAATGGCGAAAGCTAATGCATCCGCCGAACTTGTGTGCTGACTCAAAAGTGGGGGCTGCTCGTAGCCTTTCAAGGGGCAGGCGATAAAAAAATGTGGTTTGGCGTCATTCTTATTCGTTGCGCCTTCAGCGCCGCCTTGCTGTTTCATCCCGGCTAATGAATTCACCTTCGATTGGCCCTTCTTGACCGCCTGGGCGTGATGTATCTGCCTGTTCGTAGTTGGTCTGCTGTTGTTGGCCAGCAGCGCTTTTTAAGCCTAACCAAGTGAGGGCTTTGAACATTAACTGGCGAGCGTTAGGCAGTAGGCAGGCGATGCCTAGCGCGTCAGAGAGAAAGCCTGGGGCCAAGAGCAGGGCGCCACCGAAGATTAGCGCAGCCCCGGTAAACAGTTCTTGAGAGGGGATTTCACCTACTTGCATGCGCTGTCGCGCGCGCGCCAGAGTGGAAACACCCTCTTTGCGAATTAGGTGTAGCCCAATAAATCCAGTGCCCAGTACCAGTAGCAGGGTGGTGAATAAACCAATTCGGCTACCGATTGAAAACAGTAATACAAAATCAACTAACGTAAACAGCGATATAAAAAGAAGAATGGGCATGACAGACTCCATAACAAACGTAATTCGTCAATATGGTGACAGAATTCATGAAAACAAGCAGCCAACTCTCGGCTAGCTACGTTCACGTGCGTTCTACTGCTCGATTTTTCGCTCAATAACTTCTATGCTGCAATGCACAATTGTGCCGTTTTATGAGGCGATACAGGTAGTGTGCAGTACGCATGTACTCAGTGTCAGCCTAAGGAGAATCAGATGAACCTGACAAATAAAGTGATCGCGATTACCGGGGGGGCTCGTGGCCTGGGCTTTGCTATGGCGGAGTGTTTAGGTAAACAAGGTGCCCGGTTAGCGCTCTTGGATATGAGTGCTGAAGCATTGGATGACGCTGTGTCAGCGCTAGCGTCTCAAGATATTCAAGCACACGCATTTGTGACGAATGTGGCTGATGAGCAGTCAGTGCAGCAGGCGTTTGCTGATATTGCAGCTCGCATGGGGCCGGTAGGCGGTTGCATTAATAATGCAGGTATTACCGACGACGGTCTTCTTATCAAGGCGAAAGAGGGCGTGGTTGAAAAACGTATGTCGTTATCCTCCTGGCAGAAAGTGCTTGATGTCAATTTAACAGGCGTTTTTCTGTGCGGGCGGGAAGCAGCAACGCAGATGGTAGAGGCTGGTCACCAGGGCGTTATTGTCAATATTTCAAGCATTTCCCGAGCAGGAAATATGGGGCAAAGTAATTACGCTGCTGCTAAAGCCGGTGTGCATGCGTTGACGGTTACTTGGGGTAAAGAGCTTGCCCGTTACGGTATTCGTACCGGAACCGTGGCGCCAGGATTTATTGAGACTGAAATGACAGCTTCCATGCGCCCCGATATGCTGGAAAGAATCTCTTCTAGTGTGCCACTTAAACAGTTGGGTAAGCCTGATGACATCGCGAAAAGCGTCGCTTTCATTTTTGAAAATGATTACTTTACCGCGCGGATTATCGAGTGTGACGGTGGGCTGCGGCTTTAAATCACTGACGACTAGCTGCCGCTTCTGACTAATAGGACACTGGCGATGTTGCCAGTGTCCTGAAATGTGTTCAACGCGTAATGCAGCTAATTGCTAGAAATGAAAGTAATCCCGCTGGAGCTCGCGTTGGAAGTACATTTCTACCCGTAATGTCATTGCCCAGCGCGGGTCGTAGCTAACCTCTCGTTGAAAATGTAGTTCAGGAATGACATCTGCAAACAGTATTCCTTTATGGATATCCCTGCGATAGCGGGTCTGTAAGTAGTAATTTGTCATTCGAGGGTTAGACAGGCTTTCACCAATGGCGATAGCCGAGTAGCGAAGCGCACTACGGCGGTTCAATCGCTGGTTTAGCTGCACTACCTCACTGTACTCAAGCGTGTCTTCTTCCTCTCGCCATTGCACATTGGTGATGAATCGCAGGTGGCGATTGGCGGAAAGCGGGCGGCCAATATCCCACTCGGTGCGTGCTGAATACCCTGAGTTGTTAAACCAAGATAGCCGATTAAATGACTCCAACTGCCAGGGGCTATCCTTAAAATCCCACAGACGTTCGCTGGTAAAGCGAACATAGGGGTCAAGAGGAAGGCGTAGACGAACGCCGGCGCCAAAGCGATTACTCCAATTCTCACGTTTGTCTCTGCTCTCCAGCCAATCAAGACCAAATGTCGATGTTCGACGATCGCGCTGGTCATTGTAGAGCCGCCCAGAGCCTTGATCAGCCAGCGTGCCTTGTGATTCTTCTGGATCACTTTCGATGATTAAGCGGAGGCGGTCCTCTGTGGTGGGAAGATCAATACGATAGCGCACGCTAATATCGCCGTTCGTGCCTTCGCCTTCCATCCAATCAATTTCCTGGCCCAGCCGAAGGTAGGATCTGTTATCAGCAGAAGCGGATTGGTCGCCGCCAAAAAAAGAGTCAATGTTTCTCGATGTATTGTCTACCCAGTTGCCGATGCGTGCTCGAAATGGCTCAACACGCGCTTCAGCCCACTCGGGTAAGTCACTATCTTCCTCAATATCAATAGTATAGGACTCTGTGGCATAGATCTCAGCAGCATGGGCATTGGTAACAAAGGTATTAGCAACATTGATGTGTGGCGACAGTGCATAAAATACGCCAAGGCAAGCGACAGCGAGCACTGGTTTCATCGAAGAGTTCCTAGGAAAGTGTTGTCCGAGTGCGACATATTATTTTGCTTTGTACATTTCAATATCTTTAGCCCATTGCAATACACGTTTGCGTTCGCGGCGGCTGGTCATACGTTTTGTGTCGACCTGCAAAGGGGTTAGCTGGTGCAGTGAGCCAGCAGATAAGTCTAATTTAAAGTACCGCGATGCGCCGACAGGCATGTCTTCAGAGCCATAAATAGCAATGACGCGAATTTCAAGTTGAGGCGTTTGCTGTCGTAATGAGTGCTCATCAATACCATAGTGGTGAATAAGTTGCTGAACGATATCGCCAAAGGATTGTATGTGAAGATAATCACCCGACGCTAGGGGGCCTTGGTGCGTTCGGTAACACTCGTTTTCATCGTCACCGCTTTGCTGCTGGTATTCCACAACATCAAGCTCATAGCAGCGCTCATTGGTGTGCAGCACAGCAACTAAATGCTGAATATAGATGGCTTCGCTACTCATATTACTGATTAAGCATAACGCGTCTTTGCCAACTCCCTTGCCCCTATTGACGATAATCCGAGGGCGGCGCTGTCGGACATAGCCGTTATAAAGTAGTTGGGCATAAAATACCCAGACAAGAAGGGTGCAGATGCTGGCAATCGCAGAGATTGCTTGGGCGTTATCTTTAAGCCATTCCATGGGTTGAGATCCTTCTCAAATCAAAGCGGCATTAATAACTGATAACTTAGCTCAAAAACAGGTTGAGGTCAGCAAGTTGGGTAGTGCAGAGTCGTAAAACAAAAAAATTCGGTTAGCGTAAAGCTACCGAATTTTTCGAAGGTAAGAACCTTTAAATTGGTGCGGATGGGGAGACTCGAACTCCCACACCTTACGGCACTAGAACCTAAATCTAGCGTGTCTACCAATTCCACCACATCCGCTGAAGACGAGGCGTATATTAACAGCATTCGTATTAATGTCAACGGTGTGTCATTAAAATTGTTAATTAAACCAGTCTGGGGGAAATATGGCTCTGACGCGGTTAGTACATTATGTGAGCACTTGGGCCAAAAAAGGACTGCCAGGTTACTGCGCGTTTTGTCTTTCTCCCGGGCAGACCAGTGGCGGTTGGTGCCAGGAGTGCTTTGAACAGCTGCCGTGGAATATGAATGCTTGCTGGCAGTGTAAAGAGCCTTTGGATGTTGGGGACGTAGCATCCGTTCAATCGGTTTGTGGCCATTGTCGGGAGCAACCGCCTGCGTTTACCGCCGCGACGGCGGAGCTTTTATTTGAAGGGCCGATACGTGAACTGGTGCATGATTTCAAATTTAATGCGTCGCCCCGTGCAGGCATGTTACTGGTAGAGCTAATGATGGCTAAAGCCCCCAGCTGTTTGGGAGAAGGGCTCTTGCCTGTACCCATGCACGCTGTTCGAGCTCGGCAGCGTGGCTTTAATCAGTCCCACTGGTTGGCTGATCAGCTAGGCAAGCGGGTTAAATTGCCATTGATAACGGCAGAATGTAGTCAACAGATGCCCTCTCAGCGCACATTAAGTAGAAAGGAGCGAGCAAAAAATTTAGTAGGCGCCTTTCATATTAATGGTCCACTACCATCACACCTTACGATTATTGACGATGTTGTTACTACTGGGGCGACCTGCCAAGCGCTTGCCGAAGAAGCGCTCCGTGCGGGCGCTAAACGTGTCGATATTTGGACAGTCGCTCGAACACCCCTGGCGCATAATTGATAGAATGCAGGCTTAATTGCACAGGAGCGGTATATGTCACACCCGTTTAGCACGCTTTCTCCGGATACAGTGATGTCTGCTGCGGAGTCTGAAGGGATTTGGCCGGCTGGCGAGCCGTTTGCACTCAATAGCTATGAAAATCGAGTGCTGATGTTTCGCGACGATGACGGTGAGCGTTGGGTAGTGAAATTTTATCGTCCTGGGCGTTGGGCAGATGAGGTTATTCAGGAGGAGCACGATTTTCTTCAGGAATTGGCTGCTGCTGATGTACCTGTTGTTGCGCCCTGGCGAAATCAATATGGGAAATCACTACATACCTACCAACAATTTCGCTTCACGCTTTATCCTCAATGCAGTGGTCAAGCACCTGAGTTAGACAATCCATCGCATCTTTTTGCATTAGGTAATGTGTTGGGGCGGTTGCATGCAGTGTCATCTCGACAGGCGTTTCAGTACCGCCCAACATTAGATTGGCAGCACGATATTCATGATGCAGAGGCTCGTGTTATCGGGAGTAAAAGATTAAGCAAGCATCAGCAGCGTGCTTATCGCAACGTTGTGCAGAAAATTCTTTGTCATCTTGAGAAACATCCTATCGTCAGCGACCAAATGATTCGAACGCATGGTGATTGTCATTTGGGCAATGTTTTAGGAAGAGATGAATCATTTACCTTAGTGGACTTTGACGATTGCCTTATGGCACCCGCCATTCAAGATATATGGATGCTATTACCCGTTGATGACCCATCTGGCTGGCGAGCACAGCTAAGTGAAATTGTTGAAGGATATGAAGAGGAGCGAACATTTCCGCAAAAACAGCTGTCGCTAATCGAGCCGTTGCGGGCTTATCGTCTTATACGATACACCGCTTGGCTTGTCTCTCGCTGGGATGATCCAGCTTTTCCTCGTGCGTTTCCATGGCTGGCGGAGAGCGGCTATTGGGATCAGCACATCCGCCAGCTCGAGCAGCAATTGTTACAGCTTGAAAAGCCTATTTGGCTAGCATGACAATTGCACAAATAGTTAATCGCCGGAATTACTCAGGTTGATTGACGGAACGCGGGTTTTCAGCGCTTGCATCAGGGTCTGGCCGATCTGATGGGATGGGATTGGCAACGCCTTCCCCTTCAGCTTGCCGTCGAGCAGCATTAATTTCCGCTGAAGGGTTATCTTGAGCGTTGATTTCGATACTTTCATCCAGCGTGACTACAAATTCCTGACCTGGCGTTAAGGTGCAAGACGACTCATCGCAGGCAAGCCCGTACAGACCATCTGTTGCATAAGCGCCTGCACTAAATGAGCCTGTAAAAATAGCGCTTTCAGCGTCATGTGTCTCAATGCAGGTCGCGTCTTGAGTAGTAATACGGATGCGCCCATTAGCGAGCTGTGCATTGGCCACTAACACACAGTATTCCGGTAGTTCATGGGATGCGCCGTCAGCTTGAGTGGGGTGAAGCAGGATATCTTCATAACGCGATTGGCTGTCAGTAAAAGCAAACTCTTCGATGACCTCGACACCGACACTGGCTCCCTTGGGTAGTGTCAATGTCTGTTCTGCGGCTAACAAAGGTGTTGCCAATGCAGTTCCCAATAGGGCGGTTAAGAAAAACGGTGCGGATTTGAATGACATAAGGAACTCTCAGATGAGCGCTACGAATTAAGCTGACTAGTGCGATCCATGATAGCACAGCTTAAATAGTCTCAAAGGGGGGTGCGCGGCACTCTGCCACAGCAGAGTTAGGTGCGCTAAAATAGCGGCGCGGCGTGTTTTTTTATTGTGCAAAAGTTGTTTCGAGTATATTTTTTGTACATGATTGATGCACAACCCCCGGCTATTGATAAATTTCAATATATTGCTGTGGATTAAACGCTCCTGTATTTCAGATATTTACATAATTGCAGCACGTACAGTTTTGATGAGGCTTCAAATGACCGACGATATTGCTCAACACTACCGCCACATTATTTCGGCAGTTGGCGAAAATCCTGATCGTGAGGGGCTGCGAGATACGCCTAAAAGAGCTGCAAAAGCAATGCAGTTCTTAAATGCTGGCTATCAACAATCACTCGAAGAGATTGTCAATGGCGCGGTATTTGAGTCACAAACAGACGAAATGGTGCTTGTGAAAGACATTGAGATGTACTCAATGTGCGAGCACCACCTGCTGCCATTTATTGGTAAGTGTCATATCGCCTATCTTCCTAGTGGGAAGGTATTAGGGTTGTCGAAGTTTGCCCGGATTGTTGATATGTACGCTAGACGTATGCAAATTCAAGAAAACTTGACGCGTGAAATTGCCGAGGCAGTGCAGCAAGTTACTCAATCAAGAGGTGTTGCGGTGGTGATTGAGGCGCGCCATCTTTGCATGATGATGCGCGGTGTGGAAAAGCAAAATTCAAGCATGACGTCTTCTGTGATGTTGGGTGGCTTTCGCAGTAACCAAGCTACGCGTCAGGAGTTCTTGACGCTAATTAGCTGATGTATTGGCTGAGAGCTTTCGACAGGTTTCATTGCAAAGATTTGGTTAAATACGCGGTTTCGTCTTAGCATGAACAGGTCAATGAGCCCGTGAGGCCAATATTTGGTCAGGAGTCTGTCATGGAAGCGCTGAAAGAAACACAGCTGTATTGCCCGTTTGCCTATATTGATGGTAGCTGGGTAGCCGCCGACAGCGGTGAGCAAATTAACGTCTTAAACCCTGCAACGGGCGAGCCCGTTGGCGATATGCCCCGACTGGGCAAAGTTGAAACAGAGCGCGCTATTGATGCGGCTGATGCTGCGTTACCCGCTTGGCGTGCTTTGACAGCTCAAGAACGAGCTGATCTGCTGCTCAAGTGGCATGACCTCATGCTGGAACACAAACATGATCTCGCTTTGCTCATGACCTACGAGCAAGGCAAGCCGGTAAAAGAGGCTGAAGGTGAAATCGTCTATGCCGCAAGTTTTCTACGTTGGTTTGCAGAAGAGGCGCGCCGTGTCTATGGCGAGACTATTCCCGCGGCTAAATCGAATCAGCGTATTGTGGTGACAAAGCAGCCTGTGGGTGTTGTAGGTGCTATCACGCCCTGGAATTTCCCAGCTGCTATGATCACGCGTAAAGCCGGTGCCGCGTTAGCGGCGGGCTGTACGATTGTCGTTAAGCCTGCTAGCCAAACGCCATTTTCTGCAACAGCTCTCGCTATGTTGGCAGAAAGAGCAGGCATTCCCCGTGGGGTTTTCAATGTAGTGCCTGGCAGTGCAGCTGATATTGCCAAAGCACTTACTCAATCCCCTAAAGTGCGCAAAATCACCTTCACGGGCTCTACGGAAGTTGGGCGCAAACTTATGGCTCAGGCGGCTGAGCATGTGCAAAAAATATCACTTGAGCTGGGTGGCAATGCGCCCTTTATCGTTTTTGAAGATGCTGATCTTGATGCCGCTGTAGAAGGGGCCATGGCTGCGAAGTTTCGTAATGCTGGTCAAACATGTGTCTGCACTAACCGGTTTTTGGTGCAATCCAGCGTTATCAATGCTTTCTGTGAAAAGTTAGCGGTTGCTATGAATAGTGAGTTGTACGTAGGGAATGGCACCGAGCCTAATATCAATATTGGTCCGTTGATTGATAGTGATGCGGTCAAAAAGGTGAGTGAACATGTGCAGGATGCAGTCGATAATGGGGCTGAACTGCTGTTAGGTGGTCATCCGCATCCGCTGGGTGGAAACTTCTTTACTCCCACGTTGATTAGCTTTGCAACAGATAAAATGAAGGTAGCTCGCGAAGAAACGTTTGGCCCTCTGGCGGCGGTGTTTCCCTTCGATGAAGAAGAAACTGCCATCGAGATGGCCAATGATACCGAATATGGTTTAGCCTCCTATTTCTACTCACGAGATCTGGGTCGCGTTTGGCGTGTCGCCGATGCACTTGAGTACGGCATGGTGGGGATTAACACCGGCCTTATTTCGAATGCAGCCGCTCCTTTTGGTGGCGTAAAAGC
The DNA here is from genome assembly GCF_923868895.1 of Halomonas sp. TD01. GTDB lineage: Bacteria > Pseudomonadota > Gammaproteobacteria > Pseudomonadales > Halomonadaceae > Vreelandella. The sequence continues at coordinate 3,181,439 of NZ_OV350343.1, forward strand.
GTCCGGCCTTGGGCGTGAAGGTGGGCATCAGGGTTTGGAAGAGTACCTTGAGACAAAATATCTGTGTATTGATCTAGGTTAAGCGCAGGCGCAAGTACTATTAATAAACAGTACTATCAGCAAATAGGCCCCCATCGGAAAATCCGTTGGGGGCCTGCTTTTATGGCAAGACGATTAATGGCGGAAATGGCGCATGCCAGTAAATACCATGGCAATGCCCGCTTCGTTAGCGGCATCAATCACTTCCTGGTCACGCATTGAGCCGCCGGGCTGAATAACGGCGGTAATGCCTGCGGCTGCAGCGGCATCAATGCCGTCGCGGAATGGGAAGAAGGCGTCTGACGCCATCACCGAGCCGGGCACCGAGAGGCCTTCATCGGCCGCTTTAATGCCGGCAATTTTCGCTGAGTAAACGCGGCTCATTTGGCCTGCGCCAACGCCGACGGTTTGACCTTCCTTGGCATAAACAATCGCGTTTGACTTAACGAATTTAGCGACTCGCCAAGCAAAGCCCAGGTCACGAAGCTCTTGTTCCGACGGCGCGCGTTCACTCACCACGGTCAGCTCTTCGCGGGTTACCATGCCTTGGTCGCGCTCTTGTACCAAAAGCCCGCCATTAACACGTTTAAAGTCAAACGCAGGCTGTGCTTCGCCAGGCCAGTGTGCACTGACATCAAGCAGACGAACATTCTGCTTTTCTGCCACGATGGCGGCTGCTTCATCACTCACACCAGGTGCGATAATAACTTCGACAAACTGGCGGTCGATGATTGCCCGAGCGGTTTTGGCGTCTAACGCCACGTTAAACGCAATAATGCCGCCAAAGGCGCTGGTCGGGTCGGTGGCGAAGGCTTTGTCATATGCCTCAAGCGCGTTAGCACCAATGGCCACACCGCAAGGATTGGCGTGTTTTACGATGACACAAGCAGTTTCATCAAACGCTTTCACGCACTCAAATGCGGCATCTGTATCAGCTACATTATTGAAAGAGAGTGGTTTGCCTTGCAGGGTTTTTGCAGTGGCAACACTTGGCTCGCTTGCCAGCGGGTCCACATAGAATGCTGCTTGCTGATGTGGGTTCTCGCCGTATCGCATGTCCTGCTTTTTGTCTAACTGCAGGTTAAAGGTGCGAGCAAACGTTGAGTTGTCGCTGGTGACTTTACGGCCAAGATAATCGGCAATGGCACCATCGTAACCGGCGGTGTGTTCAAACGCTTTCACGGCCAGATCAAAGCGGGTGGTAGCACTCACGTGACCGCTTTGAGCAGCCAGCTCCCCCAATACTCGGGCGTAGTCATCAGCGTTTACCACGATGGTAGTATAGGCGTGATTTTTTGCGCATGCTCGCACCATGGTTGGCCCACCGATATCGATATTTTCGATGGCGTCTTCCAGTGTGCAGTCTGGGTTGGCGACAGTAGCGGCAAACGGATAAAGATTAACGACCACCATGTCGATAGGGGTAATGTCGTTCTCTGCCATCACGGCATCATCCTGACCGCGGCGCGCTAGGATTCCACCATGGATTTTAGGGTGCAGTGTTTTTACACGACCATCCATGATTTCGGGAAATCCAGTGTGCTCAGAGACTTCTTTGACAGGAATCGAGTTTTCCTGAAGCAGTCGAAAGGTTCCGCCAGTCGAAAGAAGTTCCACGCCGTGCTGGCTCAAACCGCGGGCGAATTCAACAATGCCGGTTTTATCGGATACGCTCAAAAGGGCGCGACGGACGGGGGTAGCAGTGCTATCAGCCATTAGAGTGCTCGTGTGCAGAGTCAAGGAGTTAACGTCGGAAATTACAAACAACAACGCCCCTTATGGGGCGTCACCTTCAATCAATCCATAAAGCTTAAGTTTTTTGCGCAATGTGCCGCGGTTTAAGCCTAATACATCAGCAGCCCGGGTTTGATTACCCTCGGTGTGTTCCATTACACAGTTAAGTAGCGGCGCTTCTACTTCGGCCATCACCATCGCATAGAGGTCGGTTGCCTGGCTGCCATCGAGATGCTCGAAGTAACGGCGTATCGCTGTTTCAACCGCTTCTCTTAGTGGTTGAGGCGGTACGCTTGTGGCTGGGTCCGCCAGAGTGCCTGAGAGGCGGTGAGAGAGCTCGTTCGAAAGCAGGTCGCGTTCAGTCATGCAGCATGGCTTCCTTTAGCTAGCAGACGCCCTGCAGCGTCTTGCGTCATGGCATCATTAATCCAATCAAATTGCGATGCTGGTGTGGCAAGCGCATTAAATTGCTGCTTCAGCAGATGATATTGCGTTTCGTTAAAGCGCGGGTCTTCATTTAAGTACCAACCTAGGTGCTTGCGCGCTATGCGAACACCCATCGTCTCGCCATAGAACGTGTGCAGGGCTTGTAAATGCTCTTTGAGCACGTTACGGCGCTCATCAAGGGTGGGGGGCGTTAGCAGTTCCCCATGAGCAAGATAGTGTGTGATCTGCTGAAATATCCATGGGTTGCCTTGCGCTCCGCGGCCAATCATGACTGCATCAGCACTTGTATATGACAGTACCTCTTTGGCTTTTTGAGGGCTGGTGATATCTCCATTGGCGATAACCGGTATCGTCAGGTGCGATTTTATCTCAGCAATAGTGTCGTACTCAGCCCATCCAGTATAGCGCTGCTCTCGATGACGTCCATGTACGGCTAAGGCTTGGATGCCTGCAGATTCCGCGATTTTAGCAATGCGTAGGCCATTATTAGCCTCGGCAGACCAGCCGGTGCGAATTTTTAAAGTAACCGGAATATCAACGGCATTAACAACGGCGTCAAGTATATCAGCCACCAGTGCTTCATCTCGCATTAGGGCAGAGCCAGCTGCCTTATTGCAGACCTTTTTTGCTGGACATCCCATGTTAATATCAATCACCTGAGCGCCAAGTTCTGCATTGAGGCGCGCAGCATTCGCAAGCATTTCAGCATCACCTCCGGCAATTTGCACAACCCGTGGGTTGGGCTCGCCTTGGTGGTCCATGCGCAGCTTAGATTTTCGGGTATGCCAAAGAGAGGGGTCGGCTGTGACCATTTCGCCGACCACCCACCCAGCGCCCAAACGCCTACAGAGTTGACGAAATGGGCGATCAGTAACGCCAGCCATCGGCGCCAAGATAACTTGGTTGGGTAACTGGTGAGGCCCGATCATTGGTGGCTGAAAGTTTTGTGTGGTCATTATGCTGCGCTGTAGATACAGATAAAAATCGCCGAGTAGGCGTTTCAAGGGGGCGTATGATACGCCTACTCGGCGATGGGGTGAAGGCCATTGACCAGATTAAGCAGCGCGATAGCCTGATAGGCGAACCCAACCTTCGCGAATTGTGGGTTCCTCCATTATCAACCCCTGGGCTTCATAGGCCTGTAAGACCTCATTTGCTTGGTTCGCTAAAATGCCAGACAGCGCTATTTGTCCGCCGGGCGCTACATGGCCCGCAATCATTGCAGCTAACTCCACTAATGGCCCGGCCAAAATATTGGCCGTGACGACTGGATAGGAGCCTTCGTTTAGCTGTTCGGGATAATAGAGGGACAATTGCGCGTCGCTAATCTGATTGCGCGCTGCGTTATCACGGCTTGCTTGAAGTGCTTGTGGGTCTATATCAGTAGCATCGGCGTGGGTTGCGCCTAGCTTTAGTGCGGCAATGGCAAGAATGCCTGAGCCGCAGCCCACATCCAAAACGGTTTTATCTTCCAATCCGCCGCTAACCGCAAGGCTATCCAGCCATTCCAGACAAAGAGCCGTTGTAGGGTGGGTGCCGGTGCCAAATGCAAGGCCTGGGTCAAGGATGAGATTGACGGCATCTGTTTCTGGTGGCTGATGCCAGCTAGGTACAATCCACAGCCGTTGACCCATTCGCAACGGCGTAAAGTCATCCATCCACTCTCTTTCCCAGTCTCTATCGGCTAATAATTCATACTCAATGGCTGGGCAGGGTTCGTCGGGTACTTGCTCAGACCAAGCGGCTTGAATGCGCTCAAGCATGGCTTCAACGCCGTCTAAGTCGTCATAGAGGCCAGTGAGGATAGTGTCCTGCCAAAGTGGGGTAGTGCCTCGCTCAGGTTCGAATACGGGGTCATCGTGGGCATCTTGAAGGCCAATCGCTGTCGCACCTTCCTCTAATAGGAGATCTTCTAACAGTTCGGCTTGTTCTGGAGCAACGTGGGCTTTGAGTTGGAGCCAGGGCATCAGTAATCTCCACTGCGTACGTGCATTTGCGCAAAGGTAAAACAATAACGGGGTGGCAATGGCCACCCCGTTGAGCATTATCGACTATCTATTCAGCGCTTTTACAAATATTAGCTACTGAGTTTCTTTTCAAGATAGTGAATATTGACGCCACCTTGGCGGAAATAACTATCTCTCACCAAATCTTTTTGCAGATCAATATTGGTTTTGATTCCCTCGACCAGCAGTTCGTCTAGGGCATTGCGCATACGCGTCAGGGCGATCTCGCGATCAGCGCCCCAGGTGATTAGCTTGCCGATAAGCGAGTCGTAATGAGGCGGTACGGTGTAGCCGGTGTATAGATGAGAGTCCATACGTACGCCAAGTCCACCCGGTGCGTGGTACAGCGTGACTTTCCCTGGAGAGGGCATAAACGTACGCGAATCCTCCGCATTGATCCTGCACTCAAAGGCATGGCCACTAATCTTGACGTCTTCTTGGCGAATCGACAGTGGAAGGCCGGAGGCAATGCGCAATTGTTCCTTGACGATATCCACGCCAGTCACCATTTCGGTGACAGGGTGCTCTACCTGCACGCGGGTATTCATTTCAATAAAGAAGAAATCACCGTCTTCGTATAGAAACTCAAAGGTGCCCGCGCCACGGTAGTTAATTTCGAGGCACGCTTGGCGACATGCTTCTAGCACCTTTGCTCGAGCTTCCGGGTCGATTCCAGGGGCTGGCGCTTCTTCCAGAACCTTCTGGTGACGACGTTGCAAAGAACAGTCGCGATCATAAAGGTGGATAGCGTTGCCTTGGCCGTCAGCCAGTACCTGTACTTCTACATGGCGGGGTTTCTCAAGGAATTTTTCCATGTAAACCGTGCCATCGCCAAACGCTGAGTGCGCTTCGGTGCGGGTAACAGTAATGGCTGAAAGCAGGTGACCTTCAGTGTGCACAACCCGCATGCCGCGGCCACCACCACCTGCAGCGGCTTTGATAATAACCGGATAACCAATGCGGCGAGCCGTGGCTAGATTAGTGGCTTCATCATCACCTAACGGGCCATCTGAGCCAGGCACGGTAGGAACACCAGCGATCTTCATGGCCTCAATGGCACTAACTTTATCACCCATTAGACGGATGGTGTCCGCACGTGGACCAATAAAGGTAAAGCCAGAGCGCTCAACCTGTTCTGCAAAATTAGCGTTTTCCGAAAGGAAACCATAGCCAGGATGAATGGCGCTTGAATCCGTCACCTCTGCGGCGCTTATTAATGCAGGAATATTCAAGTACGACTGTGCTGAGGAAGCGGGGCCAATGCAGACCGCCTCGTCGGCCAAGCGAACATGCATTAATTCACGATCAGCTTTGGAGTGAACCGCAACGGTTTTAATCCCTAGCTCTTTACAAGCTCGGAGAATACGAAGGGCAATCTCGCCGCGGTTTGCGATAAGTACCTTGTCCAGCATGGGAGAATCCACCCGTGTTGTTTTGAAAGATTAAGCGATGACGATCATAGGTTGATCAAATTCCACCGGCTCTCCGTCTTCCACTAGGATGGCTTCGACTACGCCGTCGCGATCGGCCTCAATTTGGTTCATCATTTTCATTGCTTCAATGATGCATACCGTGTCGCCTTGCTTAACCGTATCGCCAACTTCTACAAACGATTTTGCACCCGGTGCCGGGCTGCGGTAGAACGTGCCTACCATCGGTGAGTTAACCGCTTCACCTTGATAACTTAAGCCTTGTGGTTCTGCCTCAGCAACCGGTGCGCCGGCTTGAGCTGGTGCCTGCTGCATGGTGGGCATTTGAGCATACTGTGGCATCGCCTGAGGCTGCCATGTTGCGCCATTTGGATGGCGGCTGATACGGACGGACTCTTCGCCTTCCTGAATTTCAATTTCGCTAATGTTTGATTCTTCGAGAAGCTCAATCAGTTTTTTAACTTTACGAATATCCATACCTGTCGCCCCAAAAGTGATGAAAGTTAATCGCAATGCAGTTCGGTGTCGTATTTCCAGCTGCATTGAGCGCCGTTACAGCGCAGTAAACCTTGTATGAAAATGAAGAGAACGCTGCACGATGTTGAACGTTACCCGGTGCTAAGTCCTAAAAAATGAGGATTTTAGCTGATATGGCTGCGAAGTTTGCCGAAAAAGTACGGGCATGTCTAGTGGCGGCCAAAATATGCTCGTTCCTCGATATTTAAACAACCGTTTGACGACGTTCGCGACACAAGATGGCTGTAGGCTTCAGGTCAGCCTTGTTGCCAGCGCCGTAATGTTTCCAGGTGCTGTGCCAGTTCTGTAGCGGTTATTTCGCCTTGAATGCGCGCATCTCGTACTTCTTCGCCCTGGATAAAAAAAAGTAAGCTCGGCGGCCCGAATAAGTTAAACCGGTTGAGTAGTTCTCTACTTTGCGCATCTGTGTTGGTGACATCGACCTCAATTAGGTGGAAATCGTTCAATACAGCGACCACATTGGGGTCTGGAAAAACATCGCGCTCCATTAGCTTGCAGGAGATGCACCAGTCAGCAGTGAAATTAACAAAGGCAGGCTGTTGGGCGTCCGTGGCTTCAGAGAGTGCTGCTTCAAGCACGCTCAGTTCGTCAATCTTCTGAAAAGCGAGTTTTGCCTGTGACGTGCCGTTGTTCGTTGAAGCGCTTGATACCGTTAAGGGGCGCAAAGGGTTGCTGCCGCCTTGAGCAGCGCCAATGACCAGGGCAACGCCCCATGCAAGCAACATCAGTCCTAAGGTTTGTCGTGCTTTAGGCCAGCCTTGTGGCTGATTGATGTTTAAGGCGCCCAGCACGAGAGCGCTGCCTATGGCCAGCGCTGCCCAAAGCAAAAGTGCCACTGAAGGCGGCACTAACCGCTCAACCATCCAGATAGCAACACCGAGTAACAGCAAGCCGAAAGCAATTTTAACGCCGTTCATCCAAGCACCTGATCGGGGTAACAGCGTTGCTCCAAAGGTGCCTACTAATAGCAGTGGCACCCCCATGCCTAAGCCTAGTGCAAATAAAACGGCACCCCCCATGGCTGCGTTCCCCGTTGAGGAAATAAACACCAGAGCACCGGCAAGTGGAGCCGTAACACAGGGGGAAACCACTAATACCGATAGAGCGCCTGCCAGGGCTAGGCCCGCTGGGCCACTTTGCTGGGCGCGTGCTTGCCAGACGTCAATTTTAGAAGCCAGCCGAGGCGAAACTCGTAAATCAAATGCCCCAAACATGGCCAAGGCAAATAGCGTAAATAGAACAGCAAAGGTAATCAGAACCGGCGCTGATTGCAGGTGGGCTTGAAGATTTAGGCCTGCACCAAAAAGTCCCATCAACACACCGACTAACGCGTAGGTGGACGCCATGCCTAAAACGTAGCTAGCCGAGAGTACAAACGCTCGGGGCCGGGTTGGCTTTTGTCCTACGATGATTGAAGACAAAATAGGTACCATCGGTAGTACGCAGGGCGTGAAAGTCAGGCCCAATCCAGCGATAAAAAATAATCCTAATGCTAGAGGTAGACTGGCGCTGCCTAGCAATGCGCTAAAGCGGCTATCTTCACTTTGAGGGGCTGAAAATTCAGTGTTGCTATTTGTGCCCACGGTTTGGCTAATTTGTTGGTCATCGCTGCCCTCTGTGCCTGACAGTGCTTGATCTGCACCGTCCCAGTCAGCAAAGGCAGTGGGGGGAGATGACTCTAAGGCTTCAAGCGAAATAGTTTCTGGCGGATAGCAAAGCCCTGCGTCGGCACAGCCTTGGAACGTCAGCTCAATATCGATTGGGCCACTGTAGGACGAAGAGAATGGAGTTTCAAAAACTAACGTGTCACGAAAAACATAGACATCGCCCATGAACTCATCAGTTGTGAATGTTCCTTGGGGAAGTAGTGGTTCATCAAGGGACACTGCATCCGTTTTGCTACTAATGCTAAACTGGTGGCGGTATAAATAATAATCGTCAGCAATATCGATACCAATATAAACGGCGTTGCCATCATGCCAGGCGGTAGGCTGAAAGGCTTCTAGAACAGGTAAAAAATCGCTTTGATTACTGGAAGAAGAAAACCACTGGGCTTGGGCCAGCAGGGGAAGCCAGCAGAGTAAAAGTAACAGGCTTAAACGCTTAAGAGACAACACGAAGTATCCTTACGCAGACGTATCAGGGAGATTTTGAAATAGCATATCCTACCTTGTGGTGTCAGCGTAGATGCTGCGGTGACGTGACGCGCTTGTTCATACTCCGTTAATGTCGAAGCTAAGATGTCAGCATTAAGCAGCCGATAATAGAAAAAGGCTGCCACGTGGGCAGCCTTTAATGTCGAAAACGGTCTGGCTTTGTTGCTTAACTTGATGGTTAAGCTTTTTGGTAAGCCGCGACTGACTTTTCAATCGCTTTGCGTGCCGCTTCAACACCTTCCCAAGATTCTACTTTTACCCACTTACCTTTTTCGAGGTCTTTATAGTTCTCGAAAAAGTGAGCGATTTGCTGACGTAGCAGTTCAGGAAGATCCGTCACTTCTTGAACGTCATCATACAGAGTGCTCAGCTTGGGGTGCGGGACGCATACTAATTTTGCATCTTCGCCTGCTTCGTCGGTCATGTTCAAAATGCCAACAGGACGAGCGCGGATAATGCTGCCCGGAGCCACAGGATGAGGGGTAACTACTAAAGCATCTAGCGGGTCGCCATCATCGGCCAGGGTGTGGGGGATGAAGCCGTAGTTGGCCGGATAGAACATGGGGGTTGCCATGAAGCGGTCAACCAGTAGGGCGCCCATGTCTTTGTCGATTTCATACTTAATTGGTGCGTGATTAGCGGGAATTTCAATCGCCACGTAAATATCGTTGGGCAGATCCTTTCCAGCGGGGATGTTATCGAAGTTCATCGTTTATTCCTTGGCTTGGCTTATGTAGTGCGAAGGCTAAGCAGTTGATGCATTGCATTAATGGCGAAGAATTATACGAAGTTGGCTAGTGGATTACCAATGCGACATAGGTGTGTGTCGCTGACAATGGCTATGAATCTTAAAATAAGCCTCGTTTTTCACCTTCGCGACGTTTGGCGGGCATCGTTTCCCTTGATCAGCGTGTATCATAACCGCTGTGTGGTTCCCATGAAGAGCCTAAAGCCTAGGAGGATGAGTTGGCGCACGCCCAGTTACTAATTAGTTATGGCCAAGCCTTTGTGGCCCCCAATAGGCGTCTACACCGTAGCTCAATGTCGGTGCGGTTGCCTGATGCGCCGCTGTTGAAAGTAAAAGGGGGCTGTGCGGTTATTAGTGACTCGATTTCTCGTAACACCATGGCCAAGCAGGCAGGTGATTTAAGTGTTCGTGGTTTTTTAGCTGACTATTATTCAACGCCTGATCACTGGGACACGAAAACGTCGGCCACCCGCGTACTGCGTGCCCTTAACAGCTGGTGCTATAGCCAAAGCCAACATGTCAAAGAAGGAAGTTTCGTTTCTTCGCTATCAGCGATGGTCTTTCGGGAACGCGAAGCGCACCTTTTTCATATGGGAGATACGTTAGTTTTCCGGTTGCGAGGCGCTGAGTTCGAACAGCTAACCCGCGATCATGTCACCGATGTCGGCGGCTATCGCTACCCATCGCGCGCCTTGGGCATGGATGGTAGCGTCGATATTGACTATACCCATCTGCCGCTTAAGCAGGGCGACTTTTTCGTTTTTACTACCCAGGGCGTGCGTGGCACCTTAATGCCATCAGATTACGTTCGTCTTATCCGCCAAAATGCCAGTGACCTAGACGCTGCCTGTGAGTGTCTGGCAAGCGAAGCAAAGCAGCGCGCGCAAGACAGAGGATACGGAGGTGATCAATTTTGCTTCCAACTGCTACGTATCGATGAGCTGCCGGAAGAGTCTGAAGACCACCCAGGGCTTATTTATGGTGACCTGCCTATACCACCTGAGCTGACGCCAGGAGAGCGGTTTGATGGGCTTGAGGTGCTGTCGGTATTATCACGCAATGCGCAGTCTAGAGTTTATCGCGTCCGTGATGTGTATTCAGAGCGTGAAATGGTGATGAAAGCACCTAGCCCAGAGCTCTCTCTGCGTAATGCTTACCTAGAACATTTTTTACTGCAGCAGTGGGTGGTGGAGCGCGTTAATTCACCCTTTGTTGTCAAAGTGATGGAGTCGTCACGGCCACGCCGTTACCTCTACTATTTAATGCAGCACGTTGAAGGTGAAACTCTTCGGCAGTGGGCAGAGAGGCATCCGCAAGCCAGCTTAGTGCAGCGCCTGGATATCGCCAATCAGCTGGGTAAAGCGGTTCAAGCGTTACATCATCGCGATATCATTCATCAGCAGATTACCCCTGATAATGTGCTGATCGACTCCCACGGTAAACTCGTGTTAGCGGATTTCAGCGCTTGCCATATGCGCGAGGTGGATGGGCATCGTCACTCGGGTGAGCTACTGCGACAAATTGGCTTCAATGAGCATACAGCGCCTGAGTATGCGCTGGGTGATAGTGTTGGGCGGCGTAGTGACCAGTATTCATTGGCATCAACGGTTTATTGGCTGCTGACAGGCGCGTTACCCTATAAGTTGACGCCTAACCGACTACGCAGCCATACGGATCTTGAAGAACTCAGCTACCGAAGTGCTCGCGCGACCAATCCAGAAATATCGCCTGAACTTGATGATGCGTTACGTCGCGCCCTAGACCCTCAGCGTGCGCTGCGCTTTAGAAGGCTCTCCGAATTTCTTCATGCGTTAAGAGTTCCTTTGGGTCGTGCATCTAGCCGTGAGGAACCGCGCCAAGAATCACGGCGTTTTTGGCAGGGCGTGGCGGGTATTCTGTTGCTGCTCCTCGTACTTTCCTGGCTATTGCGCTAGATTAACGTCGCTCAATTAATACAATACAGCCATAAAAACGGGGCGATGAATGATTTCATCGCCCCGTTTTTTAGCGCGTTAAAACGCTTACAGTGTAAATTTAGGCAGTTTTTGCTCAACTTTTGCAAGTTTCAGCTTGGCTACCTTTGGCAGGCCATTTTCAAACGGTGGAAAATCTTCGCCCTGGATGAGCGGAGAGAGATATGCTCGGCAGGCTGGCGTAATCGCAAATCCGTTTTCGCTGATAAAGTCCCGGGGCATGAATTTTTCTTGGTTGGCCACTTGCGACAGTGGGGCCGAGATCACATCCCACTGATAGGGCTCCTGTGAAATACGGCGTATGGCAGGCATCATGGCATTTTTGCCCGCGAGCGCTAATGTTACTGCCTCGCGGCCCACGGCATAGGCTTGCTCAACGTCGGTCTTAGAAGCCAAGTGGCGCGCGGCACGCTGTAAATAATCAGCAACTGCCCAGTGATATTTGTAGCCAAGGTCTTGCTTCACCATGCCTGCAAGTGTTGGTGCTACGCCACCTAATTGACGGTGACCAAAGGCATCTGTATTGCCAGCATCGGCAAGAAAGGTGCCATCTTCATAGCGTGCGCCTTCAGAGACAACGATGACACAGTAACCGTATTTCTGAACGCACTCTTCAACGCGCGCCATGACCGCTTTACGGTCAAATGAAATTTCAGGAAAGATAATCAAATGGGGCGGTTCGCCTTCACTTTCTCCCGCTAAACCACCCGCCGCTGCAATCCAGCCAGCATGACGGCCCATGACTTCCAGGACGAACACCTTAGTAGATGTTGCGCACATGGATGCAATATCCAGCGAGGCTTCAAGCGTAGAAGTGGCAATATACTTGGCAACGCTGCCAAACCCTGGGCTGTTATCAGTAATCGGCAGGTCGTTATCAACGGTTTTCGGTACATGAATCGCTGTCAACGGGTAGCCAAGCTTTTCAGACAGTTGAGACACCTTCAGGCAGGTGTCTGCGCTATCACCGCCGCCATTGTAGAAGAAGTAACGAATATCGTGGGCTTTGAAGACCTCGATTAAGCGTTCATATTGAGCACGGTGAGTATCAATATCTTTCAACTTATAGCGGCAGGAGCCAAATGCACCGCCAGGCGTGTGGCGCAAGGCAGCAATGGACGCATCGCTCTCTTGAGTCACATCAATGAGGTCTTCCGTTAAGGCGCCGATAATGCCGTTATGACCGGCATATACCTTGCCAATCTGGTCGGGCGCTTGTCTGCAAGCTTCGATAACGCCGCAGGCGCTGGCATTGATGACGGCGGTAACGCCACCGGACTGGGCGTAAAAGGCATTATGCTGGGCCATGGAAACGTCTCATCTCCTGAAAACGGGTGGTTAAAGCAGTATTCAAGCAAAGGAAAATAACGTTCCTTTGCTTGTGTTAATAATCGTTCGTTTAAAAGCGTGCGCCAATGGCACGCTGTGACAACTGATCGTGCAATAGTGAGGCTTACCGCGGCGAAGTTTAGCGTAAAGCAAGTGCAGGTGCATCTTGCAGGCTTGTTACTCGCTGTCGTCCAGCTCCTGCTCCTGCTGAGCTAGCCGCCATCCCCCTAAGTCTTTATAGCGATTGACCATCGCACAAAAGAGCTCTGCTGTACGTTCGGTATCATAGCGGGCCGAATGGGCAGATTTGTTATCAAATTCGATACCTGCCGCGCGGCAAGCACGGGCAAGCACTGTTTGACCGTACACAAAGCCCGCTAACGTTGCTGTATCAAAGCTGGAAAAGGGGTGAAACGGGTTCCGCTTTACGCTACAGCGATTCGCCGCTGCATTGAGAAAACCATGATCAAAGGCGGCATTGTGACCAACGAGTATTGCCCGTGAGCAGCCGTGTGCCTTGATTGATTTTCGGATAGGACGAAAAATTTCACCTAGCGCTTCAGATTCGCTTAGCGCCACTTGGCGACGTAGCGGGTCGTCAAGATTAATGCCTGTGAAATCAAGGGCAGACTGTTCAACGTTTGCGCCTTCGAACGGATGGATGTGATACGCATAAGTGGCATCGGGTAATAAGTTACCGTCAGGATCCATGGTGAGCGTCACGGCGGCAATTTCGAGTACTGCGTCACTTTGGGAGTTAAACCCACCCGTTTCTAAATCAATGACAACCGGCAGATAACTGCGAAAACGTTCGGCCATCAATTCGCGGGCAAATGCCTCGCTCATGCAGCTCTCCTTAGTAAAGCGAGTAATTAGTCAGAATAAGCGGTTAAAGCAACCCCTTTGTTGGCTATGATTCTAGCAGCTTTACCCCTAAGGCGTCGTTGACGGTATTCGCTGAGCATTGAGAGCGCTATACTCGGAGTTTGTGTTATTGCACTGCGCACGGCGCGGTGTAGTTTGGTGAACTACTTTTCATAAACAAGGAGCAAAGAATGTCCGATGTCAAAAAGGTTGTGCTGGCGTATTCAGGCGGCCTGGACACATCCGTTATCGTTAAGTGGTTGCAAGAGACCTACAACTGCGAGGTAGTGACCTTTACAGCCGACATCGGTCAAGGTGAAGAAGTCGAGCCCGCACGCGCTAAAGCTCAAGCACTAGGTGTTAAAGAGATCTACATCGAAGACCTTCGCGAGGAGTTTGTTCGCGACTATGTCTTCCCAATGTTCCGAGCAAACACCATCTATGAAGGCGAGTATTTACTCGGCACCTCTATCGCTCGTCCGTTGATTGCTAAGCGCTTGATTGAAATTGCTAATGAGACGGGGGCAGATGCCATTTCTCACGGTGCAACGGGTAAAGGTAACGATCAGGTTCGTTTTGAATTGGGTGGCTACGCACTCAAACCGGGTGTGAAGGTTATTGCTCCTTGGCGTCTGTGGGATCTCACTTCTCGTGAGAAGTTGATGGCCTACTGCGAAGAGCACAAAATTCCCGTTGATTTTTCGAATAAAAAGAAAAAATCACCGTATTCCATGGATGCCAACCTGCTGCATATTTCTTATGAAGGCGGCATTTTGGAAGACCCATGGGCCGAAGCAGAAGAAGACATGTGGCGTTGGAGCGTTTCTCCCGAAGCCGCGCCTGAGCAGCCTACTTATGTAGAGCTGACCTTTGAAAATGGCGATATTGTGGCCATCGATGGTGAAGCACTTAAGCCTCATGAAGTGCTTGAAAAGCTTAACAAGCTAGGGGGCGATAACGGTATTGGCCGCCTAGACATTGTTGAAAACCGCTACGTCGGTATGAAGTCCCGTGGCTGTTACGAAACGCCTGGGGGCACGATCATGCTCCGCGCTCACCGCGCTATCGAGTCACTGACCCTTGACCGTGAAGAAGCACACTTGAAAGATCAACTGATGCCTAAATACGCAGAAGTGATCTATAACGGTTATTGGTGGAGCCCTGAGCGCCGTATGCTGCAAGCGGCGATCGACGAAACGCAGAAAAACGTAGCGGGCGTTGTTCGCATGAAACTCTACAAAGGCAATGCAACGGTTGTGGGGCGTAAGTCAGACCAGTCGTTGTTTGATGAGTCTATTGCAACATTTGAAGATGATGCAGGCGCGTACGATCAAAAAGACGCAGAAGGCTTTATTAAGCTGAATGCATTACGTCTTCGTATTGCTGCCGGTAAAGGTCGTCAACAGAGCTAAGCATGCTAAGCGGCCGGCCAGTGTCTGGCCGCTTTTATTGCAGGGGAGTCCGAATGTTTAAAAAACTATTTTCTGGCCTGTTGGGTGGCGCGGGTGCGGGAGACGCGGAAGGAAGCACCAAAGCGGCCGAGCCAGTTGAATATAAAGAGTATTTAATTGTATCTCAGCCTGATAACCAAAGCGGACAATTTCGAGTTAGTGGCTGGATTCGTAAGTTAGATGGCGAAGGCGTTACTCACGAGCATCGCTTTGAGCGCTCTGACATGCTGCCGGGTCGTGACGCCTGCGATGCAATGATGGTCGCTAAAGCGCAGCGCTTTATTGATGAAGTGGGTGAGGATATGTTTACGCCTGATCCTCGCAATGCCAGCGAAGCCTAGCAAGTTTTCTATTACGTTTAGTTGAGGAGCGGCGTATGCGCATCGTATACCGTGCTTCACCTTGGCGCTCCTTGGTTAGTCTTGGCGGTTCGTTGGACACCTCAACGCTAACCGCACCATTACGCGATTTTCACGCGAATGCCTGTCTCTTTAAACCGTCCTTATCTGACGCCTATGCTGCACAGCTCTCTTTTGTTGAGACATTGGTGCGTTATGACCTGCCTGCTTGGCGTATTAGTGAACTCATCAGTGACCACAATGCTTGGCTTTATCGTCAATCGATTGCAATGGCGCTGGATGAGATGCAGGCACAAGGATGGGGGAAACCGCCGGTCGATTACTGTGTTCTGACGCTTGGTTCGGCGGCTCGCTTTGAAAGCTTATTGGGTCCTGATCAGGACAACGCACTAATTATTGGCGACTACCCTGATGCTAGACACGTTGAAATTGATGGCTATTTTCAGGCACTAGGCGAACGTTTTACACAACGTTTAGATGAGGCAGGCATTCCGCTTTGCCGTGGCCATGTTATGGCGCGCTGGCCAATGTGGCGCAAACGTCTGAGTGAATGGCAGCAGCAATTTGAAATTTGGAGTGCTGACCGTCAGGTTAAGCGGGTACAGCAAACCAATATATGGCTCGATTTTTATCCTGTGGCAGGGAACGCTGAGCTTGCACAGACGTTAGGCCAATGGGTGCGCTCCACACTCTCGAACGCGCCTTTATTCATGAATGAAATGGCGATGTTGCTGGATGAGTTGCCGGTGGCGCTTGACCGATTTGGCCGCATCGCTTCACATCCTGCATTAGCCGCTCCTCATGACCAAGCGGTCGATCTTAAGCATCAGGGTTTGATGCCGTTAATTAGCGCTGCCCGGTTGCTCTGTGTGCGGTACCAGCGAAGTGAGATAGGCACTCGTGAACGGTTAGCGGCGCTCGCTCATTTCACTAGTGCGTTGACGAAGGAGCAATCGAACTTACTGCTAGCCGCTTTTAACCGTATGCAGCACTTGCTTCTAGAGCAGCAGCGCCACAATAAGTCTCACGGGCAAACAGCAGACGGATGGGTGGACCTGCGACGTCTTCGTGATGATGAGCGATTACTGCTGAAGTTTGATTTGCAGCAGATCAAAGCGTTTGTTAATCAGGTAAATAAGGCATAACGCTTTGGACTGCTAGTGTTCGGGCATGGTTTGGTTCTCAAAACTTTGTAAGAGATCTCCTACCCCTTGTAAGCCATTGCCTACAAGACCGTAAACGATTGTTTAAAAGCACCTTTAGCGATTGCAGTTTGTGCTTAACACGCTACGTTGGACGATTCTGACTTTTTCAGTAATGATCCAAGGAGCGGCACGATGGCACAGGGAACGGGCCTACAATTCACCCTCTCGCTACCCGGAGCGAAGGACACGGCGGTGGTGCGTTCTATCCACCGCGAGGCGCTGTCAGAGCCGTTTGTGCTCTCGGTGGAATTTGCCAGCCGTACCCATGACCTGTCGCCCTCTGATTGTTTGGATCAGAATGCCACCCTGACGATCTGGCAGGATGGCGAGCCGCTGCGCCGCGTGCATGGCATCGTCAGTGAGTTTCATCGCGGTGACCGTGGTCACCGCCGCAGCTTTTATCGTGTCGAGATCCGCCCCGCCCTGTGGCGGCTCTCGCTGCGTCACAACGCACGTATCTTCCAAGACATCGCGCCGTTTGATGCCATCACCACCCTGGCCGATGAGCGCGGTCTTATCGACATGGGCGTGGCGGCCACCCGCGAGCCCGCCGAGCGTGAGTTTCTGGTTCAGTACCGCGAGACGGATCTGGCCTTTATTGAGCGCTTAGCTGCCGAAGAGGGTTATTTCTACTTTCACGAGTTTGAGAATGCGGATGGCGGTCAACACCGTTTGGTGTTTGCTGATGCCTCGATCATGCTGCCCAACATCGGCGAGCGCACCTACCACGGCCGTGCGGGCGGCACACCGCCCCAGCGCCACCTGCGCAAGCTGCGTCAGGTCAGCCGCGTGCGTCCTGCCTCGGCCACGCTCAAGGATTACAGCTTTAAGAACCCCGCCTATGCACAGCGTCACCAGCATGAGGCTCGCGACCTGGAAGCACATGCCCAGCGGGAGGATTACGAACACTTCGATTACCCAGGGCGCTATAAAAAAGACGCCTCCGGCAAGCTGTTTACCCGCCACCGCCTGGAAGCGCTGCGCGCTGATGCTACCACCGCCGAGGCGGAGAGTGACTTACCTGAACTGGCCCCCGGCCTGTGCTTTACCCTCACCGGCCACGACACGGAAAGCTTGAACCAGGAATGGCAAGTGGTCTCGGTGGTGCACTACGGGGAACAGCCCCAGGCCCTGGAAGAAGATGCCGCAGGGGGTGACGGCATGACCCGCTACCACAACGAGGTGGTAATCATGCCGCGGGATCAACCCTTTCGCCCGACGCCCACCCCCAAGCCCCGAGTCGATGGCCCTCAGGTGGCGTTCGTGGTCGGGCCAGAGGACGAAGAGATCTACTGCGACGAACATGGCCGCGTTAAAGTGCAATTTCCCTGGGACCGCTACGCCGAACCCAACGAGACCGCCAGTTGCTGGGTACGGGTTGCCCAAGGCTGGGCAGGCGGCGGCTACGGCAGTATGGCGATACCGCGGATCGGCCATGAGGTTATTGTCTCGTTTTTAGAAGGCGACCCAGATCAACCGCTGATTACTGGCCGCACCTACCACGCCGTGAACGTGCCGCCTTATCCCTTGCCGGAACACAAAACCCGTACCGTCTTGCGCACCCAGAGTCACCACAGTGACGGCTTCAACGAACTGCGCTTTGACGACAAAACCGATCAAGAGCAGATCTGGCTCCACGCCCAAAAAGACCTGGAACTGCTGACCCTCAACGACCGCACCGAAGAAATCCGCCGACATAGCCACCTCACCGTTCACCACGACCGCCTCAGCGAGATCCACCACGATGATCACCTGACGGTACACGGCCAGCGCTTTGAACACACCAAAGGCGCCCAACACTTAACCGTGGAAGGCACCATGCATATGCGGGCTGGGCAGGCGTGGCTGAGTGAAAGTGGCCGAGAACTGCATATTAAGGCGGGTCAAAAAGCGGTACTTGAAGCCGATGGTGAAATCACCATCAGGGCGGGTGGCAGCTTTATCAAGCTAAGTGCCAGCGGCATCACCATCGTTGGCCCCAAGGTTAAGATCAACGCGGGTGGCAGCCCTGGGCGAGGGAGTGGTCAGGCGGCAGCTGCGCCACTTTTACCTGGGTACGCAGTAGCAGAAGTGCATGAGCGTATAGCACCTGTTTCACAGCGTTCGCTGCCAAAGGTCTGTGAAGAGTGCTGGAAAAAAGCGCTAACCGAAGGACAGAGTGCGATCCCTGGAGAAACACTGTGAATACTGATCTCGTTCCGCCATGGCAGAGTTCCAAATCGACACAAGCGCTTGAGGTTCAGCGCTATGCGTTGATAGAGCTAGCTCATCTGACGCTAGCTGCAAGAATGACACTGTTCGATGAGGTTGTTAGCAGTGACTACTGCTGGCCGTTGATCGACGATGCGGATCAACCGCACCTGAAGCGAGAAGGCCCATGGCTGCTAGAGATGCCTCATATCAATCTCGTTAAATTACAGCGGCTTGAAGGTATAACGTGTGCTTTGCACGGCTGGATAGAAAGTCCACTTAACGGGGGGGAGCTAGCGAGCGACTTGGCACCTGCTATGGTGGTGGAAAGCCCGCAAAAGCAGCGCTCATTGCTAAGGTTTTACCTTCCAAGTGTGATTACCCAACTATATAAAGATGCGCTTGATAATCCGGCGAATGCGCTATTTAAAGGTATCAGCGGCTGGTGGTACCGAGACGAAGCATCCGGTTGGGCGATGTTGAAGGGAAAAACATCACCAACCCACCTTGCTCCGTGGCAGTTGAGCGTGAGTGAAGCCTGTTGGAAATCCCTGCACGGTGATCCCGAGGTTATGCAATTGGCTGCTGAATTAGTCGAGCTTTCACCGTCATTGTTTAAGGGCATATGTGTTTGCGAACGGCCTCGACAGGTAGCCAAAGCGCTTATTCAAGCAGATGACCACGGGCTGATCACGACTAACGACAGAAGAGCGTTTACCTACGTGCAGTTAAGCGAAGGAGACGATGCCTGGGTTTCCGCGGAAAGGCTGGATTTATTGCAACGCGCTACCAGTGGTGAAGCTACGCTGGTTGATTTATTGGCAATCCATTCTCAGCAGGCCACGCCATGCTAGTGCGTTGGGCAATTCGCCGTTATATGGATCTGTTACCCGCTTGGTTACAGGTGGTGTTAGTGGGCTTGGTGGTGGTCTGGCTCGGGTGGGGCATGCTGTTTGATACCTCAAAAAGTGGTGGGCTGGCAGGCTATAACCATACCGACAGGCCAATCTTTAGTTTTTGGGTAAATGATAATTGGGGGGAAGGAATATGAGTGCCTACTCGTGGGGTAGTTCCACCTGTTGCTGGTCTTTTAAAGGCGATCCGGTTGAGGTGGTGTGGATCCTAGACGTTACCCCAGAGAATATCGAAGCAGGGTTAGAAGAAGAAAAGCACAGCGTCACGCTACCGATGCCTGACTATAGCCAAGAAGATCAATACCTGCATGTGCATTTTTTACCTGATAACCAGGTGGATTTAGTGTGGAGCGAAGATATTCGTTCGCCAAAATTTGAGCAGTATCGTGGTTCAGGAGCTAATTGAACATGGATCAGACGACCATTGAGAATATATGCTCATTAAATTCAAGAAGTGTGAATAGCTATTCAGATCGTTTAGGGACTGACTGTCGTCAAGTGCTAGATATAGGGTTTTTCTTTGATGGGATGTCAAGAAACTTAGAAGCAGATCTACCAAATAATAGAGTTAGCAACATTGGGCGTTTATTTTTAGCTTATCCTTCAGAGGAAGAGAGTAAGCTTGCTACCCCGTTTCGTAGACTCTACTACCCTGGCCTGGGAACCACGTTTGACACCAGCCTTTCCGAAGACGTGACAGGGGCGGCGCGGCGAGCTCCTGGCGAGGCTCGCGATACCGCTGAAGGGCGGTTGCGCTCTAGCGGCCTGGAAGGCGCAGGCGAGGCGGTATCCAGTAGCCGTAATGGTCCATGGTACGAGGTGTTTGGACGTACGTTTAAGGTGTCGGTTACCCAGCCTTGGAACTGGGTCAAGCAAGCCAGAGACAGTGTTGTTCGTACTGGCTTTGAGGCGGTGGCGCCGCTCCGTGACACCTCCGTTGCCGCTAACCTATTAATAATGAGTGGCTTCTTTCTGCAGGGAGCTAATACGCGAACAAGGAATGATTTGCGATGCTAGTGCGTTGGGCAATTCGCCGTTATATGGATCTGTTACCCGTGTGGTTACAGGTGGTGTTAGTGGGCTTGGTAGTGGTCTGGCTCGGGTGGGGCATGCTGTTTGATACCTCAAAAAGTGGCTCTTTAATGGGACATAATCATACTGATAGGCCCGTTGGTAGTTTCTGGGTTGATGGTAACTGGGGGGGGAATCTATTTGCTTATTCTGGAGGCTTATACACAGGGGGGGGGACGACCTGCTGTTGGTCTTTTAAAGGCGACACGATTGAGGTTGTGTGGATATTAAGTGTGACAGGAGAGCAGAAGCGGCAAGGCTTAGAGCAAGAAAGACACAGTGTCACGCTACCGATGCCTGACTATAGCCAAGAAGATCGGCGGCTTCACGTGCATTTTCTACCTGACAATAAAGTTGAGCTTGCCTGGAGTCCAGATTTGCAATCGCCGTTGTCACCCCGGCTTCAAAAGGAATTACATAATGATTGATCAGGCTACGCTGGAATCGCTTCAAGCACTGAACGCTATTAATCCAGCAACAATAAAAGAGCAGTTAGGTGCTGACTGCCGTCAAGTATTGGATATTGGTTTCTTCTTTGATGGTATTAATCGAAACCTTGAGGAGGACATACCTACTGGAAAGGTTAGTAATATAGGTTGTTTATATAGTGCTTATCCAGAAAGAGCACAAGGTTCCGTTGCTCATAAGTTTTATAAACACTACTATCCTGGCCTAGGCACAACGTTTGACACCAGCCTTTCCGAAGACGTGACAGGGGCGGCGCGGCGAACGCCTGGCGAGGCCAGCGATACCGCTGAAGGGCGGTTGCGCTCTAGCGGCCTGGAAGCCGCAGGCGAGACGGTATCCAGTAGTCGTAATGGTCCATGGTACGAGGTGTTTGGGCGTACGTTTAAGGTGTCGATTACCCAGCCTTGGAACTGGGTCAAACAAGCCAGAGATGGCGTCTTTCGTACCGGCTTTGAGGCGGTAGCGCCGCTGCGTGACACCTCCGTTGCCGCTAACCTGTTAATGAGCGGCAGCCATACCCGCCTTTCTTCAGCAATTGGTGATTTTAAAGATAGCGTGGAGGATGTGAAGCAGAGCAGCGAGTTGCCCCTGGCGCGTGTTCGTGTCTCGGTGTTTGGGTTTGATTTTGGCGCCGCCATGGCCAAGGCGTTTGTACGGGAGCTGCTGGAGGAGGTATGCGAACAAGCGGATGGGCGCTTTGTTTACCAAGGCAGCGAAGTGGACGTGATGTTCGTCGGCTTATTCGACTGTGTGGACCGCACCCACGCAGAGATGGGGCCGCTGGATTGGTTTCACCCCTTAACGCCGGTGCTGGATGATGGTGGGGAGCTGCACCCTGGCTGCCAGCAGGCACTGCATTTGATCGCCGCCCATGAGCGCCGATTTTACCGCCGCTGCCGCCCACTGGGCGGGCAACACCCGCAGTGGCAGGAAGCACTATGCCCTGGCATAAGTGAGGATGTTGGTGGCGGTTTGGCGGCCAATGAACAGAAAATCAGTGCGGAATTGTCGCGGTCTACCTTGCACCGAATGTATCGCCGCGCCACTATTGCCGGTGTACCGCTTCCACCGTTGGATACGCTAAAAGAAAAAGATGTACTCACCGCCCAAATGTTTGAGCTGAACGATAATATCGAAGGCTATTCACTGCCTACGCTAGCGCGTCATTATCAGCGTCAGACAGCGGCTTACCAGCAACCAACGGAAGAGAACTTTCGCTTTCATACCCGCATTTATTTGGCGTGGTTGGCGCAGCGCTTCCGTGACTATAAAGATACTCTGGCAGCGCTGGAAGCACGTGAAGATGCACTACCTAACCGCTACTATCACCGCACCCTGGGGTCGTTGATGGCCTCTGTATCTGGTTCCCAAGAGCAGTGGTCGATTCAAGCAGCCGCCCGCGCTGAGATTGATGCCGCACGGGCCTCATTACAACAAACCTGGGGCTGGCTCGATGACGTTGATAAGGAAGCCCAGGATATACGCATGCTCTATGATTCTTGGGGAAGCACGCTCTCTGCCCAAGCACGCGCCACCTATCGCGATCACATCCCGTTGGCAAGAAGTTGGTATCGGTGGACACGAGAAGACGCTCCACCGGAGTTGCCAGAACCAATTGTGTTGCTTTTCGCCTATGGCTTGCATGATAAGCAGCCGGAAGAAATGACCTATCGGAATCGCCAGCCCACGCAAATTGCCGGCGGCTACCGTTTCATTGCTTGGCGCAGCATTGATCAGCCAGAAGCAACCGATGTTGGCGCTGCGGATGAGAATGAAGGAAGCGCAATGCGCCAATCTGGCGACGTTCCTTGGTCGAGAACGATGCCGTGATGGGAGGCAGGCAGCGATTGAGCCGCCGCTGATGTGGCTATACAGGGGAGGTGGGCTCATTAAGTGGTGAATTGGGCGCTGCAGGAAGCTCTAGGGTTAAGCATGCACCACCCAGAGTTTTAGCGTCTTCCACCCAGAGCCGCCCGCCAAGGTGGGCGATGATCCCGCGGCTAATTGGCAGACCAAGGCCACTGCCTTTAGGGCGACCGCGTGGTGTCTCACCGCTTTGCTGTATTTGATGAAATTTCTCAAATACGCGCTCACGTTCGTCAGCGCTAATACCAGGCCCGTTATCTTCGACGCTTAAACGAAAGTGATTGCGGTGTCGATAAAGCGCTAGCCGCACTTGAGGTTGCTGTCGGTCGGCAAATTTACTGGCGTTATCCAGCAAATTAATAATGACTTGCTCCAAGCGGTCCTGGTCACCGACCACCATGGCAGGGTCAGCCTCTAAACTGATATCAAGGGTAATACCTCGATCTTCGTGTAAGCGGGCAACTGCATCGATGCTTTGCCTCGCTAGGGCAGCCAGGTCAAGGGTGACAGGATGAAGCGTCAAGCGACCGCTCTCTAAGCGCGCAAGGTCAAGGATTTCTTCGATTAAACGCGAAAGGCGCTGGCTCTCATGGACAATAACACCTAGAAAATGTTGGCGTTTTTCATCGGGTAATTGATCGCTATCGCGTAATATTTCAGCAAAGGCACGTATTGATGTTAGGGGTGTTCGTAGCTCATGGCTCACCATGGCGACAAATTCATCTTTCAAGCGATCAAGCTCACGCAGCTGCTCATTGGCACTGCGTAGCTCGTCACTCACTGCAACTAGTTCTTGGGATTTTTGCTCCAACCGGCGGTTGTACTCCAGGGTTTGTGACGTGGTGTCTAAAATGCTCAAAATTGACTCAAGATCCAGTGCTTCTCCGCGCACTACGGAATTGATCAGTACGCGCGCTGATGCACTTCCCAGTGACCCTGCCAGCGCCTGCTCTGAACGGGTAATCAAATCGGCCGTTGCCGGTTCATCAGAACGGTAGTCGCTTTTATTAATGCTCTGGTTAAACACGCGATGGGTGACTTGATTGCCAAGGTAGCGAATAAGTAATTCTTTTAAGGCGCCTTGAGTCGTCTGTCCTCTCCATAAAGAGGTCGTTTGCAAGTTAGGGTGTAAGGCTTCAGTGAAAAGGGCGGCTTGGGTTTGTTCGAGTGGCGTAGGACGGGTAAAAAGTGATACGCCAATCAGTAAGCCGACATTTGCCAGCATGCTCCATAGCAGTGCGTGGGAATAAATGTCCCAATCTTCCAGGCCAAACAAACGGTAAGGCATAAGCCATGAAATGCCCCATGGCCCCTGAGTAAGAAATGTTGCATCTAACCAACCGGATTGGGCAAAGCCTGGCAGCAGTAACGTATAGCACCAGACTAAAAAGCCGGCGATTAGGCCAGCGGTGGCTCCTTGGCGAGTCGCACCGCGCCAGTAAAGGCCAATCAATAGGGCTGGGGCAAATTGTGCGACCCCTGCAAAAGAGACAAGCCCTATGGTGACAAGGCTGTAAGAGTCGCCAATCAGCGCGTGATATAGATAGCCAAGCAGCAGAATCAGCACAATGGCAATTCTCCGAATGCCCAACAGCCAACCTGCCAGCTCGCCGGACGTACTCAGGTGAAGGCGTTGTGTTCTCAGCAATAAAGGCATGACGAGCTGATTACTCACCATGGTAGAAAGCGCAATCGTTTCAACAATAACCATCCCAGTAGCTGCTGAAAGACCGCCGATAAAAACGAGTAAGGGTAACCCTTCAAGCCCTGCAGAGAGGGGCAGTGTCAGCACAAAACTATCGGAATCTCCCGCGCCAGCGCCTAACAGAAGGCCAGCAACGGCGATGGGAATGACAAACAGGTTGATGAGCAGCATATAAAGCGGAAATAACCAGCTCGCCCTGGCTAAATGTTGCTCATCGACGTTTTCGACAACCAATACCTGGAACTGGCGGGGCAAGGTTAAAAAGGCCAAAAAGGCCAATATAAGCATTCCGACCCAGCCTGTTGCACCGCCTGGGACACTGTCCAGTCCCATCTTTTCAGCCACTTCCGGCATCGTGGCGACGCTGGCAAATAGCGCACTGGGGCCTTCATACAAAACAAACACCACAAAAATACCGACGGCCATAAACGCGACCAGCTTTACCAGTGACTCTAGTGCTATGGCAGCGACCATTCCCTCATGTCGTTCACTCGCATCGAGATGTCGGGTGCCGAAAAGAATAATAAATACTGCGAGTACTAAGGCGACCCAAAGCGATTTATCCAGCCAGAAACGCTCATCAACCAGAGTGGCATCCGCTGTATTGGGATAGTTCACCAGTACCGCATGGCTAACGGTGATCGCTTTTAACTGCAACGCAATGTAAGGCGTTATACAAATGAGGGCCATTAGTGCAACTAGGGCGCCTAAGCTGGTGCTTTTGCCATAGCGAGCACTAATAAAGTCGGCAATGGAGGTAATGCGTTGGCGGGATGCGATGCGCACCATCTTGCGAATGACGACAGGGGCTAGGAGCATCGCAAGCGTTGGCCCAAGATAGATAAGCAGAAAACTGGGGCCATGCTCTGCTGCGCGTCCCACGCTGCCATAGAACGTCCATGCGGTGCAGTACACGGCAATCGATAGCGCGTATACCGTGGGTGAGCCAATTAATGATCGGCCTTGCTCGGCACGGCGGTCCCCCCACGCCGCTACTACAAATAGCAGCGCCAAATAGCCAAATGCAGTCCCTAGAATAAGTGCATCTGTGCGCATGATCAGCGTCCCGAACGTTGTTCCATTAGCCACGCGGTGAGGCCAATCACCGTGCCCCAAGCAATAAAGAGATAGAGCGGCAGCCAGCTCATACTTAAAGAGGGGAGCCGGTCAACCATGATAATCAGTGGGGGGCTGAACAGTAGTATTGCCACAGCTAATAGGGCAATCAAACGCTCTAATTTGCGTGAGCCTGAGGATTTCATGAGGCGCTAGCATCTTGGCGATCAAACGCATTGGCCTGCAGCGCCAACAGCTGCTCTAACGTGTCCACGCCACGTGCTTCAAGCCGAGGTAACAGCGCTAGCCATAATTCAGCCGTTACTCGGGCGTCCCCAAGCGCCGTGTGGCGAGTGCCAGGTGGAAAAGTTAGATCGTATCGTTGAGCCAGCGTATCTAAATCATGTCCATCTAATGCTTCGTCTAAAGCTCTTGAAATCAATAGGGTATCGACGACAGGCAGGTCAAACACAACGCCTTTGTTGGTAATGGCAAGCATATCAAACGCAGCATTATGCGCTAACAGAACAGCATCACCAACGTAGTCTCGAAAGCGCGTTAGGACAATGTCGAGCGGCGGTGCTCCGGCTACATCAGCATCTGTCAATCCGTGTATCGCTGTACTGTTAAGGGGGATTGGGCGTTTTGGGTCCACTTTTTGATCAAAGACTTCGCTGGCTAACAGGCGCGCATTGACAACCCGGCAAGCCCCTAGGCTAATCACTGTATCCCCTCGGCGAAGCTCAAGGCCGGTGGTTTCAGTATCAAACGCAACCACTTCTAGGCTACGTAACGTGCGATTAGCCAATGCTTCATCTGGCGGAGGCAGGTCGGCAATGCCGAAATCATGAAACTCTGGACGCGGAGGCGCTATTTCTCGAGGCGCCCCAACGCGTTCCATCGCCGGTAGCGGCAGGCGAAGGCGCGCATGAAGGCCATCATCATCCGCGAGGCTCCAAATATCGCTTGCGTGCTGGCGTAGCACGTCAGACACCAGCGGGTTGAGCGGTAGCGACGGCAGGGGCTGGCGCCGCCATTTCGCTAACTCATGCTCTGGTAAGGGGCTGCCTTGCCAAATTAAATCCAGATAAACACGTTTGTTGCCAAGGCATATTTCACCTTCAAAATGGCTAACCGGAAGGTGGGAGTTAAGATGCTTGACTAAGGAATCAAAAAGAACAATCAGTGCTGGTGCATCGCCTTTAAACCAAGCGGGCATACCAACGGGGGTTATTAGCCGATGCGCTGGATCTAAGCGTTCATCCAAGGCTTGCCAGAAGTCATTCGACCACATGGGGGTTAAGCGCTCGCCTTGATGTTGCAAATCATCCAATAGCTGCCCGATTTGGCCAACATTATTGCCTAGGGTGGCACCTTCTTCTTGAATCACCTGCTCGAACCGCTGACGTAACGATGGGTTCTCTGCGCCGTTATGGCGCAGCTGTATCAGTGCATCCGCCGCACTGGTCAGACTTGCCGTATGTTGGCGTAATAGGGGGAGCTTGGTGGCGAGTTCCGCCCTAACACCCATTTCATTTGACCAGGACGCGGTTGCATCGCTAAACGTTAATAGTGTTTCACCATCACTGCCAGGAACTCGGCGTAGCACAACCTTTAGCCAGCGGTTATCACAGGGGGCAAGTAGTTCTCGAGGCGAACCATCCGCCGGCAGTTGGCTAAGAGCTTGTTGCAGGCTGGCAACGGGCAGCAGCGCTTCTAAGCGTTTGCCTAGGCCCAGCGCTGTATTATCGACAAAGAAATCTTCCGCGGCTTGATTGAATAGCATCAGACGGCGGTGGTGGTCACATAGTAATAAGGGGGTTTCGAGTACTTGCAGCAGCGTTTCTAATTCGCGGCGAATTTTTGCCGCGCTACGTGCGCCATCTGCATGAGCCGTGGCTAATTGATTGCGGTCAATGCGCCAACTCTCGCGCACTCTTCGCAGGTCAGGACCAAGCCCTTTCAGCCAGCCTTCGGGCGGGTGTTCATCACGGGCGTCTGGGTTTGCCACTAGTCTGGCAAGCTGAACCTGTAAATGGCGCAGGGGAGTAAACAGCATACGTTCTAGTAGCAGGCCAACTAAAAATATCGTCGCACCGCCGGAAAAACTACCCAGCCAAAGTGCTACTCGGGTAGGGCCTGTGGGTGAAAGCTGCGCATCCAGCCATGCAGCAAAAATAGCGCCCCCGAGCAAGCTGATACCACTTAGCAGCAGCCATAGGCCAATGAGTCGCTGACGTTTAGGGAGCCCGTCACGGGTCATTGCGAGTTACCATTGAGCAGTGATTTAACTTTTTCAATTAACGACTGGGTCGAAAAAGGTTTGGTGATGTAGTCATCGGCCCCAAGCGCGAGGCCTTTCTCGCGTTCGATATCTCGCCCATGTGCGGTCAGCATAATGACCGGCAGTTGGGCAGTCGCTGCTGAACGGCGAAGGTGCTCGAGTACATCAAAACCGCTGATCCCCGGCAGGCTGATATCGAGTAGTAGCAGGTCAGGGGCTGAATCGCTGATGCGTTCGAGTGCAGCTTCGCCATCGTAGGCAGTAACAACTTGAAAGCCTGCCTGCTCCATTAAAAATTCCAGAGACAGTACAATGTTGGGCTCGTCGTCGACCACGAGTACTTTGGCCATGATGCCCTCCCAAAAGGTGTCGTTGTTAGGTGTTTGATTAGAGTGTAAGTAGCGCAGCAGATTAGGCCAAGACGACCTTGGCCGAATGCTCGTAAAGTGTTGTATCCAACTGACTGCTTTTGCTTAGTTGAACTCAGGCTCAATAGGCTTTTAATTAAGGTGTTTATGCGCGTTTTATTGTTGTCTGCTTACGAGGCGGTTAGTCATCGCTACTGGGCACAAAGCCTGATGGCCGAAGTTGATGACGTATCTTGGACACTGCTTAGCTTGCCGCCACGCCACTTTTCATGGCGAATTCGTGGTAATCCATTGAGTTGGTGGTTAAAAGAGTATGAAACACTCAGTGAACCCTATGATGTTATGTTAGCCACCTCAATGGTGGATATTGCCACGCTTGTTGGCTTATTTCCCCATTTAGGACGTGCCAGAAAGATTGTTTACTTCCATGAAAACCAGTTTGCCTACCCTGAGTCTAGCGATCAAACTTCCCAGGTAGAGGCCAAGATGGTCAATTTGTATGCGGCTCTGGCGGCAGATACGTTGGTGTTTAATACCGCCTACAACCGTGACTCTTTTTTCGACGGTGCGCGGCGGTTCTTAAAAAAAATGCCTGAAAATCTACCGGCCGCCAAACCGTTAGAGCGCTTACGCCAGCAGGCGATAGTATTGCCCGTGCCAATAATGCCGCTAACGGATATTCCCCAGACTAATGCACACCCACGCCGGATCATTTGGAACCATCGCTGGGAGTACGATAAAAATCCTGAGGATTTCTTTGCGGTGCTGTTCAAGCTGAGTGAACAGCATGTGCCTTTTGAGTTGGCGGTGCTTGGCCAGCGCTTTCGCGATGTGCCGAGCATTTTTGATGAGGCAGAGGAGCGCTTGGCGGCGCAGACAATATGCTGGGGGCCACAGCCTGAACAGGAGTATCAGGCATTGTTGAATGGCGGTGGCATTGTGGTCTCCACGACGTGGCATGAGTTCCAAGGATTAGCCATTATGGAAGCCGCCCAGCGCGGAGCGACTCCGCTAGTACCAGACAGGCTGTGCTTCCCCGAGTTATACCCCAGTGACTATCGCTTTGATGGCACGCAAGAGGGGCTTTATCAACGGCTGTACGCTTGGCTAACCGACCCCGCTAGTCAGCCAGTACTGTTGAATACTCAGCAGTGGCAGTGGCCCGAATGGCGCCGCGCTTATCGTGCGCTTTTGATGGGGCACTGACCGGTGTCAGGTTCAAGTAAGTGAATCCAATCGCCTAGTTGGCCAATGTACTACCGCCGTATGGCGACGCATTTTTTTGGCCAGAGCGGGATGTTCGCGCTGAATGACGTGCTCGGC
Organism: Halomonas sp. TD01; assembly: GCF_923868895.1. Classification (GTDB taxonomy): domain Bacteria; phylum Pseudomonadota; class Gammaproteobacteria; order Pseudomonadales; family Halomonadaceae; genus Vreelandella. Next base: position 3,210,962 of record NZ_OV350343.1, read on the forward strand.
GAAGTCTGATAAAAAACGCGATTTCAGCTCGGCGCGCGCCCGATCTACGCCACTGTGCTGATAGGGGGTCGAGGCAAGCAGCATAAAACCATCGTCAGGAATTCTTCCAGTCTGCATGTTGGCGTCGATGATTGCCGCGGCGGTGCCAATGGGTTCGGCTAAATCAGGGCCATAGGGGCCGATAATTAGCGCCGTGTTGGGAAGGTGCAGAAAATCGAATCCACGGCCAATACAGATGACCCACTCTCGGTGCTCAATATCCAGCTCTCGTTTAACCCCATGTAGCGCACTCACATGGGCAAGGTTACCTTCAAGCAGGGGGAGTAAATCCCGCTGGATCTCTTTTGGCATGTCGGGGCATAAACTGGCAAGCGTAGCCCCTAACGCGTCTGCAGGCTGACCTAGCCAGTCACGCATATCCAGCATATCACCATGGAGTCCGTGAATAATCAGTGCATCACTGTCGGTTTCAAAGCCACACACTAACGGGTAAACCTGCTGATGATCACTGCCAAACAGCTGGCCTGCTTGTTTGGCTATCGCGTAAGCGTAAGCCTTTGCTGCGTCGGTGTCGCAATTAAAACCAGCACAACCACGTGCCTGATGGCCGCTCGAAAAATGATAAGTGATTAACATTAAAGTGGCGTGCCCATTATTAGCAGCTCTAATTACGGCATCGGTGAGCAGTTCTCCCAAATAGGGCCAGCCCAAATCGAAAATACCGCCTAAATTGCGAAATGGGGTAATAATGCCGAGCGGTGTGCGAGTGGCGTGAGGAATATGGATACGACCATCCATGCACTTCATCACGACTATCGAGGTGGGGTGTTTTGCCATATAACGTTGCCGAGCTAGCCATGCGCCGGGGCTACAAAAATGCTCGGCGTGCTGTCTGGAAAGATCCAAGAGCGCATCAATACGCTGGGCAATGGGCTGGTCATGAAGAAGCTTGGCAGGGTTTGGCATCTTGTTTTTCTCGCGTTAACGACCAGCTTAGGCAAGCTCGGTTTTGTCTTTATAGTCGCATAGGTCTTCAATAATGCAGCTGCCGCAGCGTGGTTTGCGTGCAATGCAGGTATAGCGCCCATGAAGAATCAGCCAGTGGTGGGCGTCCTGCTTAAATACATTAGGTACATGGCGTAGTAGCTTCTGCTCAACCTCAACGACATCTTTGCCTTTGGCGATACCCGTGCGGTTAGAAACCCGAAAAATATGCGTGTCTACGGCAATGGTGGGCTGGCCAAATGCAGTGTTTAGGATCACATTGGCGGTTTTTCGCCCAACCCCAGGCAAGGCTTCCAGCGCCTTACGTGTTTCAGGTACTTCGCCACCATGTTGATTGATTAGCAAGTGGCAGGTTTTCATCAGATTTTCGGCCTTGGTATTAAACAGCCCGATAGTTTTGATGTAACTCTTTAGCCCATCAATGCCTAGGTCAATGATTCCTTGGGGCGTGTTGGCCACAGGGAAAAGTTTGTTGGTGGCCTTGTTAACGCCAACGTCCGTCGCTTGAGCCGACAGCAGCACCGCGGCCAGCAGTTCGAAAGGCGTGCTCCAGTTTAGCTCAGTCGTGGGGTGCGGATTTTCCGCCTGTAGGCGAGCAAAAATTTCATGTCGCTTTTGGGCATTCATCGGGTGTTCTCTTGGTTATTTGATAGTGCCAGTAACGCGTACTCGACGTTCTGTCCGGGGTGTTGCTCGAGCAGGTTGCGCGCGAGCGGTGCGGCGTTGATCAAGTACATTTTTTAAAGCAATCAATAATCCCGCAACGAAGAAAGCCCCAGGTGGCAGCACGAAGAACAAAAACTGATAATCGTCTACCAAAGTAAGTTGCCAGCTTGTGGCGATAGGCCCAAATAGCAGCGCCATATCGCTAAATAGGGTGCCTTGGCCAAGCAATTCGCGTAGCACTCCTAGCAGTACCAATACGGCACCGAACCCCAGGCCCATCATAAAACCGTCGATGGCGGCCGGTAATACCGGCTGGCGTGAAGCAAAGGCATCTGCGCGCCCCAAAATGGCGCAGTTAGTGACAATCAGCGGAATAAAAATTCCTAACACTTGGTAAAGCGAGTAGGCAAACGCAGCCATTAACAGTTCGGCGCAGGTAACAAAGGCGGCAATCACCATGACAAAGGCGGGGAGTCTCACTGCACTGGGAACCTGGTGTCGAATCAACGAAATGGTGGTGCTGGCGCCGACCATGACAAGCAGGGTGGCGAATGCCAGCCCGAGTGCATTGACGACGCTGCCACTGACTGCCAGCAAAGGGCATAGCCCCAGTAATTGAACGAGAGCAGGGTTATTTGACCATAGGCCGTTTCGGGCTAGTTCGCGCCACTGACTCATTGGGTGGGCTCTTCAAAGGTGATAGGGAGTTCTGTTTCGGCAACATAGCTCAGTGTATGGTGGATAGCATTGACAACTGCGCGTGGCGTAATGGTGGCGCCCGTAAAGGCGTCGAAGTGGCCACCATCTTTGCGCACGGCCCATCCACTCGGCGGCAAACTGTTTAAGCTCAATCCATTAAACTCGGTTATCCAGTCACTTCGCTGGCGCTCAATGTCATCGCCAAGACCAGGCGTTTCTTGGTGTTGGGTAACGCGTACGCCGGTAATGCGTTGCTGCTGGTCGATGCCCACGAGTAGCCCAATTTCGCCATTGTAACCTTGACGAGTAACGACCGGCAGAATGACGACACGCTGATGATTTCGCTGGACGTGCCATCCATGTTGAGGTTCGCGGTGGCCTAATTGTTCTGGGTTGGGTAGTTCGAATACGCCGTCTAAAACCACTTGAACAGCTATATCTTTCATAGAGTCCGGCAATACGTTCTGCAGTTGGCGGTGCTGATAGGCTAGCTGATGATCAGCGATACGCTCAGCCGTCATCGCTCGAGTTAACGCAACGCTGCCTGCGGTGACCAGTGAGAACATCCCCAAGGCGAAAGCGCCGCGTAGCATGGCTTGGCGGGGCGTCATAGTGACTCTCCTCGCTTTGTGCGCTGCTGCGCATTAGGCTGTCCCCTAGGGCGTGGAACGGTATAGATATCCAACAGCGGTACGCATAAATTCATCAGTAAAACGGCAAATGCCACCGCATCTGGGTAGCCGCCAAACGTGCGGATAATCATTACCAACGCGCCAATCCCGGCGCCAAAAAAGAGTTTCCCTCGGCGGCTGGTCGCCGCTGAGACGGGATCAGTGGCAATAAAAAAGGCCCCAAATATTGCAGCACCAGTGGTTAGATGAAAAAACGGTGAAGCGAAGTGGCTTGGGTCGCTGGCATAAAATAGTGTTGCGAGCACTGTTATGCTAACAAGCATCGAAACAGGGATATGCCAACTGATAATCCGTTTGGCAATTAATAACAGTCCACCTGCTAACCAGGCTAGCGCGACGTTACGCCAAGCGTTCAATGTTCCTTCGGGTAGTGGCTGACCAGCCCAAAATTCGCTGGCCAGCACCGCTTCACCTTTATGCTTGAAGGCATCTAACGGCGTAGCCCCACTTAGCGCATCCAGCGCGGAAGCCGGCAAAGTACCGTTTATCTGGCCCCATAGGTTTTCGGAGATAAGTGGCTGCGGAGGCGACCATAACGTCATATAAGTGGGGAACGACACTAATAACAGCGCGTAACCTACCATGGCGGGGTTGAAAGGGTTTTGGCCTAGGCCGCCATACAGTTGTTTAGCAACCACAACGGCCGCAATAACGCCAATCCCAATGAGCCACCAAGGGCTAGCAGGCGGTAGCGATGCACCTAACAGTACGCCTGTTAGTAACGCGCTTGAATCCAACAGTGCAGGCCGTAATGGGCGTTGGCGGAGTTTTAAAACCAGCGCTTCTGCGCCGAGTGCAAACAGCGCCGCGAGTAGCACGTTACTGATAACACCCAAGCCAAAGTAAAACGTCATCGCGCCAAGCCCAGGCAAGGTGGCGACGATCACCCAGCGCATTAAATGGGCAGTGGGTGGCATCGTATTTAATGACTCAGTCGTTAGCTGCGAGGCGTGCATCATGCTCATGGCGATTCCTTTTGTGCCATTGTGGCGCGAGCCTCAGCCAGCCGAGTATCAGCTGCCTTAAGGTTTTCTTGGGCGGTGGCCAGCTGGGTTTCTAAATCATCATGGCGCTGGTTGGGGTCTTGTGCGGCAGCTCTTGCAAGGGTTTTTTCAGCTTTTCTCACCGCTGCTTTAGCGGCGGTTTGTGCAATGCGTAAGCTACGCAAGTCAACCTCTGGCGAGAGACTGTTGGTTGCCTTCAAGCTGTCTGAAGACTGGCGGCTTTGTGCCTGTCTCGCTTGGCGGCGTGCTTGCTTCTCGGCATCTTCGCGGGCCAACCTCGCCTGACGAAATTCAAACCGATGTTTGGCGTGATCGGCTTTAGCGGTTTCAATTCGCTTAACGCGAATACGCTGCTTTGCTGAACGATAATCCTGCACCAATGGAATGTAACTAGGGCAGACAAAGCTGCAGGCGCCGCACTCAATACAATCAAATAAGTGGAGCTTTTCCAGCGTATCGTCGTTCTCCGCACGGGCATACCAAAGCAGCTGTTGCGGAAGAAGCTGGACAGGGCACACGCTTTCACAGGCACCACAGCGAATACAGGGAGACTCGCTAGGGGCTGGTGGAAGCTCTTCATGAGTGGCTGCGATCAAGCAGTTCGTCGTTTTAAGCACCGGCGAGTCAAGCGTCGAAAGTGGTATACCCATCATTGGGCCGCCGGCAATGACTTGATGAAGCTGTTGGCTTTCTAAACCAGCCTGCTGAAGCAGCCAGCTAATAGACGTACCAAGGCGCACCCAGTAGTTGCCCGGCGTGCTGATGGCGTCTCCCGTCAGGGTGACGATTCGCTCGATCAAAGGTTTACCATCACGCACTGCGTACAACGCTGCCAGCAGTGTACCGGGATTGTGGCAGAGGACACCGACATCGGCGGGAAGGCCGTCACTGGGAACATCAAGGTTGAGCAACTTTTTGATCAATTGGCGCTCACCACCACTAGGATATCGGGTCTCGATGACCTTCAGGGTTATGCCTACTGGGTGCTGATAGCTAGGGGGCTGACAGAGAGATAATGCATCTTTTAACACACGGATTGCTTCGGGCTTATTATCTTCAATACCCACCACTATCTGTTGGGCGCCGCAGAGCTTAGCTACCATCTGCGCACCTTCCAGTATGTCAGTTGGATAATGGCGAAGAGCCAGGTCGTCTGCCGTGATATACGGCTCGCATTCGGCGGCATTGACCACCAGCGTATCAATGCGATGATGGTCGGCGATTTGAGCTTTGATATACGTGGGGAAACCGGCACCACCTAGGCCCGCTAGCCCGCTGTTATCTAGTCTATCAATGAGTGCCGCGTGGTTTTCGGTACGCCAGTCAAGACAGGGCAGCGTTTGCCAGCGATCTAGACCATCGGCGTTGATAGTGATGGCGCTATCACTAACCTGAGTCACCGACCCGCTAATACTGGCGTGTAGGTTTGCCGATATCATGCCGTCTCGCTGAGCAATCAGGCTACCTACCTGAACCACATCATCGATAGCAACACACGGGATGGCGGGGTTGCCAGCATGCTGTTTGAGTGGAAGCGTTACCTGAGTAGGTAGAGGTGCGTTTCGTAGCGGCGATTGGTTTGAGCGATCTTTGCGTTCGGGCGGAGTGATGCCACCCGGGAATTCATAGGCCGGCATGCTGGCTCCTGGTTGGCTGGCGATCGCTGGCGATTAAAGGCGTTATGTTGGCAATAGGCTGCCATTGGCTGAGCGACTTGCTTCTAGGCAACATATCAATACAGTCTACGGGGCAGGGCGCGACGCACAAGTCGCAGCCTGTGCACTCATCCTCTATCACCGTGTGCATTTGCTTCGCAGCGCCAATAATGGCATCCACCGGGCACGCTTGGATGCACTTAGTGCAACCAATGCACTCGGCTTCACGAATAAATGCGACGGTATCTTCGGTGGCTGCCTCGCCATCCAGTGGCGCAGGTTCTCGGCCTAGTAAGTCCGCTAATGCGTGAATAGTTGCTTCGCCGCCAGGTGGGCACTTATTCAACGCATCGCCCTGATTGATGGCTTCGGCATAGGGTCGGCAGCCCGGGTAGCCGCACTGACCACATTGGGTTTGTGGTAACAGTGCGTCGATCTGCTCTACCAGCGGGTTGTCTTTGCCTTTGAAGCGCACACTGGCCATACCCAGTAGTGCTCCAAAGGTTATTCCTATTCCGGTCAACACACTCACTGCACTGAGAATGCCCCACCAAGAAAACATGTCTCCCATGGCGGTTACCCCTGCGCTAATCCTGAAAAACCGAGAAAGGCCAATGACATAAGACTCGCCGTGACCATAGCAATGGCTGCACCTCTAAAGGGGGTTGGTATATCGGCGTTGGCTAATCGCTCACGCATTGCTGCGAACAGCACTAAAATCATCGAAAACCCTAGTGCAGCCCCCAGGCCGTAAAGGGTGGTATGAAAAAAACTAAGTTCACGGTTAAGCGATAACAAAGCCACACCAAGCACCGCACAGTTAGTCGTAATCAGCGGTAGAAAAATCCCCAGCACCTGATGTAGTAGGGGACTTAGTTGGCGCACCATGATTTCGGTAAATTGTACAACGGCGGCAATAACAACGATAAAACTGATGGTGCGAAGGTAGGTAACATCCAAGGGCACAAGTAAGCCATGATAGACCACGTAACTAGCAGCAGATGCCAGTGTCAGCACGAACGTCGTCGCTAGCGACATACCCATGGCGGATTCCAGCTTATTTGAAACCCCCATAAACGGGCAAAGCCCTAAAAACTGCACCAGCACAAAATTATTGACCAGCGCAGTGCTGATCAAAATCAGAAAGAGTTCATTCATAACGGCGTATTGTGCGCAGAAAAAGTGTTACTGGCTAGCGGTGGTTTAAATAGCACGACTTGGTGTCGTCCGGCTGCTTTTGCAAGATAGAGGGCTTGGTCGGCAGTACTCATTACGGCACTTGGCGAAGGCGTCTTGCTGTCTTGCAGCATAGCGATACCAACGCTTACCGTTACATAGGGCTTCACGGGTGATGTGGCGTGGGGTAGCTGCAGTTGGTCTATCACTCGCGTCAGTTGCTCGCCAATGCCCTTGGCAGAATCTGGAGAAGCTCCCGGCAAGATGGCGCTGAACTCCTCTCCTCCCGTTCTGGCAATTAGGAAGTTGAATTTGGTTGCGATGCTATTAAAAGCGCCAGCAACTTGCTGCAAACATTCATCGCCTTGTTGATGACCGTAGTGATCGTTGTACAGCTTGAAGTGGTCAATATCCAACATCATAACCGCTAATTCACTTGGTGTTGAGACAGCGTCTGAAAAGGCCGTTTCTAGGCGCTGATCATAAAGCCTGCGGTTAGGTAGACCCGTTAGTGCGTCATGGGTGGATAGCTTCAGCAGCTCGGCATTGAGCTGCTGCTGGAAGGCGAATTGCTCTTGAAACGTACGTGCCAGTAACCCTATCTCATCGTTGCGTTTGGTAAGCCCATGGGCATCCGCCCCATCAATGCCTACTTGCTGAGTAAATTGAGTTAATAAACGTAGCGGCTTTAGCACAATTTTCTCAAGAAGCAGTAGTACCAAGGCAATGACCATGATCATCAAGCCAGCGGTCCATAACAGCACATAACGAAATGTGGTTAAGCTGGTTAAATAACTTGTACGATTAAGCTCAATGCCTACGCCTAACGATACAGAGCTGAGAGAGCTCGATGTAGGGAAGTAACGTTCGGCAAATACCGTATTGCCTGAAAAGCTGAAAACATCGCTGATAGAAATCGTCTCCTTACTGAGGTTGAGGGTGATAGGTAGCCCTGTATAAACCTCCATAAACGCCAGCCAATCATCATCTAATGAGCGCGTCTTGAATAACCACCCAACTGCCGTGCCACTTTTGTCAGTGCGTAAAATTGGGCTAGAGGCCATTATTGCCGGAGGACGGTCAGGGTAAATGCTACTCTGATCGGTTCTGTTTTCGGCAATGGCTGTCTGCATATTGGTTACCCATGGGGTCATCCAACTGCAGTCATCGATAGGGGCTCTACATGTTTGGTAGTCGCCTGTTACTGGATTTATTCCAGCAAGAAAGTGCACGTCTCCGCTGGTTGTGAAAAACGCCATGAGCTGATAGCGCATGTCTTCAAACATTTCTTGGCTAAAGTTGACCTCTGCATAGCGTGGATACTCGCCTTGTATGAACTGATAAGTATCATCCCAGTGAGCCCAGTCCCGCACCTGAGCATGCAGCTGCTGCTGATCCAGCTCAAAGCTACGTTCAACGCGGTCCAGCTCCCGTTTTACCATAGCCCGTTCTTCTGCCTGCAGAGCCGGGAATATAAGCCATGCGCTTATTACCGCTAGCGCGGCAATTGCACATAGAAGTAATCCGCCAAGGGCAGCGAAAAAACGAAAACGCAATGAGCGTGGGATACGCTGGTGCATAAAGCGAACTCAGTAGGGTTAAAATATCAGTACGAACTCATAAAAAAGGGGCTGAGGTTGCGTACTCAGCCCCTTTATCGAAGTATACCTAATTAAGTTACACGCTGTCCTGGTTCCGCGCCTGCATCGGGGGAAAGTAAGTAAATCCCTTCTTTATTAGCTGATGCTAGCACCATACCTTCTGATAAACCGAAGCGCATTTTGCGAGGAGCTAGATTAGCCACCATGATAGTCAAGCGGCCTTCGAGTGCTTCCGGTGAGTAAGCAGAACGAATGCCGGAAAAGACATTGCGTGTTTCACCACCTAAATCCAGCGTAAGCTGGAGCAATTTGTCAGCACCTTCAACGTACTGCGCTTTAGCAATTCGGGCAATGCGTAAATCAACTTTAGCGAAATCTTCAAAGCTGATTTCTGCCGCAATTGGTTCTTCCGCCAGTGGTCCTTTTGGAGTGTTTTTCAGCTTCTCCTCTTCCACCAAATCCTCCTTGGATGCCTCAATCATGGCGTCAATCTTATCCCGTTCAACCCGCGTCATTAACGGTTTGAATTTGTTGATCGGGTGATTGATCAGCACGTTATTGCGACTGTGCCAGTCTAGTGAATCAATATTCAAGAAATCGCGCGCCTGTTCGGCCATGGTTGGCACCACGGGTGCAAGATAGACCATTAACTGGCGGAACAAGTTGATGCCTACCGAGCAAATTTCCAGCACCTCGGTATCATGGCCTTCCTGCTTAGCCAGTGCCCAGGGTGCCTTGTCGGCGATGTAGGTATTGGCTTCGTCGGCCAATTCCATAATTTTGCGCATGGCCCGGCTAAATTCACGCGCTTCAAAATCGTCAGCAATCTCGTCGCCAGCAGCGATAAAGCGGGCGACCATTTGTGGTTCGGCACAGTGTTCAGCCAGTGTGCCGCCACCCAGTTTTTTCACAAAGCCCGCGCAGCGGCTGGCGATATTGACAACCTTGCCGACCAAGTCAGAATTAACCCGTGCGGAAAAGTCGTCTAGGTTGAGATCCAAGTCGTCTACTTTTGACGTTAATTTAGCGGCAAAGTAGTAGCGTAAGTATTCAGGGTTTAAGTGTTCAGCGTAGGTGGCTGCTTTGATGAAAGTGCCGCGAGATTTAGACATTTTGGCACCGTCTACGGTTAAGAAACCGTGACAGTTGACCGCAGTAGGCGTGCGCATGTCTGCACCATGCAACATGGCAGGCCAAAACAGGGCATGAAAATAGACAATATCTTTGCCAATAAAGTGGTAAACCTCTGCGGCCGAATCCTTCTTCCAAAAGGTATCGAAGTCGATACCTTCCCGGTCACATAGGTTTTTAAAACTTGCCAGGTAGCCGATAGGCGCATCTAACCAAACATAGAAGTATTTGCCCGGTGCATCAGGAATCTCAAAGCCAAAGTAGGGCGCATCTCGGGAGATATCCCACTCATTAAAGCCCGACTCAAACCACTCCATCAGCTTGTTGCGAATTTGCGGCTGGACATGGCCGTCGTTAATCCATTGCTGAAGAAATTCAGCAAAGTCTGGCAGCTTGAAAAAGTAATGCGTAGAGCTGCGCACTTCAGGCGTTGCCCCTGAAATAGCAGAGACAGGATTGATTAAGTCGGCAGGCGTGTAAGTGGCGCCGCACTTCTCGCAGTTATCGCCATACTGATCATCGGCACCACATTTGGGGCAGGTTCCTTTAATAAAACGGTCAGCTAGGAACAGACCTTTTTGCGGATCAAACATTTGCTCAATATCGCGGGTGGCAATATGGCCTTTATCACGCAAGCGGGTGTAGATCAGTTCGCTAAAATAGCGGTTTTCATCTGAATGGGTGGAATGATAGTTATCAAATCCCACGCCAAAGCGAGCGAAATCTTCCTGATGGTCTTGGGAAACGCGCTCAATCAAGGCTTCGGGCGTGATACCTTCCTGCTCAGCCCGCAGCATAATGGCGGTGCCGTGGGCATCATCGGCGCAAACATAGTAGCACTGCTGTCCACGACTTTTTTGAAAACGCACCCAAATGTCGGTTTGGATGTACTCAAGAAGGTGGCCCAGGTGAATGGCACCGTTGGCATAAGGAAGCGCGCTTGTCACCAAAATGTTGCGCGGGGCAGTATTTGACATGGTGAATGATAATTCCGGTTAGGCAGTGCAAATAAAGACGGCGAAGTAGGGGTGTGCTTCGCCGGTAACGTCAACATGCTGCTTACAGCTACTTCTCCGCTAGTAGAGTGCCTGCTCCTCCTGAACGACTTCACGTAGAAGCTCTAAAAAAAGCTTGTCAGCTTCAGAGTGCTCAGTGGGGTCTTCGGGAATATGAACACTAGTAGTGTCGGAGATTTCGTTCGCAATTTTAGCCATCACAGCAGGGCTATTGCCTTCGACTAGCTGCTGTCGTGCAATTGCCAGGGATTGTTCTAAGATTTTTGGATCTTGGAGCAGCTTACGAATAAAGCCGCGCAGTTCGTTAATAATGCGCGTTTTTTGAATTTCTGATGCGGACATTGAAGTTCTCCTTAAGACCGCGCTTGAGGAATGTTCAAGCGAGACCAATGAATGCTTTGACCATAGCACTTTTTTTGCAACTGAGCATGGCTTCCTAGAGGCATTGGGTACCGCTTATTTCCCATTCTTCCAGCACCCCAGCACCCCAGCACCCCAGCGCCATAGTGTTGCGGCTTAAAGACTCAGACGTCCTGCCTTGTGTTTGACAGGGTTGGCGTACTGATCCAGCCAATAAGGACGCAACGCTTCAGGTATGCTTGCCAACCGAGCGTTAAAACGGTCTCTGTCTTGACGCGTTATCGTTTTGCGGGCAATGAGTTCTGGTGATTCGCCTAGGGCTTCCAGTGCTAAATAATGACTAGGAAACAGGCGGTAGCCCCCGATCACTTGGCGGTCAATTTCCGCTGCCACTTCGTCAGGTGTCGCCATGTCAGCGCCTACCGGACTGCCAAAGCGCAGCTGAACCCGACCTTTAGAGCCAGTGATGCCTGACACAATAGAGCTGATATCTTCGAACTCGCTCTTCGCGTAGCTACCTTCAGTGGCGATATCATGAAGTTCCTGAGCTTTCTGTAGGTCGCAAGGATCATATTCATAGCTAATCGATACCGGCACCAGTTTTAACTCAGCAATGGCGTCGCCAAATACCATATCCCGTTCGGCATTACGTCTGGCCATGGTCAGCATTTTGATAATAGCGGGGTCGGTTCGATCAATGCCATTCTTAGCACGGCCTTCCCGCTGCGCCATCCAAATAGAGTGCTGGTCAACCGTGATTGAATGGCGAATATAGGCCGACAACTGCTGATATGCCGCCAGCATGGCACGCTTGCCTCGGGCGCTGCGCGGAACAATAAAGCTTTTATTTAACCGCATCAGGTCCGTGACATAGGGTTTTTTCAGCAAATTGTCACCGATCGCAATACGCACTGTGCCTCGGCCAGCCAGGTAAAGCGCATAGTTCACAAATGCGGGGTCTAGCGATATGTCGCGATGGTTGCCTATAAACAAGTAAGCGCTGTCGTTATCAAGCTTATCCAGCCCGGAGACCTCGAAAGCATCCGTGGTGGTGCGGATCATGCGTTCCATGTAGCTAGCGATGCGCATCTGGAAGTCATATACGGATGTAACGCCCTTTACTTCACGGCGGACAGCATGGCCAGCCAGAGCGCGGGCAACAGGAGGCGCCCACTTGGCCATGCGCGGCAGCCTAAAGCGAGTCAATGCGTTTAATAGCTCGCTATCATGCGATAGGCGCTCAAGAACATCGGCTACTTCATGATCCATATAGGGACGAATGTCAGCCCAGGGGTCGTTGGCAGTGTCAGCGTTAAGTGCGTTGTTGTGATGAGTCATGCGATCCGTTGGATATAGGCAGAAATAAACAGTTTACATCAGCAGGCTAAAGACTGAATTAAGCGTCTGGCTGCGTAGCAGCTTCGCGCTGTGCTTCACCACCAAGCCACTCGATTAGGCGGGGAATATCGTCAGACAGTGCCTGCGCCATCAAAATAAAATCAGTTTCTAAGCGAGCAAGTGCATCGTCGCCATCATCTGCGTGATCAGCTTCTTCTATTAATGCATCGCCAAAACGCAATGACTTCAGCGCTAGGTCATCATGCAGAACAAAGCTTAAACGACCTTCCAGGCTAATCGCGAGCTTACTGGCTTGACGTCCACTTTCAAGCAGTTGCTGGATCTCGTCACTGTCCAGATCAACTTGGCGAGCGCGCAGTACGCCATCATCGCCTTTGGCTTTTAACTCAACCTGATCTCCTAGCAAAAGATCCGCAGGGCGGCTTTCCGCTTCACCCAGCCATTGCGTCATCGCACGAATAGGCAGTGTTTGCGATGTGAGTGGCGTGACTTTTAAGCTACCCAGCGTTTCGCGCAGTAGATCCAGCACATCTTCTGCCCGTGTACGAGAGCTGGCGTTGACGCCAATTAATTGCCGGCGCGTATCCCACCATAAATCGATTTTCTGACTGCGAACAAATGCGCGGGGCATTAGTTCCTCAGTGATTTGCTCTTTTAGCGCCGTTTTTTCTTTGCGCGTTACTTTTCGCCCTTCGCTGGCTTCAATGTCAGCGACTTTATCGTCAACTTCCTCTTTTACAACAGATGCAGGAAGCAATCGCTCTTGGCGCAGGGCTGAAAGTAGCCTGTGGCCTTGGATTTCATGCAGCCGCTGGCCACCACCCAGTCGGCCTGCCGGGGCTGTCCACCCTAAACGGCGCGCATCCGCATTACCTAGCGGCTTGGCTGCATGCTCGTCTAGCGCATTCGCTAGTGTATCGCTATCAAGCTCAGGGGCGCCGTGAAGGCGGTATAAATGTAGGTGCTTAAACCACATGTCACCAATCCTATTTAAAAGGTGGCACATTATGGCGAAACCAAGCCTTTCCTACCAGCGCCTTAGGGGATTGCCTTGTTGTTGCACTGGTTTAAAACTTGTGTTTGATTTGAGGTGCTCCATGGATAATTCACAGATTTTAAAAACAGACTTTAAAAAAGGGGGAGTTATGTCCACAGCAATATCCAGTGTTGCGCTGCGAGTGCGCGGTTACCAGTTGGATGGTTACGGCCACGTCAATAACGCACGCTATCTCGAATTTATGGAAGAGGGTCGCTGGGCTTTTTTTGATGACCATCCGCGTTTGATAAAACAGCTTCATGAGGCAGGACGAGCGTTTGTCGTGGTCAATCTGAATATTGATTATCGAGCGGCCGCTGTTCAGAACGATGATTTGCAGATTATGACCGGCATGGTAGACGTAGGTGATCGTAGCGCGATTTGTCATCATCGAATTGTGCGTCAAGACGGCGTGCTGGTTGCCCAGGCAGATTTGACCTTTGTGCTGCTAGATATAAAGGCAAATAAGGCTGCTCCTATTGAAGGAGACGTGCGAGAGGTGCTTGAGGGCCTTGTGGTCGATAAAGGCGCCTTTTTAGCGTAAATCGTAATGCCGTTGCCACTGACTGCCCATGGTGCTTATGCAGTGGTATGATGGTGCTGTATCTGCGCGCCGCCTTGTTGTGGTATCAAGGGCGGCTTTTTTAAGCGCTTTCAACTCTCGCAGTGCCAATGCAGTGCAAAGGATCTGACTTTCATGGGTGACATCGCCAGAGAAATCTTGCCCGTCAATATTGAAGACGAGCTTAAACAGTCGTACCTCGACTACGCGATGAGTGTCATTATCGGTCGCGCTCTTCCTGATGTGCGTGACGGCCTCAAGCCTGTTCACCGGCGTGTGCTTTTTGCCATGCACGAGCTGAGCAACGATTGGAATAAACCGTACAAGAAGTCGGCGCGTGTCGTCGGCGATGTCATCGGTAAATACCATCCGCATGGTGATAGTGCGGTCTATGACACTATCGTTCGTATGGCCCAGCACTTTTCCATGCGTCACGTACTGGTGGATGGCCAGGGTAACTTTGGTTCCATTGACGGTGATAACGCGGCCGCCATGCGTTACACAGAGGTGCGCATGGCGCGCCTTGCCCACGAGCTACTAGCTGACCTGGAGAAAGACACCGTCGATTGGGTTGATAACTACGACGGTACCGAACGCATACCCGCCGTGCTGCCAACCAAAGTTCCTAACCTGTTAATCAACGGGTCGTCAGGTATAGCGGTGGGCATGGCTACTAATATCCCGCCCCATAACATGCGGGAAATAATTGATGGTTGTCTGGCGTTAATTGATGATTACACGCTCACCGTCGATGACCTGATGCAGTACATTCCAGGGCCGGATTTCCCTACCGGTGGCATTATTAATGGTCGCGCGGGTATCTTAGACGCTTACCGCACCGGGCGTGGGCGTATTTATGTGCGTGCCTGCCACACTATTGAGCATGATGATAAGAGTGGCCGAGACCACATTATCATCACTGAACTGCCTTACCAGGTGAATAAAGCGCGATTGATCGAGAAAATCGCTGAGCTGGTAAAAGAGAAGAAAATCGAGGGTATTGCTGAACTTCGTGACGAATCGGATAAAGACGGCTTGCGCGTGGTGATCGAGATCAAGCGCGGCGAATCGGGTGATGTTGTCGTCAACAACTTGTTTGCGCAAACACAGCTGCAAAATGTGTTTGGGATTAACATGGTGGCGCTGGAAAACGGCCAGCCGCGCACTCTGAACATAAAAGAGATGCTTGAGGCGTTTATTCGCCACCGCCGGGAAGTTGTTACTCGCCGTACCTTATATGAATTGAAAAAAGCCCGTGAGCGTGGTCATTTGTTGGAAGGTTTGGCAGTTGCCATCTCCAATATTGATGAAGTTATCGAGCTGATCAAGGCATCTCCCAATGCCGCCGAAGCACGCGAAAAACTGTTGGCTAAAACGTGGAAGCCTGGTCAGGTTACTGCGATGCTGGAGCGTGCTGGCGCAACCTCGTGCAAGCCAGAAGATCTAGATGAGGGGTTTGGTCTAAACACGGCTGCGACGGAGTATCGACTGTCTCCCGCGCAGGCCCAAGCAATTCTCGAGCTTCGCTTGCACCGTCTAACGGGACTTGAGACCGAGAAGCTGTTAGACGAATACCTATCGATTCTTGAAAAAATAGCGGAATTCACGACCATCCTGGCCTCTCCGGATCGTCTGATGGAAGTGATTCGGGAAGAGTTGCATGCTGTGCGTGAACAGTATGGCGATGATCGCCGTACGGAAATTCAGGCTAGCCACCTTGATCTGTCGATTGAAGATCTGATCGCTGAAGAAGATATGGTGGTAACTGTTTCCCGCTCAGGCTATGCCAAGACACAGCCGTTGTCTGATTATCAAGCGCAGCGCCGTGGTGGACGTGGTAAGTCAGCCACAGCGATGAAAGATGAAGACGTTATTGAGCACCTGTTGGTGGCGTCAACCCATGACACCGTGCTGCTGTTCTCTAACCGAGGCAAAGTGTATTGGCTGAAAGTGTACGAAATGCCAAATGCCAGCCGTGGTTCGCGGGGCAAACCGCTGGTCAATATGCTGCCGCTTGAAGAAGGTGAAGCCGTCAACGCTATTCTGCCGGTGCGTGACTACGACCCCGAGCACTACATTTTCTTCGCTACGGCGAAAGGCACCGTTAAGCGCACCAGCCTTGAGCAGTTCTCCCGTCCGCGTAGTGTTGGCTTGATTGCCATTGATCTGGAAGAGGGTGACCGTTTGGTGGGAGCTGCCATTACGTCTGGCTCTGATCACGCCATGCTGCTTTCCTCCAACGGTAAGGCGATTCGCTTTGAAGAAGGCAATGTGCGCGCTATGGGGCGTACCGCCCGTGGTGTGCGCGGTATGCGCCTAGCGGGGGACGCGGAAGTCATTAGCTTGATCATACCGAAGAGCCAGCAAATTGACGCTGAAGATGACGCCGACGTAGATGCTGATGCACAGGTTGTCGCGGCCGAGAACGCTCAAGCGGAAGGTCAGATCTATATTCTCACGGCGAGTGAGAATGGCTATGGTAAGCGTACGCGCCTGGAAGAATTCCCACTGCGCGGTCGTGGTGGACAGGGTGTCATCGCGATGCAAACCAGCGAGCGTAATGGCGCCTTGGTAGCGGCAATGCAGGTCTACGACAGCGACGAAATGATGCTGATCACTGATCGTGGCACCTTGGTCCGTACTCGGGTTGAAGAAGTGTCAACGACCTCGCGTAATACTCAGGGGGTTATGCTAATTCGCCTGGGTAAAGAAGAAAAATTAGTCAAAACTGTCCGCGTGGACGAGCCTGCCGAAATAGATACGTTTGAGTCAGATATTTCAGAAACAGACGTCCTTGGCACAGATGGGGTTGATACCGATCCAGTTGCCCCAGGCGAGCCAGGCAACACTGACGATGGCGAACAGGAACAGGGAACCGATGACACGTCATTATAACTTTTGCGCAGGGCCAGCGGCCCTGCCTGTTGCCGTGCTTGAGCGTGCGCGCAACGAACTGCTGGACTTTCAAGGGCGCGGTCTATCTGTCATGGAGATGAGCCATCGTAGCGATGATTTTGTCGCTATTGCGGACCGTGCAGAAGCCGATCTGCGTCATTTGCTGGGGATTCCCAGTAACTACAAAGTGCTTTTCTTGCAGGGCGGAGCCAGCATGCAGTTTGCGATGCTGCCTATGAATTTGCTTGGGCAAGGGGGGAGCGCCAATTTCATCCAGACAGGCATTTGGGGTAAAAAGGCAATTAGTGAAGCCCGGCGGCTGGGCTTCAACTGTCACGTGGCAGCGAGTAGCGAGGCCAATGGTCATACAGCGGTGCCTGATGAAGATGCACTGGCGATCAGCAGCGATGCCGCTTACTTGCATTACACCTCAAATGAAACCATCGGTGGTTTAGAGTTCGACTACACGCCAATGGTGCAGCGTGCAGATGGCGCGGATGTACCTTTGGTTTGCGATATGTCATCGAACATTCTGTCTGGCCCTATCGATGTGACCCAGTTTGGGGTGATTTACGCGGGTGCTCAAAAAAATATCGGGCCGGCTGGATTAACGCTGGTCGCTGTTCGTGATGATTTGCTTGGCAAAGCGCCTAGCTCTATTCCATCGCTGTTTGACTACCAAATGCTTGCGGACGCAGGCTCTATGGTAAACACGCCGCCAACGTTTGCATGGTACTTGGCAGGCCTTGTTTTCCAGTGGTTAAAAGATGACATCGGTGGCTTAGAGGCGATGGATGAAATTAATCAGCGCAAAGCGCAGAAGCTTTACGCCGCTATCGATGCCAGTGATTTTTACACCAACCCGATTGCTAGCCGTAACCGTTCTCGTATGAACGTTCCGTTTGTGCTGGCCGATGCCAGTTTAGACAGTGTGTTCCTGCAAGAAGCTGACGAAGCAGGGTTTCTTAACCTGAAGGGCCATCGCAGTGTTGGCGGCATGCGTGCAAGTTTATATAACGCGGTGCCTGAAGAGGCCGTTGATGAGTTAACCGCCTTTATGGCGGATTTTGAACAACGAAGAGGCTAACCACCATGTCCGATACGCCGATTAATTTAGACGATTTACGTCAACGTATCGACCAGTTGGATGGCGATATTCTGCGCTTGATTAGTGAGCGCGCCAACTGCGCCCAACAGGTGGCACACGTTAAGCTTGCCCAGGATAAAGACGCCATATTTTATCGTCCTGAGCGAGAGGCGCAGGTGTTGCGCCGTATTATGTCGTTGAATCAAGGCCCGCTAGATTCAGAAGAGATGGCGAGGCTGTTTCGCGAAATTATGTCGGCGTGTCTCGCGCTGGAACAACCTGTAAAAGTCGCCTACTTAGGCCCTGAGGGTACATTTACCCAGCAGGCTGCGCTTAAACACTTCGGTGAGAGCGCTGTCAGTATGCCGATGGCAGCGATTGATGAAGTCTTTCGTGAAGTAGAGGCAGGCGCTGTTCATTACGGGGTTGTGCCGGTAGAGAACTCCACTGAAGGGGTTGTCAATCATACGCTCGACACCTTTATGGACTCGTCGATCAAGATCTGCGGTGAAGTAGTGCTACGTATTCACCACCACCTGCTAATTAGCGAAACCACGCGTCGGGATAAGGTCTCACGCATCTATTCCCACCCACAGTCGTTTGGCCAGTGCCGTAAATGGCTTGATGCTCACTATCCACACGCTGAGCGAGTGCCAGTTTCCTCTAACGCAGAAGCTGCCAAGCTGGTCAAAACAGAGTGGCACAGCGCGGCAATTGCCGGAGATATGGCGGCCAAACTGTATGGTCTAGAACGCATTGCCGAAAAGATTGAAGATCGACCTGATAATTCCACGCGCTTTCTGATTATTGGTAATCAAGATGTGCCGATATCTGGCGAGGATAAAACCTCAATTGTTGTCGCTATGCGTAACCAGCCCGGTGCATTGCATGATTTGTTGGAGCCGTTCCATCGTCACCGTATTGATTTAACGCGGATAGAAACACGGCCTTCACGTACTGGTGTTTGGAATTATGTGTTTTTTATCGATTTCAAAGGGCATCGGGATGAACCACAGGTAGCGGCAGTGCTTGAAGAAGTAAGACTACGTGCTTCTGAGCTGCGTGTGCTTGGCTCCTATCCTCTAGGCGTGCTGTGACGGAGTGTGCTGTGCAAGCGTTGGAATCTAGCGCTGACGTTCGGTCATCTTGCCAAGAGTCACATTTACTGATAGTTGGCCTTGGCTTGATCGGAGGGTCGTTGGCCGCCGCGCTACGGCGCTCAGGTTTCAAAGGGCATATTTCAGCGTGTGACCCTAATGCATCAGAGATCGCCTTGGGGATTGATTTAGGGTTGATAGATCATGGCGGTTCACAGCTAGCAGAACTGCTTGATGACGTCTCCATGGTGATTTTGGCTGTGCCCGTACTGGCCATGGAGAGTGTGATGACCACCCTGGCGGATTCGCTTCACCGTGCGTCTAAAAACGTGGTGATTACCGATGTGGGTAGCACGAAAGCGACGATCCGTGATTGTGCTGTGCGCGCCTTCGGGGAGATGCCGCCTTCAGTGGTGCTAGGTCATCCGATTGCAGGCTCTGAAAAAAGTGGTGTTGCCGCGTCTGACCCAGCCCTCTATGTTAATCACAAAGTGATCCTTACTCCTGAGCCGAACGTGGACGCAGGTGCGCTTGCACGGGTTGAAGCGCTGTGGGGTGCCGCTGGTGCTGACGTGCTGCACATGAGCGTAGAACGGCATGACCAAGTGCTGGCGCGTACCAGTCATTTGCCGCATTTACTGGCGTTTTCACTAGTCGATACACTGGCACGTCAAGACGAGCGATTAGAAATCTTTCGTTATGCAGCCGGTGGGTTTCGTGATTTTACCCGTATCGCTGGCAGTGACCCTGTTATGTGGCGAGATATCTTTATTGCCAACCGGGACGCCGTCTTGTCGTCGTTAGATGATTTTGAGGCAGGCCTCACGCGGTTGCGGCAGGCGGTAGAAAGCGGCGATAGCGATGCCCTTATTGCAACGTTTGATCGTGCCAGCCATGCACGCCATTATTTCGATACGTTATTGAATAAAACCAGCTATCAGGCGGAATATCATATGCAACCACACGGTAAAGTGACTTATCGGGTGCAGCCGGGCGGCCAGGCGCAAGGTCGTCTGCGCGTGCCTGGCGACAAATCAATGTCCCATCGCTCTATTATGCTGGGCGCTCTGGCGGAGGGAGTCACCGAGGTTAAAGGGTTTCTTGAAGGCGAAGACAGCCTCGCAACATTGCAGTCTTTTCGTGAGATGGGTGTGGCAATTGAAGGGCCATATCAGGGGCGAGTCACTATTCACGGCGTGGGGATGCATGGCTTGAAAGCCCCAGCAGGCCCGCTGTATGTGGGTAATTCAGGTACTGCCATGCGTTTGTTTGCCGGGCTATTGGCAGGTCAAGCATTTGATAGTGAGCTAACCGGTGACGAGTCGTTAACCAAACGGCCAATGGGGCGTGTCGCTGACCCATTGCGTTTGATGGGCGCGACTATCGACACCGCTGAAGGCGGTCGTCCGCCACTTAAAATTAAAGGTGGCGCAGCATTGAAGGGTATTTACTACGACATGCCCATGGCTAGTGCGCAGGTTAAATCCTGCTTGCTGTTAGCAGGTATGTACGCCGAAGGTGAGACTCGCGTGCGTGAGCCAGCGCCTACTCGTGACCACACCGAGCGCATGCTTAATGGCTTTGGTTACGACGTATCGCGTGAGGACGATACCTGCTGGCTCCAGGGGGGCGGTAAGCTGGCGGCAGGCCCTATAGATGTTCCTTCCGATATTTCTTCTGCAACGTTCTTCTTAGTGGCAGCAGCCATTACGCCAGGGGCAGATATTACCCTTGAGCACGTTGGTATCAATCCTACGCGCATTGGCGTCATTAATATTCTCAGCCTGATGGGTGCTGACTTAACGCTTGAAAATGAGCACGAGGTAGGCGGTGAACCGGTGGCGGATATTCGCATTCGTTATGCGCCTTTAAAAGGGATTGAAATCCCGGTTGATCAAGTACCGCTGGCTATTGACGAATTTCCCGCGTTGTTTATTGCGGCTGCTAACGCGCAAGGAAAAACGTGCTTGCGCGGCGCTGAAGAGCTGCGGGTCAAAGAGTCTGATCGAATTCAGGCAATGGCCGACGGGTTAGCGATACTAGGCGTGGAACACACAGTTGTTGAAGATGGCATTGATATCGTTGGTAATGGTGACAATGGCGTGCCGAGCTACGGCGGCGGACGTATCGACAGCTTAGGTGATCACCGTATTGCCATGGCGTTTGCAATTGCCTCTTTGCGCGCAAACGATGAAATTATCATCGATGACTGCGCGAATGTGGCC
Source organism: Halomonas sp. TD01 (assembly GCF_923868895.1). Taxonomy (GTDB): domain Bacteria; phylum Pseudomonadota; class Gammaproteobacteria; order Pseudomonadales; family Halomonadaceae; genus Vreelandella. The sequence continues at coordinate 3,232,228 of NZ_OV350343.1, forward strand.
ACCTCGTTCCCTGATTTTGTAGCCCTGGCGCAGCATATCGGTATGCGTGTGAGTGTGGAGGGTGCTAATGACGATTAATGTCCCTGTGCTAACGGTCGATGGCCCAGGCGGGGCAGGTAAAGGCACCATCAGTGGTTTGGTTGCCGAACGTCTAGGGTGGCACTTGTTAGACAGCGGAGCGTTATATCGACTCACCGCTCAGGCGGCCTTAAGACATGACGTGGCCTTAGATGATGAGGCGTCGTTGGCGTTGCTTGCTACGCAGCTTGATGTCGCTTTCCCGGTACTAGGTGGGCAGCCTCAAACGCTTTTAGAAGGTGAAGACGTTTCCCTAGCGATACGAACAGAGCAAGCTGGTGAGCGCGCTTCTCGTGTAGCGGCCTTACCTCAAGTTCGTGAAGCATTGCTGCAGCGCCAGCGAGATTTTCAACAACCCCCAGGTTTGGTGGCAGACGGTCGCGATATGGGAACCGTAGTGTTTCCTGACGCGCCACTGAAAATTTTTCTGACTGCAAGTGCGCAGGAACGGGCTCGGCGAAGGCATCTACAGTTGCAGGAAGCAGGGGTGGGTGCTAGTCTATCGAGTCTTTTAAAGGAGATTCAGGCACGCGATGCACGCGATACGCAACGCAGTGTGGCTCCTCTCAAGCCGGCAGATGATGCCATAACGCTTGATACCACATGCCTGAGCATACCGGAAGTGGTTGATCGGTTGACCGAATTATTAGCCCAGCGTGGCATGGTAAACGGCATTTGATTCTCCCTTGCGGCGTTTTTGGAAAGGTGTCACGACGTGGCAGGGCGATTACTCCATATCAGAGAGCCCGGTCAGGTCTAACCAGCGCTAACACCTCCAAAAGCTGAATGACATTAGGCCCGTACTTGCTGGTGGTACGGAGAAGGCATATATGCCTCAACAACGTTGATCACGTAGGAAAACCATGAGCGAAAGCTTTGCTGAACTGTTTGAACAGTCTCTTAACGACATCAACATGGAGCCAGGCGCAATTGTCGCGGCTCAGGTTGTCGACATTGACGGTGACTGGGTTACCGTTAACGCTGGTCTGAAATCTGAAGGTCAGATCCCTGCGTCACAATTCCGCGATGAGAACGGTGAACTGACCATCGCTATCGGTGACGACGTACACGTTGCGCTTGAAGCCGTAGAAGATGGCTTCGGCGAAACGCGTCTGTCCCGTGAAAAAGCCAAGCGCGCAGAAGCTTGGAAGATTCTGGAAGCAGCCTTCGAGAAAGACGAAGTCGTCAAGGGCGTGATCAACGGTAAGGTCAAAGGCGGCTTCACTGTCGACGTCGACTCTATCCGTGCCTTCTTGCCGGGCTCTCTGGTTGACGTTCGTCCGGTTCGTGACACTGCGCACCTGGAAAACAAAGAGCTAGACTTCAAAGTCATCAAGCTTGACCCGAAGCGCAACAACGTTGTTGTTTCGCGTCGTGCCGTGCTGGAAGCCGAAAACAGTGCTGAGCGTGAAGCACTGCTGGCAACCTTGCAGGAAGGTCAGCAAATCAAAGGTATCGTTAAGAACCTGACTGATTACGGTGCCTTCGTTGATCTAGGCGGCGTTGATGGTCTGCTGCACATCACTGACATGGCGTGGAAGCGCATTAAGCATCCGTCTGAAATCGTTGCTGTTGGCGACGAAATCAACGTCAAAGTGCTGAAATTTGACCGTGAGCGTAATCGCGTATCGCTAGGTCTTAAGCAGCTGGGTGAAGATCCTTGGGTCAACATCAAAGACCGTTACCCGGAAGGCACAAAAGTGCACGCTGTCGTCACTAATCTGACTGACTACGGCTGCTTTGCTGAGCTGGAAGAGGGTGTCGAAGGTTTGGTTCACGTCTCAGAAATGGACTGGACTAACAAGAACATTCATCCGTCTAAAGTTGTCCAAGTTGGCGACGATGTTGACGTTATGGTTCTTGATATCGACGAAGAGCGTCGTCGTATTTCTCTGGGCATCAAGCAGTGTACTGCTAACCCGTGGGAAACCTTCAACGCTGAATACAACAAGGGCGACCGTGTTTCAGGTACCATCAAGTCAATCACTGACTTCGGTATCTTCATCGGCCTTGAAGGCGGTATTGATGGTCTGGTTCACCTGTCTGATATCTCTTGGACAGAAACCGGCGAAGAAGCCGTCCGTAACTTCAAGAAAGGTGACGAAGCTGAAGCCGTCATTCTTTCAATCGATCCTGAGCGTGAGCGTATCTCCTTAGGTATTAAGCAAATGGATTCCGATCCAGTCGCTGAATATCTGTCGGTTAACGACAAAGGCAGCATCGTTACAGGCCGGATCGTAGAAGTTGATGCCAAAGAAGCACACGTTGAGCTGGCGACTGATGTTATCGCTATCCTCAAGGCGTCTGAAATCAGTGCTGATCGCATTGAAGATGCCCGCAACGTGCTGAATGAAGGCGACAGCATTGAAGCGCGTATCGTTAGCGTTGATCGTAAGAGCCGTCAGATTAATCTGTCGGTTAAGGCGAAAGAGCAAGACGATACTCGTCAAAACCTGAAGAAACTGCGTGATCAAGAGCCGGAAGCAGGTGGCCCGACCACTATCGGTGATCTAATCAAGCAGCAGATGGGTCAAGACTAATTAATTAGTTTATAGCCTGTAAAAACGCCGCCCTAATGGGCGGCGTTTTTTATGAATTTGTATGAAGTGAAATAGATAATTAGCCTCTGTTTGACTTGAGTGTAAAGCTAGTTTTTATAGTGCCAACTAAGCAATAAAAATCGATTAGTATTTAAGGCAAAATCAACTAGACTATTGTCAGCTAGCGCATTTGCAGCAATAATGTACGCGCATCCTGAATTCGCGCGCATTGAGTTGATGAATTGATTAACTCGCGCAGTTAAACCTATGCTAAAAGGAACCCCTATGTCGTTATTAAATGAGTATATTCAAAAGGAACAGCAGCTAAAACAACTGCAAGAAGACTTACAGCGCTTGGAAGGTGATCAGCGCTTGAAGAGTGAGCTTGAATTTAAAGCTAAGCTTGAAGCGCTAATGAACGAGTTTGGTAAGCGTCCTTCTGATGTTATTGCATTGCTAGACCCTAACGCGGATCAGCGTGGATCCAAAGGTGCTGCGGCATCTTCTACACGCCGTAAGCGTCGTCTGAAAATTTATAAAAACCCGCATACCGGTGAAGTGATTGAGACTCGTGGCGGCAATCATAAAGGTCTGCGTAGCTGGAAAGATGAGCATGGTGATGAAGCCGTCGAATCTTGGCTAGAGCGTATGGAAGACTAAGTCGTTTTAAACCGGCATTTCTAATTAGAAGTGCCGGTTTTGGTTTGATGAGAGCGGTAAAAATTATCCAGTTCGAGCTAGGCAGATAAAGGTATTCGCAGCTCAATATGGTGGGGTTGCCATAATACTTGCGGTGCATCACCGCTGATATTTAAACGGTTTCTTTTATCCATTATTGCCACTAGCATTTCAGACATTACATAAGATAATTGTGAAATATTATCGAAGCATGTTTTTGCATAGTAGCGTGAAGGAATGTCTACCCGCCGGTAGGTGACAGGCAGCGCTAGATATTCGGCAGTATCTCTATTCTCTATATAGAGCCCGATATCGGTTCTAGTGTGGTTCAGTGCAGGTTCTTCTACAATGGCCTTCACTTTTTCTGTCAAAAGGTCTGGCAGCACCATGGCTGGAGTAGATGTCCCTAGTTGGGCTTGTAGGCACTCTAAATGGTTCGCGTGGTACTTAGTGTTGCCTAGCCCACGAATGTGGTCTGATGCTTGGTACAAGCGCATTAAAACAACCTGCGCGGGCCGGCTTCTTTCAATGCTGGTTGTAAAGTTTTTGCCAGGCTTGTTCAGAAGATACATGTTGCTAACCGCCTGACGGTATTCGCGGGGTGACAATTGATAGCGGCGCTGAAATGCGCGTGAGAAAGAAGAGTGATTGGTATATCCACAACAAATAGCGATTTGCGCTATATTTTGTGAGGTGAGTGATAGTAAGACAGCGGCTCGCTCAAGACGCCTTTTTTCACGGTAAGCGCTAGGCGAAATGTTGAAGCAGTGGCGGAACTGTCGGCGTACTTGTGACGCTGAGTATCCTAAGTGGTTGGCAAGGTCTTCGATTCCGAATGGTTTATCGAGCGTGTCTTGCAGCCAGATCTCAGCTCGCATCATTGCATTGAACATTATCTGGCCTCCTATGCTTGAGTCGTACTGGTCGTTGCTCATCTCACTTGTAATGCACCCTCCCGGTGCTTGCGTTGCTAGTAATCTGATAGGCGATTAACATTGCTTCCTGCCTACTAGATGAATTTGCCGTTATATGCGCGACCTTTGGTTGCTTAACTGGGCGTTTTTTTGCTCTGCCAGTAGGAGCATCCTGCTTTATAACCGGGGGGCAGCTTGTTTATTGCTAAGCTGTGATGCCTTTATGCTGGCAAGAGAGAGCAAAGGCAAGTTTGCTCAGTGGTTTTACGCGTTTGGGCACAGTTTTAACGGAAAAAGGTCTGTTTCAGCAGACTTGCCATCCATTTCAAGTAAGGTGTAAATGAAACATCGATGAAATATCAAAAGGTTCAAAAACAGCTCGATGAGCGTGAAAAGCTACGTAAGTTTCGAGAGTTGGATGATGCTTTCGCGCAGGCGCTACGTCAGTTAGAAGATCCTAACAGCGATTTCGATATTCCAACGGGACCGCCAGTTCGGTCAATTGCGGCGTTAGAAGCTGACGACCAGGCAGCAGACCAAGCAGCTCACTCGCACGAGCAAGACCGCGTGTTTGATCAACGCTTAAAAGCGCTGATTGGCGAATATGATTTGTCGGAGCGAGATGTAAGCGAGGTCATACATGCTTTGCTTGAGTCTAAGCAGTGGAAGCTTGATGACGTGCCTGCAGGTGAGTGAATAACGCGTTTGAATAAAGTGAGATAGCTCGTTAGCGATAACGAAAGATGCGTAAGCTAGGTAAATATACGTCGTCTTCTAGTTTTTCGTCGCGCCGCTTAGCTCTAGTGCGAGTAGTTGGAGGCGTTTCAGCAGGGGCTTTGAGATGCGGTAATCGTCCTTCATTAGCAGGCACAATTAACGGCATTGCAATATTAAGCGCCCGTCGCGTGTGCCCATCTGCAAGCGGTTCGACAAAAAACAGATTAGCGCGCATTAAAGGGGCTTGGGGTTGTACCTGTGCCAATATTTCTTCGCTAGGGATGTTGGCGAGCTTGCGCAGCTGTATACGGATATGTGGCGCATCACTATCTAGCTGTAACAATTTTTGCTCAGCTTCTTGGACACTTACTCTCTTGATTGAACGACCGCTGCTATACCACGCTAGCCTAACTCGGGACACTGGCGCTGGGGCAATGGGGAGTTGTCGCCAGCACTGTTTCAGATGGAGCCTTGCAAATCCGCTTTTACGTAGTATTTCGTTGATATGTGGATGCCGGCTCGGTAAGCGAGATTTAGCGTCGCTCAACGCGTTTGGATGAGACTGCTTAATGCGCGTAAGTAAATCGCTGATGCGCGTTTTTGCGTGATTAATTTGATGGCATGCCTCTATTAATTTGTCACTAGCGGCGATAACTGCGATGTAGTTACGCGTTTCGCGCCCATCCTGCCCCTGTTGATGCCACATATCTAACAGTGCTTCCCGCAGCCAAATAGGGTTGCTAGCCGCATGATGAAACCGCCAAGTAGGCGGTTGCTCTGATTCATACAGCGCTGCAGCTCGCTCGATGGTGGCCATCAATTGGTCAAAGTGGGCATCAAGCTCATGCAGCAGGTGGTACAAAGGCAGTGTGGCGTCGGTCATTTAAGGTAGGCCTTGAAACTAGTAAAGCGACATTCTCTTAACAATACTTTCTCAGATAACAGCTAAAAGAAGATAAGAAATCAATTAATAAGTACCTAGGCCATTATTTAAGAAAGAGGTGCATCTCTATCTGCTTGAGCAAGCAGGGTGTCTAAGTCCGCTTCATCCATAGCAGACTCACCAGCAATGCGATGCGACTCTTCTGCCCAAGCGCCCAAATCAAGCAGTTGGCAACGTTTGCTACAAAAAGGGCGATAAATGCTTTCTGGGCCCCAGACAACTTTCTTACTGCACTGGGGGCAAGCAACCTCAAGCGGTGAATCATTCGCCGGCGTAGGCATGACAAACTCCTGTTTCAAAAACACTCTTAATTACGATATTAATTACGGTATCAAGTAAGTCGTTAAGCGCACTCGGCACGATAGCGCCGATCCAGTTGAACGACTTGGCGCATCATAGCAGCATGGTCACCACTGTTATCGATGACATCATTGCCTTTAGCAAGTCGCTCTTCGCGTGGAAGTTGGGCGGCGAGGATAGCACGCACCTGGGATTTACTCACCCCATCCCGCGCAAGCGTGCGTGATAATTGCAGCGATTCGGGCACATCGATGACGAGCGTGCGATTAACCAGCTTATCTTGTCCGGACTCAAACAGCAGTGGTGATACTAGCAAGACATAGGGCGACTGTTGCTGCAGGCGTTCAAGATGCAAAAGAAGACGCTCGCGTACTCTCGGGTGAGTGACCGATTCTAACCACTGCCGTTGCGCAGGATCTTCAAAAATGATGGTGCGCAGTGCTGATCTATTCAGTGTTCCGTCGGAGTTCAATACGTCTTCACCAAAGTGTTCGGCAATAGCGGCTAGCGCAGGTTCGCCAAGGGCAACGACTTCTCTAGCGACATCATCGGCATCCACCCAGCCAATCCCGAGTTCTTCAAACGCGCGGGCAACAGTAGATTTTCCCGAGCCAATACCACCTGTTAGCCCAATGATCATGCATGCTCCCTAAAAGATCGAATCAAAATTGGCGTTAGAATTAATAAAGCAACGACGTATAGAGTGCCATTAACTCGTTGCCTACAAGTAAGCAAATCCAACCCGCTAACGCAAGAAAGGGGCCAAAGGGGAGAGGTTGGCCACGCAGCCGAGGAGATAGAGCTTGAGCGGTTAATCCTACTATCGCGCCAATGCCAGCAGATAAAATAAGCAGCAGCGGTAACATGCTCCACCCTACCCAAGCGCCAAGCGCCGCGAGTAATTTGAAATCCCCGAACCCCATGCCTTCTTTGCCTGTTATTAGCTTAAATACCCAGTAAAAGCTCCACAGCACAAGATAGCCTGCCATCGCGCCGATGACAGCGCTAGGTAGCAACAAAGGCTGAAAGAGCAATTGATAGGCTAAGCCAACCCAAAGTAGCGGAAGGGTTAAAATATCAGGCAGTAAATAGGTGCGAAAATCGATGACAGCTAAGGCAAGCAGCGTTAAACAAGCGCCATAGATAAACACGGCGCTTAGCGTCGCGCCATGCAAGGCCACAATGGCCACGGCAAGCAGTCCGCCCACTAGCTCAACGAGTGGATACTGGACGCTGATAGGCGTATTGCAATGAGCGCATTTGCCCCTTCTTTTTAGCCAGCCTACTAAGGGAAGGTTGTCGTGCCAGGCAATCGGCTGTTCGCAACGTGGGCACATTGACTTTGGGGTAGCAAGGTTAAAGCGGGGAGATGCCTCTTCGGCGAGTTCAAGAGAGGCGCGTGCTTCATTGCGCCAGCTGCGCATCAATATAACGGGTAAACGGGTGATGACAACATTAAGAAAACTGCCGAAACAGAGGCCGATCAGTAAAGCAAAAAAAAGGTAAAAGCTTGGCGGTAAACCCATAGTATTCCTATAGTTTGGGGAAGTTCGTGTATGCGTTGGAAATTGCCAGTGAACGGTGTATTTACAGTGCGGTGCCAATTTCAAAAATAGGCAGATACATAGAGACAACAACACCGCCCACTAGCGCACCAAGGACAACGATAATAATTGGTTCCATTAACGAGGTCAGGGCGTCTACTTTGTTATCGACTTCTTCTTCGTAGTAATCTGCGACTCGGTTAAGCATGGCATCCAGCGAGCCGGCTTCCTCACCAATACTCACCATTTGAACGGCTAGCGCTGGAAAACGATTGGTCATACGCATGGCAAAATGCAGCTGCTGCCCGGTAGTTACATCTTGGCGCACTTCATTAATAGCTTTGATATACACGCGGTTATCCGCTGCTCCTGCAGCAGTTTCGAGTCCCTCAATAAGTGGCACGCCTGAAGTAAAGGTAGTCGCTAAGGTACGTGTAAATCGAGAGACAGCCGATTTGTGCAAAATATCACCAAGGATAGGCAGGTGAAGCATTAAACTATCTAGCCGATAAGCAACACGTGGTGAGCGTCGCGCTGCAGCTTTCAACAGCATGATGCTGCCGATTAGTGTGCCAAGTGCTTGTAGCCAGTACGTCTGGGCCATATCTGATAAGTTAACCGTAAACTGAGTAAGCGCTGGAAGCTCCGCGCCAAAACCTTGAAACATACTTTCAAATTCGGGCACGACTTTGATGAGTAGTAGCATGGTAACGGCAACGCCGATGGTCATGACTGCAGTAGGGTACCAGAGCGCTTTTTTGACACGGTTCTTGAGTGATTCCACTTTCTCTTTATAACTGGCAATCCGTTCCAGCATCTGGTCAAGCGCGCCGGCTTGTTCACCTGCGTCGACCAAGTTAACAAACAGGCGGTCAAACTGTTTAGGGTGTTTTGCCATGGCGCTGGAAAGGCTATCGCCGGAAGAGACGTCTTCCATGATTTGCTGGGTAAGTGCCACCATGGCGGGTTTTTTTAGGCTTTCCGAAACGGCCTGTAGTGCCTGAAGAATGGGAATGCCTGCCCGTACCATAGTGGCCATTTGCCGTGCAAAAATCATAATGTCGACATTGGTTACTTTGCCGCGGCCACTAAAGCTGCTGCGCTTTTGCACTTTTGTGGCGACGATACGCTGCTTGGCTAGTTGTTCAATGATTTCGGGCTTGGTGCGACCAATCAGTTCGCCCCGCATGGCTCGGTCTTGTGGGCCTTTGCCTTCCCACTTCCATCGATGCAGCGGCGCTGGCTTTTTACGGCGTGCTTTAGCGTTAGCCATGTCGCGCGTTACTCCTTACTGATGCGGTTAACTTCTTCTAGGCTAGTGCTGCCATCCAGCACACGACTTAAGCAACGCTGATGAAGGCTAGGGTAGCCTTCGCGGCGGGCTTGCTGATCAATATCCAGCGCATCACCATCGCGCATAATCAACTGGCGCATGGCATCGGTAATGGGCACCACCTCATAAATACCAATTCGCCCTTTGTAGCCCTGGGTGCACTGTTTGCAGCCGACCGCTGAGTAAATTGTGCCGTTGCGGATATCCTGCTGGCTAAAGCCAGCCTTACGCAGCGCTTCGGCCGGAATCTTAGCGGGTGTTTTACACAGGTTGCATAGTTTACGTGCCAAGCGCTGGGCAATGATCAGGCTAACTGAGCTTGCGATGTTATAGGACGCGACGCCCATGTTCGCTAACCGGGTTAGCGTTTCAGCGGCTGAGTTAGTGTGTACGGTAGATAGCACTAAGTGGCCTGTTTGGGCTGCCTTTACGGCAATTTCGGCGGTTTCCAAGTCGCGAATTTCGCCAACCATGACGACGTCAGGGTCTTGGCGTAAAAAGGCGCGTAGAGCGCTGGCGAAGTTTAGGCCGATTTTAGGGAGAATGTTAACTTGATTGATTCCCGACACCTTAATTTCTACCGGGTCTTCTGCAGTGCAGATATTGCGCTCAATTTGGTTGAGAATATTGATGCCTGTGTAGAGCGTCACTGTTTTACCGCTACCTGTTGGCCCGGTAACCAGAATCATTCCCTGAGGCTTCTTAAGCGCATGCTCATAGGCGATCTGCTGTTCAGGACTAAAGCCTAGCTGCTCAATGCCCAGCTGAGCAGAGGCGGGGTCTAACAGGCGCAGTACTATTTTCTCACCGAATACGGTGGGCAGTGAGTTCACCCGGAAGTCAATTGATCGGGTGCGTGAAAGCTGTAGCTTGATTGCGCCATCCTGAGGCAGGCGGCGCTCAGAAATATCCAGCCGAGACATGATTTTCAAACGTGCAGCAATGCGGTGTCGGAGCGCAAAAGGAGGGCGAGCAATTTCAATCAGCATGCCATCGATGCGGAAGCGCACTCGATACTGGGTTTCATAAGGCTCAAAGTGAATATCGGAAGCGCCACGGCTGATAGCATCTAGCAGTATTTTATTAACGAATTTAACGACGGGGGCGTCTTCGCTATCTTTTACCGCCTTGTCAAACGTTGCCTCATCTTCGCCAAGATGAACAATATTTAGCGCGCTGACCGCATCATCAACGTTTTCCAGCTCATCCAGCATGCTGCGTTCATTTTGCGCCAGGTATTGCGTCAGGGTATTTTTAAGTTGATCAGCAGGCGCTAGCACGCCATCTACACTTAGCCCCGTAGCAAACTGCAGCTCATCCAGTTGGGTAAGTGTGGCGGGATAGGGCACCGCCACGGTAAGGCGATGCCCGTGACGCGCCAGGGGAAGAATATCCAGACGCTCTAATATTTTAACGGGATAGTCGTTGGCGGGGGGGAGTGCGTTAATACGAATGGCATCTAGATCAACAACCGGTAAACCATACTCCCAGGCAGCGGCCAGCGCTGCCGCGCCTGATTCCACTAACCCACTATCAACCACGTGCTGTAACAGCGACACTTCAAGCTCTGCAGCCGTGCTCTCCGCGACAGTCGCCTGAGCGTCGGTCAGTACGCCATGTTTCACCAGCCGTTTAGCGATACCACGAAGGCCGCCATTTAAGGCCGCATGGCTCAGCGTAGACTCTGGGGCAGGTTGGCTCATAGCGATCTCGGCGGTATGGCAAATGTAAGCCACCTTGTACCATATTCAGCTTACGCAAGGTACTCGCGCCCCTAACGATAAGGTGATGCCGTAACTCATTCAAAGGGTTGAATAGCGGGTAGTAAAAGCATGAGATCGTTCATTGCTAATAAGGAAAGGGTCGGATAATGTGAGTAGTGTTTCTCTAAGCCGATTTGGCCTGCTTCGTACATTAATAAACGCAAGGGATTTTTATAATGCAATCTACCCAAACGCAACACCCGCGCCGTTTCAAACAACGTGGTTTCACCTTGATCGAGCTGCTGATTGTTGTCGCGATTATTGGTGTGCTCGCTGCTGTCGGTGTGCCGCAGTATGGTAACTATCTAGATCGTTCCTCTCTGAACGCTTGTCAAGGTGAGCTATCCGCTTTCCGTAGTGCTGTGGTTGCTGAATCTTCATTTACTCCAGGGGATGATGTAGCTGAAGTGGTAGAAACTGTAGACTTTAATTTTCAGGCTTGTGATATTGATTCTGGCACTGGGGATGGCCAAGATGAAGATATCGCAGCTGCCTTTATTACGGGTGATGATGTTACGGGTATTGTATCTACACGAGGTGATAGCGCTGGAAGAATTAACATTGTTAATGGAGCAATCCAAGTGCAGGGCGAAGATGATGAGGATGGTGAAGGGTAACTGAAGTAAGAATTTTGATGTAAAAGTATTTTTTACTAAATTAAAACCGCTCATTAGGGCGGTTTTTTTACTGAAGAAATGTATGCAATACTATTTCTATAATTTTCGTAATACTGGCTTTACACTAGCCGAATTACTTATTGTCATATCCATTGTTGGATTACTCGCAGCGATAAGTTTTCCTGCCTACTTAACCTACCTCGACCACTCCGCTTTTGGTGCTTGCCAGCGAGAGTTGGCCACGTTTAAGACCCAGGTCTTAGCGAGTGATCACCTTGACGATACGTTAGTGCCGTTTGGTTTTGGTGCTTGTGCCATTGGCGGTGATGGCCAGCCCAGTCAAGCCACCGTAGCAGCAGCGTTTCAAGGCGTGTTCGATGGCGAAGGTGACGCGCTGCCTATAGATACCCAACGCCAGGGTGTTCGGGCGCAAATCACCCAAAGGGGAATGGTTGAGCGCGTGTTAGCACCTTAGTTCTCTTACCTCTCGCTAATCCTTTCCAAACGTCCACACTGCCTGCGCATTTCCACTCTACACTTAACGCTCCTGATCATAAGGAGCTGATGATGAAATCGATCCCTCTTAGCGCTTGCTTGTTAGTTTGCACCCTTTTTTGGCAGGTGGCAGCAGTAGCGCAGCCTGCCCACGCGCCCGCTCATGGTGCTAGAGACAACGGTTCGCATTCCGAACGCCAGGGTGGCGGGCATGATATAGGCCGCCATGAGCGTCGCCACCGCGATGAACGCGTTGTAGATCTTCCTCGTATCAACGAGCGTGAATTACTGCGCCTGTTGCGTCAATACGATGCGCCACGTGCCCAGCCATTGCCGCCTGGTATTCAGCGCAACTTAGAGCGCGGTAAACCATTGCCTCCGGGTATTGCAAAACGCTTCGATGGCCCGTTAGCGTCTCAACTGCCCCAATACCCCGGCTACGAATGGGAGCGCGTAGGAGCTGATGTTGTGCTCATTGAGGCAGCTACCCGCGTCGTTGTTGATGTACTGGTAGATGCGCTTCGTTAAAGACTGTTTCGTCTGCTGTCATGGTAATACCATACGCCACCGCTTAAGCTGAGCTTGTATTTAGGTAACGTGAAATAATCAAGCAAGGAGCGTTAATGACGGCCTATACCTTAGAAGAGCGGCTGGCACTGGCCGTGCGTATCGCAGAGGAAGCGGGCGATATGATTCGCAGCGCCCGTGAGCAGCAAGGCTTCAGCCAGCGCTTGAAAGCTGGCATCGAACTGGTTACCGATGTTGATGTGGCAGTTGATACGCTAATTAGCCAACGCTTGGAAGAGCATTTTCCTGGCGAAGCAAGGCTGAGCGAAGAGTTAAGCCCTGAGCGCGCGCTGCATGCTCCCGCCGAGCGTCTGTGGGTGGTGGATCCTATCGATGGCACCGTCAATTTTGCCCAAGGCCTGCGCCATGTGGCGGTGTCGATAGGCTGGATAGAAAACTGTGTTGGTAAAGTTGGCGTTGTTCACGCGCCTTTCTTGGGTGATACCTTCAGTGCCGCACAAGGGTTAGGTGCGTTTTGCAATCAACAGCCGATCAAGCCAAGTGAAGCGGATACGTTGGAAAGTACCCTGGTAGCCACCGGCTTTCCCTACGATAAACAGGCCCGCAAAAAGCTTTTACCTCGTTTAGAAGCCGTATTGACGAACTGCCAGGATGTTCGTCGCAATGGCGCTGCCGCGATTGACCTTTGTGATGTCGCCTGTGGTCGCTTAGATGCGTATTATGAAAGCGTTTCACCATGGGACTTTGTTGCTGGCTGGGTAATTGCTCGTGAAGCAGGTGCGAAAGTAGGGCACTTAGCTAAGGTGCCTGACGGCGTGCCAGCCGACCTCTATCCAGAGCAACTGCTCGTAACGACGCCAAAGGTATATGATGCAATGGCATCGTTGCTCAAGAGTGTCGATTAGGTGCAAACGGCAAGCAATTGAAAAGAAAGCGCAAAAAGAGCTTTTCATTTGGTTAATAAAACGCTAGTATACGCACCGTCTTGAGGCAAACGATGTTGGTTAACAATCGTTGCTGAGCAAGGCATCGGAGTGTGGCGCAGCTTGGTAGCGCGTTGCAATGGGGTTGCAAAGGTCGCAGGTTCGAATCCTGTCACTCCGACCAAGAATATCTAATGAAAACCGCCGCTTACGGGTAAAACCTAGCGGCGGTTTTTTTGTGCTTGGTAAAACTTTCGAAATATTTTAGAAAAACAATCCACCATTTCAAGGGCTTAAGATGTGACGTTTTCCATGCCTGAAAGCAGTGCGTCCATTGTGAACGGGTTGCCCTTAGCTGATTGCCAGCGTGTGTCGTGACCGTCTAAATACACCTGGGTCGTGCTATCGTCTGCGTGACCCATGAGTACTTGAATGTCTTCAACTGAAGTACCTTTTAGCTCAAGTAGCCGTGAGCCAAGCGAGCGTATTTCATGAAACGTTGGGCGTTCCTCTTGAGGCATAGATTTTATATCTGGTATTAAGTCGCGAAGCTTTTCAAACTCTCTCGATAAATAATCAGGTGTTACTTGTGACCAATGCCTATTCCCTTTCCGGCTTGGCATTCTTAATGGCTTGCGATGAATTATAAAAGGAGATACTGGTTCAATCTGTCGTGACCTCTTAATTAAATCTTCAATCGCGGGTGTTAATTCAATAGCTACATAAGCTGTTTTGCTACGTTCTTTAGTTTTCTCACGAATATAATGTAGTCGCTCGTTTTTAATATCTTCGTATTTAGCGGCAACTGCTTCTGCTCTACCAAACAAACATAGCAGAGATAACTCCATTGCTATTTTCATCCAGTCATCTGCTAAAGCATGGATGTTTTGGAATTGCGCAACGCTTAAGCGCGCCCTGACTTTCTTGTAATAGTTGTTCTTACGCGTGGGCTCTACTGGGTTGTGGTCAACCCAGCCCTTAGTTTGAGAGAACTGGAATATCTGCGATAGCACTGAACGGTATTGAACGTACGCCGTGTTGTGATGATTTTCGCTCAGATATTCGGCACACCATCGGGTGGTGATGTTCTCTAGCAGCATGCTGCCAGCATCATTGATGATGCGCTCGCCCCGGCCACGTTTTGCTTCTTTGGTCCAGTCCCCCAATGGGCTAGGTTTAACCCACTCTGCTAGCCAGGCTTTAATTGCGGTTTCCAGTGTGACACCGCTTTCGCCCATCACGTCCGCCACTAGATCCGCGCCTTTCATCAGGCGCACATTAAGTATGCGCGCCGCATCCTGGGCTTTAGCCCGATCCCTACCCATGCCGTGCCGGGAGCCAGTATCAGGGCGACGATAAATATAGTAACCGTTGCTCTCATACAGATTTGGCTCCAGCCCTTTGTTCTTTCGTATCCGTGGCCGTGGTGGCATGTCACATCCCTAATACGTTATCAGCCAGGTCATTGCCGGTTTGCCGACGCTCAGCATCAAGATCGATAAACCAAGTGCCACCGATTTTTTTAGCCGGCACGTGGCCTTCACGACACCAGCGGCGCACGGTAGTAGGCGAGGGTGGCGCGCCTTCAAAACGTGCCCGACACCACTGCTCAAGCTCCATTAATTTGCCAGTTTTCATATCAGTCTCCTGTCATCCTCTGGCCACCAGGGCCGTGGCCGCGACCATCACGCCACTGCCGTTCTTGCCGCGCTACGCTGTCCTCAATCGCTTGCTGGCGCTGCTGCTCGATCAGTGCTTGTACGGCAGGGTTGTTCGCAATCTGTCGCAGCTGGTGTAGCTCTGCCTGATGGCGCTGAATAATGCCGGTTGCTATCGAGGCTAGATCCCATACACCGCCAGCCGCTTTGCCGCTTTCCATGACCTTTCCTAAACCAAAGCAATGCCCGCAAGGGTTGGCTTTGTTGCCTTTGATATGGTCGGTGCCGGTACCCATGCATACCGTGCAATCATCGGGGGCGATTTCTCGCCAGTTTTCTAACCAATTCTCCTGCGTGGTCACGCTTTGTACGCTCAGGATCAAGTCTTCGTAGGCGACTAGCCACTGGCCCTCAAGCGGGCCGGTGCCCTGATATTGCTGCAGCTCGGCGTATTTCCCACCGCTAGTGCAGTGGGTGTGGGTGGGCTGGGTCATTGGTGGCCCTCGGCTTCTTCTCTCAGCTCGATAGATCTATCTAGCATGATGGCGCACCTCACCATGCCGTCACCGCCATGGCCTAGACAGTCGTTATAAAGCGCAACAAGTGCTTCCGACTGCTTAGTCAGGTCGCGACAGGCGAGGCTGGTGGCGGGTGTCTGTTGGCTCAGCTTCTCTATGTTGGCAATAACCTCTTTGGCAAAGGCTTGATAATCTGATGCCTTATAATTAGACGGGAACGCAATAACAGCAGCGCTGCGCTTAGCGTCAACGAGTACATAGCCCAGTTGGTCTAAATGAGCAGCAAGCGCGTCTCGCTCTTGCTCAACCTTTGCCAGCTGGCGCTCCGCCTTTTCCATTCGCCTGCGCCACATCTCGGCATATTCATTGGCGCTCTTAGTAGCAGCGTCTTTGTTTTTGATGTGCGCTTCGATCATTCGCCCCACGCCGTCGGGCCTGTCAGGGAAACGAGCACGATCTTCGATGAGGACTTCACGCTCCCGCAGCGCTTCAAGGATCTTCTCAATAGTGAGCGGTTGGCCGTCTTTCAGAATCGCCGCGCCGTCGTGGCATACGCCTTGTGTGTAATTGCTCATTCGCTTAACTCCATAGGCGCTACCAGCTCTTCTACGATCTCACCGGTTTCTACGTAGTAGTGGTCGCAGTCGGTGAGGTTGTCGATGAAGAAAGCCTCTTGCTGGCGCGGCGTCAGCTTGTTCAAGTGGCGTAGGAATTTAGCACCAGCTGTGGTGAAAGTTGGCTCTACGCCGCACAGCTTCGCCGCTGCATAGTTGTGGTGGCCATCCACCAGGAAGCGGTACCGCTTACCGCGTAGCGTGCACTCATGGACCCGCACCACGAATACCTTGAATGTCTTGGCTTTGCGCTTAATGACAGCATCGTTTAGGTAACGCTGAGTGCTGATCAGCGGCGGCTTTTCGGGAGGCTGTAGCGCCTCACTTAAATTGGCAAAGTGGCGTGACTGAATGCCGAGTTTCATTGCTTTCATACCTCCATGCCCTCCTGAATAACTTCCCGAGGCTCTGGCCGGTTAACAACGTCGAAGCACTCGATGTGTGGGTCTGGTGCGTGGGCGTTGCAGATCTGCGTGGCGAACACCTGCACACCGTGGCGGCTGCATTGGCCGTAGGGTGTGCGTGTTGGATTTTCCTGCAAGCCAGAGTGCCGCTGAAACGGGCAGTGCTTGTCTTCATCAAAGCTCTGGTGTTCGTAACTCTGGCAGCTAACGCACGCTTTGGGCGAGTGCATGAAGGGCTCTACGTTGGGCTTTTGGTAGTTCACTGGCTGGCCTCCACGCGCTTGAACTCAATAACCCATACCCAGGGGTTGGCTTTGCAGCTATCAAGGCCGTTTATTTTCTCCCACAGGGAAATAAACGAATCTTGAGGGCATAGGTAGTAGTCGTGACCTTCATTGTCTTCAGGCTTAACGGCATAGTCTCGATACGT
The DNA here is from genome assembly GCF_923868895.1 of Halomonas sp. TD01. Taxonomy (GTDB): domain Bacteria; phylum Pseudomonadota; class Gammaproteobacteria; order Pseudomonadales; family Halomonadaceae; genus Vreelandella. The sequence goes on from NZ_OV350343.1 coordinate 3,249,225, forward strand.
TTCGCCTTCGGGCGGCTCAATGCCTTCGGCAGTCGCGTCCTCTTTGCTAATATCCTGCAGCCGCTCCACGCGAACGCGGACGATCTCTAGCGTGATGCGGGAGGCAATGCGGGGCATGTGGATACTGGGCTTCCATGCTGATCGCGTATTACCACCGCCGTCATCGTCACCAGCCCATTCAAAGGCACCGTCAGCCGCATAAATTACATGTCCATGGTAGTAGCCTTGGCCGAACGGCATCTCTTGAATCGGCGTAGCAGGCCTGTCCGGTTGGTATTGGCTGCGCTCTCCATTCGCATCAAACGAATGAGAAACCACACCCCATGTTTCACGTACCCACAGTCGATCACCGGGCTGGCCGTAGGGGCACTGGGCAATCTCAGTCACAAAGCAGGGCTTCTTCTTGAAAGCGTAAACCGGCTTTTTTGCTTTATTGCATGCCTGCCAGTCCATACGCCCTGTCCTGGCGCATGTGGTCACGTGCCTAAAATGATCAACGTGAACCGCTGGCTGTGGTTTCATTGCCCGCCGCGTCTGTGTTTTGTGGCCGTTGAGAATGGCGCGCACCATGGCAGCGTTGAATAATATCGGGCGCTCTTTAGGCATGCTGGCTACCTCCTAACTGTTTAAGCGGCATCGCAAGCGGCGTGTGCTTTGCTTCTTCTATGTAGCGTTTACGGTCTTCCATCGCGATTTGATCACGCACAGCCTCGCTGATGTTGCCGGTCGAGGGCTGCTCGATGAGCTCCATGCCGCGTTGGCCGCGGTCATATCGGGCGCGCACCGTTGTTCTGCGCAAGCCGTAGCGCTTTGCGAGTTCGGGCAGCGTCATCGTTTCGCCCGTATGCGGGTCCGCAACGATTTTGGATTGGCGGTTAAGTTTGCTCATGCACTTGGCTCCTGCTCATCTTCGTCGTCGGCTACGGCTTCGAGAACGGGCTGTTCGTAGTCCATGAGCTCGCAAAGCTCTTGCACCACGGCAACCATGCCTTCCACTTCCCGCATGGCATTCATTCGCCAATCGTGCGCCCCGTCGTCGCCGTCGTAGTCCTCAAGCTCTACCGCTGCAAAGTCGATGCTTTTGAAACGGAATTGGTGAGTTAGGCGAAACGACATAGCGGCAGGCGGGAATGTCAGGCCGATCTCTTCGACTTCAAAGCCGTCTTCCAACTGATGTAACAATTCATCATTGCTAGCTAGCCAGGTGCCTTTATAGGTAACCACTTCCACCGGCTCGCCCGGGGCCATTTTGCGGCGCAGGCGAGCCATGTCGTCAGCTTCCAAGCGGCCAAAGGGAAGGTCTTCACTTGCAGAACCGGCGGCAATTAAGCGCTGCAGGCGAGAGGTCACACCGTTTTTCACGGCGCTGATGTGGATAGTGACCGTTTGCACCTTGCCTGCCAGCTTAATCAGGGTGTTCATGAACCGCTTAACATCACCGGGCGAGGTGGCATTGACGAACAGGAATTCGCTTTCGATGTGATAGAAGGCTTGTACGTAACGCGTTTTCACGAAGGCCTGCTTGCAGACCTCCACCGCCACATCGGCATAAAGCGTGTCGTGCTCTTCCGTGGTCAGCGGCTCGCCGCGCTCCTCCTCGATCTCGGTGGCGCGCTTGAAAACGGCTTCTCCAATAGCTCCGGAGGGAATGGTTTTTTCCTGGCAACGCAGGCACAGCGCAAAGCCGGACGGAAACTCTGCCACCATTTCACCGGCAGCGGCTTCTACGAACGCATCACGACGAAACTCTGTATCTGCGATCTCGCCGTTCTCAGCGGCTTCAAGCTGCTGGCGCAGCAGCGCAACGTCAGGGAGTAGGGCTTTTAGGACGATAGCGTTTTTGATCATGGTCATTGCTCTGTTCCTTACTGTTCGCGCTGGGGTGGCTGGTTGGTTTTCGCTGGCTGTTTGAAAATTCGGTCGAACTGTTCATCAAAGGTCATGGCTGGCTCACATGCCGCCGTACATCGCGCGCTGCGCTTCCTCGGCGGGGTAGTTGGGGTTGTGGTAGCACCACTCTGATTTGATCCGGGGCGGGAAGTGGTAGCCGTCGCAGTAGCACGTCAGGTGCCGCCATCCGCGGTTATCTGCCCAGGCATCGATCCGGAGCGAGTCGACGCTGCCGCAGCTTCTGCAGCGGATAGGGCGCAGGTAATCGCTGGGGTGCTTGGCTTTTACCTGCCGTGCACCGCATACCCGACAACGGCAGTGGCGGCGGCGGTTGCCGACTGTCACGGCTTGGCCGAGCCGGTTGCGGACTATCACGCGGCTTCTCCAAGCGGTACCGCCTTGGTCAGATAATCCTCTTGGATGTAGCTACCCAGTTCGGCGCGGGTGTATTTGCCTGCATCGCTGGCGCTGGTGCGGTACCCGCAGAAATTGGGCGCATACCAAGCCGAGTGGCCTTTGTGCCAAATCAGGTAGAGGGGTTCGTTGTCAGGGAATAAGACTTCTTTAAGCACCTGGGCGCGCTTGAAGTCCATGGCCTTGATGGCTTTAGCCATTTCACGCTCTAGGCGTTGGCGGCGCTGGCGTTCATTGCGCTTGACGCGCAGGCAGCCTGGGTTATGCAGGTAGATCTCGGAGGCTTGGCTACACAACACGCCGTACTTACCCGTGACCACGTGCCAGCTGCTGTTCAAGTCGTAGTAGGCGGTACCGGAAACGATGCGGCCCTTGTTGTCTATCGTGAAAACACGAGCGCCATGGGTGATGGTTTCGCCTTCGGCCGAGGTTTCGTTCCTGCCCATGCTGATGCGGGCATGCCCTAGTTCTTCGACAAAGTGGCCAGTACTGCGAATGTCACGCTCAACCCACTCCATTGCAGTGAGACCACCAGGGCCTCGCCGATTGGCGTTAGGGCTCATGTCTTTAAAGTCGTACCCAGCAAACACATTGCACAGGTAATCGCGGATGCGGTTACGGGTGCGCTGCATTTCCAAATGAATCAGGTAAGGCATCCGCTTTTCTTTATCGAACTCGTAGCGGCCTTTCCCGTCTTCCCGGGTAATGTTAGCTACGTCTTGCCACATCTGAAATTGAACAGTGCGGCCAGTTATTTCTAATTGGCCCTGTAGATCGCCCTTTGTGCAGGTGCGGTGGTTATGAGCGATACAGCGGTATTCATCGGCTTCGTCCCACTCGCCAACATGCCAGCCAAGCCGGTTAAGCTGCTGAATAAAGCGCTTGAATACCTGCTTACGAAATAGCTTTTCCCATTCATTCCACTGAGCAATGCTGGTGCGTTTAGGCTCTTCCCAAATGTTGATGCTGGCATCGCCAAAGCATACGGTTCCTGAGCGGTTAATCTGTGTCATCGTCATCACCTCAAAACTGAACAAGTTGGTAAGCGGGTTGGGCTGGACCCGCCGGACGCATACCTGGGCACTGTTCTTCAGCAATGCCTCTGTAATCAGGCTGGCCGGTGCGCTCACTCAGCGGCACGCCGCGTGCTTCTTCGGCTTGCCACACGGCGGCATCGGTGCAGTAGCTAATGAGCCAGTCGGCTTGTTCCTGGGCTTCGCCCTTCGATAACTGGCCCATGACGACCAGCGCGACAAACAGAAACGCGGCCCAGAGTAATTTGGTGGCTTGTTTGCTCATGCGGCGCGCTCCTGTGCTGCAGGGTTTTCGTTTAGGTTGATTCGCTGCTCGACGTGCGCACCCCACAGCACATCACGCAGGCTGTTGCGCGCGGCTTCTGCCGTAGGTAGTGGCGTAGCCATCTCAACGATGACGCGGGTGTCGTACTTGCCCACGAAGGCGGGCAGGTAACCGCCATCAACGGGCTCTGCTTCAATCTCGGTGCGGTGATCGGTGTAGCCGTCTTGCATGGCCAGCAGCTGCCAGTGCTTCACGACGAAGCGGCAGGAAATCAACAGGGCGCTCATTGGGCACCGCCTGTCAGATAAACGCGGGTTTGGTTTAGCGCGATGTCTAGCTCAGCCAGCGCCAGCCTGTCGCTAACGTCACTTCTCGGGAGCTGAGCCGCATAGGTGTTAATGGTGTTAATGTCGCTACTGTGAGACACGGCCAGAACGATGCAGCTTTTAGTGAGCGTTACCGTTGCGCGATGGTTGCCGAGGCTATTGATGTTCATTGCGCGGTCGGTGAGGTCGTGAACGCGGTTGCGCACTAGCTGCTGAATGGTTTTGTCTACGATGCTCATGCGTACACACTCCCTGTGTCGCGCCGGGCTAGCGTGCGGCTGGCACTGACCTGCTGGCGGGTGCGTGTTGGCTGACGGTGGCGCAGGGCGTCGGCATCGCCGTTGATGCAGCCAATCATGAGCGCGACTAACAGCGGGGCGATCCAGCCACGGCGCATCGCTTCTGCTACGGCACCAGCTGCTTTGTAAACGCCTAACTTGTGGTAGCCCTTCTTAAGGCTGCCGTGCACGGTTTCTGGTGAACGACCTGTGGCGCGTGCAATCTCTTTGTAGGTATTGCCCGCTGCAAGCAGCATGATGTCGACCGCTTGAGTGCGGGTAAGGCCTAAGCTGCCGCGCTCTGGGTTAATGGTCGCCTGCCAATTACCTTGTGTGATTTGCATTTTACTGGCCCTTGCCTGTATTTCGATGGTCTAAATATAGGCAAACACATAAAATACGTCAATAGGCATTCCCATATTTTGGATATGGGCACAAAAAAACCGCCTCAATGGGCGGCTCTTCAAGCGATGTTAAGAGGTATTACGCGGCGGGGAGCCAGCGCATTATGGCAAACACCAATGCTCCAGCGGCGATAACGGTGGCGACTCCCCACTGAATCATGCTCACCTTCGTCTCGGCCAAATCAGCTTTAGTGGCAAAGGTGTCTAGCTTGGTATTCATGGCGTTAAACTTTTCGTCGACCGTATCAAAGCGGCCTTCGATACGCGCTAGCGTCACCTTGATGTCGCTAACATCGCGCTCCAGATGTTCTACACGGGCCTCAAGATTGCTCATTGGTGGTTCGCCTCCTGTGCCTCCGCCGCCCCTTGCTGGAAGATAGCTTACATTATCTGTCACTGGGTGGCTCCTCTTCTTCCCAATTTATAGACCCTGGTGGCGCGATTTCTTTCCACTCGACCACCATCTGGGCCGCAAACATTCTCAAGTGCCCGCAGTTCGGACAGGTGACACCGACCATTTCCACAGCGCCTTCCTCTGGCAATCCCGGATGCAAGAGCGGCATGGCATAAATATGTAGCGGCATATCTGGTCCGTGAGACATGATGGCTACGTGGTCGTGACCGCAGGCAGGGCAGTCATGCGTGATGCCTTTTGCGTCAACAAAGGCATGCAAGTCTTCTCCTTTCAGCTCCCGAGCTTTGAGGGCTTTCTCATTCATAAGTGGGCCTGCTATAGCTTGGTTTTGGCCTCAACAGCCACCCCGATAATCCGGCAGTTTCCATTGATCGGTATGAGAGGGTAAGCGGGGTTGAGCGGCTTCAGGTATTTCTGCCCGCTTTCTACGATGTATTTTTTGAAGGTGGCTTCGTTGCTTTCGTCTAGCTGAGCCACTACCAGTTTTCCGGGTGTTGCTTCTATTCCGGTGTCCACTAACACCAGCGTGCCCTCTGGGATGCTGGGCCTTACGCCTGCTGGTGCGGTCATCGAATCCCCTGAAACCTCTAGCCAGAAAGCTGGCCCCTTGGCGTCATAGTCAGTGCTTTCGTGCTGTTCTTCCATGCCGGAAGGATACGGAACCACGCATTCTGCAAACTTGCCTGCTTGAACGCTAGAAATCACTGGGTAGCGATAGTAGCGCAGCGGCGTAGGTGCCATAGATACGTTGCTGTCAGTCACAGAGCTTACTGCGCCTGCGTTCATTTCCCCTTTTCCAGTGGCAAGCCATAAAGCGCTAACGCCTAGCTCATGGGCAATCTGAGTAGAAAATGACGTTGACTTAGACTTGCCGCGCTCTAAATCCGAGATGCTGGTTTGCTGCACGCCAATTTTTTGGGCGAGCTCAGCTTGATTGAGGCCAGCTAACTTCCTGGCTTTTTTAAGGCGGTCTTTGAATTCCATAAGCGTTTTATATAGGCGAACCCATACGCTTGCAAACGGGTATGCCTATACCTATTATATGGGAATGCCTATTATGGAGCGCGCAAAGATGAGCCAAACCTCTACCTTCCAAAGTCTGGTGGGTTTCTTCGGCAACCAAATTAAAACAGCAGAACTGCTCAAAGTTGACCAAGCAACTGTTTCAGGGTGGGTGCGTGGAAAGCACGGCATGTCTCCTGCTGTTGCGCTGCGAGCGGAAAAGTTAACGAACGGCAAGTTTACTGCTGCTCAACTGTGCCCGTCTGTGTTTGTTCAGCCGCCCGCTAACGAGGTGGCTTCTCAATGATTCCAGTATATGAGCCAGCCCATAGCAGAACAGCCCACGCTGCTGGTCTGTTTGTATGCACAGGTGTTTTTAAATCCGCTGGCGGCAAAAGACAGGCATGAAAAAGCCCCGTCGGGTCGGCAAACCAATGACGGGGCTTTCAACTACCCAGGAGTTAATCGTAATGCAGAAAGCCAAAGTTTACCAGTTTCCTAAGCGGGGGCGTTTTGCGAAGGCAAAGCCACGGGCATTGACGGCAGAGCGTCAGGCAAAGGGTAACCAGCAGATCGCTAAGCTGCGCGCACTGATTGAGGAGAGCCGCTCATGAGTAACGTATTGCGCTTTCCTGACCTGCCAGAGCGTGCGCCCACTAAAACCAAGGGGCCGCAAGTGGAGGACGGATATACCCGAATCGCTAATGAATTGCTTGATGCGCTTTGTGTGGCTGACTTTACCAACCGTGAATTCCGCGTGGTGAACTTTATCATCCGCCAAACCTACGGGTGGGGAACGAAGCAGAAGCGCCTTGCCTCCACGTTCATTGCTGGCGGCACTGGACTACATGCCACCGATTGCTCGAAAGTCCTGAACGAGCTTATTCGGCGCCAGGTTGTTGTTCGTCACGGCGGAAGCCGTGCGCCCGTGTCACTGAACAAGCGTCATACCGAGTGGCTAGCAGCTGAAAGCCGCAAGAAAAGCGCTCCTGACTCATGCCCTCAGTCAGGGCAAGATGCCCTAACTCAGTCAGGGCAAGACGCCCTAACAAAGAAAGACAGGAAAGACATTAATACTTCCCCTTACGGGGAAGAGTCGACGGCTGGCGCCGACGACGAGCAAACGCTGGCAGTGGAAAACACGAAAAGCGAAACCCTTCCCCCTGCCGAACCAAAAGCCGCTTCGCTGCCTAACTGCCCCCATCAAGCCATTCTTGATCAGTGGGCAGAGATCATGCCGGAAAAGCGCCAGCCGCTGCGCAGCTTGTGGACGGGCAGCTCAGCAGGGTCACGCGCATTGGCTGCTCGCTGGAAACAGGGTTTCTCGATCATCAACGAGCAAACCGGTGATGCGCTGTACGCGGACGAGGCCACTGGCATCGACTGGTGGGGGCGGTTTTTCAAGTTCCTTCGCCGTTCTGAGTTCCTGATGCGTGACGACTCGCGCTTTTTCGGCCTCGACTGGATCGTGAAGGCTGAGAATTTCCGCAAGATCATGGAGTTCAAGTATCACCCTGAACTGACTGGGGGTGACGCATGAGCTATTACGATCAGGATTACGGCCAAAGCCATGACGCTAGTGCTACGCCGCTGGCTAGCCATGAGGCTGAACAGAGCGTGATTGGTGCGTGTTTGCAGCGCCCTGCGCTGATTGATCGCTTAGCCGACCAGCTACGCCCCCATGATTTTTACAACCATACCCACCAGATGCTGTGGGCAGAAATGAACCGCCTGAGCGCCAGCGGACAAGCAGTGGACCTGCTAACGCTGACTGACTCATTGGCAGATAACGGCCAGTTGGAATCAGCGGGCGGCATGGGCTACTTGGCTGAGATCGCCAAGAACACGCCTAGCGTAGCAAACGCCGACGCATACGCGGGCATCGTGACGGACATGAGTAATCGCCGCCGATTGCTGGATACGGTTTCCCAGGTTCAGCGAATGGCGAGTGATAAGCGCCAACCGTTTGCTGACGTGATTGATTCTGCCCAAGGGAGCATTGCTCGCTTACTGCGTGCAGATGCGGGCGCGATTGGCCCTATCGGCCAGTTTCTTGATCAGGATTTGATTGCGCCATTGGAAAAGCGCCAGAGCGGCGAAACCAGCGCTATGGGCATGAGCTTTGGCTTACCTGATCTTGATAACCGAACGCTCGGCATGCACCCAGAGCAACTTGTAGTTATCGGCGCCCGCCCTGGCATGGGTAAAACCGCGCTGAGCCTGACTTCGCTTGCTCAGTGCGCTATTCACGAAAAGCGCCCCGCCGTGATGTTCTCGATGGAAATGGGCCGCGCCAGCTTACTGCAGCGTTTGACCGCTCAAGTGGGCGATATACCCATTCAAGCCATTCGCGACCCTAAGAACCACTTGCACGATGAGCACTACCCACGCCTAACCCATGCCGTTAATGCGCTGAAAGATGCCCCGCTGGTAATTGACGATCGGGCAGCCCTCACGCCAAGCCAAATACGCGGTGCAGCTAAGCGCTGGCGCGATTACTACGGTGACCTGGGGCTGGTGGTCGTGGATTACCTAGGCCTAATGAAACCCGACGGCCGCCACGGCACCCGTGAACAGGAAGTGGCGGAAATGAGCGGCGCGATGAAGGCCCTTGCTAAAGAACTCAAGGTGCCGGTGATGCTGCTGAGTCAGCTCAACCGAGGACTAGAAAGCCGTACCGATAAGCGCCCACTAATGGCCGACCTTCGTGAAAGCGGCAGCGTAGAGCAAGACGCCGACATCATCGTGTTTCTGTATCGCCATGAGCGCTACTACCCCGACGACTACCAGCACAAAGGCATCATGGAGCTGATCGTTTCCAAGCAGCGCGAGGGCGATACCGGCACCGAGTATGCCGCTGCCAAGCTCGCCAACGCCCGTATTCAACCGTTAGACGCGGGCACTATTACCCAACTGCGCAACCCGCCACCGCCTGAGCCTAAGCGCCGCGCAAAATCCGCCATGGAGGTTATCTGATGAATACCGCATTTCAACCGAGCGGCAGTGAAGTGAAGCGCGCCGCGTTTAGCGAGCACCGCCGTAGCGGGCGCCTCAAATCGACGCAGGGCGTGGTGATCGCTGCACTGGTCAGTAAGGGGCCCATGACACGCAACCAGCTAGCTGAGGCAACCGGCTTGCCGCTTTCCAGCATTTGCGGCCGCTGCCGTGAGTTGTTGGATCTGGATTATGTCGACGTGGCGGGTATGAGCGCTGATTCTCCATCGCGCCAGGTGCTGGGGCTGACTGAGAGCGGCAAAGCGCTGGCAATGGAAGCGGCTAAGGGGGTGGCGTCGTGAGCACCCTAAAGCCCATCGATCACCAAAACATCGTCCTGCGCCTGCTGGCGCGTTCAGCGGCCTGTGATGCCCAGCACCTCGCTACGCTGGCGCAGGCCTACAAGCTGCCCGTTTCGTTGCACCAGGTGCGCGTTGCTTGTGATGAGCTATGCGAGCAGCAGTTTGTGGCCCGCACGATCACGGGTTACCGCCTCACCGCGCATGGCGAATGCGAACTGCCCGCCGTGCCGCTGCTTGAGAGCTATTACGTCGCGCCTGCAGGGGGGTGTTGCATGACGCGCCACGCCTACCAGCAGCCCAAATGCCCGGAGTGCCAGTACCGCAAGCCGCCTAGCGAGTTTCGCGACCCAGGTACGTTTGAGCCATTACCCGCGTGCAAACACTGCTTACGCAAATCACAGCGAGGTGGCCAGCGATGGACGGCGTAAGGCAATGGACCCATGCCGAGCTGTGCGCCATCGCCGTGAAGTGGCTCAAGCGCCCCAACAGCAATAACGGCCATGGCTGTCATGTAGCAGTGAGCGAGGTGCGTTCTGGTTGGACGGGTGAGATCCCGGATGCGATCGGCTTTCGCCAGTCAGGGTACACGCCTAGTGATGGCTCGGTAGTGGTGGAAGTGAAGGTGTCGCGCTCTGACTTCCTCGCTGATCGTAAGAAACCGCACCGCATTGAGGGTGGCCTGGGCAACTGGCGTTATTTCATGTGCCCTGAAGGGATGATTCAGCCCGACGAGCTGCCCGAAGGTTGGGGGCTGCTGTGGATCAACAAGCGTGGTCACGTAAAGCCTAAAGCGGGCTTTGCCCTGGCGCTGGCTGGTAGCAGCAACTACCACCGCCACCAGGAAGCCATGGCCGCGTTTCGTCAGGAAAGCGACTTGTTAGGCGAGCAGTTCATCTTGGTGAAGCTGTATTCCCGCATCGGTGATGCCGAGGAGCTGAACCAGAAGATGCGTGAAGCCTGGGCAGAGCGCCAGCAGTTGGCGAAACGCTGTGACCAGTTGCGCGAAGAGGTGCGCAGCCTTAGGCGTGATTTGCGAGTTGCACGGCGACGGCCTGCCAACGAACTGGACGAATTGACGGAATCCCTCGGGAATCTCAACGCCAACCGAGATAGCACACGCAAGAGCCCTGTTCGGTCGTGGGCTGGGGGTGAATCATGATGGACGGCATGACGTTGTACCTGCTGGGCGTCCTTTCGGGCGTAGTGTTGACCGTAGGCTGCGCAGTCTTGGCCTTTTGTCGCAGCGTAGAAGGCCTAGATGATCAGGGAGAGCAAAGCGATGGATAACGCCCAAAAAGGGGGCCAGCAGGCCCGACGCGCTGCGCTGCTTTGCCAGAACAAGCGCTTTTGGTTGTACCTAGATCACCGCTGGCGCGCCAAGCATCACCTGACACCTGAGCAGTACCCAAACGGCACGCACCAGCTGGCTGGCGCTACACGGTGGCTGCGTAAAGCGTGTGGCATCCAGAGTCGAGCCGAGCTTGATCATAACGATGAAGCCGCAGCCATGTTGGAGAAGGTGCTGGCGGCTTACAGCAAGTGGGAACGCGGCCAACGGAGGGCGGGGCAGTGACCGAGAACGCACACCCGATAGAAGACCACGCCAAGTCGCTGGCAGACGATAACCGCTTTTGTGAATGGCTGGATGCTATCGATGCGCTGGATAGCGGGTGGCCACACAGCCACTACACCGCCCGCCGCTGGATTGAGGATCAGTGCGAGGTGGAAAGCCTGGGTCGCTTAGCCACTGACCCAGTGGCGGCGGCCTCGCTTCATCAAATCGCGCGTCGGTTTGCCGTGTGGGATAGAAACCAGGAGCTAGACCTATGACCGTTCGCGGACTACCCGCCAGCAAGCGCCGCGCACCTAAGCCAAAGGCTGACGGCACACCCCGTAAAAAGCCAGTGGATTGGGAAGGCAACGAACAGGCGGTTGTCATTCGCTGGTTGCAGGGCGAGAAGATGCGCGGTCAGCCGGTCGGGGAGCTATTCGACGCCATTTATCACGTACCGAACGGCGGCGTTCGCAGTTTCAAGACGGCGGTGGCGATGAAGCGGCAGGGTGCTAAGGCAGGCGTGTCCGATCTGCCGGTGCGTCAAGCGCGTGGGGGCTGGCACGGCCTGTATCTGGAGTTTAAGGCAACCCCGCCGCGTGATGCCGACCTGAGCGATAGCCAATTCACGTGGCTGGAAGGCAGCGAGTATGAGGGCTATTGCGCTGTGCTGGCGCGGGGTATCGAAGAGGCCAAGGCGGTGCTAAGGGAATACGCGAGCTGGCCACGCACGAAGGTAGTGGGGCAGCGTCAGGTGATGAACAGCGGTACCGAGTGGAGAAAGGGCTAATGGGCATGGCATTAATGAAAGAGGTGAGCATGGCGCGCAACTATGAGCGTATGGGTATTCGTGATCTGCGAGAGCTGGCGCGTAGCAGTCACCCAGAGCATGACCCGGAAGCGGCACGCGTGTTTGTGGATCGTGTGCTTGATATGGAAGTAGAGCGCCTGACGTGGCACTGGCATGAAAACACCGGCTTTCAGCCGTTCAGCTCTGCCGCGACCGTAGGCGAGCAGCCAGGAGGGGGAACCGCTGCCGCTGAGCCGCTGGCGATTGCCTGTGAGCGCGGCTGCCGGATTCATGCTGGCCATGAGTTTGCGCGAGAGTGGCTAGAAGGCGCTCGCTTACGTCCGCGTGCCCGCTTGGCGGTGCTGATCCGTGCGGCCAAGTTGTACTCGATGCCCACTCAGCAGAAAGCCCCATGGGCGAAGCCGTATGACTTTATTGCCCAGCACTTGCCCATCTACTCGCGCATGCTTCAAATGGGCTCGCTTACCACTATGGCTGAGTTGACTCAGGTGGAGGTTGTGCGCGTTACGGAAAAAGAAACCTACCGACGGTGCCGAAACGAACATAAAAGCGTGCCGATTTTTAAGAATGGTCAGGCGCTCAAGGATGCGGCTAAGCCTGCAAGGGTGGCTTTGTTGATGCTGGCACAGCTTTGAAACACTAGATGTTGTATTAACTCCACGGCTGATCTACTATGTTTCTAGGCTGGCGCTCAATGTCGCTAGCCGCCACACATCATGAAGCCCTGCCGGTTACCCGGCGGGGTTTTTGCGTTTCTAGCGGCTGTGGACCACTGGCTGGTTGCCGGGCTCATATCCCGGAGATAGAGGGTTCGATTTCCGCCGCCGCTACCATTTCATGCGTTGCCGCCTGGGCTTCGCTTTGCCCCTTCGTGCGGGGCCTTTTCTCCCTGAGGTTGCCATGTCTGCTCACTCGCCTGCCCATTGGTATGACGAGGCGGAACTGCTGCGCGTGGAGCCAGCACCGCCCAAAGACACGCGAGCGGGTAACGTGGCCGCGTTCCTGGACATGCTTGCCTATGCCGAGGGTACGCCGCGCTTCGGTTATGAGGATGGTTATGATGTGATTGTCGGCGGTCAGACGTTCGACAGTTACGACGATCACCCACGCGTTATGGTGTGGCTGCCTGCGTACAAGATCCATTCCAGTGCGGCGGGCCGTTATCAGTTCCTCTTGCGCACATGGGACGATCTGGCAGACCGTTTCAACTTGCCCGACTTCACTCCAGCCAGCCAAGACTTGGCGGCGGTGCACCTGATTCGCCAATGCAAGGCGCTTTCCCTTATCCATGATGGCCGCATTCGTGAGGCCATTTACGCATGCCGCCGTATCTGGGCGAGCCTGCCGGGTGCTGGCTATGGCCAGCGTGAGCTAGCCACCGATGAGCTGCTGCGCGTCTATGAGACGGTTGGCGGTATTTCCATCGACTAACTGACGAGGCCCGCCCGAGAGGTGCGCCATGAAAAAACGAACCAAAGAGAAACGCACCATGCCAAACCGCGACCCGAATAACTGGCAGTGGCTGGTGAACATGATCCCCTGGATGCTCTTAAGCGCTGCCACGTTCACAGTGGGGTTTATCACCGCGTTACATAACGGCGGCCCTTGGACTAAGGCGTTTATGAGCGCCACCGTGGGCACCATCCTGTCGCTCTCGCTGTACCCGGTGTTCCTCTGGGTCTCTGCCTACTACGGCCTACCTGAAGAGGTGGCGTTTGCTCCCTGCGTGTTTTTAGCCATCATGGGTGTGGAGTGGGTGCGTAACAAAGCCGACGGCATCTATGATGTGTTGCTGGCGTTTGTGACGAAGTGGCTCAAATGATTGCCGCGTTCAAGAGCAAGGCAATGGGCTGGGCACTGGGTGGCCTAGCGCTTGTGAGCGCCTACCTCTACTGGCAGCACATCACTACCCAGCGAGACGCCTACCAATCCGAAGTCGAGCGCCAGAGCGCCCGCGCTGAGATCCTGCAAGAGCACCAGCAGTGGCAGCGCCAGCAGATTGAAACCCTAAACGACGCGCTAGCAGAGCGAGATCGAGCGTTAACTATCATCGCTGACGACATGCGCGCCAGCACGGCAGCGCTGGAACGACTGGGAGATACAGATGCTGAAGCGCGCGAGTGGCTGTATAGCGATCTGCCTGCTGGCATTACTGACTGGGTGCGCGAGGTCCAGCAGCCCAGCGCCAGTGATGGCGTGCGACTGCCCAACGGTGCCCGCGCACCTGACGAGTGAGCTGCCCGCGCCTGAGCGCTTGCTATCAAACCAGCGGGGGTTATTGCTGCTGCTGGCTGAGTATGAGGCACTGAGGCGTCGCTTCAATGCAGATCGGGCTGTGGTGGTAGAGATCATGGTGCGCGGGGCCGGGGAGGATTAGCGGGGCCAGTTATCTGAAGGCGGTGGCGCACTAGGCACATCGCCACGGCGCTTGAGCTTCTGAGCACCTACGGGGGTGCCTTGCTTTTCAGTGACCACCGGGGGCTGTTGCTCCGAAACGCCAGTGGCGTCTGCTTTTTGTCGATCATTCATTTCTATTTGGGCAGCAGCGCCACGAAGTGTTATTGACGCGCCTACTACCGACCCAAGTGCCATCACGAAAAAGAAAATCCAGACGGGGATGTAAACCCACATCGGATAGCTCCAACTCCAGATTGCGCCGAATAGCCATGTTGGCCCAGACGCGAAGATGGAAGAGAAAATAAATTGCCAAGGTTTGAATGGTGATTCGTTCATATACATGCCTGTTGATGCGCGGAACTTACAGCGTAACAGAAAAAAACGCGGGTCCTTCTGGCCGCCAAAAGACGCGCCACGGGGGCGCAGACTCCCGGAACTCGGCAAATTTTCGGGGTTTCATGGTCGTCAGCAGCACCTAGCTTTTACCCGCGTGGTTGCTGCGTTTAGCGGTGCCGATGCTGCCGAAACCAATATAGGTACAGTGCCGATAGGATGATAACCGTGTGGCTGAGATCAATCGCCTGGAAGAGGCCTACAACTGGAACATCACCAGACTGGCCGATGCGTTTGGTCTACACCGCGATACGGTGCGCAAACGGCTGAAAGAGGCGGGCGTGGTGCCCGCTGGTTCACGCAACAACGCGAATATCTACGCTCTAAAAGATGCAGGCCCAGCGCTGTTCAGTGAGTCCCGCCCAGGCACTGCCGCTAATCCAGATGATTACCACCCCAGTGACCGCAAAGATTGGTATGCGTCCGAAATTTCACGCGTAAAGCTTGAGAAGGAAATGCGCCTGTTGGTACCGGTTGAAGAAGCGCACCGGGAAATGTCGCGCTTGGCTAAAGCGGTGGCCAGTGGGCTGGATAGCCTCGCCGATATGCTTGAGCGTGATGCGGGCTTGCCACCAGAGGCGATTGAGATGGTAGAAAAAACCACTGACAACCTGCGCGAGCAGATGTATCACGTCATTGTGAGCGACGACGAAGGTGAGGGCGATGAGTAGTTTAGCCAGTGCTGCCGCTATTCGTCGTGACGTTGCCGAGCTGATCCGCCCACCACGCCGTATTCGCGCAAGCCAAGCCGCTGCCGAAAAGATGAAGGTAGTCGATGGCGCGGGCACCGTGATGGATTGGTCGCCAGAAGCCACGCCCTACATGGTAGAGCCGCTTGATTGCATGGGCAGCCGCTTATATGACGCGGTGATCTTCGTGGGCCCTGCGCGTACAGGTAAGACCAACGCACTGATTGATGGCTATGTGGCCTATAAAATCTCGTGCGACCCCGGCGATGGGCTGATCGTTCAGATCTCCGAAGAGAAGGCGAGGGAGTTCAGCAAAAAGCGCATTGACAGAATGCTGCAAAACTCGCCGAAATTAGCAAAACGACTTAGCCCGCGCGGTCACGACAATAACGTTCACGATAAAACCTTTCGGGCTGGCAATTATTTAGGCATCAAGTGGCCGTCGAAGAACGTGCTGGCCTCATCTGATTACCAGTTTGTACTGATTACCGACTATGACCGCTTAGACGAAAACATCGACGGAGAGGGTCATGCTTTCACGCTAGCCAGCAAACGAACTCAAACGTTTGGCTCTACCGGTATGACCCTGGCTGAGTCCTCGCCGGGCCGCGAAGTAGTCGACCCTGATTGGGAGCGCCCGGCGGACTGCCCGCATATGGCGCCACCTACTACCGGTATTCTGGACTTGTTTAACCAGGGTGACCGCCGACTTTGGTACTGGCAGTGCCCTGAGTCAGTCTGTCAACGGTGGTTCACACCCACGATGGATCACTTTATTCAGTCGTCAAAGCGCGTGGCGTGCCCGCATTGCGGTAGTGAAATCGATCCCAAGTCAAAGCGAGCGCTTAACTTGACGGGTCGCTGGGTGCCGGAAGGAATGCAGTTATCGCATGACGGAGAGCTAACCGGTACGCGCCGTCCGGTGCGTATTGCTTCTTTTTGGATGGAAGGCCCCGCCGCCGCATTCCAGAGCTGGCTCAGCTTGGCGGAAAAGCTGGCTCGCGCTGAAGAAACATTCGAGCAAAGTGGTAGCCAGGAAACGCTCAAGACTGTCATCAACACCGACTGGGGCAGGCCGTACCTGCACCGGCGTGCCGAAGTGCAGCGCTCCAGCCAGCAACTAATGGACCGTGCCGAGCAAACGGAGCGGCGTACTGTTCCCCCGGGCGTGCGCTTCTTAACCGCCACGGTGGACGTGCAGGGCGGCAAAGAGCGCCGCTTTGTGGTGCAGGTTCACGGCTGGGGTGCCCATCGTGAAATGTGGGTGGTCGACCGCTTTAATATCAAAGACGACCGAGGTCCGAAAGGCGACGAACCACCCCGGCAGATCAGCCCAGCCACACAGCCAGAAGACTGGGATTTACTGACCCGCGACGTACTCAATCGCAGCTACCGTCTTGCCGACGGTAGCGGGCGCAGAATGCCGATACTCGCAGCGGGGGTAGATACAGGCGGGGAGGGCGATGGCGTGGAATCGGTTACCTCTCAGGCCTATGAATGGTTTCGGCGGCTACGCAAAGACGGCCTGCAAAGCCGAGCCTTTCTTTTCAAAGGCGGCAGTTCCAAAACCACCAACCGTATTCGCAAGACGTGGCCGGACAACACCGGCCGTAAAAACCGCAAAAGCAAAGCCCGTGGTGATGTGCCGCTTTATATTCTCGGTACCGACCTGCTGAAAGACGCAGTCGCCGCGATGATGGACCGTAACAACCCCGGCGCTGGCTACATGCACATACCCGCATGGCTAGGCCGTTGGTGGTATGACGAGCTCACCTATGAAGTGCGTGACCCCGCCACCGGCAAATGGTCACGCCCCGGCAAGCGACCCAACGAAGCCTTTGATTTGTGCGTTTACAACCTGGCGCTGTTCGTCCTGCTCAAATGTGAAGTAATCCAGTGGGATGCGCCGCCGCCGTGGGCTGCGCCGTGGGACGAGAACCCGCTAATCATCGACCCTAACTCAGATGGCGCACCGTTAGCGCCCACTCAAAAACAGCGACAGCCACAATCGCGCAAGCGTCGCGTTGCCAAACCCCGAATCTAGGAGCACCCATGGCCTACACAGCCGAACAGCTCGCCCAGGTGCGTCAGGCCATTGTGGATCTCGGTACCGGCGCTCGCGTCACCCGCATCACGCACAACGGGCGCACCGTCCAGTACGGCGAGGTCGATCTACCCAAGCTGCGCGCCCTAGAGCGCACCATCGCCAGCGGCTTGCAGACTAACACCCGCCGAACCCGCACCCGCTACGCCTTTACCAATAAAGGGCTTTGATATGAGCGTGACTACCAAGCCTCGACTCCGCTACCGAGGCAACGACCTGGTGCGCGCTCAATATGAAGGCGCAAGCACCAAGCGCCGCATGGCGGGAAAAGGCACCACCGTCACCGGCCCAAACGGACCCATTGAACGTAGCTTGCCCCTGCTGGTGGCCCGCAGTCATAACGCCATTCGCAACAATGCCTATGCCGCCAGTGCTAAAGAAAAATACATGTCTAATCTGGTCGGCACCGGTATTAAGCCGCAGTGGGGCAACGCGACCATTCAGGCGCTTTGGGATCGCTGGGTTGGCGAGTGTGATGCTGATGGCGTCGATAATTTTTACGGCCTGCAATCCATGGCGATTGGCAGCCAGTTTGAAGCCGGTGAAGCGCTGGCGCGGATACGCTACCGCCGCCCGAGTGACGGGTTGAGTGTGCCAATGCAGATCCAGGTGATCGAGCCTGAACACCTCGACCCCAGCTTTTCCCGCGCTTTTGGCGGGCGACTGATCAAGATGGGCATTGAGTTCAATGGCATCGGCCAGCGTGCCGCCTACCACCTATGGCGCTTTCACCCACACGAAAAACTGACCAGCGAGATCAACACCCGTGTGGCAGTGCCCGCGGATAACGTCATTCATATGTATCGCCGGGGTCGGCCCGGCCAGTTGCGCGGCGTGCCCGAGCTGACCAGCGTCATTATCCGACTTTATGAAATAGACGAAATGCAGGACGCCACGCTGGCGCGGCAAAAACTGGCCCAACTGTTTGGCGTTTTCGTGAACCGCAAGACAGCCCATGACCCAGAAGACGATGGCCCTAGCTTTGGCAGTCTAGTCAGCATGCCGGGAGACGTTGAGCCGCTTGATGAGTTCACGCCGGGCGGCATCCACTACCTGGAAGACGACGAAGAGGTGTCTTTCTCGAACCCGCCAGACATCCAAAGCCAATATACCGAATGGCTGCGCACCGAACTCTTAGCGGTAGCCGCTGGCGCGGGCATTACCTACGAACAGCTGACCGGCGACCTTAAGGGCGTCAATTACTCATCCATTCGCGCCGGCCTGCTGGAATTCCGCCGGCGTGCCGAAGCGCTGCAAGCGCAGTTGATCGTGCACCAGTGGTGCCGCCGCATCGCCGCCAAATGGCTTGATGTGGCCGTCACTAGCGGTGCGCTTAGCCTGCCTGATTACTGGCGCAACCGCTCGGCTCACTTAGCCATCGACTGGATAGCGCCCAAGTGGGCATGGGTCGATCCCCTTAAAGAAAGCATCGCCGACCTGCTTGAAGTGCGCGCCGGGTTTAAGCCACGCAGCGAGGCAGCGGGCGAACGCGGATGGTCACTTGAACTGCTTGACGCTGAAATCGACAAAGGCCACCAGAGCGCCGACCGCTACGGCCTACTGCTCGACTCCGACCCACGCCACATGGCCAAAAACGGCTCCCTACATGCGGCGCTTCAAGCGCTGGCAGCTACCGAGGAAGAGGACTGACCGATGCCATCACCAATTATTAAGTATTTTGCCTACAGCCACTTACCTGAGCGCTTGCAAAAAGTGAGTCGCCCAATTGGCGAGCTCGCTGAACAGGTGGATACAAATCTCCCAGATTGTGCGGAGAAAGCAGTGGGGCTGCGAAAGCTTCTCGAAGCGAAAGACGCGCTAGTGCGTGCCCAGCTTGAATCCAAGGAGTAACTCTATGTCCTGGTTTAAAGCAAAAGCCTTGGCGGATAACCCGCGCAAGGCTCACGTTGTTATCGACAAGCCCATTGGCAGCGACTGGGCGCCCGACTGGATCGCTGACTTCACCGGCGAAAAGGCGGCCCGTGAGTTTATCGCCGAAGTCGACGCCCTTGGCGAGTTGGATGAAATCACCGTTGAGATCAACAGCCCCGGCGGGGATGTGGCCAGCGGCGTTCGCATCATGAACTACCTGAAGAACCACCAAGCCACGATCCATATTCGT
The DNA here is from genome assembly GCF_923868895.1 of Halomonas sp. TD01. GTDB lineage: Bacteria > Pseudomonadota > Gammaproteobacteria > Pseudomonadales > Halomonadaceae > Vreelandella. The sequence continues at coordinate 3,268,617 of NZ_OV350343.1, forward strand.
GTGACTGGTATGGCGGCGAGCATCGCCACGGTGATCATGATGGCCGGTGATACCCGGACTATGGGCGTCGGGACTACCATTATGACGCACCGCGCAAGCTCGCTGATGGTCGGCTTCTTCAACGCCAAGGAAATGGAAGAGACGGCGCGAAACCTCTCCAAGTTTGACGATGCCCTGGTAGACGCTTACGCGATGGCCACGGGCAAGACGGCAGATGAGATTAACGGCCTGCTCGATCAGGGCGACACCATTATGGGTGCCGACGAAGCCATAGAGTGGGGCTTTGCAACCGACAAAGACGCCAAGCTTGCCGCTGTGGCCAGTGCAGATATTGCCCCTTATCTGCGTCAGCTCAAGCAAGAAGGCGAGTTGGTCAACATGCGCGCCCAGATCGCTGGGCAGCAGGGCAACCAAACTATGACCGCCGCCGATGCGCTGGCGCTTGCTTTCGACCTAACTCCCGAAGAAGCCGAAGCCCAAGCGGCTGATCTGGGCGATCAGATTATCGCGCTGCGTAATAGTGCTGAGCCTAAAGATGACTTTCAGGCCTATCAGGCGGTGATGGCCATTAAACAGAGCCACCCCGATGTGATTGCAGGTATTGAGGCGAAGGCACGTGAAGGGGCGCTGAGCAGCGAAGCTGTATTGGAGATCGTGGATAAAGAACGCACCCGCATTACTGCTATCGTCAAAGCCTGCCAGACCACCGGGCAAAACCAGCTACTCGAAAAACTGGTTACCAACGGTATGGATGACCAGCAAGCCAGCGAATACATCTACGACGTAGCCGCTGCCCACGGTAACCAGCACAGCATTCATAACAGTCACTCGCCCGAAGGCGGGCAAAAAGCGGGAATTGACTACGCCAAGATATACGCCCGCCAGAACCGCACCGCTTAACCCCGCGCCTTCGCGCACATCAACCAGCCATTAAAGGAGATTACCTCATGGCGACCCATACCGAGCCACGCCACACCGGCGAGCACATCGTATCTGAGGCCAGCGGCGCTCGCTCTCGTGAGCAAGGCATCTTGGCCGCAGGCAATCTACCCGCTGGCGCTGTGCTGGCGCTGAATGGCGCGGGCAATTACGTACCGTTGGCACCCGCTGCCAGCGACGGTACCGAAAATGCCAAGGCTGTTCTTTACGCCGCCACCGACGCTAGCGAAGCCCCAGCGCCCTGTACCGTGCATGTGCGCGCCTGTGAGGTGGAAGAAGCCGCCCTTGGCTTGCCGGATGACATTACCGAAGGCCAAACCACTGCGGCATTTAACGACCTGATTGGCGTCGGCATTATCCCGCGTTAACCCCGCTGACTGCCCAGGCAGGGCAGCGGCAACCTTATTGATCACTTAATAGAGAGAGGCTAACCATGGCTGGTGTCTTCGATTCCGATATTTTTACGCTGTCGTCGCTTACTGCGGCGATTAATGAAGTGCAGTACGTGCCTAGCCAGATCGGCGATATGGGTGCGTTTGAGGCAGAGGGCATTAGCACTACGTCGCTAGTCATCGAAAAAGATGGCGACAAGCTCGGCTTAGTTGAAAACAAGCCTCGCGGCGCGCCGGGCACCGTGGTTGGTGGTGATAAGCGCACTGGCGTTAGCTTTCAAACTGCCCACTTGCCGACCACTGCTACCGTGCTGGCGGACGAAGTGCAGAACGTGCGCGCCTTCGGTACCGAGGACAGTGAGCAAGCGGTGCAAACCATCGTTAATCGTCGCCTCGCCAAGATGGCCCAGCGCATTGATATGACTCACGAGTATCACCGCATTGGCGCCATCAAAGGGCTGGTGCTAGACAGCGACGGCACTACCGAGCTTTACAACCTATACCAGACGTTTGGTGTAACGCAGCAAACCGTTGCGATGAGCCTCGGCACCGCTACCACCGACGTTCAGGGCAAGGCGCTAGATATTCACGAGAAGATCGAGGAGGCGCTTGACGGGCTTTCCTACACCGGCGTGACCGTGCTGTGCGGCAAAAGCTTCTGGCGCAAGTTTATCACCCACAAAACCGTAAAAGACGCCTATGACCGCTGGCAGGCTGGCGCACGCCTACGCGCTGACCCGCGCGAAGCCTTCGCCTTTGGCGGTATTTTTTGGGAGCGCTACCGCGCTGGTGGCCCGGTTAAAATCGCGGACGGTGAAGCACACGCGTTCCCGCAGGGCGTGCTGGATCTATTCATTACCCGCTTTGCCCCCGGCGACTATATGGATACGGTCAACACGCTAGGCCTGCCGTTGTACTCCAGCTCTAAAATGCTGGATCACAATAAAGGCGTGGAGCTTGAAGCGCAGTCCAACCCGGCGCACCTATGCACCCGGCCCAAGGCCTGCATCAAGCTTTACGAGGACACTGCCACCTAAGCGGTGAACTTATGAGCTTCTCCGACCTCACCAGCCGCCTCAATGAGGCGGTTATGCATCACTTGGCTGATACGCAGTCAGCCACCTATACCCCATTAAACGGCACCCCCATTACGGTAAGCGTGATCCTCGACCGAGACGTGGAGCGCACCGTAGCGGGCATGCAGGGCGTCGTGATGGAGACCCGTACCGAGCTAACCGGCTACACCAGCGAACTAGGCGAGGGCGCGCGGGGCGACGTAGTGACCGTTAACGGCACTGGCTGGCGGTTAGGCCAGAAAGCCAGCGACGACGGCTATCTAGTGACGTGGGTCGTGACGCAGGAGCGCATATGAGCCAGTTAGCCCCCATTAAGATCACGGTCGATAAGCAAGCAATGCGCCGTGTCGAAAGCGATTTGGCGCACATCAAGAATGGCGCACCGCGTGCCATGAGCCTTGCCATCAACCACACCCTAGGCGTGACCCGCACGGAAGCGAGCAAAGAGATCCGTAAACAGGTCAAGCTGAAAGCGGGGTATGTGCGAGACAAGCTGAAGATCAAGCGCGCCACGGCGAATAGCTTGAACGGCGCTATCCAAACGCCGACGCGCGGCACGCTTCTAACGCGCTACTCGCATCGTCAGTATAAAAATGGCGGCATTGGCGTTCAGGTAAAACCTACAGGCGGAAAAAAGAAGATGCCTGGCGCGTTTTTCATCCGCTTTGCTAATGGCGTGCAAGCTATCGCTGTTCGCACTGAATACGGCCCAGGGCTTGGCCGCAGTGAAGGCCTGAAAGTTTTATACGGCCCATCCACTAGCCAAGTATTCACTGACGTAAAAGACGACCTGCAGGCCCCAAGCGGAAACCGCTTAATGCAACGCCTTGGCTATGAGTCAGAGCGACTACTCAGACGGCAGTGATATGACCCCAATACGTGAACAGATCATCGCAGCGCTGGCCGCGCGGCTGAACGCTGAGCGTGCCAACAGCATCATCGACACGCTACCCGCTCGCAGTATTTGGGACGGCAGTGACGGCAATGTGGAGCGTAACCGCTACGGCGGCGTGAACGTCACCACGGAAATCACTGTTGAAACCGTGCACCAAGCTGACCGCGACCACCGCCAGTGGAGTACGCAAGGCAACGCGATATTGGCCGAGCTAATTGCCATTGCAACAGGCACTGACCGAACGCTAGGCGGGCTGGCTGAAGATATGGCCTACGCGGGCGGTACGATTTATTACCCCGAAGAAGGCAGCGACATTATCGGCGTCGATCTGGTGCTAACAGTGCGCTGGTCGCACCGTATTGGCGACCCATATTCACAGTAAACACCGACAGGAGGGCGTGATGTGTCTCGCATCGACCTACAGCCCCAGCGGCTAGATATAAGCATGGTCCGGGGCGATAGCTTGCGCCTGATTGTGACGTTGACTGAGCAGGAAAGCGGCGCGCCGCTGGATTTAGCGGGCAAAGAGGTGGCTGCTGCTGTGCGAGCCACTGACCGAGCCGGCAGTGATGCAGTGCCGATGCAGGTCACGATTAGCGGCAGCGAGGTAGAGCTGTTCATGGCGCCTGACGCCACCCGCCAGCTAGGTGCGCGCAATCATTGGGATGTGTCGCTGGTGAGCGAGCAGGAAAGCCGCACCGTGTTAAGCGGCAATTTGAGCCTGAGTGCGGAGGTATCCAGTGGCTAACGTGGTGTATCGCATAACCGTGATTGTCCCGCCTAGCGCGGAAGTTAAGACCGTTTACGTTCCCGGTATTCAAGGCCCCCCAGGGCCACCAGGTAGCAGCGGCCCTAGTGGCGCAATGCAGTGGGCATCTACACAGTGGTAATAAGAGGAAAATAACCATGGCATCTTTAACCGTGTATCGCGAAACAGCGCTACCTGGCACGCTAACCGCCAACAGCATTTATTTTGTCGCCCCAGCATCCCGACCCGATTATGTCGAAATTTACGTCACCGGCAACGACCCTGCCACCGTGAAGCGCGTCATTGATGAAGAGGATGTTCAGGCGCTGATCGACGCCTCAATGGCCAGCGGTGGCGCCAATACATTAGAGATCGTCAACGATATAGCGGCCCGCGATGCGCTTGTGCTCGAAGGCAACACTTTGGTGCTAGTGTTAGACGCGTCAGCAGATGCGACCGTAGCAAGCGGCGCGGCAACCTACGCTTATCGACATAGCGATACCAGCTGGACAAAAATATCCGAAGCCGAATCGCTAGATATTAATTTCAACTGGTCGAGCCTTGCGGATAAACCTGTAAGCGCTGTTTCCGATATTGATGATGCAGTAACCAAGCGCCACGCCCACGCAAACAAAACCCAGCTCGATAAAATTGACGAAGATGCCAACGGCAACATGACTTACGGCGGCAGCCTGCCGGTCACCGCATGGGCGTCCAACAGCTGGTGAGGTGATGCATGGCAGAATTTAGAGCTGAAAAGGTAGTATCGACGCTGCCTAATGTGCTGGTACCCGATACCGTGTATTACGTGCGTACCGGCGAAGGGTTTGATATTTATGTGTCGGACGCAACAGGAGCGGTAGCGCATAAACAGAATAATGCCCCCGCCAGCGAGCTAGACGCCGAAGCCATTGACCAGGTCCGGTCAACGTTTCAGATTTACGTGCCAGACCCGCTGCGGCGCTCAGTCGAGTCGGCCAGCGGCGGCAAGTGCACGGTTGAGTACACCGCCAATAAGCAACCCTGTTTTATGCACGTTATCCCCAAGCTGCGCTGGGAAGACCTTATGCCTGGCCAAGAGCTTGGCACCGGTACCCATGAAGCATTTATTGAAAACGGCGTTGAGAAAAGCGAGCTGCTGGTGGGCATGTACATGGCGGCGGAAATCAATGGCGAGATGGTCAGCCAGCCCCGGACTACCGGGCGGCGATCCATCACTTGGGATCAATCAGTCTCAGCGGCGCAGGCCAGCGGCTTTGAGCTATTTGGCAGCTGGGAGTGGTCGGCTGTAGCGCTCTGGTGCATGGCAAACGGCTTTCAGCCTCGCGGCAACACGGATTTTGGCAAAAGCCATAGCCATCCGCATGAGCGCGGCGTTTATGACGCGGACTCTGTGAGCAACGAGTACACGCTGCTAGGTAGCGGCCCTAACACCTGGAGCCATAACAACTCCCCGAACGGCATCGCTGACTTGGTCGGCAATCGTTGGGAGTGGGTACGCGGCTTCAAGATGGTTGATGGGAGAATTCTATTAACTCCCGATAACGATCCAGCGTTAGCAGAAAACGCCTGGGTAGATACTGGCTGGGATATGCCTAGTAATCGGACGTGGTCAACGGTTGATAGCGCTGGCGCGCCCCAGTCGGTAAAGCGCGCGCTGATTGTCCCTAATGGCGTTTCAGATCCTGACGGCTATCTATACACGAACCTCAGCGGCGAGCGCTTCCCGCTCCGTGGCGGCTACCGCAGCACCGGTGCCTACGCTGGTTTGGCCGCGCTGTTTCTCATCATTGCGCGCTCCAGCTCGAATGCGTATCTCGGGCTGCGGCTCTCGCGTTTGGTCTAATCGGGCATCTGGATACCTGGGTTCTGTTTTCGCCGCGATAGCGGCGTTTAAGGTTTTTGCATGGAAGATTTGAAAATCAAGCTCAAGATTGAGCGCATGATTGTGTATGGGTATTCCGCGTTACGTCAGTTTCCCAAGAGCGAAAAGCACACGCTTGCAGCAGAAATACGCCAGTGCATGTACGAGCTGTTGCGGCTGGTGTTAACCACTAATCGTAGATACCACAAGAAAACTACCGCAAGCGCCGTCGACACCGAGCTTGATGTGCTTCGCTCGCTCATTCGAGTTAGCTATGAGCTGGGCTTTCTCCCCATCCGCAAATATCAAATATGGAGTGAGCACCTGTATGAAATCGGATGCATGATTGGTGGCTGGCTGAAGTGGATCGGCAGTAACCCGCCTACGCCGCAAGTGCAGGCCGATTAGTAAGAAAGGGCTATGTGTTGAATTGTCCCTCCGCTTCCCGATCCGTGGCGGCAACCGCAACAACGGTGCCAACGCTGGCTTGGCCGCGCTGAATCTCAACAATGCGCGCTCCAACTCGAATACGAATATCGGGCTGCGGCTCTCGCGCTTGATTTGGCCAGAAGATGGTGGCTCACGGGCTGCCATCCAGCGCCTTCAAACGGATGCATAGCCCTCGGCAGAGCCGAAAAAACGTAAGCGCCTTGCGTGTGGTACTAAGCGGAAGCCCGCAAGGCGCGCCTTTAACTACAGCAAGGAAGCAGCGTGACACGAACAGGCCACCTTTTTGAACGCTATGCAAATTTTGATGCATTACACACAGGGTATTTAAGCGCCCGAAAAGGGTGCCGCGATAGCCATGCCTGCATGCGGTTTGAGTTACGGCTTGAAGAGAACCTTATTGAGCTTCTTAACCACTTGCACTGGGGTAGCTATTCAACTGGCCCTTATAGACATTTCTATGTACACGAACCAAAGACGCGGCGAATCACAGCGCTAACGCAGTTTCGGGACCGTGTGCTGCAGCATGCCATGTATGCCGTGCTAGAGCCTATTTGGGAAAAGCGCTTCATATCGGACAGCTATGCATGTCGCGTGGGTAAAGGCACTCACCGCGCGGCGGATAAGGCCCAGGCCATGCTAGGCGAGTGTCTCCGGAGTCACGGTAAGGTTTATGTGCTGAAGGCAGACATCGCGAAGTATTTCGCTAGCATCGATCACGTAATAGCCAAGAGCCTACTAAATCGTGCAATTAAGTGTCCGCGAACAATTCTGCTGCTAGAAGCGATGATCGATACTTATCACGAGCCAGGAAAGACAGGGAAAGGCATGCCGATAGGCAACTTAATTAGCCAGCTGCTAGCTAACGTCTATCTGGATGCACTTGATCAGCATGTAAAGTGCCGGCTAAGCGAGCGATGGTATTGTCGGTATATGGATGATTGGCTGATTATCGGGCCGGATAAGCAACACTTGCATAAAAGGCGCATCGAGCTGGACTGGTGGCTCGCAGAGCATCTGGCGCTGGAAACTAACCATAAAACCAGCGTTTTTCCAGTAAGCCCAGCAAATGGCCGAGGCTTGGATTTCGTTGGTTACCACATGTGGCCGCACAAGCGACGACTACGCAAAGGAAGCATGAAGCGATTTAAGCGCCGCGTGAATCGGCTTCGTCAGCAATACTCAGCCGGCGATGTCGACGTGCGTGACGTGCAGATGCAGATTAGTTCGTGGTTAGCCCATGCTAGTCACGCTAACGCTGAGGGATTTGTGCGCTCGGTTATTTATGATCAGCCTTGGGAGCGACAGAATGCCGCTATTTGTGATTGAGCCTATTGATACTCAAAACGGCGAGCGCCAGACAGAGCCGCAGGGTGCGCAATCGCTCGGGCACGCCGCCGGGGTGCGCTGGTACAAAGCCGACGCTATTCCGACGGAAGGGCGCGCGCCTACTACTGATGAGATGACAGCCGCCAATCTTGAGTTGCCCGCCATCCGCAACCTTAAAGCGTCAGCACGTCGAAAGATAGAAGCTGAGGTGGGTGATCTGCATGAGGTCGTGGCAGATCAGGCAAAGCAGATCGAAGCACTCACCGTGATGCTTTGCCACTTATCCGCGGAATATCTTGGCGGCAAAGTGATGAGCGAAGTTGCTAAAACGACCTATCTAGCGCGCGTGCAAAAAGTGCTGAGTGCGATCGATAGCGGCGCGTTACAGCTGCGGGGTGATCTGGAGGGTACTGACGACATGCTAGAGAAAACGCTTTACCGCACTAATCGCATTAATGAGATCGTAGGTAGCGATTACCTGCCTCAGAGGGAAAGCTTGCTTAATTAAGCGCGAGCGAAGAGCACTGCTATGCCCGCCATTGCGCGGGCTTTTTCTTGCCCGTTCGCCGGGCTTTTGATAACGCACTACAGGAGAGCGCCCGTGGCGATCACTGAAAACCCCAAACTAGAGTACGAGTCCGGCCAGTCTTTTAATGATTGGGAGCACATGAGCGACACCGGCGACGCCATGGTGTTTGAAGCCACGTTTGCGCCATGGAGCGCCCGCGCGGGGTTTGATGCCTCTGTGCGCCCATGGGGCCTGGCAACAGGCGGCCAGATTCGCGCAGGCAGCGGTAACGACAATGTGACCGTATCAGCGCTTAGCGCCTACATGCCCACGGCAGTGGCGGCTGAGGCTGACGGCGTGGTCAATGTCGCAAGCGGCGATGTGTCTGTTTCACGCGCGGCGACCGCCACGCACATGATCACGAGCATTACCGTTGATGCGAGCGGTGCACTGGAGGCGATTTCAGGCACCGAGGGCAGCGCATTTACCGAGCAGCGCGGTGAAGCCGGTGGCCCGCCCTTCATCCCCGTAGAAAGCATCGAGATCGGCCAAGTACGTGTGAACGGTGCCGATGCTGCGCCTGTCTCTGACACTCAGATCATGCAAGTGGTCGGCTTGCATCAGGAGCGCTACGACAGCCCTGTGTTCGAGGCGGACCCCGCTACCGGCGAGGTGCATTTTGCAGCAGAGCTGCCACGCATTCACACAGGAAGCGTGACCAAGAAAGTGTCAGTTCGTGGCTACACACCAATCTTTGCCGAGATCCCGCGTGCCAGCGACTGGGTGCCGGCGGAAACTTCACACTCAACCACGTCAACCGAGATTTACAACGGCACGCTGGGCAGTGTTTCCCGCTCGCTGGGCCAGGCATCGTTTACCTACTACGGCGAAGGCAACGCTAACGACCCGCTTGTACGGCTGAAAAACCAGCGTCTCTGGTTCCGCTGGTACCAGGATCGCAACCGCTCGCCGTTCTCGCTAACGCAGGGCATTTTGGGTATTGGACGCACATACCCAGCGGGTGATCACGTCAACATCGCGTGCACGGTCTCTGCTGAGCAAGAAACCGCAGATTTTGAGTAACCGCTAATTGCCACAGCCCTGGCATAAACGGTCAGGGCTGTGGCTGGAGAACGCTATGGAATTTGATGCGAACCGCTTCGCCAGCGCTGCATTCAAGCGCCGCGAAGAAGATGTGCCAGTAAAGGATTTGCGCGACTGGTTCAAGGGCACCAAAAAAGACGAAGTGCCCGTATGGCGGGTGCGTGGCCTGACTGGCGAAGAGTTGGCACGTGTAAACGAGGCCCAAGCGCGCAATCGCAACAAGAACGCCGTGATTGATGCGCTCAGCTCTGACAAGCAAGAGAAGATGACCGACGCTATCCGGGAGTTGATCGGGACCGGCAGCAGCGTCCCCGACGATCTTGCGCGGCGTATTGAGATGCTGACCATTGCCAGCGTTGCGCCCGAATGCTCGCACCAGGTCGCCGTTAAACTAGCCGAGGCGTTTCCGGTAGAGTTTTACGAACTGACCAACAAAATCACCACGCTGACAGGGCTGGGAAGCGAAGCGGGAAAGCCCAAGCGCTCTTCAGGCAGCCTAGCATCCAGCTCGCCCTCCAGCTCTGCGACTTGAAGGGCGAATTCCTGTTTCGCGTCAGGCCCGACCTATTCCCACTAGCTATGCTGACTGACCTTGAGTGCGACCTATGGGGCCTGTACTTCGAGCAGCGCAATCGTAAATAATGCTACGCTAAGCGAAATGAGTCGGCGAGGCGGAAGCGATGCGTAGAGCAATATGGGCAGTATGGTTTTTGGTGGCGTCATTGCCGACAGTGGCGCAGGATCAAATTTATAAATGCATCGACGGCGCTGATCATGTGACGTATCAGAGCTTACCTTGCCCACTTGGCTCGGTTCATGTGCCTATGGGATCAGCTGCCGTTTCTGACATGGACTCTACTGCTGTTCAGCAGGCGGGTAGAGTCGCCAGAATTCAGGAATTACAAAGGCAGCAGACTGCGCTTGAGCGTCAACTTGAGCAGAGTAGGCAACGCCTGCAGTCAGCCAATTCTTCAACTAGTAGCTACCAGGAGCGGTTGGACGCCAGGAATGCTGATGTCCGAGCGCGAGCCAGCGGCGTAGTGCCAACCGGATCAACGGTCACGCAGGCCATCAATATGATGGGGCGGCCAGATAATCGCCGCGCCTACTCTATTGGTGGGCAGAATTGCGAGGAGCTAACCTGGCGAAACAGAGAGGGCTGGATCTCAGGTTCTGCCCGTGCCTGCGATGGCAAGATCACTTATTTCAGTAATCGCGGTAACTAGCCAGCTTGGCAGCTCCCGCTTAACTTTCCCATTAACCCGCTCCGGCGGGTTTTTTATTGCCCGTTTTTAGAGGTGCCTTATGGCCGATTTAGAACAAACCGTTGCCATTATCTTTGAAGGCGTCGATAGAATGGGCTCGGGTGTCGATAGCGCTACTAAACGAATGAATAGTATCGTGGGTGCCGCCCAAGGCGTGGTTGACCCAATAGCTAACGCGACTGCGGGCCTATTGAAGTTCGAGGCCGCGTTGCTTGGTAGTGGCGTTGCCGTAACTGGTTTGGCTATTAAGCTGGCTGGCGACTTTGATGCACAGTTTAGAGAAATCAGTACGCTGATCGACGCGCCTGCTGATGACCTTGATAGGTTTAGAGAATCAGTGCTGGCGTATGGTGCTCAAAGCACCAACTCAATCGAGAGAGTGAACGGTGCGGTTTACAATGCCATATCGGCGGGCGTTGACTACACGCAATCTCTTGATGCGGTGAATACTGCTGAGCAGCTATCTGTTGCAGGTAAGGCAGATTTAGGCGACGCATTAACGACCCTGGTTTCATCGCTAAACGCCTACGGCCTAGGTATGGATCAGGCGTCCACCTTTAGCGACCAGCTTTTCACAACTGTTAAAAACGGGCAGACCACCATCCCAGAGCTAGGCGGGTCGCTGGCTCAGGTAACCGGCCTGGCTGCTACCGCTGGCGTGAGCTTTGGAGAGCTACTGGCAGGCATCGCCACGCTGACAGCTACCGGCTCTGGCACGAGCGAATCAATCACACAGATCCGCGCTGCAATCTCTGCCTTGATTAATCCTGCGAGCGCTGCAAGAACGCTGGCCGAGGAGCTAGGGCTAGAGTTCAGTGCCACAGCACTAGAGAGTGAGGGCCTTAGAGCCGTATTAAACAATGTGGCAGAGGCGACAGGCGGAAACACCGAGCAGATAGCACAGCTATTCGGAAGCGTTGAAGCGCTGAACGGGGTGCTGACGCTGACAGGCTTGGGCGCTGAGTCGTTTGCTCAAAACATTGATGCCATGGGCAATAGCGCTGGCGCAACTGAAGAAGCCTACAACAAGATGGCTGGCACGGTTGAGCAGGGAAATCAGCGCATCTCGAACGCTTTTACCGCTACCTTGATTGCGATCGGCGATCCTTTGCTTGATGAATTTGGCGGTATACAGCAGGCCATTGCCAGTATTTTTAGCAGTATTGGTGTCAGTGTTAGCAATGGTCAGCTCCAGCAGTTCGTGGGCCTGATTGAAGGGGTAATGCAGTCCCTAGAGCAGGGCCTAAAAGATGTGGCGGCTAATCTACCCGCCGCGCTTGAAACTGAAGGCGTGTTTGATGGTTTCGTTAACGGCTTCGAAGTTGTGCGCGATGCGATTGGCAGCCTGTTTGATGGCGCTGACGTTACCACCGTGGAAGGCCTCGCCAGCGTTATCGCTACGCTTGGTTCTGGTGTTCAGCTTCTTGGGGAGTTTACTGCCGAGACTATAACCACTATCGGCCCGTTTCTTGAGAAATTAACTGAACTGGCTAAGTGGGTAACCGAACTAGACCCCAAAATAGCCCAATTCGCAGGCACTATTGGAGGGTTAAGCCTAGTAATTTCACCCGTGTTAAGCGCACTAGCGTTATTTACCAGCGCTATCGCGCTATTAGGCGGTTCTAGCGGTGCCGTCGTCGTGGCCACAAGAGCATTAGGCGGCATGGTCACCATGCTAGGTCGATTTGCTGGCCCCGCGGGGGCCACCTTCTTGGCGATTCAGGGGCTTGCCGAGCTAAAAAGCACGCTGGAAGAGTTCGATGATTTTAAGTTCAATTTCTCTGATGAGCTGGTCGAAGAGCTAGAAAAAACTTCTGGCGCGCAGCGGGTCACGACGGAAGCCGGGCTTTTTAGTATTCAAAAGCTGGCAGAGGGTTACGTTGCCCTGTCAGACCGCTTTGGCTGGGGTGATAAAGCTGAGGCGGATTTTACCCAGCTTTCTGACGCCGCCATTGATGCTGCTATCAAAGTGGCAGAGTCTGCTAGCCGGATAGGCGGCGAAAGCACTGACGATATTAAGCTGATCAGCGATGCCGCAATACAGGCTGCCGTTGCGGTTGCTACTGCCAGCAACGAGATGCGCGCAGGCCTTGAGCGCGTAGAAGCCCCTTTCTTTGATCAGCTGGACGAGCTTCCCGAGTCGTTATCGAGAGTTAGAGAGGTTTTCGAGAAGGATGGGCGAGGGGTCATTGTCAGTGCAGAAGCGGTTGGTAAGGCGCTGCGTGGCATTCAAGATGCCTACGACTCAGGCGAGATCGATGAAGCCAAATACAACGAATTAAGAAACGCGCTACTCAGGCTAAGAGATAGCTCCAACGACGCAGCCAAAGGCCAGGAGGTGCTGGCTGGCGAGGCTCTAAGTAGTGAAGACGCAATACTAAAGGCTCGAAAAGCCGTCCTAGAGCAAACGCTGGCGCTAGAACAGCTGGCAAGTAACGAGCGTATCAAAAACATCGAATTCTCGGTTGATTTCCAAGTGGCGAAAATGGAAACCGAGGCAAAGCGGGTCGAGTCGATCCTAAACGCTACAAGCGCGACCATCACAAGCACAGCAGAAGCCGCCGCTAGCATGTTTGACACGCTGGGCGGCGGAAGCCTTAGCGGCAGCGACCGCTTCCGAGCGCGAGACGCCATTGATCAGCAGCTAAAAGTTCAAGAGCAAGCCGCAGAGCAGCAGGGCCGGCTGATTGATGCGCAGATTGAAAGCCTGACTGCTAAAACAAAAGCGCTGCAGAACGGCGAAGGGCTAATCAAGATCGAAAGCGATGGATTAGAACCCGCGCTTGAAATGTTCATGTGGCAAGTCCTCGAAAAAATTCAACTGCGCGCAAATGCCGAAAGCGCTGAGTTCCTGCTGGGCATTAACAGCACCGCACCCTGATACCTGAAAGTGAGACACAGTATGTACCTAATAGGATTAGCTGCGCGGAGCTATGACCCGCTTGGCGCTTTGCTGTTGCCGCACCGAGAAGGCACGTCGATGGGTGACTTAAGCCGCCGGGTGAGTCGTGTGCGCACGCTAGATGGTGGCGTGGCGGTAACGAATCGCGGGCACAGTCCAGGCGATCGAACCCTAACAATCTCGCTTTCTGGCTTGCCCATGGCTGTAGTTGATCGCGCCCGCCGTCTTGTGCGTCTGCACGCCAGTATCACGGTGTCGATGCCTGATGGCTGCTTTATCGGCGTGCCAAGCGAATACGTGGAGAACAGACAGCTGCTTACCATCCTAGTTACCGAGGAAGCCTAATATGTACTTTGGCCACATTAACAACTTTAAGGCATTGCTTGCAGCGCCTGTCACTGCATCGGGCACCACGATAGAGCTGAAGTCTGGAGCTGACAAAATTGCGGAAGTGCTTGAGCGAGACTCGCGCGTAGCGCTAACACTGTTTGCTTCTGACGGTAGAGGCGGCGACCTAAAAAGGGAAGTAGTGCATGCAACGGAAGTTAATGGCGCTGCTGTAACCGTGATCAGGGGGCAGGAGGGTACTGAAGCCAAAGAGTTTTTCACAGACGAGGGCGTTGAAGCCAGGCTGACAGCAAAGGGGCTGGATGACTTCGCCCATGACGATATTGTAATAATTGGCAGCTCGTCAGTTCTTCAAGGTCAGGCTGGAGTGGCAATTGGCAAAGATGTGATTCTTGGTAGAGAGAACGGCGTCACCGAGCAACTAGGGACCAGTATTGCGATTGGTCTAAGGGCTACCATACGCGCGCTTAACTCGATCGCTGTGGGCGAGGATGCAACGGTTGATGTTAGCGGAGGGCTTAGCGGAGTAGGCGATGCTCTTGCACTTGGTCGCGCATCTAGGGTCACTTTTCAGAAATCAATGGCTATAGGACTTCGTGCAGAGTGCAATAGTACCGACTCGGTTGCGATGGGTACTGACGCAAAAACAAGTGGCGCCGGATCCCTGGCTCTTGGCTCTCAAGCCGAAACGGAGTTTGCTCAGTTTTCTGTTGCCTTGGGCCATATGGCAAAAGCCAGTCAAAACGCCGCAGTGGCGGTGGGTGATCAGGCAAAAGCAGAGAGCCAAGAAGCCATCGCCTTAGGCCTGTTTTCTACCACTCGGGGGCATAAGTCAGTTTCAATTGGTTCGGAATCACTAGTTGACGTTCCGGGGCATATTCAGACTGATGTGCTCAACGGTCGCGCTGTGGCTGTGGGTGAGCGCAGTACCGTAACTGCTGAGGGCGGTGTCGCTGTCGGCAGTGACGCGCGCGCAAATGGCACCGCGGCACTTGCTGTTGGGCGCGCGACCCGAGCTACTGGCGATCACAGCATTGCCGTTGGCAGTGGCGCGAACACGGCGTCCTTTGAGGCAATTGCGATAGGCAGGGGGGCTAGCTGTGGCAACGTTAAGTCTGTAGCGCTAGGAGTCGGGGCCAGTGCTTTCGGTTCGTCTGATGTCTGTGTTGGTGAAAACTCCAACACGGCAGGCCCGGGGGCTACCGCAATTGGAAGCGGCGCGGCGGCGCGCGCTAACGGTGCGTCCTCTTTTGGGCAATATTCCTATAGCGACTCGCAAAACGCCACGGCTTTGGGCGTTAACTCTTCAGCAATGGCCAACTTTTCTTTATCGCTCGGCGCTTCGAGCGGAGCGTTTGGGGCTGCTAGCAGCGCCCTATCTCCGGCAGCGGTAACTCTGCAAGAGGGAAGTGTGGCCATAGGTCTGGCGGCTGTTTCAACGCTGGCGGGCGGACGCAAGAGCAACGCACTGCCGTACCTCTCTTTTGAGCCGTTTCCAACTCCTCAGCCACTAATCGATGAGGGGCTAATACCGTCTGGCGTGCCTTACAAGCAGCTCGTTGAGGCAGCTGGTGGTGCAGCTATACCCGATGCCCTGGGGCTTGTTAGCGAGCAAATAGTTTTGGGCAGTGATCTCATAGACCTGACAGACGGTGCGGCATCGACGCAAATCTATCTGCCTCCTCGCGCAATGTTTTTTGTAGACGCATTTGATGTTGTTGTTGTGAGCGCAATAAGCGCTGGCGGCTCGCCTAGTATTCAGATAGGCCCCGACTCGCTGAGCGAAAGCGCCTACCTCACGCCATCTGCAGTGACCAAGACGGCAGCTGGCGGTAGGCAGGTCTTTTCGCCTGCAGTGCAAGATGGCGTCACCTCTCTCCGTGTTTCAGTCGCGAATGCTGGCACCGGCACACTGTCAGTAAAGGTGATCGCGCGCGGCTATGTCATGGAGATGGAAGCGCTTGATCAGAGTGCGATCGGCGGTGGTGGAGGCGGTGGTGGCGATATAGTTTAAAGGAGGTTTAAGGTGCTAAACGCTCAACAGATAAACGTCCTGACACTCAACAGCCCGCAGCCACTTCTATCTAGTCTATTTAACCCGATAGAGCGAACAGAGGTCTATCTGCTCGACATCGGGATTCATCGGGTGCCGATGTCATCATTTCAGGCGACGATGCGGCGGCAAGGGAAATCCTTTCTGCAGGTTATTGTGCCAAATGGGGATGAGTCGTTATCAGCGCTGCAGTATGGCTCCATGATGCGCGTGCAATTGGGGTATTACTACCCAAGCAACGACGAGTTTGATGGTTTAGAGGTTATTGCACAGGTTCCGCTGGAGATTATCAGAAGCGATCAAGGCCCAACGCGAAACACATTGTCGCTGTCTGGGTACGGTGATGTCGAGCAGGGCGCATCAATCACGCGCTCCCTAATAGGCGTTAGCACTCGATCGATAAACCAAGGCGTTCGACGTGTCCGCTGTAGCGTCGATTTGCTGCTAAGGCCTGGCGATACCGCGATTGATCAAGATGGCTCAGAGTTTGTTGTTGATCAGATCCAGTATTTCGTAAACGCAAACAGTGCAGCTATGGAGGTAACCGAAGGTGGGTAAAGCTCGCATACTGGAAGACCTGGGCGAAGGCCGCTACACAATTGAAATCATTGAGTCGCGGGAGCGTGCAGAAATTGCAAAGCAGCAAGCAGGGGCGCGAGCGCTAAGACTGGAAATAGAGATCATAGATCTTACTAACCAGATCTATCAGGCTCAGCTTGCAGTAGATGCCGCGGCTGATTTGCAAAACCAAGCCATCACCCAGTATCAGCAAGAGATTGCCAGCGATGGGGAGTCAGGCGTAAATCTGAGTGAGTTTTCAGAAGCGCTACTTCGTGCAGCGGGTAAGCGTGACGCACTTAGAGCAGAGCGCCGCGCAAAAGAAGCGCTAAAGGCCTCCGATGAGGCGTTAATTGCCCGCGTCAATCGCTTGCCGCCATTACGGCAAATTCAGGCGTGGTGTGCTGACTATACCGAAGAGCTAGAAGGCGAGGTGGCCACGGCTGAGGTGCCTGGGGAAATTGGCAACGTCATTATCAAGCCTGGGTTTGATGGCGGCGAGGATAGCCCGCTAAAAGGAAATTTGTGGTCAGCAGAAACGGATGGCGTTATTCAGCCTGCTTTATCCGGCACACCTGCTGGAGTATTTTACAATCTAGCTATGATGCCCGGCTGGCAAAAGTGGCGGCCTACGTATCGCGTGGCCACCATTACTGCGCTAGACGGTGACGCTTGCACCATCGTCCTTGATTTCGCCACCAGCAGCCAGCAGCAGCTGCCGGTAAATGAACGCAGTCAGTACGAAAGCGTACCCATTCTCTACATGGACTGCAACGGCGTAGCCTTTGAAGAAGGCGATCGTGTGCTAGCCGCCTTTGCTGGCAATGTTGATGGACCCACCGTGGTAGGGTTTGAATCAGAGCCAAGATCATGCGGCATTAGTTTCGACCTGCAGCACTTTTCGAACTGGAACGGCTACTCCTATCAATTCCGCACCACTGACAATGGATTCGATAATCCTGACTTCGACGCAGGGGTTGGTGAGAACTGGCCAGATCTAGACGACAGTATCACCTGGGTTGAAAACGGGGAACCCGGCACGCTGGCGTATTACTTTGTCAGCTCAAAAGAAATAATTGCCTTCAAGATGCGTCTTTACTCGTTCAGCCCTTCAGCAATGATGACACTTGCGTTTTATGAGTGTGATGCGAACAGGGTGCCGATCGCGTTGGTTTATAGCCTACAGAAAGAAACGAGCACAATTTATCTAGATGAGCAGCTTGACCTGCCGGTGACTTTCAAGAGCGATACCATTTATATGGTCGCTGCTATCAGCACTTATCGGTACTACCCAGCTGTTATCGAGTTTTTTCCAGCCTGCATTCCTGACGCGCATTTTTCCGCTAGCCAATTCGTGGAAAGCTATCCGTTTATTGACATCATTCTGCCCCCTGGCGGCGGGCTTTATGGATACTCGGGTAAGTGGCGCGCAAGTGCGATTAACAGTTTAGTGGGGCAGCTACCTGATACTACCTATAAGCTTTCCATTTCAGCCTCGTCATTCCCACCTGATGCTGGCGACTATAGCGGACTCATTAACATCATGCCGTTTGCGATTAACCCGAAGAGCGACCCAGTCCCATATGAGTCTTATGGTTAGCCTTGCATTCACAGCCAAGGCGACTGAAAACTACCGTGTAACCTGTTGATATTTATAGAGCGTATTAGCCGTATTGGCTGGCGCTAAAATGCTATGTTATCTATTTTTAATCAATAGCTTACTGAGATAGTCGCGTGAAAATGGGGTTGCAAAGGTCGCAGGTTCGAATCCTGTCACTCCGACCAAACAGACAAAACGGTCACTTAGCTATTACAGCGGTGGCCGTTTTTTTGGTTTTAAATCTTCCTTCCACACTAGTACTCATTAGCATAAGTCGCCATCAGCTTAATCGGTGAAAGCTAGCCTATGATCTGCTCTCTGCGTTGACTTGGTAAGTCCGTCGTCTAGAGTTTGCCCGTTTTGAGATGACCTGTGCTGCACCCTCTGCTGAGCGGTGTGGGGGGGTTGTAAGGTTTTTTATTCTAAATGATCGAGGTTGTTCAGCTAGTGCTCATTAGTTAATCAATATGGCATGCTAAATAAAACTAATTAAGGTACATTACCGCTATTTAAGTAGACTTGCGTATAGGGATTGCTAGTCGAATGTAATGGAGATGTTATGGCTGAACAAACGTCGCTTGCGACGCTTATGGCAACCCAACCTATTTTTGATCGTCACCAAAAAATGGTTGCTGCTGAGCTACTATATCGAAGCGACGATAATCGTAGCGTTTTTGATGTTGGTGAAAAACAGGCGACCACTGAGCTGCTTTATAACCTCGGCACCGGTATCACAGAGCAGATTAGTCATTTTCAAACACTGGTGTTTATTAATGTGTCGGCAGATTTTCTTATGTCGCGAGCATTTTTGCCTGTGCCGCCTGAAAACGTAGTCATCGAACTCGTTGAGCGCATAGAGCCGACGCAAGCGCTTGTCGAAAGTGTGCGTCATTGGTATCAGCAAGGGTTTCGCTTTGCGCTGGATGATTTTGAATTTAAGCCCAGTTGGCACTCTCTTTTAGATTACGCTTCCTACATTAAAGTTGATACTTTAGGCGCTAATCCGCAGGAAGTTTTAAGAAAAAAAGATGCCCTTTCTCATTATCCGGTTGCATGGCTTGCCGAGCGCGTTGAAACCAAAGAAGAGTATGAAATCTACTACGATGCGGGTTTTGAGCTATTCCAAGGTTATTATTTTGCTAAACCGTCTATTATTTATGGCAAAGTGTTACCCCCGTCTTCGCTACAGTTCACACGAATTTTGAGTGCGCTATCCAATCAAAATGTAGGTATTAGTGAACTTGCTGAGATGGTGTCTGCAGATCCCAACCTCGCCTTTAAGCTACTTAAAATTGCCAATAGCCCGCTCTATCGTGGCCATTTGCCGGTCGAAAGCGTGCATGATGTAATTTCTCGTCTTGGGTTAGACTATCTTCGTCGCTGGATGCTGATTTTCGGTGTGTTGAAAGACAGTACGCGAGAACATGCTGAGTTAATTCTTACTCGTGCTCATTTGTGCGAGCTACTGACAAAAGCGCATCAAGTTCGAGGCAGCCGAGGAGCTGATGCCTATTTGGTGGGGCTGATGTCGGGCGTCGACTTACTGCTTAAGATTGATCCATCGACATTTATCGAGTCAGTTAACGTCAGTAAAGCGATTGCTGACGCAGTTGTGAATGAAACAGGCATTCTTGGCAAGCAGCTTAAATTGGCACGCAAGATTGAGCGGTGTGTGATGTTAAAGCATATGGATGTATTGGAGCCGTCTTGGCTGGAGCTATATTGCCAAGCGCGTAGGCATGCGGTTGAGGTTGTAAAGCTTTCGGAAACACTATGATTATCTGGCCAAGCCGGTGACGTGAGCTTAGCTATTTGGCGGTGACCGTTTTCTGGAGTGGTAAGCAGAAAGCGTCTTATCTGTAGCCACGTAGCTTTGGCCTCATAGGTAAGATCTTAAAGTTCTGGTCTTAAAGTTCTAGCCTCCTAATAACCCCTAAGTGAGATGTCATGCTGAGGCCATCAGCAAGTAAATTGGCGAAGCCTAGAACATAAGCGCCATCAGTGGTCAGACACCTGCGCAAAAAGCCACAGAATCAGAGCTCGCACCAAATTCGCTCGCGTAAGTCCTCGCTGAGTTCCGATACCTTGCGCATGCGGTTAAAAGTGGCCTCTGTCATGTCTCCTGCGATGCTGTGGTAGCAAGCTGCCATTGATGCTGGGGTTTGAGGTCCTTCAAAACCGAGCATGCAGCAGGTTAGCTTGCTGTAGATGGGGGCCACGGTTGAAATGAAATCAAGCTCATACCGAAGTGCTTCGTTAACAGTTTCTAGCCAGACGCGTTGCAGCTTTGCGGCCGAATGTGTGGCTTCCACCCAAGGCTGATGCCAAAGAACCAGTATCGTATCCTTGTTGGTTGTATTCGCTGTCAGGTTGGGAAACATTAACGTTGTCATTGTATTGGTTCCTTATGTGCAGTTAGGAGTCGAACCCTGTTAGGAATAGCATAGTCGCGCCCGGAATAAAGGTTGTCATTAGTAGCTGCTTCTTTGACGCTGATCATATTTTTACTAACTACGAGAAGGTTTAGCTCTTTAGTTTGATTCTTACGACCTATTCCAAAAATTAACGGATCAAAATAGCTAATTAAATGCTGAGCGACGCTACTTAGCCTGGGTGGCGTGGCGTTTTTTGCGTTGCATCATTTCCTTGTTACTTTATGGATAACAGTAGTACTGCAGCGCAGCAACCTGCTGTAAGCTGACAATATATTTAACAAGGGAGCTTATGGATGGAAAACCCTCAAACACCTGCCAAGTCATCGCGAGAGTGGCATAGTGCCTCGATAGATCAAGTGCTTGAGTGGCAGGGTGTTACTGCCGACGGCCTATCTACCACTGAGGCTCAAGCGCGTATAGAGCGCTATGGTCCGAATCGTCTTCAGCAGGCCCAGGGGCGACCTTGGTATCGACGTTTACTAGATCAGCTCAATAATATTTTAATTCTTATTCTGCTGGTTGCTGCTGTTGCCAGTTTCCTGCTTGGGCATGTAATAGACTCTGCGGCCATTGTGGGAGTGGTGGCCGTGATTGCGCTGATTGGTTTTATCCAGGAAGGAAAAGCTGAACAGGCACTTGATAGCATCCGTAACATGCTGTCTCCCCAGGCCAACGTCTTACGAGACGGTAAGCGCACCACAATTCCTGCCGAAGCGTTAGTGCCTGGGGATATCGTGCTAGTAGAGAGCGGTGACCGGATACCAGCGGACGTGCGATTGATTGAAGCGCGACGTTTTCGCACTGAAGAGGCGGCTTTAACAGGAGAGTCGGTTCCTGTGGAGAAGCAGGCTGGCCCTGTTAATGCAGATACGGATCTTGCTGAGCGCAGCAGTATGGCGTTCGCCAGCACGATCGTGGTGCAAGGCAATGCCCGTGGTTTGGTAGTTGAAACGGGGCGTCACACTGAAATCGGTAAAATTTCAGAACTTCTGCGTGGTGTGGAAAAAATTAAAACGCCGCTGCTTCAGCAGCTTGATCGAGCGGGCAGGGTGCTCGCAGTTTTTATCTTAGCTGCGGCAGCCATTACCGCGTTGTTAGGTACGTTACTTCACGATCAGCCCGCTGCGGATATGTTCATGGCTGCTGTTGGGCTGGCGGTAGCCGCTATTCCCGAAGGGCTACCCGCCATTGTCACCATAGGGCTCGCGCTTGGCGTGCAAAGCATGGCGAAGCGCAACGCGATTATTCGCCGGCTTCCTGCAGTAGAAACGTTGGGCTCTATCTCGACTATTTTTTCCGATAAAACGGGCACGCTGACGCGCAATGAAATGACAGCTCAAGCGATTTGGCTGGGTGACGAGCAATTTATCATCGATGGCATTGGGTTTGCGCCCAAAGGTGCTTTTTATCGACTGCACGCCAGCGGTGAACCAGAGTCGGAACGTGTCGATGTGTCTAGCACTCTTCCGTTAAGCGATTTCTTGCGTGCGGGCGTATTGTGTAACGACACAGAGCTACATCAGCAGGCGGGGCAGTATCAGATTTACGGTGACCCAACAGAGGGCGCGTTGGTGGTTGCCGGGGAAAAAGCAGGGCTTAGTACGTCGGAGGTGCGCCAACAGTTTCCGCGGCTTGATGCGATTCCTTTCGAGTCAGATTTTAAGTATATGGCCACGCTGCATGCAGAAGCTGACGGTCAGCGTGTCTTTGTAAAGGGAGCGCCTGATCGCTTGATAGAAATGTGCGATAGCGTTGCTACCAAGCAAGGCGCTATCGACATTGATCGTAATGAGTGGGAAAACCGTATTCACGAACTTTCCTCGCAGGGTTTACGCGTGCTGGCCATTGCGGATAAACCAGCTTCGGCTATTGATGAGCTTGATCATCACCATATTGATGGCGGGTTGCGCTTATTGGGAATTATTGGCTTGCTAGACCCGCCAAGAGAAGAGGCGATTG
The DNA here is from genome assembly GCF_923868895.1 of Halomonas sp. TD01. Classification (GTDB taxonomy): domain Bacteria; phylum Pseudomonadota; class Gammaproteobacteria; order Pseudomonadales; family Halomonadaceae; genus Vreelandella. The sequence continues at coordinate 3,291,039 of NZ_OV350343.1, forward strand.
AGGCGGTTAAGCGTTGCCAACAAGCGGGTATTCGTCCCGTTATGATTACCGGTGATCATGCTTCAACAGCGCTGGCTATTGCCAAACAGCTGGGGTTTGCGCAAACCCAGAAAGCGCTTACTGGGCGAGAAATTGAAGCGATGTCCGATGCAGCGTTAGAAGACATCATTTTAGATATTGATGTCTTTGCTCGAGCATCACCCGAGCACAAACTGCGTTTAGTTAAGGCGATGCAGGCGCGGGGCGGCGTTTGTTCCATGACCGGGGATGGGGTCAATGATGGTCCCGCCTTAAAGCGTGCTGATGTCGGCGTTGCGATGGGCGTGCAGGGGACTGAGGCAGCGAAAGATGCTTCTGAAATGGTGTTGGCAGATGATAACTTCGCAACAATCGTCAGTGCTATTGAAGAAGGCCGCAAAGTCTACGATAACATCCGTAAAACGATTACCTTTATTCTACCCACTAACGGCGCTCAGGGCTTGGCCATCATGCTGGCGGTGCTATCTGGCTCGGTGCTGCCGGTAACGCCGCTTCAGGCCCTTTGGGTAAACATGGTGGTGGCGATTACTTTAGGGTTAGCACTAGCGTTTGAAACGGGCGAAAAAGACTTGATGGCTCGCCAGCCAAGAGACCCTAAAGCACCGCTGCTTGATCTGTTTTTATTGTGGCGGGTGATTTTTGTTTCTGTACTGCTGCTTGTTGGCGTCTTCGGAATGTTTTCTTGGATACTCAACCAAGGCGGCAACGAAGCATTAGCGCGTGCAGGGGCGGTCAATATGCTGGTCACTGGCAGTGCCGCTTATTTAATCAATAGCCGCTTTTTAATCAACAGTACGCTGTCGTTTGCCGGTGTTTTTGGCAGCCGGCCGGTATGGATTGCTATCATGATGGTGATGCTGCTCCAAATGGCGTTTACTTATCTGCCCTTTATGCAGCTTATCTTTGGTAGCGAAGGCTTAAGCGCTGTGCATTGGCTAGCCATCATTTTAAGTAGCGGGATGATTTACCTATTAATTGAGGCGGAGAAAATGGGGTGGCGCATGCTCAAGGCCAAGCAGAAATAAGCCAATACCTATTTGTGAAAGATCAGCGCCACCTAGGGGAATTGAATAACAAGCCAAAGGTGGCGCAACCGTACTCATTTTAGCTGAGCAGTCTATTTAACCTTGGGAGTGGTGATCCGCAAGCGCGGCTGCAATGGCTTCTTCCCATTGGCCGGCGGTAACTTCCCAGTGTGCCATTTCATCCTGATCTGGCGCCCCTTCGGAGGCGGCATTCAGCTCTTCAGGGGAGTAGCGTTCAAAGCAATGTTTGGCGAACGCTTTGGTTTTTCCATCCCGAAGCTGATCAATCATTTCCATAATGTTTATCCTTTCCTTGGTGGTAGTTTCCACCTTGCCATTAACGCCTAGGCAAGGAGTCACGACTGCTCCATGAGTGTAGCGGCTTGATATCATTTCTGCCCAGCGGTGAGGCAGTAATGGCTTAAAGCGTAGCATCCAAAATAATTTTGACTGCAATTCCTGCCAGCAATAGCATGATGAGATTATCAAACCAGCGATGTGGCAAGCGTTTACCAAGCTGAGCGCCGATGGGCATGCCTGCAAGAATGATGAATAGTGCTATAAAGCTGTAAAATGTGCGCTCCAACGTTAATATTTCGGCACTCAGCAGTGCGGGTATTTGAACGCAGGTAATCGCGACAAAAAACACGGAGATAGAGCCGATAAACACTCGGCGCTCTAGTTGCATTGCGTTTAGAAACGTTACAGACGCGGGGGCTGACATGCCCGCAGCGCCTTGCAGTACGCCGGCTAGCAAACCGACAGGTAGCACGATGCGTTCTGCAGTAGCGAAAGGAAGGGCGAGCGTTCGCTTTGCCAATTTGATGACCAAATAGAGCACTATTGATGCTGCCACTCCGAGCGATAAAAGAGTGGGTGAAAGCACGACTAATCCCCATGTGCCAAGCACAATGCCTAACCCACCTGAAAGAGAGAAGGCAGCGAGAAAACGTAGTGGCAACAAATGATGCCGGTATTGCCAAACCTGTAAAACATTGCTGAATAAATTGGGGGCAATTAATACGGCAATGGCTAGCTTCACGTCGTAGAGCATGGTGAGAACAGGTACGACTATGACCGGCACGCCAGAACCAATAGCACCTTTGACGATGCCTGCGGCAACCAACGTTAAAAAAGCAATAATCACGGTGAGCTTCCTGACGCATCAGGCACAGCGGCTTGGCTGTGCCTGATAAGTGATGTGCTGACGAGATTAGTTATCTGAACCTAGCTACCTAAGAACATAGCAGGGTGTATAAGCCTGCCCATCAAGCTTCATGCGTCCTTGGGCGACAAATGAGGTTAATAGCTCGTCTAGGCGCTGCATGAGTTCTGGTTCAGCGGTTAACTCAAAAGGGCCATGGGCTTCAATCGCTCGAATACCCGGCTCTTTAACGTTGCCAGCCACAATGCCAGAAAAGGCGCGACGCAAGTTGGCCGCTAGTTCATGGGTAGGCTGCTGACGGTGAAGCGCTAGACCGCGCATAGCTTCGTGAGTGGGCTCGAAGGGCGCCTGAAAGTCACGCGCAATGGTAAGACGCCAGTTGTAGTAGAAAGCGTCCTGATGTTTGCGACGGAAGTCCGCGATCTCGTCAATTTCTTCACGCATTTTGCGTGCGACGGCCACGGGGTTGCCGGTAATAATAGTGTAGTAGCGGCGGATATCCTCGCCCAGTGTATAAACCAAGAACTCATCAATTTTCTGGAAATACTCAGCGGAATTGGCAGGGCCGGTAAACACAAGTGGGAAGGGGATATCGTGATTGCTTGGGTGAAGCAGAATTCCCAGTAGGTAAAGAATTTCTTCTGCAGTACCCACACCACCCGGGAAAACAATAATACCGTGCCCTAAGCGCACGAATGCTTCCAAGCGCTTTTCGATATCTGGCATCACAACCAGTTCGTTAACGATAGGGTTGGGCGCTTCGGCGGCAATGATACCTGGCTCAGAGATGCCCAAATAGCGGCCATCTTTACGGCGCTGTTTTGCGTGAGCGACGTTAGCCCCTTTCATGGGGCCTTTCATGGCGCCGGGGCCACAGCCCGTGCAGATGTCTAGATCTCGCAGGCCAAGGTGATAACCAACATCCTTGGTGTATTCGTACTCTTCCCTGGAAATTGAGTGGCCACCCCAGCACACCACCAAGCTTGGATCACGTCCAGGCTTCAGCGTGCCTGCTTTGCGCAGGATATGAAACACCGCGTTAGTTGTGCCTTCACCGGTGGTTAGGTCAAACCGTTTGTGGTGCTGGATTTCGTTGTAAACATAAACAATATCACGAAGGACCGACGACAAGTGTTCACGTATGCCGCGAATCATACGTCCGTCAACAAAGGCTTCAGCGGGGGCATTGGTTAACTTAAGACGGATGCCTCGGTCTTGCTGTAAGACTTCAATATCAAAGTCTTTATAGGCTTCCATGATGGCCAAACTATCATCCGTTGGGCTGCCGCAGTTAAGCACCGCGAGTGCACAGCGGCGTAGCAAGTCATGCAAGCCGCTTTTAGAGGTGCTTTTTAGGCGGTTGACCTCATGCTGAGAAAGCACTTCGAGGCTCCCTTCCGGGGAGATAATGCTGGAAATGGTTGCGCGCGGCATTGGGAGTTGCGTCATTAGTCTGGCTGTCCCTAATCATATTGTTAACGAATCTACATACTATCACGGCGTTTACTAATTGAATTCAAGCAATAAGAGCAGTGCCGTCCCTTAGCGTCCGTTTAATAGTCGGATTGTGCTACCCTGTGCCTTCGTTGAGAGCACACGGTGGCTAGTCAAGATGGCGTTTTATTATGTTTAATGCCCAGTATTTTCGGACGTTTATAACGTTAGTGGAAACGGGGAGTTTCACACGTACCGCGCGCCGTTTGGAGATGACGCAGCCGGGCGTCAGCCAGCATATTCGCAAGTTGGAAAGCTATTTAGATAAGCCGTTGATTGAAAGAAAAGGCAGAAGTTTTACGCTAACGGAGTCTGGGCGAAGGGCTTATGATTATGCGTTGAAGCTGTTTGCCGAACATGAACAGTTTCGCCATGGTTTAGATGACGATTCACTGGATAGCGGCGAGTGCCGGATTGCATCCCCTGGAAGTGTTGGGCTGATGTTTTATCCTTTCATTCTTGGCCAACAGCAGATGCATCCTAATCTAACTGTAAATTACAGTTTCGCTTTTAATCACGAAATCGTTAACGACCTGCTTGAAGGTCGCTATGATATTGGCATTGTGACTGAGCAGGTCAACCATACCGAACTTACCTGCACGGTATGGCACAAAGAGCCACTGTGTTTGGTAGTGCCTGCTGATTTTGCTGGTAGCACGCTATCCGACCTGATGGGTATTGGTTTTCTTAATTACTACGACGGTATCAATCACGCCAATGCACTGCTGCGCGCCAATTATCCAGACGAATTTCGTTCGATGACCCATTTTCGTCATCAGGGGTTTACTAACGAAGTAAGCATGGTGCTGGATGCGGTCGCTCGAGGCTTAGGTTTTACCGTTGTCTCACGCCTGGTGTTAGAAACGTCCCCCTGGCAACGCCAGGTAAAAGCGCTAGCATTACCCCAAGGGATTAATGAAGTGCTTTACCTGTTGCGCCGACGAGATTCGGTCTTACCGAAGCGGTATGAAAAGCTTTTGGATGGTTTTCATCACCAACGCTTGCAAGAAAAAACGCCCCTGGTGCCCGAATAACGAGCGCCAAGGGCGTTTAAGAGACAAGGATACCTTGTCTGCTTAAGAGCGTATGTGTTGAGTATTAGCGGCGATATTCATCAATGCTAGGGCAAGAGCAGATGAGCTGCCGATCACCGAATACGTTATCAACACGGTTAACCGCAGGCCAATACTTCGACGCAGCAACAGCTTCTGTTGGGAAGGCGCCCAGCTTGCGGTCATAAGGACGTTGCCACTCGTTATCCATCAAGTCCGCTTGTGTATGAGGAGCATTTACCAACGGGTTGTTATCCAGCGGCCATTCACCCTCTTCAACGCGTGCAATTTCATCTCGAATCGCGATCATGGCATCGCAGAATCGGTCAATTTCGTAGAGCGACTCAGATTCTGTGGGCTCGATCATTAATGTGCCTGGCACAGGGAACGACATAGTCGGCGCATGGAAGCCGTAGTCCATCAGGCGCTTAGCAATATCTTCTTCACTGATACCGGAAGCACTCTTGAGCGGGCGAATATCAATGATGCATTCGTGGGCAACATTGCCGTTTTTGCCACGGTACAGAATAGGATAAGCACTCTCTAATCGCTTGGCGATATAGTTAGCATTAAGAATAGCTAGTTCGGTGGCTTCTCGAAGCCCACGTGCCCCCATCATCTTAATGTAAGCCCAAGAGATGGGCAGAATTGACGCGCTACCAAATGCAGCGGCGGAGACAGCACCGTTTTCTGGGTTGACACCATTAATAGGCGTAACCACGTGATTGGAAACGAAGGGGGCAAGGTGGGCTTTAACACCAATGGGCCCCATCCCCGGGCCGCCACCACCGTGGGGTATACAAAATGTTTTGTGCAGATTGAGGTGCGAGACATCACCACCGAAGTCGCCGGGCCGCGTCAAACCCACTTGAGCATTCATGTTGGCTCCATCCACATACACTTGGCCGCCATGCTGATGTACTACCTCGCAAACCTTGCGAACATGGGATTCAAATACACCGTGGGTAGAGGGATAGGTGATCATTACTGCGGAGAGGCGATCACTGTGCTGCTCGGCTTTGCGCGTTAGGTCATCCAAGTCAATGTTGCCGTTGGCGTCACACTCAACAACCACGACGTCCATGCTAAGCATGGCTGCAGATGCTGGGTTAGTACCGTGGGCAGAGCTAGGGATCAAGCACACGTCGCGATGTGCTTCCCCTTGTGCTGCCTGATAACGACGAATGGCAAGCAGGCCCGCGTATTCACCTTGGGCACCGGAGTTGGGCTGCATGGAAATATGATCGTAACCCGTCACTTCCACTAAGAAGGCGGCTAGCTCATCAATCATTTGATGATAGCCGGCCACTTGATCGCGAGGGGCGAATGGGTGGAGGTGCGCAAACGCAGGCCAGGAGATCGGAATCATTTCACTAGTAGCGTTTAGCTTCATGGTGCACGAACCCAACGGGATCATGGCATGAGCCAAGGAAAGGTCCTTGTTCTCTAGGCGTTTCAAGTAACGCAGCATCTCTGTTTCGCTGCGATAACGGGTAAACGTGGGGTGTTCCAAAAAGCTGCTTTCACGCCGATACATCGGCGGAATGCCGCTGAGTTCGTCACTAATGACCTGTCCATCAAGCGTTGCGACGGACAAGCCGTGCTCATCGCCTAACAGCACATCAAACAGCGTCGCGACGTCGTGAGCCGTTGTCGTTTCATCCAGGCTAATGCCCACATCGCCATTGGCGAAGTAATGAAGGTTGATATCATGCGTCATGGCGCGGCCATGAATTTTACCCGCATCTACTTGGGTCAGGCGGAGTGTATCAAACCAGCTGTCGTTCGCTAACGTGACCCCACCTTGCTTAAGGCCTTCCGCTAACAAAGTAGTGAGGCGATGCACGCGGCCTGCAATTTTGCGAAGACCTTCTGCACCATGGTAGGTGGCGTAGAAGCCAGCAATATTGGCTAGTAGTGCCTGAGCAGTACAAATATTGGAGGTCGCTTTCTCGCGGCGGATATGCTGCTCGCGGGTTTGCATAGCCATGCGCAATGCAGTGTTACCGCGGCTATCTTTGGATACACCAATAATGCGGCCAGGAATTGAGCGTTTCAGTTTGTCGGATGTGGCAAAGAAGGCCGCGTGTGGGCCACCAAAGCCCATGGGGACGCCAAAACGCTGGGAGTTTCCGACGACGATGTCTGCGCCCATTGCCCCTGGCTCTTTCAGTAGCACTAGGCTCAATAGATCCGTGGCGACGCAAGTCATGATGCCGCGCTCTTTGGCAGCGCTTAGTAGAGAGGAGATGTCAGTGATGTTGCCACTGGCGGAAGGGTATTGCACCAGGGCACCAAACACATCGTGCTCTGCCAGCGTTTCTGCGGGGCCAGTGATTAGCTGAAAGCCAAAAAACTCCGCGCGAGTTTTAATAACGTCTAACGTTTGCGGAAATAGATCATCAGCAACAAAGAAAGCCGTTGACTTACTTTTCTTGTTACTGCGCTTGCATAGCGCCATCGCTTCCGCAGCGGCGGTCGCTTCGTCCAGCAGTGAAGCATTGGCAAGCTCCATGCCGGTTAAATCCATAATGACCTGCTGAAAGTTAAGCAAGCCCTCTAAGCGGCCTTGAGAGATTTCAGGTTGATAAGGCGTATAAGCGGTGTACCAGCCCGGGTTTTCCAGCACATTACGCTGTATTACCGCCGGCATGTGGGTGCCGTAGTAACCTTGGCCGATGTAGCTTTTAGCCACTCGATTTTGGCGCGCCAGCTGGCTTAGGTAGTCTAGCGCTTCTGCTTCGCTGCGTGGGTCGTCCAGGGCTAACTCGCGGCCAAGGCGGATATCGCTTGGCACGGTTTGCTCAATAAGTTCTTCCATGCGCTGCATGTTGAGCGCTTTTAACATGGTGTCGACATCAGCGGGGCTAGGCCCATTGTGGCGTTTGATAAAAGCATCGTGGTCGGCCAATTCGGCCAAACGGCGTGTTTCAAATGGCATGGGAAGGTTCCGAACGTAATGAGAAAACCGTGCAGGGGCGAAAGAAACTAGAAAGCCTGCTGAGCGCAGGCTTTCTGGCTAATTAATCGTCTGAGCTAAGTGTTGCTTGGTAAGCATCTGCGTCTAACAAGCCTTCAAGGGCTGTATCGGTTAGGCGTACTTTCATGATCCAACCACCTTCGTAAGGCGCTTCGTTAACTGTTTCAGGCGAATCTTCGAGTGCCTCGTTAACTTCGATAACTTCGCCGTTAACCGGTGAGTAAAGGTCAGAAGCAGCCTTAACAGATTCGATAACGCCGAACTCTTGGCCTTTATTGAGTGCCTGACCGACTTCTGGCAGCTCAACAAAAACAACGTCGCCCAGCGCTTCTTGGGCATGATCAGTAATGCCGATCGTGACGGTACCGTCTTGGTGGTCAAGTACCCATTCGTGGCTTTCGGCATAACGGAGATTGGCAGGAAGATTGCTCATGATGATTCCCTTTATGAAACAGTTGTCTGGACAGAAGCATACTAACGCCTGTCGTTCGCCTTGGCGACTATTGGCCAGCTCTGAATAAGGCGATCTGTGACACATGTTAACGTGTTTCCAATCGGAAACAAATTTCTTCAACGCCTCATAATGGCAAAAAAGTGTCTTTGAGTTTCATGATGCTTTACGTCTACTAGGATTTGTAAAAACAGATGCTTTCTCTGCTGAGTTGCGACATTGCAATGGATGCGAACTAGGAAAATGGTGTAAAACATGCAGATCATGCGTTTTTTCAAAGCGTAAGACGCGCTATGGTGGAAACGTTTGATGACACAACTACATTAAACAAGGCAGCCCGACTGCCCGGTACCCATAATAAACGAGCTAACGAACAGGGTAAGGAGAAACGTGTGGAAACATTAACTAGCCTCCTAGGGGCAATTAACGGGGTCGTTTGGGGCCCGATAATGTTGGTCCTATTGCTAGGTGTGGGGATTTACTTACAGATTGGCTTGAAACTGATGCCGATCAGAAAGCTCGGTGTGGGTTTCAAGCTAATGTGGCAAGGCCGCGCCCCTAAGCCCAGCCAAGCAGAAGCTGATCAGGCGTCATCTGACAAGGCTGACAAAGACGGTGAAATTTCACCTTTTGATGCACTAATGACGGCGCTTTCCGCCACGATTGGCACAGGTAACATTGCCGGTGTGGCAACGGCTATCGCGCTTGGTGGCCCAGGCGCTGTGTTCTGGATGTGGATCACTGCGTTAGTGGGGATGGCGACTAAATTTGCCGAAGCGGTTCTAGCTGTACGCTATCGTGAAACCGATAGCACCGGGTACCACGTGGGTGGCCCGATGTTCTATATAAAAAATGGCTTGGGTAAAAAATGGCTCTGGCTAGGCGGGTTGTTTTCATTCTTTGGTGCGATAGCGGCTTTTGGTATCGGTAATACCGTACAGTCCAACTCTGTGGCCGATGCCATGGACTCCACCTTTGGTGTGCCGCATTGGCTAACCGGTGTGATTATCATGGTGTTGGCGGGGGCTGTCATCCTGGGCGGTATTAAGCGCATTGCAAAAGTAGCGGGTAAGCTAGTGCCCATCATGGGTATTGCTTACGTGATTGCCGGGCTGCTGGTGCTGATCGTTAATGCAAGTCAAATTGGTGAAGCGTTTGGTTTGATTTTCTATTACGCCTTTAATCCGATGGCAGCGGCAGGTGGCTTTGCTGGTGCGGCAGTGATGGCAGCCATCCGCTTTGGTGTAGCACGGGGTATTTTCTCTAACGAAGCAGGTTTAGGTAGTGCGCCAATTGCCCACGCAGCAGCGCAGACCAAAAACCCTGTTCGCCAAGGCCTCATCGCCATGCTGGGCACCTTTATCGATACCATCATCGTTTGTACGATTACCGCGTTGGTTATTCTGACCTCCACGGTGTGGATTGATGGTGAGGCGGGCGCATCGCTGACAGCACTTTCGTTCGATGCCGCACTGCCCGGTTTCGGTAATCAGATAGTTGCAGTTGCCTTGGCTGTGTTTGCATTCACCACGATCCTTGGCTGGTCTTTCTACGGCGAAAAGTGCTGTCAGTTCCTGTTCGGTACACGTTCGATTATGCTGTACCGCGTGCTGTTCGTTCTGGCAATCCCGCTTGGTGCTATCGCGCAGCTTGGTTTTATTTGGCTGATGGCTGATACCTTTAACGCTATGATGGCCATTCCGAACTTGATCGCGCTGGCGCTGCTTTCGCCGGTGGTATTCAAACTCACCCGTGATTACTTTGCAGGCAAAGACGTACTGCCAGGTGAAGCGCTTGATCATGATAAGTAATCTCTGCCCAACGTAATATGGGCCGATAAGCTGTAATAGAGCCGGGAAGCCAGTCATGGCTTCCCGTTTCTCTTTCTCGACCGAGGAAATCCCATGACCGACCTTAAACAGACGCCACTCCATGAATTGCATCTTTCGCTAGGGGCCAAAATGGTTCCCTTTGCGGGTTATGACATGCCGGTGCAATACCCATTGGGTGTCAAAAAAGAGCATGAGCATACGCGTCAGCAATGTGGGCTGTTTGATGTTTCTCACATGGGCCAAATAGCGGTGTCGGGCGACAATGTTGCCGAGGCGCTTGAGTCCCTAATCCCAGCCGACCTGGTGGGGTTAAGCAAAGGTGAGCAGCGCTATGGGCTCTTAACCGGAACTGATGGCGGTATTATCGATGATCTAATGGCCGTCAATGCAGGTGATCACTTTTATCTAGTCGTTAATGCCGCCTGCAAAGAGCAGGATATTGCTCATCTACGCACTAATCTTGGTGCTACTCATCACATTGAGGTGCTTGATCGTGGCTTGCTGGCGCTGCAGGGGCCCCAAGCTAGGGATGTCATGAAGCGATTGTGTCCAGATGCGTGTGAGCTAACGTTTATGCAGCATGGCCGCTTCACAATGTCTGGTCAGGAAGTATGGATTAGTCGTAGCGGTTATACGGGTGAAGATGGCTTTGAAATATCAGTGGCCTCTGAGACCTGCCAGACATTTGCAGAGCAACTGCTAGCAGAACCCGAAGTCGAAGCGATTGGCTTGGGTGCACGCGACTCGCTTCGTTTAGAAGCAGGGCTGTGTTTGTATGGGCACGATATGGATATGACGACGACGCCTGTAGAAGCTGGTCTTATTTGGGCGATTGGTAAGCCTCGCCGACATGGCGGTGAGCGTCCAGCAGGTTTCCCTGGCGCGGATCTTATTCTGCACCAAGTGGCCGCGAAAGATCATGCGCGTAAGCGGGTAGGGTTAGTGGCAGAAGGGCGTGCACCAGTAAGAGAGGGAGCGCTTTTAGTTGATGCAAAAGGCAATGAAATCGGTGTTGTAACTTCCGGTGGCTTTGGGCCTAGTGTGGGTAAGCCAATTGCCATGGGGTACGTGGGGCGTGAATGGGAAGCGCCAGAGACCACCGTTTATGCGTTGGTGAGAGGTAAACAGTTACCGATGGCTGTGACAGCTACTCCATTTGTGAAACCAGGCTATTATCGCGGTTAATACAGACACTGTTCATCAAAAAAGCCCCTGAAAAATCAGGGGCTTTTTTCTTCACCTTAATACTTGCCGGGGGTCGATAGGCTTTCCGCCTTGCCGCAGGTCGAAAAGCAAGTCGTAGCGCTGTGTCGCACTGCTTTGGCCGACATCACACAGTGGGTCGCCGGTACTCACTTGCTGGCCGACACGGACTAAAATGCGTTCGCACAGTGCATAGACGGTTTGCAAGTTGTCTGCATGATGAATAATGACGACATCTCCAAGTTGACGCATTCCATCAGCAAAACGCACTTCACCTGGAGCCACTGCTTGGGCTTTGGCACCTGCCTGGGTAGCCAGTAGCATAGGTTGTAACGTACCACGGCTATCCGCACCAAAGCGGCGCACAATGCGATAGTCCTCTAAGGGCCAAGGCCAGCGGCGTGCAGAAGCAGGTAGGCTAGCGCTCGGGGTCGGCGTTGATGCTGGCTGGCTGGTACGGGCATTGCTTGTGCTGCTTGAGGCGCTGCTGCTGCTAAGCGGTACACTGACAATCTGGCCGACTCTGAGCGCTGTGGGTGACGTGCTTGGATTGGCACTCTGTATACGCCCTGATGTGGTGCCAAAGTGGCGGGCGATACTTGAGTAGGTATCGCCGGGCCGAATCTGGTAGCGATATGGTCCGCCAGAGGGCGCTCGCTCTTGTTGGGTAGGGATTAACAAACGTTGTCCAACATTTAAGCGTTGAGCATTTGCCCCAGGGTTGAAGCGTTCAAGACGTTCCAATGGAACGCTTGCTCGGTTCGCAAGTTGTCCCAGCGTATCGCCGCGCTGTACCTCTATCCATTCACCGTTTATTTGGCCTACAGTGCTGCTGGGCACAGTATCATTCTGGCCATTTGAAGAGGGTGAGCCAGCACATCCAACTAATACGGTTGTTAGCAGACAGACTGCTAACCACCGAGCTAGTCGTGGTTGGTTTGCTTGGCTAGCAAGGCGTCTTTTTCCTGCCAGAGTGAGTTGATCCATGCGTGGAAACGTTCCTTGTGCTGCTGTTCTTCGTGATAGTTGGCTTCGTTCATCCATTGGGGAATAGCGAGCTGCCTTGCGTTAAGCGTGATGCAAGCTTCTTTTCCGCATAGAAAACCCCAGAATGTTGGCGCTGGATTCTCATAGCTGATGGTTACATCCAAAATGCCATCTAGTTTGTCGCCAAGCAGGCTAAGCACCTGTGAGACACCGCCAGCCTTGGGTCTAAGTAAATGCCGAAACGGACTTTGCTGCTTTTCCCGCTTTGCCACAGTAAATCGTGTTCCCTCGACAAAATTAAATATTGCGATGGGTGCATTTCTGGCTTGTTGGCAAACGCGCTCTGTTGATTCACGATCAATAGTGGCGAGTTTAGGATTTTTGGCAATTTGTTCACGACTGAAGCGTCGCATAAAGGGGAATTCTAACGCCCAAAATGCCAGTCCGACGATAGGAATCCAAATTAACTGATGTTTCAAAAAGAATCTGGGCATTGGAATGCGGCGGTGCAGTGCCATAAAAAGGATGAAGATGTCCGTCCAGCTGCGGTGATTAGAGATAACCAACCACCATTGATGTGGGCTGAGTGAATCCGGAATACTGATGTTTACGTCAGGCTTTATCCAGCGGCGCATCCACCATAGGTTGGCGCCAATCCAATTGAGCGCAACGCTGCACAGGCCATTAAGAATCCTCTGTTTTTGATGCCGCCCTGGGGTGATGACTTTTAACAGTGTTAACAAAATGAGCGGCACGCCCCAAAACAGCGTCGTTAGCGTCAGCAATAACAGACTGACGACTCCTTTGGCAGTAGACATACCACATTTCCTTTTACGAATGATGACACTAGTGGCGCAATTCTAGTGTTAGGTGACTAAGGTATATGCGACTCAGTGTAAATGCTAAAGGATCACGCCCACGCTGCCCAGTACATTACGAAACCTTTGTACGCCGAACTGTTGGGTTAGGTAGTCAAGGTGGGGGTGTTGATACTTTCGATAAGCACCTTACGCAGTGCCTGGGCAGCGACCGATAACTCTTGGTGCGTCAGTATTCCGACCCGGCAGGCAATGCTTGGCGCGGTTAAGGGAACGCAGCGAGCGCCGAGTTGATGCATTTGTTGAATACACATAGAAGGCACGGCACTTGCGCCTAACCCATCTGCCACCATTCTACCAACGGTTGAGAGCTGATGGCTCTCAAAAGCAACAGGTAATTCAATGTGTTGTTTGGCAAGTTCTTGTTCTAACAGCCTGCGTACCATTGATGGTCGCTGTAAGGTAATAAAATCCTGTTGTAACAATGTGGCCCAGCTCAGTGTGCTGGCCTGAGCCAAGTCTGATTGAGGTGGAACAACAGCGATGAATTGGTCTTCAAAAAGTGGCGTAAACGTTAAGCTGCCGGTTCCTTCAGGCGAAAAGGCAATGCCGATCTCCACTTGGCGCGAACGGACCATGTCGATGACTTCTTCATTGATTACATCGTGGACAGTAATATTAATTTTAGGGTATTGCCGACGAAAGGTAACCAGCGCGCTGGGCAGCAAATTACACGCAAAAGAGGGCATGGCTGCTACGCTTAAACGGCCCAGCTGGAGAGTGAAGCGCTGGCGCAGCCGCTCTTCGGTATTATCCCATTGGGCAAGCAAATGCTTTGCTAGTGGGAGAAGGGACTCACCCTCTGGTGTGAGCCGTACGCTACGGGTACTGCGTATCAACAGTTTCCCCCCTAGCGAATCTTCAAGCCCCTTAATGGCCAAACTGAGTGCTGGTTGAGACAGGTGCAAGCGTTCACAGGCTTGTGTAAAGCTCAGGGTTTGAGCTACTGCAAGAAAGGCACGAAGTTGCTTGACGGTCATACTGACCCTTTTATAAGTTATTTATATAAATTGATAAGAAAAACAAACTTAACAAATATATCATCTGGTACAACACTGGTTACATAGATCCAGCCGCATCATAACGACGCGTGCAACGTACCACCGATAATAATGCGAGGCATAACAATGGCAGGATTCGATAAGCGTGTATCTTCCTATGAGGAAGCAATGGAAGGTATCGAAAGTGGCATGACCGTTATTGCTGGCGGTTTTGGCCTTTGCGGCATTCCTGAAAATTTGATCGCTGAGATTAAACGGCGGGCTGTCACCGATCTAACGGTAGTTTCTAACAATTGCGGCGTTGATGGTTTCGGGCTGGGCGTGCTGCTCGAAGATCGTCAGATTCGTAAAATTCTCGCTTCTTATGTCGGTGAGAACGCAATGTTTGAACAGCAAATGCTCAATGATGAAATTGAAGTTGTGCTAACACCTCAAGGCACGCTGGCCGAGAAAATGCGTGCCGGTGGTGCGGGTATCCCTGCATTTTATACCGCTACAGGTTACGGCACGCCTATCGGTGAAGGTAAAGAAGTACGTGAATTTAATGGCCGCCACTATATTTTAGAAGAAGCCATCACCGGCGACTTTGCGATTGTTAAAGGGTGGAAAGCGGATCGATACGGCAACGTCATGTATCGGCATACGGCACAGAACTTTAATCCGATGGCAGCCACTGCCGGAAAAATAACGGTTGTAGAAGTTGAGGAAATTGTTGAACCAGGCGAATTGGAGCCAAGCCAGATCCATACACCCGGTATCTATGTGGATCGCATTATTCAAGGCTCATTCGAGAAGCGAATCGAAAAACGTACAGTACGTAGCTGATTGTTCACCGGTTTAAACATTTTTACTCAATAAGAGGTATACACCATGGCTTTAACACGTGAGCAAATGGCACAACGCGTTGCACGTGAACTTGAAGATGGCTTCTACGTCAATTTAGGTATCGGCATCCCCACCTTGGTAGCTAACTACGTGCCTGACGGCATTGATGTCATGCTGCAGTCCGAAAATGGCCTGTTGGGCATGGGGCGTTTTCCCACCGAGGAAGAAGTTGATCCTGATATGATCAACGCTGGTAAGCAGACAGTCACTGCTCGCCCAGGGGCTGCTATTTTCTCGTCAGCAGAATCATTCGCCATGATTCGTGGCGGTCATGTGGATTTGACCGTGCTGGGTGCTTTTGAAGTGGACCAAGAGGGTAATATTGCGTCGTGGATGGTGCCAGGCAAGCTCATTAAAGGGATGGGCGGCGCGATGGATTTGGTCGCTGGCGCAGAAAACATCATCTGTACCATGACACATGCTTCGAAACACGGTGAATCCAAGCTCTTAGAGAAGTGTACGCTTCCCTTAACCGGGGCCGGTTGTATTAATCGCGTATTGACCGATCTCGCTTATTTAGAAATTAAAGATGGTGCTTTTATTCTTAAAGAGCGCGCACCGGGTGTCAGTGTCGAAGAAATTGTTGAAAAAACAGCCGGTAAACTGATCGTGCCTGATCACGTTCCTGAAATGACTTTCGACGCCGAATAAACCCGTAATGGGCGTGAGCTAATTAGCTCACGCCATTTCACAGCGAGTGTGGAAAGGGAGCAAAATTTCAGCAATACGCTCATGGTCGTCACCGACATGTTTTTGCACAAGTGCTAGACCGCCCAAGCAAAGACGATGCTCATCGCCTAAGCTGAAAACGGTTTTTTGCGGCATCGCCGGGTAGAAGCGATGTTCAAGGAGTGGTGAAACGGAAAATACGCCGTTTTGTTGGCCTTCAAAGCTGGGCATGCCGCAGGCATCAAGCTGACTATTCAGAGTATCTAAGGATTCGCCAATCGTTGAGCAGTCAAAGCCTGCGTGATGCAGTCTGGGCCCCATGATTGCTAGCCAAGCAGCGAGGGGATGTGCCTGTTGCAGCTGCTGATAAAGTGCCCAAGAGGGCATTGGCCATGGACGTCCGCGGCATAGCAAATTTTGTCCTTTGCAATCGGCCGGGTGGCTTTGCAAAACAAGCTGCGTTAGCGCTTCTCGAGGTGCTTTTGAAAGCGTACCAAGCTGCAGTTCTGCCAATACTAGCCAACTGCTATTGTCATTAGGCGCAAGCAAGTGCACCAACAGGCCTTTATCGGCCATGGCGTAATGGCCAACTGAGCGGTAACCCATATGGGCAAGGCTGGCGCTTAGTTCGCTTGCAGCAAAGGGGCCATAGTTTAGGGTGACCAAGGTTAAATACTCGGCTGACGTATTTAGTGGCCACAGTCTCAATCCGCCAAGGTCTGGATGTGTATGTACATAGTCCAGCCAAAGCTGTTGAACAAACTCCTCTCGCTGCATTGGGGTACCCTCGCCGCCTAATCGAACGTCACATGAACTGTCATATAAATTGTGCTACTTCAGTATAGGCAAGCGAAGATTTGCTTGTTCAACGGGTGTAAACGTCAATTTTAACGCCTGAGTTAAGAGGCCAGGAGCTGCCGTTGGCGCACAAAATGGTCGAACTCAGTAAAGCCGCCTATGTGCTGTTGATCAACAAACACTTGGGGAACCGTATGAATAGGCTTTCCAGCCGTTTTTGCAATATTTTCCTTGGTAACGCCTTCTGAAGGCATATCAACGTAGCGGTAGCCTTCTATCTTTCCATTACTCTCTAAGTGTTCTGCAAGATGCTTTGCACGAACGCAGAAGGGGCATGACATGCGGCCAAAAATTACCACAAACATCGCAGAAACTCCTTTAGGATAAAGATCTATCAAAATTGATCGCCTATTGTGGCGTAGCCCACTGAGTTTGGCCAATAGCGCTACACTACACGCGCCATTAAGCCGCGTTATGGGTGATTGTTTAATAATCGGAAAACGTATGCGAACCCTAGCTGCCCAAGAATACGAACGCTTAGCCGAATTAGCGTTGCATTATCGAGATGCTCATCTGCGTTCAATGAAGCAGGCGGGTCATTATAACCCTCGTCTTGGTGTTGATGCGCTGTGTTTCCAGCCCTGGGAAGGGGAATCTGCGCCGCTACTGGTAGGTGCGTTAATAACACCTTGTGCGATGTGGTTGGTTGCCGTGCCAAGTCGCGTTCAGCCTGATCCGCTGGGCAGTGCGTTGCGTCTCAACCTTCCTTCAGGACACTATTCGCTCTCATGTGAACAATTGCCTAATGGCAGCGAGCTTTATAAGCGCGTGGTTCTGGAGGACTTAAGTGATCTTGAAAGTATGCAGGAAGCTGCTCGGCTGGCTCAGCGTATGATGATGCAACTAATGGCATCTGATAAATCTTCTCCAGAGGTTGAGTAGGCAGAAATGTCAGCCTCTATCTACACTGTCTGTTCTTGCACTTTCACTATGAATAATCTCACTAAAAGGAACGTTTATGTCCTCTGAAAAAGCTGTCACACCTCGTGTTGCCGTGGTCACTGGCACCAGTAGTGGTATTGGTGAAGCGGTGGTGAAGCATTTCTGTGAACAGGGTTTTCAAGTGTTAGCAGTAGACTTTAACCCTGCTGGTAAAGAAGTGGCTGACGCGGCCGGCGCGGCGTTTTATCAAGGGGATTTAACCGATCCCGACGCGTGTCGTGGAGCGATTGCTGATGCGGTGAAACGTTTCGGTGGTGTCGATATTTTGGTTAATAATGCGGGTATTCAACACGTTGCTTCTATTGAGACTTTTCCTGAAGAGAAGTGGCGTCAAATTATAGATTTAATGCTAACAGCACCTTTTCTACTTACTCAGGCAGCATGGCCTCATATGCGTCAAAAAGGCTGGGGACGTGTAATTAATATTGCGTCTGTTCATGCGCAAGTGGCTTCACCAGGCAAATCAGCTTATATCAGCGCCAAGCATGGCATGATCGGACTGACGAAAACGGCTGCTTTAGAAGGTGGTGAGCAGGGTATTACCGCCAATACTATTTGCCCCGCCTATGTGAAAACACCGCTGGTAGATAACCAGATCGCCGACCAAGCCAAGCTTCATGGCATGGATGAGCAAGAGGTGATTGAAAAAATCATGCTAAAAAACGCAGCTATTAAACGCTTGATCGACCCTTCCGAGGTTGCTCATTTAGTTGCTTACTTGGCATCCGATGCGGCAGGCGCTGTGACGGGTTCAAGTTGGAACATAGATTTGGGGTGGACCGCCCAATAATATCAAGCTGAAACTCCGCTCTTTGGGCTGCTTTAGCGCAAAGAGCGGAAAGCTACCGACGTACAGGGCGCTTCTGTAATTTACGTTGTAACGTCCGCCGGTGCATGCCGAGAGCCCTAGCCGTTGCTGAAATGTTGCCATCATGCTCCTGCAGCACCTTCTGAATGTGCTCCCAGGTTATACGGTTGATAGAGGGGGGGTTGTCGGCTAGCTCAATATTTGGATCACCATCTTGGTGGTCAAAGGCCGCAATAACATCGTCAGCATCGGCAGGTTTGCACAGGTAGTTAATAGCACCAAGTTTGATGGCTTCTACCGCTGTGGCGATACTTGAATATCCCGTTAACACGACAATGCGGCAATTCGGTGCGCTTGCCAGCATGTCGGGAAGCAGCTTGAGGCCAGAGCTGTGCTCAAGTTTCAGATCGAGTGTTGCCATCGTTGGCATGAACTGCGTGATCAGCGTCATTGCTTGATCAGCATCGTGAGCAACTTTTACCTCAAAACCACGGCGTGTAAGTGCTCTGCTCAACACGTGACAAAACATTTCATCATCGTCGACGATTAAAAGGCGTTGGTCTTGCGTCTGCATGATGTCCTCGATTTTCTGGCGAATGCTGCGTCGCTGTTACTTATCAGGGGCGGAACAAAGAGGCAACGTCACTTCCGTTAACGTACCGCCTTCAGGATGATTGTACAGGCTTACTCCACCACCGAAACGATTAATGGTGGCGTGGGTTAAAAACAGCCCAATCCCCATGCCTTTGCTTTTGGTGGAAATAAACGTGTCACCTAGCTGATCAGCAATCGACATGGCGATGCCAGGGCCATGGTCGCGTATATCAATGACAACGCTTTCATCTTGCCAATCCAAGCGGATAGCAATTTGCTCTGGATTAGCGTCGGCGGCGTTATTGAGTAAATTGGTTAACGCTTGGTCTAATGTGGCATCAACGGCTAACCAGGGGCGGCCGCGTTTTTCGGCAACTTCAAAGAGGTGGCTAACATCAGGCCTAATAACGAGCCAGCGTTGCACAACTGCTGCTAACCATAGCTCAGCGTCTAGTACTTCAGGTTCTGCCATGCGTCGACGGTCAGCCGTCGTAACTAGGTGTTGTAGGCGCGATTTGCACACATCTACTTGTTGACGAAGGATAGATATATCTTGTTGCAAGGTGGAGTCATGGGGGGCGTCCTGGTGCATTTCATTTAGCAGCACGGCCATGGTTGATAGCGGCGTGCCGAGCTCATGGGCCGTGCCAGCGGCCTGGGTGGCGACTGCCAGCACTTGTTCATTGCGCAGCGCCGCTTCTCGGGTACGTGATAGTGCTTTGTCTCGATTGCGCAGGGCGTGAGCCATCTTGTAGATAAAGAACGTGACCAAGCCGGCTGATAAACCGAAATTAAGCCACATACCCAACACATGAAGGCTTAGCGGACCGTCGCTGTTAATGTGTCCCAACTGTGGTATTGGGTGATAAAAGAACATCAGGTAGGTGTAACCTGCCATTGCACAGGCGGCAATGATCCAGGCGTGCCGCCAAGGAAGGGTGGCGGCGGCAATAGTGACAGGCACTAAATAGTAAGTAATAAAGGGATTTGTTGAGCCGCCTGAAAAATAAAATAGCAGCGTTAAGCCTGCAATATCTGCCAGTAAGTGGGCAAGGTACTCAAAATGGTTAACCGCTTTTGGTCTGCCTAATCGCCACCATGTGGCGATATTGAGTATCCCCATGGCAATCACAACACTGACGACTGCAGTCACCGGTAAATCGAAAGCGAGCAGTTCAATGCCAACGATAATGGCCAGTAAAAAGCCGGTCCAGGTGATACCTCGTACGATCGTTAGTCTAACGAGGTTACGGTTTGGCGTTGAAAGCGGGAGAGGCAGGGCGGTAGGCATAGCGTGGTTATTTGCTCGATGCTTTCACGTTGTGAATAACAAATTTTATAAATAACGTCATTACGAACGTCAGCCATCCCGCAGAGGCAAGCAAGTTGAATAGCAGCATTTTAGGCGGTAGCCAGGTGCTGCCCAGCACGGCCTCTAACAGGATATGGAAAAACATAGCGAGCAGGAGTGGTAACGCTAGCGTATGAATCCACATGTCAGTGCGGCGCTTACGTACGTGGTAGCGTTTCAACAAATAACGCATCGGGCGGTGTGCCCAGCCGAGTAGCACCAATGCACCAACAACAAATAGGACAGCCAGTGTCGGTTCGGTACTTCCATAATACATTGAAAAGGATATCGACCAGGCAAGACCAAGCCATAGTAATCCTTCAATACTGGCGATAATGTCCGCATAGCGACGCACATTCTGCATAAAAAACTGAGTCCTTGATCTTACAAAGTGCCGCCATGATACGACACTTGAGAAGGGCTGTGGGATGGATAGGGGAGATTTATCCGTTACCCGTATTAGGTATACTGTTGTGACTCTTTTACTCGATTCATTTCTGCACAGGACTTGCCGTGGACGCTATTACGTTGACTCGCCCCGATGATTGGCATCTTCATTTACGTGATGATGAGGCGCTAAGCGCTGTGGTAGGTCATACCGCCGCCCAAATGGGGCGCGCGATTATTATGCCTAATCTAAAACCGCCGGTAACCACGACTGCTCAAGCGCTAGCGTATCGGCAGCGAATCTTAGCAGCATTGCCAGAAGGGAGTGCCTTTGAACCTCTGATGACGCTCTATTTAACGGATACGACCCCCCCCGAAGAAATTGAGCGTGCTGCTGAAAGTGGTGTTGTAAAGGCCGTGAAGCTTTACCCTGCGGGAGCTACCACCAACTCTGCGTCTGGCGTTACCGACATTGCACACTGCGATGACACTATTGCGATGCTAGCGAAAGTCGGTATGCCTCTATTGGTGCATGGTGAGGTGACCAATCATGAGATTGATATTTTTGATCGAGAGGCGGTGTTTATTGAGCAGGTTATGAAACCGCTTTTGGCTAGACACCCTAATCTCAAGGTAGTGTTTGAGCATATTACGACCCAACAGGCTGCCGAGTTTGTCGCTGCTGCGCCTGATAACGTTGCTGCCACGATTACGGCTCATCACCTGCTGTTTAACCGCAACAAAATGCTGGCAGGCGGCATTCGCCCGCACTATTACTGCTTGCCTATTCTAAAACGCGAGCAGCATCGTCAGGCGTTATTAAAAGCGGCGACCAGTGGCAGCCCTAAATTCTTTTTGGGCACCGACAGCGCACCTCATGCCCAAGGTGACAAAGAATCTAGCTGCGGTTGTGCAGGGGCATATACAGCGCCTGCTGCCATTGAGCTTTATGCAGCAGCATTCGAAGAAATGCAGGCCTTGGACAAACTAGAAGCGTTTTCCAGTCTCAATGGGCCACGTTTTTATGGGCTGCCAGCTAATGCTGACAAGGTTACCTTGGAGCGTCGTTCATGGAGCCTGCCTGCGTATTATCCTTACACAGCAGGCCAGCATATTATTCCGTTAATGGCGGGTGAGAGCCTTGCATGGAAGCTGAAAGCGTAGTCAGTATTGTTAGATAGCAGACCCAAAAAACGGAGCCGAACGGCTCCGTTTTTTTATCAAGCTTTAAGCGCTATTGCTTACGTCTATTTTTTTGCCAGCTCGATCAGCATCTGGTCCACCATCCGTGATGAGTGGTCAGCTGCTACGTCTAAAAACTGCTCGAATGACAGGTGGTTGTCACCACTTCCGGGTATATCAGAAAGCGCGCGAATGACCACAAACGGGCAGTTGTAGAGGTGACATGTTTGCGCAATAGCAGCGCCTTCCATCTCTACGGCTAACATGGTTGGGAACTGTTCACGGGTAGTCGCGACGCGTTCGGGGTCGGACATAAAGGCATCACCCGTGGCGATGAGACCTTCACGTACATTAACTTCGCCTAATGCTGCAATGGCGTTGCGGGCAATACCACGAAGATGCTTGTCTGCTTGGTAGGCCGCGGGCATTCCAGGTACTTGACCAAGCTCATAGCCAAAGACCACTGCATCCACATCATGGTGGCGAACTTCATCCGAAATAATCACATCACCAATATTAAGATCAGACGCAAAGCCGCCTGCGGAGCCGGTATTAATAATTGCATCAGGCTGGTGGCGCTCAAGTAGAATCGCGGCACCCACCGCCGCGTTGACCTTACCAATCCCAGACTGCAACACAATAATTTCTAGGCCGTGACGTGTGCCCGTATAAAAAACGAAGCCAGCATGCTCGTAGCGTTCAGCGTCTTCTAACTGGCCCGCCAGTATGTTCACTTCTTGCGCCATAGCGCCGATAATTCCAATACGTCGCACTTGCGTTTACTCCTTAAGAAATCGTTATCTGCAGTGGCGTTTGTAACACTACTGACCTAAGCCTTTATCGTGGCGTTCAGCGGCTTCTAGCGTGTTTTCAAGCAGTGTGGCAACGGTCATCGGCCCAACGCCGCCAGGCACGGGTGTAATGAAGCTGGCGCGTTCTGCTGCGGCTTTAAAATCAACGTCACCGGTGAGCGTGCCGTCTTCTTGGCGATTAATGCCAACGTCAATCACGATGGCGCCCGGCTTGATCCACTCCCCTTTGACAATGCCGGGTTTGCCGACAGCCACAACAACCAAGTCAGCGCGGCGCACGTGTGACTCAAGCTGTAGAGTGAAACGGTGGCATACCGTTGTAGTGCAGCCTGCTAGCATCAGCTCCAAAGCCATTGGCCGGCCGACAATGTTAGACGCGCCGACTACAGTGGCATCTAAGCCCCTTACGGCAATGCCACTATGGATCAGCATGGTCATGATGCCTTTAGGTGTGCAGGGCCTAAGCGAGGGCATGCGTTGCGCCAGCCGACCAATGTTGTAAGGGTGAAAGCCGTCGACATCTTTGTCTGGACGAATTCGCTCAAGAATAGGGCGGGAATCTAAATGCTCTGGCAATGGCAGTTGAACAAGAATGCCGTCAACCGTTGCATCGTCGTTTAACTGATCGACAAGCGCTTCTAATTCATGCTGCTGTGTATCAACAGGTAGTGCATGCTGGAAGGAGAGTATGCCAGCCTGCTCACAGGCGCGGTGTTTGTTACTGACATAGACATGGGAGGCTGGGTCTTCTCCGACCACAACAACAGCTAGTCCAGGTGCCCGCGCGCCAGCTTTCTGACGTGCGCTGATTTTCTCGGCAACTTGCTGGCGGACATTAGCGGCGATGGCTTTGCCATCGATAAGTTGGGCGGTCATGTAATAGAATCCCTGTGAAGGTTAGAAGCGAAGCTAAGTGACTAAGTTTAGGCCGTGGTGTTTACTGGAAGCGTGTCTGAGCGCAGGAGGTCACGGGCTTTCGAGAAGGGCTGATTTTCGCACGCTAGGGCGACAAGGCAAAGCTTCTAACGAATCAATCACTTTAGGTGTTGACTTTAAACTCAGAAATAGTAATATATGCCTCGCTTGAGACGGGACATGCAGCAGCGTCTAAGGTAAGAAATCGGGATGTAGCGCAGTCTGGTAGCGCGCCTGCTTTGGGAGCAGGATGTCGGGGGTTCGAATCCCTCCATCCCGACCACATACCTAGCGCGGAAGGTAGTAACTTGCTTTTCCAAACATTGGTTGTGGTCAAGTGCTCATCAGTATTCAGTCTCTTAGAATGCTTTATGTGCGCCCATAGCTCAACCGGATAGAGCAACGGCCTTCTAAGCCGTAGGTTGCGGGTTCGAGTCCTGCTGGGCGTGCCATTAAAAGCTTTTAGTGGACGCATTCGGTAAGGCATGTAAGTCAGTACTTCATCAATGGTGGATGTAGCTCAGTGGTAGAGCCCCGGATTGTGGCTCCGGTGGTCGTGGGTTCGATCCCCATCATCCACCCCATTTGATGACGCGTATTAATTATACGTATTACCAGTTTTAGGTTGTGGTGGATGTAGCTCAGTGGTAGAGCCCCGGATTGTGGCTCCGGTGGTCGTGGGTTCGATCCCCATCATCCACCCCATTAACCTTTTTAAACTTAAATATTTAATCACCTCATTATTTTCCATCGTTTTATCAATCCCCTTTATTAAGTTTTAAACTAAGCTGACTCGTGTTCGGCTTTTTTGCGTTTTTGGCCGCTCGTATTTTAATCGTCCTCTCAGCTTATTCTTTCTCTATGCAAACCTTTCCTAGGTTTTGCTTTTGATTTATTGCCCGCCAAATGAATTACCCTATCTGATATTGTTGCGGATTTTTCCTAGGCTTTATATCGCGATGCTACCTCTATGCAGTGCAAGTTTGTGCTTGATGAACCGTTTAAAAAGGTTTTTAGTAAGAAGCACTAGCACGTTTTGATACTCTTGAAGGCGCGAATAGTGAAGTCATCCGTATTATTTGTGGTTGCAAAATTTATTGCTGATATTTGGCCTTAAAACAGTTTTTTGAGCTATGTTAAAGCTGTTTGTTTGGTGATATTTTTCAGTAAGTTATTCGTTGAAAACAATCATCTGAACTGTGGTCGGTATTTTTTCTAGGGAGTGCAACACAATGGCGCGTCAAACGGTGGTTTTAGGGGCAGGTATGGTCGGTGTCAGCATTGCCTGGCAACTGCAACAGCGAGGTCATCAAGTAACACTGGTTGATCGTCGCCAGCCGGGCCGTGAAACCTCTTTCGGCAATGCCGGCATTATTCAGCGGGAAGCCGTGCGTCCCTATCCTTTCCCACGGGATATGAAAACCATACTGAGCGTGCTGCCAAACAAACGTGTTGATATTCGCTATCGGCCTGCCGGCATGATTAATGCTGCTTCGCCGTTGTTAAGCTATTGGCATAACTCCTCTAACCGGTTATATAAAAAAATCGTGCCTGAGTATGCGTCATTGATACAGCTCTGCTTAAAGACTCATGGCCCCATGATCGAAGCGGCCAATGCTGATCATTTAGTTCGCCGGGAAGGCTGGCTGGAGATCTATCGCACTCCCAGTAAACTTGCTCAGCGGGTGAAAGAGGCGGAGGAGGCGCGCGATCATTACGGCGTTCAATTTGCTGTTTTAGACCGTGAGGCACTGGTTGAGAAAGAGCCTGATATAAGCAGTGACATTACAGGCGCTATTC
Source organism: Halomonas sp. TD01 (assembly GCF_923868895.1). Classification (GTDB taxonomy): domain Bacteria; phylum Pseudomonadota; class Gammaproteobacteria; order Pseudomonadales; family Halomonadaceae; genus Vreelandella. The sequence goes on from NZ_OV350343.1 coordinate 3,316,349, forward strand.
ACTGGCTTGACCCTTGGACAGTTGCCGATCCAGGTGGTTTAGTTGCCGCTTATGCAGAAGCTTTTGTCCAACAAGGTGGGCGTATCCTGCAAACCGATATTCAGGGGGTTCAGCAGCAGGGCGAGCGCTGGCACATTGATACTGCTTCAGAAAGTTTAGAGGTAGATGAGGTGGTTGTTGCTCTGGGGCCTTGGGCGGGTAATTGGCTGAAAGGTTTAGGCTATCATTTCCCCACCTTTGTTAAGCGTGGCTACCATATGCATTACGCTACGCAGCCTTCTGCGAAGCTACACTACTGGTTGATGGATGCCGAAGTGGGATATCTACTTGCTCCAATGAACGCAGGTGTTCGTTTGACTACAGGGGCCGAACTTGATCGCCTTGAGTCGCCAGCAGATGAGCAACAGTTAGCTGATGCAGAAAAAGTTGCCCGTTCAGTTTTCCCGATTGGGGAGCGCCGAGATGCGGCTGCCTGGAAGGGTGCGCGGCCCTGTTTGCCTGATATGAAGCCTGTTATTGGGCCAGCTCCTAAACATCGTGGCTTATGGTTAGCTTTTGGGCATGGACATCAGGGATTCACCCTAGGCCCTGCCACTGGGCAATTACTGGCGGATATGATGGAAGGTAAGCCGACTGAGATTGACATGGCTCCTTTTAGGGCTGACCGTTTCTAAAATAGCATGTAGCCGTTTCCTAAGTGTTTAATAGGAGAGATGTTTGGTAGTAAAGCATGATGTTTGCTATTTTGGAGCAACATACCGCAAAACTGTGAGGTGAAAGATGGATGTTGCCGTAAGCAACGCAGTGAGCACCGCACTCTATATGAATCAAGCACAATCTGCTGAACAAGCACAGATGCAGCTTTTTAAGCAGTCTCTTGATATGCAAGCACAGCAAGTGTCGGAAGTACTTGCCTCTGCTAACATGGGGTCTCAGCCAGACCTTGCCCAAGAGGGCAGCGTGGGTACGCAAGTTAACACTTACGCTTAGCCAAGCAGAAATCAACGCTACACAGAAGCGCCGACCAGCTCGGCGCTTCTTCATATATTCCGTCAAGCTCCCTTCGCGATTTTCCTAGCTACTTGGCAGGCCCTTCTTTTTGATTATGCGAGTGGTTATCTTCTTGATCACCCCTTTGGTATCCATGGTATGCCGCAGCGGCCTAGTTGCGTTACCATATACCCATATAAACGCCGATAAGTAAGGCGCCACCGCAGTCATAACGTTTTACCATTTTAGAGAACTCCATGTCTGACGCCAAATTAGCGCGCGAAGCAGAACTACGCCGTACGTTTGCGATTATTTCGCACCCCGACGCTGGTAAAACCACCATCACCGAAAAAATGCTGTTGTTCGGAAATGCAATCCAGTTAGCTGGCTCTGTTAAGAGCAAGCGTAATGATCGTCATGCGACATCAGACTGGATGAAGATGGAGCAAGAGCGTGGCATCTCGGTCACAACGTCGGTGATGCAGTTCCCCTATGGTGGGCGTATCGTGAACTTGCTTGATACTCCGGGGCACGAGGACTTTTCCGAAGATACTTACCGTACGTTAACCGCGGTTGATTCCGCGTTAATGGTGATTGATGGGGCGAAAGGTGTTGAGGATCGCACCATTAAGCTGATGGAAGTGTGCCGTTTGCGCACGACGCCTATTCTTACGTTCATTAACAAGATGGATCGCGATATTCGCGATCCGATCGAAGTTATGGACGAGGTGGAAACCGTGCTAAACATCCAGTGCGCGCCAATGACATGGCCGATTGGCATGGGGCGGCACTTTAGAGGCGTTTATCACCTCTATAACGATGTCATTCACCTTTATACTCAGGGGCAAGGCAGCCGCATTCCAGATGACAAGCGGATTGAAGGGCTGGATAGCCCGGAGGTCGATGCTGTGCTTGGCGAAGAGCAGGCTGAAGAGCTACGCATGGAAGTCGAGTTGGTACGTGGTGCTTCCCATGAGTTTGATCTTGATGCCTATCGCCGTGGTGAGCTGTCGCCTGTGTACTTTGGTACCGCAATGGGTAATTTCGGCGTGCGGGAAATGATGGACGGGTTTGTTGAGTATGCGCCGCCGCCTCAGCCACGTGAGACAGATACCCGTGAAGTAACGGCTCACGATGACCGTTTTACCGGCTTCGTATTTAAAATCCAAGCGAATATGGATCCCAACCACCGTGACCGCATTGCCTTTTTGCGTGTGTGTTCCGGTAAGTACGAAAAGAATATGAAGATGCGTCACGTGCGGATAGGCAAAGATGTGAAAATTGCCGATGCCCTTACGTTTATGGCGTCAGACCGTTCTCAGGTGGAAGAAGCGTGGCCAGGCGATATTATCGGCTTGCACAACCACGGCACGATTCAGATCGGCGATACCTTCACGGTCGGCGAGGATATGCGCTTTACCGGTATTCCTCACTTTGCACCAGAGCTGTTCAAGCGTGTTCGTTTAAAAGATCCGCTAAAAATGAAAGCGCTGCAAAAGGGTCTCCAGCAGCTCTCTGAAGAGGGCGCTACTCAGGTCTTTATGCCGATGGATAACAACGATCTGATTCTTGGCGCTGTGGGTACGCTGCAGTTTGATGTGGTGGCCCACCGTTTGAAGGAAGAGTACAAAGTTGACTGTCTGTATGAAGGGGTCAATGTACAAACCGCACGCTGGGTCTATTGCGAAGACGCTAAGATGTTAGAAGAGTTTAAGCGCAAAGCGAGTTCCAACCTTGCTATCGATGGCGGCGGCTACCTGACCTATATTGCACCAACGCGGGTCAACCTGCAGATGACCCAAGAGCGCTGGCCGGATATTCGCTTCCAGCCTACCCGCGAGCACTGATTTAGCTTCTCTTGCTATGTTGATTGATGCCCACTGCCACCTGGATTTTGCGGCGTTTGACGATGATCGCGATGCAGTCATCGAAAATGCCAAGGCGGTGGGTGTCGAGCACTTTGTTGTGCCATCAACGACCCGTTACCGATGGCCTAATGTTTTGGCGCTGGGGGTGCGGTCAGAGATAAGTCTATGCGTAGGGTTACATCCTTACTTTATCGATGAGCATTCTGATCAAGATTTAGTCGCCCTGGAGCAGCTGTTAGCAGAGCAGGAAGCCCAGGCGGGGAAACGTTTTGTGGCAGTAGGTGAGTGTGGTATCGATGGCCGTTTTACTGAAACGTTAGATAAACAGTGGGCCTACTTCGATGCGCAGCTCCGCTTGGCTAAACAGTTCGGTTTACCTGTTGTGGTGCACTGCGTAAAAGCTAATGATCTGGTAAGCAAACGGCTACGTCAGTTGGCGCTTCCTAGTGGTGGGCTTATCCACGGGTTCTCAGGTTCTTATGAGCAGGCCGCTAGGTTTCTCGATTTAGGCTATACCCTTGGCCTGGGTGGGGCGATTACTTACGAGCGCGCACTACGTCTTCGTGAAGTGGTGTCACGCTTACCCGATGATGGCTTTGTGCTAGAAACTGACAGCCCCGATATGCCGCTTAGCGGCTATCAGGGCCAGCGTAATGAGCCAAGCCGGTTGGAGAAGGTGGCTCGCGTGGTAGCAGAGTTACGTCGTCAGCCATTTGAGAAAATAGCGGCACAGAGCAGCGCAAACGCTATTCGGTTATTTCAACTGCCACATTTAAACTCCCACTAGGCTGCTGGCCAGCTGTTCGGGGTCTAGACGCTCAATGGCATAGGGAAGATCGCAGAGTGTTAGCGGGTGCCCCTGCCAATAGAGTGGGGTTAGCGCTTCAATGGCTTTAGTACTCGCGACGGCGAGCAGCTCAATTTGCTGTTTATCGCTAAACGCGCTGCTAACGACTTCACCAACTGCTTTATCCTGTTCATCCACTAATGTGTCACCGACCTGGGGTAAGCTGTTGGCAGTGGCAGTAACACGCACTAAGCGTTTCTTTACTTGGCCACGGAAATGCGCCCGTGCGACGACTTCTTGTCCTGTATAGCAGCCTTTCTTAAAGCTAATTCCCCCCAGTGCTTCCCAGTTCAACATCTGTGGGAGAAAGTGATCTTGTTGTGGGGCCGTTAACCATGCCAAACCACTGCGAATATCTTCTAATTGCCACGTGTTAAACGCATCTTCATTATCATTTATTTCAATGGCGTTCTGCTCAGCAGAATTTTCTATGCTGATTAACCAACGCCCGAGGCCTGGCAGGCATAGGGCTGTCACTTGGGCATTGCTGTGATGGGTGTAAGGTCGCTCAGGGAGAGACAAACCAAACGCTTGAGCAGCCTCGTTGGCGCTTTCACTGGCGCCTACGATGATCATTGATGACTGAGCCTGTAATTCGACGCGATAAAAAGCAGCAAATTTAGCTAAATGACTGGCGAGCATATCAATCAGTGACGTACTTAGCAGTAGCCTATAATGTTCGTTGCTGATTTTCAGCAGTTGAGCATTAGCCAGCATTCTTCCCTTTGGTGTACAAAAGCAAGTTAGAGGCGCAAAAAAGCCATTGGCTAAACTAACCTGCGCGCTTGTTTGCCCTTGTAGGAATTTCTCAGCATCGGCTCCTTTGATATCCAAGGCGGCAAGGTGAGGCAAACGGACGCAGCCGTTCATCTTGAGTAGCGAAGAAGCAGTCGCCATATAGACTCCATAAGGGAAGATAAAGTAAACGTAACGTAATCGTATTTGTATCAAAGGTGCGGGCACTGCTTGCAGATTGCAAGGGCGCTAGCGCGTGCTAGACTTCTTCGTCTGTATCAGTTTTGCATAGCTTTCAACGGCGTACCTACTTCACTCCAGCGTAGGAAAGGGCAAGGAATGGCATATCAATCATTAACGTTTCAAGGTGTTACAACGGCAGATCAGGTGAATAAGATAACCACGGCGCTGATGATGCTCGATGGTGTCGATAGTGCTGAGGTAGGGCGCTACGGTGCCGAGGTAGAGGGGCGAGCAAAGCGTGACACGCTCATAAAAGCTGTCGAGAAGTTAAACCTCGGTATAAAGGTATCCTGATGCATAAGCCAATCACGATTATCAGTGAACGTAACCATACATTTCGCCAACGAATTGAAGTGAACGGTTTGGAAGATTTGTATGGCGACGTCCCGCCTGTAGTAGGAGGTGACGGCAGTGCACCTGACCCACATGATTACTTTGATATCGCATTAGGCACTTGCAAAGCGATTACTGTGCAAATGTATGCCAAGCGCAAAGAGTGGCCGCTGGAAGGCATCACCGTTAAAGTGCAGCGCGATGATAGTGAGGAAAGAAAAGGTGTCTATAAGTTAGCCGTGACGATGACTTTTCACGGTATTGATGATCCTGAGCAGCGGGCAAAGCTAGAAGATATTAGCCACCGCTGCCCGATACAGCGGTTGATGACCCAAGCGACGGTAGATATTTCCACGTTTACCGAGTAGTTCACCTTCCTTCTAAAGGAGTAATGATGAGCAAGGAATTCCGGCTGCAGTCCAAATTTAAGCCTGCTGGTGATCAGCCCGCCGCGATACGCAGCCTGATTGGTGGGCTTGAGTCGGGGCTTGCCCATCAGACCTTATTAGGGGTGACTGGCTCGGGTAAAACGTTCACGATGGCAAACGTTGTGCAGCAGCAGCAGCGACCAACGATCGTAATGGCACCCAATAAAACGCTGGCTGCCCAGCTATATGGTGAATTCAAATCGTTTTTTCCGGATAACGCGGTAGAGTATTTTGTCTCTTACTACGATTATTATCAGCCGGAAGCCTATGTGCCTTCTTCAGACACCTTTATTGAGAAAGATGCCTCAATAAATGACCATATCGAGCAAATGCGCTTATCCGCCACGAAAGCGCTGCTAGAGCGTCGTGATGCGCTTATCGTTGTCTCGGTATCGGCGATCTATGGTCTCGGGGATCCGGATCAGTACCTCAAAATGAGGCTGCACTTTACCCGTGGTGAGCTGATTGACCAACGTGCCTTTTTACGCCGTTTAGCCGAGCTGCAATATACTCGCAACGATATGGATTTCCGCCGAGGCACCTATCGGGTGCGTGGCGATGTGATTGATATTTTTCCTGCGGACTCTGACGAAGAAGCAGTGCGGGTAGAGTTGTTTGACAACGAAGTTGATTCTATTCGCCTGTTTGACCCATTAACGGGCGAGGTGCGTACCCACGTACCACGTATGACCATCTATCCGAAATCCCACTATGTCACTCCGCGAGAAACCATTTTAGGTGCGATTGACGCGATTAAAGCAGAGCTTAAAGAGCGTCTTGAGTGGATGCGCAAACATGAGCGCTTGGTTGAAGCCCAGCGATTAGAGCAGCGCACCCTTTACGATATTGAAATGATGCTAGAGCTTGGCTACTGCAATGGCATTGAGAACTACTCACGCTATCTTTCAGGACGCGCGCCTGGCGAGCCACCCCCAACGTTTTTCGACTATCTGCCGGATGACGCGTTGCTGTTTATTGATGAGTCGCATGTGAGCGTGCCCCAGGTGGGAGGCATGTATAAGGGGGATCGTTCTAGAAAAGAGACCCTTGTTGAATATGGCTTTCGGCTACCTTCAGCGCTAGACAACCGCCCAATGAAATTTGAAGAGTGGGAATCTATTTCCCCACAAACCATCTTCGTTTCGGCAACGCCAGGCAAGTATGAAGCAGAGCATGCCAGTCAAATTGTTGAACAGGTGGTGCGCCCAACAGGATTGTTAGACCCAGAAATTGAAGTTCGTCCTGCCAGCACCCAGGTAGATGACCTGCTCTCAGAAATTGGCTTGCGCACCGCCGTAGGTGAGCGTGTTCTTGTGACTACGCTGACTAAACGCATGGCAGAAGACCTGACCGAATACTTTGATGAGCATGGTATCCGCGTGCGTTATTTACACTCCGATATTGACACCGTGGAGCGCGTGGAAATCATTCGCGACCTGCGCCTTGGTAAATTCGATGTTTTAGTGGGGATCAATCTACTTCGCGAAGGCTTAGACATTCCCGAAGTGTCGTTGGTTGCCATCTTGGATGCGGATAAAGAGGGCTTCTTACGTGCTGAACGCTCACTGATTCAAACCATTGGTCGTGCAGCCCGTAATGCCCATGGTAAAGCCATCTTATACGGCGACAGAATCACTGATTCAATGCGAAAAGCAATTGATGAAACCGAGCGTCGCCGGGCAAAACAGACCGCTCACAACGAAGAACATGGTATTACGCCAACCACGGTGACGCGCTCGGTGGCAGATATTCTTGAAGCCGCCCAAGCACCGGGCAAAAAGAGCAGTCGCCGACGTGGTAATGAGCGGAAAGTGGCAGAAAGTGCTGCTGAGTATGATGTGGCCACGATGAGCAAACATGATTTGCTGGGGGCCATCAGTAAGTTGGAAGACGCCATGTTTGAAGCCGCACAAAACCTGGAGTTTGAAGAAGCGGCGAGACTTCGTGACCAGCTTCATCAAATGCAAGAAAAACAGCTGGCGCTGGGATAAACGATGCCTGAAGGCCCCGAGATCCGCCGTGCAGCGGATAGAATAGAGAAGCAGATAGGTGGCAAACATCTTGATGACGTCTGGTTTGCATTTCCTGAACTCGCCGGGCAGGCGGACTCACTGATTGGTCAGCAGGTCCAGGCAGTGGATACATGGGGCAAAGCCATGCTTATCCGTTTTGCAGACTTACGTGTGTTGTATTCCCATAATCAGCTTTACGGCGTTTGGAAGCTACATGGCGAAAATAAGCCGCCAAACACAAAAAGGTCATTACGTGTTCGGCTGACTGCTGAGGGAAGGGTGGCCAGTCTTTACAGCGCGTCAGATGTTTCGTTGTGGCATGAGAGTGAGCTGAGCCATCATCCTTTCTTGTCTCGTCTTGGGCCTGATTTGTTAAGCCAAAATGTCTCTCCTGATGATGTGAAACAACGCCTGACGGATCCAGCGTTTAGGCGCAGAAGCCTTGGTGCGTTGCTACTTGATCAGGGGCTAGTCGCTGGCCTGGGAAACTACTTGCGCTCTGAAATTCTTTTCTTATCTCAATTGCACCCTAAACAGCGTCCTTTTGACTTAACGGAAAATCAGCTAGACGTGCTTGCCACTATGATTGTGAAAACGACGCGTCAAGCGTATTTAGACGCGGGCGTCACAAATCGAGACGTATGGATTAAGCAAGCGATTGCTTCCGGTGAGCCACGCCGGCAATGGCGATTTAGTGTGTTTGAACGTGCAGGACTTTCTTGTCATCGCTGTGGTTCGGTTATAGAGCGGATGATGGTTGGCTCGCGCCGTCTATATTTGTGTCCGACGTGCCAGCACTTAGATTAATATTTTATACCGTTATCTCATGTAGCGTTTTCTTGCCTCAGACTAATGCCGTAGTGATCAGGGACAGGTTAGTGGTGGTTGTGGCTGCCGCATAAAGGCCAATACGGTATACTTACCGTACATCTAGACGGCCATTACCAAGGTCGCAGCCAAGACGATAACCGAGGAGCTGTTAGTCCATGACCGTGATTCGCCAGGACGACGTCATTCAGAGCGTTGCCGATGCTCTGCAGTACATCTCTTACTACCATCCGAAAGATTTCATTGATGCAATGGCGGGTGCCTACGAGCGGGAAGAAAATCCTGCTGCAAAGGATGCGATTGCACAGATTTTAATTAATTCAAGAATGTGCGCTACTGGTCATCGTCCAATTTGCCAAGATACGGGCATCGTGACGGTATTTGTCCATGTCGGTATGAACGTCACATGGGACGCCGAGCTGAGTCTTGATGACATGATTAATGAAGGCGTGCGCCGTGCCTATCAGTTGCCTGATAACGTGCTGCGTGCTTCCGTTCTCGCTGATCCAGACGGCAAGCGGGCAAATACCAAAGACAACACGCCGGCGATTATTCACCACTCAATTGTGCCTGGCGATAAGGTTGATATTCATGTGGCCGCGAAGGGCGGTGGCAGTGAAGCAAAATCGAAGTTTGCGATGTTAAATCCGTCCGATAGTGTCGTGGACTGGGTGATGGAACAGTTGCCTAAGATGGGCGCAGGCTGGTGTCCGCCCGGCATGCTGGGCATTGGTATCGGTGGCACCGCCGAAAAGGCGATGATGATTGCCAAAGAAGCGCTACTCGATCCTATCGATATCCAAGATCTGCAAGCGCGTGGTCCTAGTAACCGTGCTGAAGAGCTACGTTTGGAACTGTTCGATAAAGTGAATAAAAGCGGTATCGGTGCTCAAGGCTTAGGTGGTTTAACCACGGTGCTGGATATCAAGGTTAAAGACTATCCAACCCATGCGGCTAATAAACCTGTGGCAATCATCCCCAACTGTGCAGCCACGCGTCATGCACATTTCACGCTTGATGGCAGTGGTCCCGCCGCGCTTGAAGCGCCGAAGCTAGAAGACTGGCCTGAAATTACTCGTGAAGCAGGCGAGAACGTCAAACGCGTTAACCTTGATACGGTGACGCCTGACGAGGTCAAAACCTGGCAGCCGGGTGATACGTTACTGCTGAACGGCAAGCTTTTAACTGGCCGTGACGCAGCACATAAACGTATGGTGGACATGATTGCCAAAGGCGAGCCGTTGCCGGTTGATATGAAAGGTCGCTTTATTTACTACGTGGGTCCTGTTGATCCAGTAGGTGATGAAGTTGTTGGCCCAGCAGGGCCGACCACCGCTACCCGAATGGATAAATTCACTCGCACCATGCTTGAAGAGACAGGCTTGCTAGGTATGGTTGGCAAAGCCGAACGTGGCCAGACCGCTATTGATGCCATTCGAGATAACGAAGCGGTATATTTGATGGCTGTCGGCGGTTCTGCCTACCTTGTTGCCCAGGCAATTAAGAAGTCCCGTGTCGTTGGTTTTGAAGACCTGGGTATGGAAGCAATCTACGAATTTGAAGTTGAAGATATGCCGGTTACGGTTGCTGTCGATAGCCAAGGAACTTCCGTCCATCAGACAGGCCCTGCTAAATGGAAGGAGATCATCGCTCAAAAGGCGTAGCATACTGATGGCGTAAAACCGCAATCAGTGACAAATAAGCCCCGTCTTTCGCGGGGCTTTTGTGCATTAGCAGTGAAATAATACGATAAACAGCTCACTTCATAACGAGGAAAAGGCAATGACCTCATGGTTGCTAGGGACCAGCATTATGCTGATACATCTACTGGGTATCGTGTCAGCGGTCATGGCGCTCATGTCTAGCAGAACGTCCCAAGGGGCTGTGGCTTGGATTATTTCACTGTTAACGTTTCCTTATGTAGCGCTACCTGCTTATTGGTTTTTTGGCCGCCCACGTTTCTATGGTTATGTAACGGCAAGGGGGGCGCGAGATAACGTGTTACGTAGAGTACTGATTCGTTATCGACATAACATTAAGCCACACCTTTCATTACCTGCGAGTACCGATATTCAGGCAGTTGAGCAGTTGGCCATGATGCCATTGACTAAAGGCAATAGTGCTGATTTATTAATTGATGGTGAAGCTACCTTCACAAGCCTCTTTGAAGGTATCGATCAAGCCAAAGATTATTTGCTGATACAGTTTTTTATTGTACGCAGCGATGCCTTAGGTAAACGATTCCAGCATCATTTAATTAAAGCTGCTCAACGAGGCGTGCGTGTTTATTTTCTGTACGATGAAGTGGGTAGCCGGAAACTAAATGACGGTTTTTTAAATGAGATGATAAAAGAAGGCATAGAAGTAAAAGCGTTTCGTTCTTCTCGTGGCTTCAAACATCGCTTTCAGCTTAATTTCCGCAACCATCGCAAAATTGCAGTAGTGGATGGTAAGCAGGGCTGGGTTGGTGGCTTTAACGTTGGTGTTGAATACCTTGGGCAAAATCCACGTCATGGTCCCTGGCGCGATACGCATTTAGCGCTTAGTGGGCCGTGTGTTTTGGGTCTACAGGAAGCTTTTTGGGAAGATTGGCACTGGGCAACAGGGGAGGTCATTACCCTAAATTGGCATGCGGAAAGTCACCCACAAGATGATCATCACGTGGTTATAGTGCCATCTGGCCCTGCTGATAAACAGGATACGGCTAGCCTTTTAATTCAACAGCTAATTCATAGCGCTAATGAAAGACTCTGGGTAACCAGCCCGTATTTTGTACCAGACCAAGGAGTGCAGGATGCGCTTAGGCTGGCAGCAATGCGAGGTGTAGATGTTCGCGTTATGATTCCTGAGCGCCCTGATCATCTGCTTGTGTTTCTATCCGCATTTTCATTCCTACCCGATATGTTAAGAGCTGGCGTTAAAATATACCGTTATCTCCCTGGGTTTTTACATCAAAAGGTCATCCTTATTGACAGCAGTGCGGCAACAGTCGGCACAATAAACCTGGATAATCGGTCATTTAGGCTTAATTTCGAGATAACAGCTTTCATTCCCAGCCAAGCTTTTGCCAGTAAGGTACATACCATGCTAGAGCAAGACTTTGCACAGTGTCGTCGCATTACTATTGACGAAATTAGTCAACGCCCAATGTGGAAAAAAGTGGTTTCTCGTGCGGCATATTTAACCGCACCTATTCAGTAATCAATAATAACCCTACACGCCGCTAACAACGATTTAGGCACAAGGAGTTTTGGGTGAATTTAGAAACAAAATGGCTCGAGGATTTCGTTGCGTTAGCCAATACACGAAGCTTTTCGGCATCTGCCAGGCAGCGTCACGTCACTCAGCCTGCGTTCAGCCGTCGTATTCGTGCGCTAGAACAAGCGGTAGGGGTCATCTTAGTCGATCGTTCCACGACGCCGATTGGCCTGACGTCAGAGGGTCAACTGTTTTTGATCACCGCACGAAATTTAGTGGAACAATTAAACGAATCATTAAGCCACCTTCGAGGGGTTTCTATTGCGAATGAAGCTCTCGATATCGTAGCGGCTCATTCGTTGGCACTGAGTTTTTTCCCTCCTTGGATTTCTCGGCTACAAAAAGGCTTAGGTGAACTGCCAACTCGGTTGGTAGCCATGAACGTTGGCGAGGCTATCCATATTTTGCGCGAAGGTAACTGTGATTTGATGTTGGCATACTACGACCCATTTGCCACCATGCAGCTAGACGCAGAAGTCTTTCCCTCTTTTTCTATTGGCCAAGTGAAAATGTTGCCGGTCTCGCTGCCGGATGAACACGGCCAACCGCTTTTCTCAATTCAAAATGACAGCTCAATTCCTTATTTAGCTTATACGCAGGGCGCATTCCTAGGGCGAAGCGTACGAATGTTGCTTAAAAACGACCCACTACGATTGAAGCTTCGCACGGTTTATGAAACAGCTATGGCGGAAGGATTAAAAGGCATGGTTCTTCAAGGAGTGGGCATCGCTTGGATTCCTGATTTTTGTATTCGTGAAGAGCTCAAAACTGGAAAATTAGTAAGAGCTGGGGATGAAAACTGGGATATTCCTTTAGAAATTAGACTTTACCGTTGTTCGTTAGTCCATAAACCCGGTGTCGAGCGTCTTTGGCGTCAAATGATGAAGCTGCCACGCGATTTTCTGCAGGCATAGCCTGCAGAAAGTCTAGGAAAACCCTTATATCTTAAAATGTACCTAAATCTGCCGGTAAACCGAGAAAGTTTTGAATGATAAAAAAGTGATCTTCAAACAAGCTTTCAGGTTCTAAATCAGCAAGAGCGACCCAGCGGGCATGATCGCCGCCTTTGACTGGCTTTAAACGAGGTAGCTGTTGATCCGGCCTGAGAGCAAAATAAAAGGCTTCCGCTAACGTTCGTCCTCGCCAACTGCGATGAGGTTCATCAAACAGGCGTTGTCCGCGTAGCGAGCCTTTTAAAACGGGCTCGGGCACTTTTAGCCTTAAGCGTTCACGGAGCTCCCTTAAGCAAGCGTCTAATAAGCGCTCATGGGGGTTTATGAAGCCTCCGGGTAATGCAAAAAGTCCTTTGCCCGGCGCAGCTGTTCGCTTTACTAGCAGAATATGTCCCGATTGGACGACAACCGCATTAACGGTCACGAAAATGGGCGGATAAGGGGCTTGTGCCCAAGCTTGCTTATATTGATCCAGTAGCTGTTGCTCTTCCAGCAAGCGGTGGTAGGCAATACCTTTGCAAAACCTATCAACGCTTTTGACGACTTCGGGCGGTAAATCGTGGTAAGCGCCTGTGCTCAAATAGTCATCGGTAGAACCGGGTGAGCGAAACAGCCGCTCGCGTATTTGACTCGCTGAAATACCCTCAACGAGTGGAACACTAACGGACTCCCATTGAGGAAAAAGCGACAAATAGTAGCTGGATTGCCCCCTGCTTGCACCAATCAAGCCAATACGAGGTAAGCGAGCGTTTGCAGGCGAAGCCAAGTCACGCACTTTGCGCTGCACATCACGTACCCACACATCGTCGTTGTAAAGCGCGTCAAGTAGAGGCGTGATTTCCAGGCGTTGATTGTCTTGATCATCAAACCCAGAGCGAATCATTACTTGACGCTCATCGAAATTCCAAGGGTTGCGCAACGAGCGCGCCTGCCAAGCCGAGCCCACTAATACGATGACTTGGCGTGCCTGTTTTAACGCCTCACGGATAATGGCCAGGTGGCCAAGATGGGGAGGCTGAAAACGACCAATAAACACCAAGCAATCAAAGTCGTAAGCCGTAGCAGATTCAACAGCATCCGAATTCATAACGCTTCCTTGGTCGTAGGAGAGAAAGGAGGGCCATTATGAAGTGGGCTGTTAAGGCGCGCAATGTGTCTTCACCTGCGCTCAACGCTTTAGTTCGGTATGATTGTCGGAAGTATCTTGCGTTGGTGCTTGATAGGGAAACTTTTTTGTTAAGGGAATGAATATGCTGAAAAAAACGATCATTTTTTGGTGGAACGTGGTTCAAGATGCAACGGCGTTATGGCTTGAACGAAATGCTTTCAGCTATGCAGGTTCATTAGCGTTTTACACACTGTTCTCTTTGGCGCCTACCGTTATTATAGCGGTAACGGTCATTGGCGTGGTGCTAGGTGAAGATGCTGCTCAAGGCCAAATTGTTGCACAACTCCAGGATACTTTAGGAGCTGAAGCAGCGTTCGCGATTGAGCAGGCTGTCGCCCAGTCACGCATCGAGGAGTCAGGTATCTTACCGACAATACTTGGCTTTGTGGCCTTGTTGGTGGGTGCCACGACCGTATTTGCACAGATGCAATTTTCGCTCAATACCATTTGGGGCGTTACTGCAAAGCCCACCTCAAATAGCGCGTTTATCTTCATAAAAAATCGTTTACTTTCCTTAACGGTCGTTTTGTCTATTGGCTTCATCCTACTGGTATCGTTAGTGCTGGGAGTCATCTTACGGGGTATGCTCCATGGAGCAGGTAATTTATTACCCTATGCCAGTTTATTAACCACATCGCTTGAGTCGCTAATCTCACTAGCGATGGTGACATTGTTGTTCGCTACTATTTTCAAGGTATTGCCAGATGTTGTTCTCCATTGGCAAGATGTGCTGATTGGCGCGGTAGTAACCTCTGTGCTGTTCACAATTGGGCGCAGCGTTATCGCTATATATTTGGCATATACCGCCACAGCGTCTACCTATGGCGCAGCGGGCTCTGTCGTCATGATTTTGCTATGGGTATATTACAGCTCATTAATTTTACTATTTGGCGCTGCTTTTACTCGCTCTTTGCTACTCCGTCGTGGACGCCCATTAGTGCCACGTAATAGTGCAGTGCTAGTGAAGCGAGAGCTGGTTTAAACAGGCTGGTGGGGAGCCAAACCCGAAGAAAACCCGTTTGAGAAGAATGGGGATTAACAGAATTCAGTCTGGGCATTTATCAGACTGAATTCTACAAGCACTAAGAGGGCAATCTATGTCTACTTGTTGTGTACGTGCCTATGTGACAGGGAAGGTGCAGGGAGTGTGGTTTCGGCGTTCAACACAGGAACAAGCGCTGCAGCGGGGGCTGACGGGGTATGCCAAAAATCTAGCCGATGGGCGTGTCGAGGTATTGCTATGCGGCAATTCTGATGCCGTATCTGTGCTAACTGAATGGTTATGGGAAGGGCCAAAAGGAGCGCAGGTAACCCATGTCACCATTGAAGTGCTGGATAACCACCGCGCCCCTGATCATTTCGCCACCTATTAATCAGTGCTTAATCAGCTCGCCTCGTTTTGCCATTGCTTAATATTATCAGCAGTTAGCGCTACAATGTTCTGGCGAGCCTCAGGAGTGATCCAGGCATTGTGAGGGGTCACGATCAAATTGAGTGCTTCGCCTTCGGCTAATGCTGCTAATAGAGGGTGTCCTTCTTTCGGCGGCTCTGTGGGAAGCACATCAACCGCTAATCCACCAATCTTGCCATCGCGAAGCGCCTCAAGCGCGGCTTCTTCATCGATGATACCGCCTCGGGCACAGTTGATTAGTAGCAATGATGGTTTTGCGTTTATCAATCGTGTGCGATTAATAAGGTGCTTAGTTGTCTCGTTAAGCGGGCAGTGCAAGCTGATAATATCTGCCGTTGGTAATAAGTCATCAAGAGAGGGCCGTTTATCGTCTAATTCATTTCCAGGCCGAGCGGCAAATGTAACCTTCATCCCAAACGCTTCGGCTAAACGCGCCACTTCTGAGCCAAGCTCACCTTGACCTACCATTACCAGATGCTTACCCGAAAGCTGCAGCGTCGAGTGGCTTTGTAAGCAAAAGAAATCGCTGCGCTGCCACTCTCCACGAGCAATGTCGGCTTGATAACGTGGCAATCGATTTGCTAATGCCAGCATAAGCATCAGTGAGTGCTGAGAAACGCTAGCCGTGCCGTAGGCGGTGACGTTTTTTACAATAATATTTTGGGCTTTAGCAGTAGTGATATCAATGTTGTTAAGCCCTGTAGCCAGCACACATATAAGCTTGAGTTTAGGCAGGCTTGCCAGTGTTTCAGCATTTAGCATGACCTTGTTGACGATCGCGATGTCCGCATCTGCCAAGCGCTCACCTGCCTGCTCCGAAGTGCTTTGCTGATACACATCTAGATGACTAACAATGTGTCGAATTGCTGTTAGATCAATATCCGCGCCTAAGCTCTCGGCATCCAGCATTACCGCATTGGGCATGTTTCTTTTCTCCATTATCTGCTGAAAAGCGCTTGGCCTTGCTCAGCAGGGGGCACAAAAGGGTATAATGTGTCGCTCTATCAACCGCAGTCTTGGAATTTATCCCGGCAGCCCACATATTTTCTGCCTGGCAACCATTAGATTTGCCGCTAGTCTATATAAATTTAGCCTGTCGGAGTTGAGCTTTTCAGGAGTTATCAACATGCCCATCTATGAGTACGAGTGCAAGGCCTGCGGTCATCGCATGGAAAAATTGCAGAAAATCAGCGCGGATCCGCTTAAGGATTGCCCAGCGTGCCAGCGAGCAAGCCTTGAACGCTTGGTCTCAGCGGCTGGTTTCCGTCTTGCTGGCGGCGGTTGGTATGAAACCGATTTTAAAACAGGAAGTAAGAAAAACTTGGCTGCAGAAGGCCAATCTACTTCCAGCACTGGTGCCACAAGCGATACCAGTAGCACACCAACGAAAAAGGGCGCCGCGGCTTAGCCGCGGTTGTCAGGGTCAGAACGACCCACGACAATCTCATTGCCACGAAACAGAACAGGATTAGACATGCGCAGCCATTATTGCGGCCAGCTTAACGAAACTTTGGTGGAACAAACGGTCACTGTCTGCGGTTGGGTTCATCGCCGCCGTGACCACGGTGGGGTCATCTTTTTGGATATGCGCGATCGCGATGGCATCGCTCAATTCGTTGTCGACCCTGATACCGCCGAGGCATTTGCTAATGCTGACCGTGCTCGCAGTGAGTACGTGCTTCGTATTACTGGCCGTGTCCGGCTGCGCCCTGAAGGAACGCAAAACCCCAACATGCCGACCGGCATGATTGAGGTATTAGCGAAAGAGGTGGAAGTACTCAATACGGCTGCCACACCGCCTTTTCAGCTAGATGAGCATAATAAAGTAGGTGAAGAAGTTCGCTTAAAGCACCGCTATATTGATCTTCGTCGCCCGGATATGATTGAGAAGCTACGCTTGCGTTCGCGTATTTCTCATAACGTTCGCGCCTATTTGGAAAATCAAGGTTTCCTGGATATTGAAACGCCGGTATTGACTCGCGCAACGCCGGAAGGTGCCCGCGACTACCTCGTTCCTAGCCGAACACATGCAGGTAGCTTCTTTGCACTACCTCAGTCGCCTCAGCTATTTAAGCAGCTGTTAATGGTGGCCGGTTTTGATCGCTACTACCAGATCGCTAAATGTTTTCGTGATGAAGACCTGCGAGCTGATCGCCAGCCTGAGTTTACGCAAATCGATATCGAGGCGTCTTTTGTTGAAGAAGACGACATCATGGGCATTACCGAAGCCATGATTCGTCAACTCTTCCAGGAAGTGCTAAGCGTTGAGCTCCCTGACTTCCCGAGGATGACCTGGCAAGAAGCAATGGATCGCTTTGGCTCTGATAAGCCGGATCTACGCATCCCGTTAGAGTTGGCTGATGTTGATGATCTGATGCAACAGGTTGATTTCAAAGTCTTCTCTGGCCCAGCAAGTGCGGAAGATGGTCGTGTTGCGGCACTAAAAGTCCCGGGTGGCGCCAAATTGTCTCGTAAAGAAATCGACGAATATACTAAATTCGTTGGTATTTACGGTGCGAAAGGGCTGGCGTGGATTAAAGTCAACGAGCGTGCGAAAGGGCTTGAAGGTCTTCAATCACCCATTGTTAAGTTCATGGAAAATGTTGTCGAAGAGCTGCTTGATCGTGTAGGCGCTGAGGATGGCGACATCATTTTCTTTGGTGCGGATAAAGCTCGCATCGTCAATGAGGCAATTGGAGCATTACGCGTCAAGTTAGGTGCTGACCTTGAGCTTTACACCCAAGCCTGGGCTCCGTTATGGGTTGTCGATTTCCCGATGTTTGAAGCGGACGACAACGGTCGCCTGAGCCCGTTACATCACCCGTTTACCGCACCTTCTTGCTCGCCAGAAGCGCTTAAAGCTGACCCAGCGAATGCCTTGTCGCGTGCTTACGATATGGTGCTTAACGGAACCGAGCTGGGTGGTGGCTCCATTCGTATTCACGATCAAACCATGCAGAGCACTGTCTTTGAAATTTTGGGCATTGGTCAACAGGAAGCACAAGAAAAGTTTGGCTTCCTGCTGGATGCTCTTCAATACGGCGCGCCTCCCCATGGTGGCCTAGCGTTCGGCTTGGATCGCCTAGTCATGCTGATGGCTGGAGCTAAGACAATTCGTGAAGTTATTGCCTTCCCGAAAACCCAAAGTGCCGGCTGTTTAATGACTGACGCACCAGGTGAAGTCAGTGCAGATCAGTTGAAAGACTTAAACATCCGTCTGCGCCAAAAAGCCAAAGCAGAGACCGCCAGCGAATAATTGCTAACGCTGCTTTTTAGCTCAGCACCGACGTTTAGGCGTCGGTGTTTTTGTTTGCATAAAATGCGCACGTAACAGTTCGCTATCAATAGGAAAGGTGACATGGATGAAAAGCAGCCCGCTCCCACTATTCGGATTTTGGGTATCGACCCAGGTTCGCGTATCACGGGCTATGGCGTCATCGATTTAGTGGGTGTTAAGCCTCATTATGTTGCCAGTGGCTGTATTAGAACGACCGATGGCCCGTTAGAGCAGCGCTTGGCACAAATTTATGCAGGCTTAAGTGAAGTAGTTGGGCTGCATCGGCCTAATGCGGTCGCCATTGAGCGAGTCTTTATGGCTAAAAATCCCGATTCAGCGCTGAAGCTTGGTCAAGCACGGGGCACGGCTCTCGTCTGCATCGCGAATCATGGGCTGAACATTGCAGAATACGCAGCAAGGCAAATCAAACAAGCCGTTACTGGCCAGGGGGGCGCAGATAAAAGTCAAGTACAGCATATGGTCACTGCTATTCTACAGCTCTCTTCGACGCCTCAGGCTGACGCCGCAGATGCGTTAGCTATCGCGCTTACCCATGCGTATGCAGGGCATGGTCTGCTTACTGCACCCTCTAAGGGAAGCCGCCGGCGCAGTACGGGGCGGTGGCGGCTTTAGATGCTTACTGGTCATCTGTACAGAGTGTCTTTATAGTAAATGGCAGCTTTTTATTATTGCGAGCATACACATGATCGGTCGTATTAATGGTTTTTTGTTAGAAAAGCATCCCCCTTGGATTGTGGTTGATGTGCATGGTGTCGGTTACGAGCTAGAAGCCTCTATGAATACCCTAGTGGCACTTCCTGCTGTAGGCGAAAACGTATCCATGTATACACACCTTACGATTCGTGATGATGCTCATTTGCTTTATGGTTTCGGGCGTGAGCAAGAGCGCGCACTGTTTCGTGCCTTGATTAAAGTCAACGGCGTAGGGCCAAAACTAGCGTTGGCCATCTTGTCCGGAATGGACGAAGCAGCCTTTATGCGCTGCGTACGTGACGATGATAGCAAAGCACTGACTAAGCTTCCTGGCGTTGGCAAAAAAACCGCAGAGCGGTTAATTATTGAAATGCGTGACCGCTTCCCAGAATGGGAGAACGCCGCCGACGCGCCCCTCGCGTTAGAAGCGGCTAATGGTGAACCAGCCCCCCGTGACACGTTGGCAGATGCAGAAGCTGCCCTGGTGAGCTTGGGCTATAAGCTCACTGAGGCCTCTAAAATGTTGGCTGACATCAATCCCAAGCAGTCAACAGAGGCGATTATTAAAGCCGCGCTGACAAAACGCATGACTGGGTAACAACGTAGGTTATTTCATGGAACGACTGATAGTGCGCACCTTATGTTAGAACATGACCGACTAATCGCAGCTGATCCCGAGCAAGGGGAAGGGCGTATTGATCATGCTATTCGTCCTAAACATTTAAAGGATTATATTGGGCAGCCGCGTGTACGCGAGCAGCTCGAAATTTTCATGGGGGCTGCAAAGCTACGTCAGGAAAGCCTGGATCATACCTTGGTATTTGGCCCCCCGGGGCTTGGTAAAACAACGCTTGCTAATATTATTGCTACCGAAATGGGTGTAGGGCTGAAATCGACCTCTGGCCCAGTGCTTGAGCGTGCAGGTGACTTAGCCGCGATGCTGACGAACCTAGAGCCTGGTGATGTGCTGTTTATTGACGAAATTCACCGGCTGTCTCCCGTGGTAGAAGAGGTGCTCTATCCGGCGATGGAAGATTTTCAGCTAGATATAATGATCGGTGAAGGGCCTGCAGCACGCTCAATCAAACTAGATTTACCTCGCTTTACATTAGTAGGAGCGACGACGCGCGCAGGCTTGCTCACCTCTCCCTTACGTGACCGTTTTGGCATTGTGCAGCGACTGGAGTTTTACAACCTTGAAGAGCTTACCGAGATTGTTACTCGCTCAGCACGTTTGCTAGGTGTTGAAACGAGCCATGAAGGTGCTGTCGAGGTTGCTAAGCGTTCCAGAGGTACCCCGCGTATTGCCAATAGACTGCTTCGTCGGGTGCGTGATTATGCAGAAATAAAAGGTAATGGCATCGTTGATGTTACTCTCGCCGATGCGGCACTCAACATGCTAAATGTCGATCATCATGGGCTGGATCATATGGATCGGCGCCTTTTGCTGGCAATGATCGATAAATTTGATGGCGGCCCTGTCGGTGTTGACTCGATTTCAGCCGCTATCAGTGAAGAACGCGGTACCATCGAAGACGTCATTGAACCTTACTTGATTCAACAAGGGTTAATGATGCGCACACCCAGAGGCCGCGTAGTGACGCGGCAAGCGTGGCTACATTTCAACAAAACGCCACACGAGCATGCTATTGATCCAGAGGGAGAGCGTCGCCCATGAAAAATGGGGCCACTATGCCGGTGCGCGTATATATGGAAGATACTGACGCCGGCGGGATTGTCTACTACGTTAACTACTTGAAGTTTATGGAGCGCGCCCGCAGTGAGTGGTTGCGTACATTAGGCCTTAATCAGCAATCTTTGCTAGACGATGGTACCCAGCTAGTGGTATATCGCTTGGCCTGCCACTACAGCAAGCCTGCACGCTTGGATGACTCGCTTATTGTCAGTACAAATGTTGAGAGCGTTGGTCGATGCCGCATGACTTTTTTGCAGCAAGTGCAGCGAGATGAGGAACTCTTATGCGCTGCTACAGTCGAGATAGCCTGCTTGTGTGCTCACAAGATGCGACCAAAAGCATGGCCTAAAACGTTGAAAGCGCTCGGTTGATTAATTTAAGGCGAACGCTGAAAACATGCGTAAACCTGTGACATGCGTAAACCTATGGAGTAGATAGCGCGATGTAGCGCGTACTTCATTGACGTTAGACACCACCACTGTTCGGAACTTCCGACGTTAATAGCTTGATGAGGGTAACTGTGAACGATAACACCATGTCCATTCCCCACTTGATAATGAGTGCCAGCACGGTTGTTCAGCTGGTGATGTTGCTGCTGGTGGTGGGTTCAATCCTCTCATGGGTGGTTATTTTCCAACGGAGTATTGCCCTGCGCAGGGCAAAACAGGAATACAGCCAATTTGAAGAATCCTTTTGGTCAGGTGTCGATTTAAACGAGTTATATCGAGAAATCCCCGCTGACGACCCACGCTATGGAGCAGAGCATATTTTCCAGGCTGGTTTTCGCGAATTTAATCGTTTAATGCCAAAAACGCGGAATCCCGACACCATTTTAGAAGGTGTGCAGCGGAGTATGCGCGTTGCCTGGTCACGGGAAGAGGATCGCCTAACCCAGCACTTGGTATTTCTCGCCACAGTGGCATCAGCGAGCCCCTACATTGGCTTGTTCGGCACGGTTTGGGGGATTATGGGTTCCTTCCAATCCCTTTCTATGACACAGCAAGCTACATTGGCAACTGTTGCCCCTTGGATTGCTGAAGCACTAATTGCAACAGCAATGGGCCTGTTTGCGGCCATCCCTGCGGTAATTTTCTATAACCGACTATCGAATGATGCTGCTCGCTTACTGGGCAAGTACGAAGACTTTGCCGAGGAGTTTCACGCTATCTTGCACCGTAATTTGCAAGGCCGTGAAAGCAAGTCCAGCGCTAGCTAAGGGAGTACGCTATGCAAGGCCCGTTTAACCGTAGCGGCAATAAAAAGCCGATGGCTGAAATCAACGTAGTGCCTTTTATTGATGTCATGCTGGTCTTACTGGTGATCTTTATGATCACCGCACCGATGCTGACTCAAGGGGTACAAGTAGATCTGCCTCAAGTCACATCAGAGCCTATCGAAAGCCAGGACGAAAGTGACCCTATCATTATCTCTGTCGACCGAGAGGGCGGCTACTTCATTACGCTTGGTGAAGATTCAACGTCTGTTTCTCTTGAACAAATGTCAGAACGGGTAATGGCGATACTACAGCGTCGTCCTGGCACGCCTGTCATGGTGCGTGGCGATCGCAATGTGCCATACGGGCAAATAGTTTTATTGATGAGCACACTGCAGCGTTCAGGTGTCGCTAATGTGGGGCTGTTATCTGAGCCACCACAAGATGGTTAAAGGTAGCGCGCAAATGGCAGTTAAACCACCACGTGACCCACAGGATGTTGGCTATACTTGGCCTACAGTCCTAGCGGTTGCGGTGCATTTATTGGTTGTGTTTTTTAGTCTGGTTAGTCTGCCAAGTTCAACGGCAGAACCAGACTCTTCTTCAATTGTGCAAGCGACACTCGTCAGCACTGAGACATTTACCGATCAGGCTCAGCAGGCGACAGAGCAGCAAGCCGCACTCAATAGTTCAACCGAACCCGACGAAGCTGAACCAGCGCCTGAACCTGACACAAGCGAGCAGGAAGCACTACAACAGCAAGCCGCTGAAGCCGCTGCTAGAGAAGAAGCTGAAGCGCGCGCAGAGGAGCAGGCACGCGAGCTACAAGAGGCTCAAGCTCAAGCCGAAGCTGAAGCGCAGCGCAGAGAAGAAGAAGCTCAGCGTCTAGCAGAACAGCAGGAAGTAGAAGCTCAGGCCCGAGAAGATGCCCAACGTGAAGCCGAGGCAGAAGCCCAGCGCCAGCGTGAAGCCGAGGCAGAAGCCCAGCGCCAGCGTGAAGCCGAGGCAGAAGCCCAGCGCCAGCGTGAAGCTGAGGCAGAAGCCCAACGCCAGCGTGAAGCCGAGGCAGAAGCCCAACGCCAGCGTGAAGCCGAGGCAGAAGCCCAACGCCAGCGTGAAGCTGAGGCAGAAGCCCAACGCCAGCGCGAAGCTGAGGCAGAAGCCCAACGCCAGCGCGAAGCTGAGGCAGAAGCCCAACGCCAGCGCGAAGCTGAGGCAGAAGCCCAACGCCAGCGCGAAGCTGAGGCAGAAGCCCAACGCCAGCGCGAAGCTGAGGCAGAAGCCCAACGCCAGCGCGAAGCTGAGGCAGAAGCCCAACGCCAGCGCGAAGCTGAGGCAGAAGCCCAACGCCAGCGTGAAGCCGAGGCGGCTAGGCAGCGTCAGCTAGAGGGAGAGGCTCAGGCTGCTGCTAATGCACAGCAGGCTCAGCAAGCAGCGAATAGTTTTATTAATATTGTGCGTCGCGCGGTAGAGCAGGCATGGTTAATTCCAGCAGGCGCCAGTGACACGATGAGTGCTACGATTCAAGTAAGACTTGGCCCGTCAGGAGAAGTACTTTTAACCACTATCGCTTCATCCAGCGGTGATAGTGCCTTTGACCGGTCTGCTATGCAGGCTGTTGAACACGCTGCACCGTTCAGCGAGCTGAGGGATTTGCCCGCAGAGCAGCAGCGTAACTTACGTCAATTTAATCTGCGATTTACCCCGGGGGATGTTCGCTGATGCAAACCATGAGCAAAGTGTGGCTGTTTTGCGTACTGCTATTCGTTAGTAGTTACGCAACTGCAAACGCAAACCTAACTATTGAAATAACACGAGGGAGCGACCAGGCCTTACCGATTGGTATTGTTCCCTTTGCAGGCGGCGACAACATGCCTGAAGACGTGGCTCAAATCATCCAGGACAATCTCGAACGCAGCGGTTTTTTTGCGCCCTTAGAACGTAATGCTATGTTTGATAGGCCAAGCCAAGCGGGTGATGTGGAATTTGGCACTTGGCGTTCGCTAGATGTGCGATATTTAGTGGTAGGTCGTGCGCAACAGACAGACAGCGGTTATCAGATTCAATTTGAGCTAATGGATATCAGTGGGCAGCGTCGCATGATAGGCGAAGCGGTCACTGCGAGTGCGAATGATTTACGTGGCGCTGCTCACTATATTAGCGATCAAATTTTTGAAGAAATTACTGATATCCGGGGTGCTTTCTCAACGCGAATTGCTTACGTAACCGCTCAAGGATTGGGCGATAATATGCAATTCGGCTTGTATGTGGCCGATGCGGATGGGCGTAATAGCAAACAAATACTTACTTCTGACCAACCGATCATGTCGCCGGCGTGGTCTCCCGATGGCCGGAAACTGGCTTACGTATCCTTCGAAACAGAACGCCCTGCTATTTATATTCAAGATGTTTCGACTGGACAGCGGATACAAGCAACCTCTTTCGAAGGTATCAATGGTGCTCCCACATGGTCGCCTGATGGCCGACGCATCGCTATGTCACTATCTAAGGATGGGCAGCCAGAAATTTATATCCTAGATATCAATAATCGCTCAGTAGAACGTATTACTCAAAACAGTAGCATTGATACTGAACCAGCTTGGGCGCCCGATGGACGTAGTCTAATATTTACTTCTGACCGGAGCGGCGGGCCGCAAATTTATGAGTACTCGTTAGGTAGTGGTGAAGCAAAGCGCATTACATTTACCGGCAACTACAATGCTCGGGCGCGTTATTCACCTGACGGTGAGCACATCTTTTTGATCCACCGTTCCAGCCGTGGATACCAAGTTGCGCGGCAAGATCGTGATGGAGGACGCCTTGTTGTGATAAGTGAAACAACAAGAGATGAATCTCCTAGTGTTGCGCCGAACGGGACCATGGTAATCTTCGCTACCCAACAGGGTAGTAATGGGGTGTTAAGTGCCGTTTCAGCGGATGGCCGCTCGTCATTTAGATTACCCGCAGCGCAAGGTGATGTCCGCGATCCCGCGTGGTCACCTTTTTTAAATTGATTGACGAAAAGTATTAATTTTTTGTTTTCAGGCAAGGAGTCTGATTATGCAACTTAAACCGTTGGCTCGCTCATTGGCAGTAGCGCTATCTATCGTAGTTATCGCGGGCTGTTCCAGCACCGGCGGAACCCAGGACGGTGACTCTTATGGAAGCCAGGATGGCAGCAGCATGGGATCTAGCACCTCAGGTGTTGGCACTGGTGGCCAGTACGGTTCTACGTCTGGTTCCGGCGCAGGCGCTGGTCAACAAGCTGATTCTCGCATTCCAGAAGTCCGTACCATCTATTTTGATTTCGACCGTGACACTATCAAAGGTGAGTACGAATCAGTAGTCATGGCTCACGCTCGCTATCTGCGTGCTAACCCAGGCGCTCAAGTTGTACTGCATGGTCACACCGACGAACGTGGCACCCGCGAATACAACATGGCTCTTGGTGAGCGTCGTGCCGGTGCTGTTCAGCGGTTCTTAAATATTCAAGGCGTGTCTCCTTCGCAAATGAGCGTTGTGAGCTACGGTGAAGAGCGTCCGGCAGCTAGCGGTCAAGGCGAAAGTGCCTACTCTCAAAACCGTCGCGTCGTCTTTAACTACTGATGGCATTAGCGTACCTAGTTGCTGAATATTAAGTACTATAAGCATTAAGTAAGTATTGAGGCTAGGTGCTAGGTACGCTAACTAAGTAATGATTGGAGTCATCATGAATCACAGTCTCAAACGTTATCTTGAGAGGCTGTGCGGTGCGGGAGCCATAGTGCTCCCGCTGTCCGTATTGCCCTTGACGGCCTTTGGTCAACAGCCCCTCGTTCAAGACTTATCAAGCGGATCGAGTGGTTTTTATCAGCAAACTCAACGCCAAGAATCATCTGGTGGCAACTTGGTACTCTTTAACCAAGTGCAAGAACACCAGAAAGAAATCCAGCAGCTACGTGGCCAAATTGAAGAGCTTCGACACCAGTTAGAGCAGCTTCGCCGACAGTCACAGCAGCAATACCTGGATATTGAAGACCGTTTGATGAATAGCGGTCCTAGTCAAATTGAACAATCTACTCCTGCAGTAGAGCCTGAGGCGGCAGAGCAAGTCGCCAATGCACCTTCTGGTCGAAACGTCAGCGAAGATGCTCAAGCAGACTATCAAGCAGCGTTTGCCCACGTTCAAGCACGTCAATTTAAAGATGCGATCAATGCGTTTAAAGCATTTGTCACTGATCATCCCGACACCAGTCTGACTGCGAACGGACATTACTGGCTAGGTGAACTCTATGCCGCTGAAGGCGAACTAAGCGATGCTGATGCGTCATTCAGCCGCGTGATCGAGCAGTACAGCGGCAGCAGCAAAGTACCCGATGCGCTTTATAAGCTAGGGTTAGTAAAAGCACGACAGGGCGAGGCTGAGCGAAGTCGTGAACTACTGGAACAAGTACGTGATGATTATCCGCAGAGTAGCGCTGCAGGACTTGCAAACGACTTTTTACGTCAGTCTGCAGGATAACGACTGTTTACACTTTTGCATCAAGGAAACCTCATGAGCTGCAAAATCGACTATCAACCAGCGTCCAATCTATTGGAAAACCGCGTCGTGTTGGTAACCGGTGCGGGTGATGGAATTGGACGTGCTGCTGCACTTACCTACGCCCGCCATGGGGCAACCGTGATACTGCTTGGCCGCACAATTGCTAAGCTCGAGCGTGTCTACGATGAAATTGAAGCTGCAGGCGGGCCGCAACCTGCCATTTTTCCGCTCAACTTTGAGGGCGCAACGCTCAAAGACTTTCACGATATGGCTGAAACGTTGGACAAGGAATTTGGCCGCTTAGATGGATTGCTTCATAACGCTAGCCTACTAGGAAGAATTACCCCATTTGAGCAGTACAACCCAGAGCTGTGGGAACAAGTCATGCAGGTCAATATCAATGGACCTATTTGGATGACCCAAGCGTTGCTGCCTCTGCTTCAGCAATCAGCTGACGCCTCTGTGATTTTCACTTCATCAAGTGTCGGACGAAAAGGCCGAGCCTATTGGGGAGCGTACTCGGTTTCAAAGTTCGCCACTGAAGGCTTTGTAGAAGTTCTTGCTGACGAACTTGAAAACCAGTCTACTGTGCGAGTTAATACACTAAACCCTGGTGCAACGCGCACCCAAATGCGCCGCGCTGCCTATCCAGGGGAAGATCCATTGACGCTACGTACCCCTGAAGAAATAATGCCCACCTATTTGTGGCTTATGGGGCCAGACAGTACCGGCGTCAGTGGCCAAAAATTTGACGCTCAACCACCACGGGTATAAGCGCAAATGAGCAGATAAGTAAATAAAGTAAATTAGCACCGCTAAATATTTTCACGGCCTTGTGTAACGTGCCTTGTCCATAGCTTGCTGATGAGTCACTTGTCGGTGTTCTAACTGCTTTCATTAAATAGTCGTTTTCTTATAACACTATCGATGAAAAGCGGTTAGTGCATCGACTAGGTCTTGACACGTTTCAAACCATAAATCAGCAGGCCACTGCTGGTAATCGTCTTCCTCACTGATATATCCGTAACCAACCGCGACTGCCGTCATTCCTGCCGCTTTTGCTGCCTCAATATCACGGATATGGTCACCAACGTACCAACATGTTTGTGGTGCCACGTTTAGCCTGCGTGCGGCTTCCCAAAGAGGTTCTGGGGCTGGTTTTTTGACCGCCAGATCATCCGCACATAAAAGAGCTCCTGGCGTGAGCGCCAGGGCCTCGAGTAGCGGAAGGGTATAGCGCCTTGGCTTGTTCGTTACAATCCCCCATAGACGTGATTCTGAATGCCAGCGGGTTAACCATTGATCAAGTGGTTCAAATAGTCGGCTGTGAACAGCGACTGCTTGTTCATAGTTATCTAACAAATACTGTCGCGCCGTATCATGCTCTGTGGAACCACTTTCAAGGCCAATAGCCAGGGTAACTAAGGCACTGCCTCCGTTAGAAACCTGGCCGCGTATTTGCCCGTAGGGGAGCGGTGCCAGCCCATGATGCCGTCTCAATGCATTCGTTGCTTCAGCAAGGTCAGGGGCAGTGTCAACGAGTGTTCCGTCTAGATCAAACAGTATGGCTTCGGGCATTGACGTTGACATTTATTGACTCGCTTTTCGGCAATACATCATGTAATTGACCGATACATCGTTTGCTACTAAACGGTAGTGACGAGTCAATGGATTATAGGTAAGTCCAGTTTGTTCGTTAACCTCGAGATCAGAGACTCTTGCCCAGGCTGCCATTTCAGAAGGGCGTATAAATTTCGCATAATCATGCGTGCCACGCGGCAATAGCTTAAGTACGTACTCAGCACCTAAAATCGCAAAAGCATACGATTTAGGGGTGCGATTTAGCGTCGAGAAAAACACGTAGCCTCCAGGGCGAACCAGCTCGCTACAAGCGCGAATGACCGATGCGGGGTCGGGCACATGCTCAAGCATTTCCATACAGGTTACGACGTCATAATGCCCGGGCTGCTCGGCCGCTAGGGCCTCAACACTGATCAGCCGATAGTCCACGGATACACCGCTTTCTGTCGCATGCAGTCGAGCAACGTTAAGAGGGGCGTCTCCAAGGTCAATGCCGGTAACATCAGCCCCTCGATTGGCCATCGATTCGCTTAAAATACCGCCACCACAACCGACATCCAGCACTTTTTTACCAGCTAAACCTGCACGAGCGTCAATAAAGTCAAGGCGCAATGGGTTAATGTCGTGCAACGGCTTGAACTCTCCCTTCGAGTCCCACCAACGACTAGCAAGTGCTTCAAATTTCGCAACTTCCGCGGCGTCGACATTGTCGTGGTTGCGATTAGTAGTGCTATCCTGAGGTATCGCTTGCATATTTTAACTCCCATTGTCGGTAAGTTGGCATGATGGTGGCATCCAACCAGTCGTTCAGTATTATGTCATTCTAACCACTCCTGGAAAGGAACGCATGAAAAGGAACTCGACATGACTCTTAACCCCCTATTTTCGCGACTTTTATTTTCTCAGGGAGCGTTTTGAATGCGAGTGTTACTTCACGGAAGTGAACTCAGTGCCGCTACTGCTGCCGCTGCGTTAGCCTGGGTAGGCCATCAAGTTGAGTGGCTGCTGCATGAAAGCGCACCATGGCCACAGCTTTTAAAAGCTGATTGGCTGCGCGGCGAACCTGAGTTAATGACGCATATTGAGCAAGCGTTAGCCAATGGAACACTGAGGGTTATTGAAGCGTCAGCGCAGGCTCATTCTCCTGATGTGGTTTGGCTGGCGTTGTCACCTGACCAGCGTCAAGCGGCCAGAGCGCTACTTGAAGCGCCTATATTTGAGCACCACAGCGGTGCTGTATTAATTAACAATTCAACATTCCCAGTAGGAGAAACAGAACAGCTACACGCACTTATGGGGCCTCAGCACAGTAGTGTTGCCTTACCCGATACCCTTGAAGAAGGGCGGGCCTGGGTTTCTTTTACGCGTCCTACACGCTGGCTACTGGGCTGCGATGATGCAACAGGCGAACAGGTGGCTCGTGAGCTTTTGCGTGCCTTTAATCGCCGCAATGATGTGTTCCAGCGTATGCCATGTAGAGCCGCTGAGCTGACTAAACTCGCTATCAATGGCATGTTGGCAACACGTATCAGCTATATGAACGAGATTGCAGGACTTGCAGACACGCTTGGAGTTGACGTTGAACATGTGCGTCAGGGCATGGGCGCAGATACACGAATTGGCTATGAATATTTATACCCTGGCTGTGGTTTTGGCGGCCCCAATTTCTCTCGCGACTTAATGCGCTTAGCTGACGTCCAGTCAGCCAGCGGTCGTAATTCGGCGCTGCTAGAGCAGGTAATGGACATTAATGAGCAGAAAAAAGAGACTTTATTTAGGAAGCTATGGACGTTCTTCGAGGGCGATTTAGCAGGTAAAACGATTGCTATATGGGGGGCTGCCTTTAAACCAGGCACCACCCGAATCGATCATGCGCCAGTGCTCACGCTTCTTGCAGCTTTATGGGCACAAGGCGTAAAGGTGAATCTTCATGATCCAGCGGCAACTCCAGCACTGCACGCCGCAGTCGGTGACCGAAACGATCTAACCACGTTTACCAGTGACCCTTACCTGGCATGTGAAGGAGCCGACGCACTGATGTTGGTGACTGAGTGGAAATCTTATTGGAACCCTGACTGGCATCGTTTAGCCTCGTTGTTAAGTGCTAAATTGGTGTTGGATGGTCGAAATATTTATGACCCAGCCTTCGTGGCTAGCTGTGGCTTACGATATAGAGGAATCGGGCGTCGAGCCGATCCCACAACGTATTGAGGAAAAAACATGCCCAACAGCACTGCGTCTTCTCGCATTGTTCCCGATGTGGATCAAAGCTTGACCGCACAACACTTGCGTCATCGCAAGGGGCCTAAGTTGTGGCCATTGTGGCTATTGATGGTGCTTATTATTATTTCTCTGGGCGCCGCCGCAGCAGGCCTTTGGTATGAAAGAGAACGCTTATTGGAAGAGGTTCATCGAGTAAGTGGAGAAGTATCAAATCTCCATGCAAGACTCGACTCGGGTGACACGGATACACAAGATGCGATAGCCTTTGTACAAGCACAGATGTCAACGCTGTTCCAAGAACAGGAGCAATTAGCCGTCGCGGTGACAAACACCCGCGAAGAGCTGTATGGGCTTTTAACGTCTAATGAAGAGCTCGTGAATGGCGATGCTCTCAGCGGCATTGCCGAGCGCATTAGTCAGTTGGAAGAGCAGGCAGCGCTGCGTGACCAACAGCTCACAGCCATAAGGACATCACTGGATGCGCTTGAGCAAGCGGGCATGTCTGGACGCCAAAACTTAGCAGAAGAAGTAACTTACCTCGAAGAAATGCTGTCACAACGCTTATCTGCGACTGCAAGCCGACTAGATGATGTTGCTCAGTTGGAAAACGAAAGCACCGAATTGGCAACAAAAGTTACAGCATGGCAAGAAGAGATTGATCAGCGCTTTGTTGATGTAAACTCAACCCTCGAAACTCTAAGCAGCACTGATACTGCCGCTACTCAAGAAGCCTTACAAGCACTCGAGCAGCAATGGGCACAACGGTTAAACACTTTAGAGAGTGATATCCGTCAAGTGCGGCAAGCCCAACTGGCATTTAGTGCTCAGATGGAAATGCTCCGCTAGAAATGCACTGTTAGAAATTGTCGGTAGCATGGCAATTGGTAATAAAGCCACCGAGTCGCTGATTTGGTTAGGGATGAACAGCATGGAAAGAAAACGGCGATGGCCTACCGTTAAAGAAGCGACTCGAGGGGTGGTTTTACCACTTCTTGTAACGTGGTCAGCTCCCTTATGGGCACTCAACGCTTCCATCAATGGTGTCAGCAGTGAAGTGGAAGCCAATATTGATGCCTATTTACAAAATATTGACGAAGACCAGTACACCGATGTCAGATTAGAAGGTGAAATACGTAAACGTGCGCGAGAAGCGATGCGCGTCTTCGGCTATTATGAACCAGACATTACCGTTGAGGTTGATAGCTCTCCCATCACGCTTCGTATCGAGCCCGGCTCGCAGGTCAAAATCGACGTTCTTTCTGTCAATATCGTCGGTGAAGCAAGTGATGACCCTCCGTTTCAAGAAGCCCTTGATGCATTTCCCTTAAAGGAAGGCGATACATTACGCCATGCCCCGTGGGATCGGCTGCGCAACCAGTTTTCAGGCTTAGCACTTGAACGTGGTTATTTTGACTGGGGGTTCACTGATCGCCGAATGGAAATAAGGCCATATCTAGAAAGCGCTCGCCTCTACATGGATTTCGACAGTGGTCCGCGCTACCAATTTGGTAACACGTCTATTTCAGGCAGCCATATTGAGCCAGACCGTTTGCGGAAAATGCGGACATTTGAAGCGGGCGAGCCTTATCTCGCCGAATCCGTGGCTCTTTATAACCAGCGTCTAGCAGAAACAGGCTGGTTTAGCTCGGTATCGGTTCGGCCAAGACTTGAGACTGCACAAGAGCTAACGCTAGCGCCACCAACTGGCTCTCCATGGTGGGATGAGGCAACGGCGTCGCAACCCCAGCGCCCCCGACTTTCCAGCGCAGCATTTGCCAGTGCACTTAGCCTTAGCCAACGCGACAATACAAACTTACCTATTGACGTCAATGTAGAACCTGCTGACCGGCATCAATTCGAAGTGGGGGTTGGCTTTGCAACCGATGTGGGGCCACGCATGCGTTTTGGCTGGAAACAGCCATGGATTAACCGCTTTGGTCATAGTCTGAATCATGATTTGTATATTTCAGCACCCGACCAGCGTTTTACAGGCACCTATAATATCCCGTTAGATAATCCGTTACGCGATAGCTATCGCCTGCAGTATGGCGTGCGTAACTTAGATGACGGGGATACTCAGTCGTTAGAAGGCACGGTGGAAATAGCTCGTCGATGGGAGTTCGAAAACCGCTGGGTGCAAACACTTTACTTCCGTACCACCTACGAAGACTTTACCCAAGGGGGGGTGTCAGATGAGGTGTTACTGTTCTATCCAGGCATTCAATGGTCTCGTGCAAGAACACGCCCTCAGCGGTTCCCCCTGTGGGGAGATCGACAACAGCTATCGATCGAGTATTCAGACACCTTATGGGGATCCGATGCCCAATTTACGCGTGTAACAGGCGACACCGAATGGATCCGAACAATCGGCGATGACAACCGTTTCTCAGCAAGGCTAAGTATCGGCGCTATCGAAACAGACAATTTCGATAAGCTGCCTCCATCGCTGCGCTTTTTTGCAGGCGGTGACCGAAGTGTTCGTGGTTATTCCTACGAAAGCCTATCCCCCCGAAATGAAGAAGGGCGCTTACGTGGCGGCCAGCAAATGTTGACCTCGACACTCGAGTACCAGCGTCGAGTCTCAGGAGACTGGTGGGGAGCAACTTTTGTCGATAGCGGAGATGCCTTCGATAACTGGGGGCCAGAGGAGTTAAAAACGGGCGCAGGGGTCGGCGTACGCTGGATCTCGCCTGTGGGGCCTATTCGACTTGACGTAGCACACCCATTTGACGATGAAGACGATTGGCGCCTGCATTTTTCCATCGGACCGGAATTTTAGGAGAGCATTTTGACTAGGGTTGAAACAGCGGCATCCACTAAGCGTCAACCGCTCTCAGTTAAACATCGCGTTGGACTGTTTCTGTGGAGTCTAGTGCGGTTAGTTATTGTGCTGCCGTTATGGCTATTTGGTTTGGTCGCTTTGCTACTCGGCGTTGCGCTCTCTCCTTGGGGAACTGGCCAATTGTTTTCTCAAGGTGAGCAGCGTGGGTTCTTCACATATGAACATCAAGAAGGCGCACTGCTTGACCATTTTGCATTGCGTGGCTTCCAATTATCGCTTGGCGAGACACATGTCAACGTCGACAGCCTAGAGCTAGCCTGGGCTGAAGATTGCGTGCTGTCAGGTAAGCTTTGCCTGGACAGATTTCATCTAGAGGGAGCGGATATACGTTTGGGCGAGAGCACTGAAACGGAACCTGAATCACCAGAGTCAGATGGGCCGCCTAGCATCCAACTTCCGTTCCCTATTGAGCTACGCTCGGTTGAGTTAAATAACGTTCAGCTACAGCTGGCTGATGGAACACGAGTCAGCTGGGATTCGTTTTCAACCGCGATTACAGCACAGCAAAACCTGGTCAATATCGCACCTACCAAGCTTTTGCGACCAACGCTGTATTTACCACCCTCCGCGGGCACTCAACTAACACAAGGCATCCAGACGCCGTTAGAGCCAGAGGGCATTGATGGTGCTGTCCTGGTTACTCAGCCCGTTATAGTAGAACCTGATCAAGCGGCAGAGGCGTTAGCAGCGCGGGAGCGAATTGAGCTACCCGAGATAATGCTCCCTATTGATATCAACTTAGCATCACTCACCGTGACTGACTTTTCTGTCAATGGGGCGGTCGATTATCAGGTTGAACGCTTAGCAATCGTTGTCAGTGCCCAAGGTAATCAAATAGCCCTCAGCTCATTAGAGCTGCTCACTCCTGATGCTGAGGCAAACTTAACGGCTAACGCCACATTGTCAGGCAGCTATCCGTTAGATGCACGATTAACGTCAACCTTGTTTCTACCCGAGATATTTCCTGAGCTAAGTGGCGAAGAGCTTGTTTTGGAGCTATCGGGATCACTAGATGAGCTAACAGCCAGTTTAGAAGCGTCTGGTATCGTTAATGCAACACTAAATGCTCAAGTCGATGCGCTGGCACCGACGCTGCCCTTTGAGATACGCCTGCAAAGTGACCGCTTGCAGTGGCCACTCGCACAGCCAAGCAGCGATGAACCAGCAGAAGCGCCCTACATAGCGGAAGATATAGACATCGTCGCCAGTGGCAACTTGGAAGCGTACCAGACTACACTCGCTTTAAGCGCCCAAGGTCCTCAAGTTCCGCTTACCAATATTCGACTCAGTGGCGACGGAGATCTTTCATCGTTCCGCTGGACGCCGCTAACCCTCTCGATTGATGACAGTTCACTTAGCAGCGAAGGTGAAGTCAACTGGGCATCGTCACTTCAAGTCGACACCACCATCCGCCTGGATCAATTTGATCCGTCACACTTTGTCGAACAGCTCAATGGCAATCTAAGTGGCGATATTGTCGCTAGCGTGCGCCAAACGGGCGACCTGTGGGAAGTCAGTCTTCCGGTACTCGACATTGAAGGGGAGCTCCAAGAGTATCCTCTGACATTACAGGCCTCCTTAGAGGCTAATAGTGCGCTTGAAGTTGATATTCAAGAACTCCTTTTCACTCAGGGTGATAATCGATTAACGGCCTCTGGTCAGGTTAGTGAGCAAGCAATGTCGCTAGATGCAGAGATTGCATTGCGGCAATTACAAACGCTGCATCCAGACTTGGCGGGGACCTTGACAGGGAATATTCTTGCCAGAGGTAGCATTAGCCAACCCAGTGTGGCTGCCGAATTAACCGGCCGCGACCTACGGTTTGCCGAAAACCGTATTGAAGCCTTATCACTGACCAGTAACATTGAAGGTATCGATGACCCGACGCTAGACATTGACCTTGGCTTGCAGCAAGTCAATGCAGGGGGGCAGGCATTTTCAAATATTGCCCTCGAGCTTAGCGGTCGTCTATCACAGCATACACTCACTGTCAGTGTCGACGGTCAAGCCAATAACATGCTAAGCCGTGCGCTTGTATCTATAGATGGTCGTTTTGATCAACAAGCACAGCAGTACCAAGGCCAACTAACACCACTGGAAATCGACTCTGAGTATGGCAACCTGCGTCTAGAAGACCCTCTTGATATTCGTTACAACCTTACTAACGGCCAAGCACAACTTTCACCTTTCTGTGTGCGTCGTGAAGAAGGCGGAATTGTTTGTTCGGAAGAGCCGGTTACCGCATCGGCTGACCAAGGGCGTATGGTGCTAAGTGTCAGGGAAGTGCCGATGGAAACACTTGAGCCTTTACTGCCGGAAGAGTGGAGCTTTGAAGGTGACACAACGGCAGATGTCGTTGCAGCTTGGCGCCAAGGGGGAGCGCAGTGGCAAGCGGATGTTCAAGTATTAAGCGAGTTGGCGATTACTGCGGTTAACGATTATGGTCAGCCTGTACAACTTCCTGTGATTCGTTTAAACACGCAGCTGGAAGCCAACCAAGCTCAGGCGGATGCCGATATTGTGTTGTCATTTGAGGATGCTGGCGAGCTTGCCCTTGATCTTGCCATCAGCGACCCACTTGGTCGTGGTGGTCTAAATGGCGAGCTACGAGCTCAAGAGATTTCTTTAACGCCCTATCGCCCATTGGTGGTGGGTATGGATCGTTTAGAAGGTAACCTAAATGGCCGTATACAGATTGCTGGAACAACCAGTCAGCCAGATTTACAGGGGCAGCTTGCTCTTCGCAATTTAAGTGTTCATGGCCCGGATATTCCTATCGATATCAAAGATGGCGAGCTAATCGTTGCTTTTGACGGCGAGCGAGGGGACATAAATGGTTTTGTTGCTGCTGAACGTGGCCGCTTAAATATCACCGGTGATGCTTATTGGCCTGCTGATGACGACTGGCGTATTGGTGTCGATGTTAACGCCATCCAAGAACCACTATTAATCGTTTTGCCACAATTTGGACGCTTAGAAGCAGCACCTGATATTCGCATTCGAGTGACACCAGATCGCCTACAAGTGCGGGGTAATGTCGATTTGCCATGGGCGCGCTTGGAGGTTGGCGATCTTCCTGCCTCAGCCGTTAGCCCAAGCAGTGATGAAATCATTATCACCGAGCGTGATGACCGAGAAGCTGAGCGGGTGGCCCAGCAACGGGCAGCCAGTGGCGAGCCAAGCGCAGCTGACGAGTTATCACAATCAGGAATGGCCCTTGACGTGCTCATCACACTAACGCTGGGGCGTGATATGCAAATCTCAGCATATGGGCTTAATTCTAGGTTAGGTGGCACACTAGAGATTCGTCAGGATAGCGGCGGACTTCAGCTGTTCGGTGATGTCAATCTAGTGGATGGCCGCTTTCAAGCCTTTAGCCAAGACCTGTTGATACGCCGTGGACAGCTGATATTTAGCGGGCCTCCTGGGCTTCCAATTCTAGATTTCGAGGCGATTCGTAACCCAGAAATCACAGAAGATGAGGTTATTGCTGGCCTTAGGGTCAGTGGCAATGCAGAAGAGCCCAACATATTAATTTTTTCTGAGCCAGGAATGGATGAAACCCGTGCGTTGTCGTATCTATTAAGAGGGCGTGCACCCGATGCTTCTGGTGGAGGAATTGATAGCGCCCTTACCACCGCCTTAATTGGAATGTCTCTTGGCCGAACAGGCGGAGCGGTTGGTTCTATCGGGGAAGCGTTTGGCATTAGCGACTTAACCTTGGATACCACTGGGGCAGGTGACAACAGCCAAGTAGCACTTACTGGGCAGTTAACCGACGACATCCGAATTAGCTACGGTGTTGGTATTTTCTCGCCCATTGCAGAACTGACGCTACGCTACACACTTTGGCGTAATCTGTACGTGCAGGCAGTATCGGGTGCTAACCAAGCCGTCGACTTAATTTACACCTTCACTCGATCAGGTGACCCTGCTATTTATCCACGGCAATAAGAGGGCGTTATGACGCTATTTTCTAAAGCAAGCTCAGCACCACTTGGCCGCGAAACGCCGCTTGAAACGAGTCGTGTGCATACCGTTACTGGTCACTCGCTCCATCCTCCTTTTCCAGAAGGGCATGAGGAAATCGTCTTAGGAATGGGGTGCTTTTGGGGCGTTGAGCGCCTGTTCTGGCAAGTGCCGGGGGTTTACGTAACTGCCGCAGGCTATGCCGGGGGCGAAACACAAAACCCAACTTACCAAGAAACCTGCACGGGACAAACAGGCCATACCGAGGTAGTTAGGGTGGTATACGATCCGAGCACCACATCACTGGATACGCTGTTGCAAATTTTTTGGGAACAGCACGACCCTACTCAAGGAAATCGCCAAGGCAACGATGTGGGTAGCCAGTACCGTTCTGCTATTTTCACTACGACGGATGCCCAGTTGATCGCTGCTGAAAAGAGTGTCGATGCCTATCAAAAGGCACTCGACAAAGCTGGCCGCGGTGCTATTACTACCGAGATCAAGCCACTGAATGTTTTTTACTATGCGGAGGCTTATCATCAGCAGTACTTGGACAAAAACCCGACTGGTTACTGTGGACTCAAAGGTACTGGCGTTACGTGTCCCATCGGTTAGTCGTGGTGAGAAGGGCCAAATAATCCATCACAAGGTCAGCAAAATGCCACATACCTTAAAACGCTCATGGCTCATGCCTTCGCTTTGGGCCCTGACTGTCTCTGGTTCAATTGCTGCGCATGCCATGGCAGAAGAAATATCAGTAGCTGAAGACGCAGCGCCACCTATGCCACAAACGGTTGAAGAGAGTCCGTTTACAAGTGAGCGTGAAGCGGTCATATGGCGTCAAGATGAATTAAAAGAGCTTGAGAGGCTGCTTCGTCAGCTGCGTTTTGACTTGGTGAATAATCAAGATGCTCGCGGGGCCGCGCCGCGTTTAGCAACGCTTCAGGAACAAGCTACCCAAGCTCATTTTTTGCCCGCGTTTATTGTCGGTACACATGGGCGTGGGTCCGACGCCCGTCCAGAAATCTGGGAAGAGTGGGAAGATTTTGCAGCAGGCTTCACGGATCTTGAACAAAAAGTAGCGGTGTTGGTTGATGCGGCCGAGCAAGAGGATTATCGCGCGGCCACGCGAGCATTTTCTGATGTTGGTTTAAGCTGTAAGAGCTGCCATCGCGCCTACCGCTATAATTAACCAAGATGGATATAACTAATAGCGATAGGCGCAGATATTGTCAGTCGCTTTGTTGAAGGCGGTCGATACGATAAAGGGTTTCAACCTGCTCCAGGCCTGTTATGGTGCACTTCAGATCTTTTACGCGGCCGTCGCTCAAACCATAGACCCAGCCATGCACTGAAATATTCTGGCCTCTCTGCCAGGCGCGTTGCAGAATTTTGGTTCGGCATAAGCTGTTAACTTGAGCCTTAACGTTCAATTCGCACATGCGATCAATCTGCTCTTCCATTGGTAAGTGTTCAAGCGAATCACGGTGGCGGTTATACTGTTCGCGCACTGAATGCAGCCAGTAATCGACGACACCGCATTCGCCACCTGTCACCGCCGCTTTAATGCCACCACAACCATAATGCCCCACAATCATAATGTGGCTGACCTTAAGTACATCCACCGCAAACTGCACAACAGATAGTGCGTTCATGTCGGTATGGTGGAGAAGGTTGGCGACATTACGATGGACAAAAACTTCGCCTGGCGGAAGGGCAATGATCTGGTTAGCAGGTACACGGCTGTCAGAACAACCAATCCAGAGGTAATCGGGATTTTGCTGATTGGACAACCGTTTAAAGTAGTCGGGGTCTTCCTCACACATACGCTCTGCCCAGGCGCGATTATTATCAAGCAGTGTCTCAATAGAGTTAGACATTAAATCTCCGTCACAGGTTAGGAGCTGTTAGATTCAAGATAGAGCAAACTAGGATACAGAGAGAGCGTTTTTAACCTTCTCAGAATCTAAGGTCAATCTTTGTGCTTTATGGTCGTTATTGGCAAGTACATGATCGACAAGTACAAGTAGTGGTTCAGGATAGGAGCAGCACATGGCAGCAAATGCGGAATATGAATACGATTTACTAGTGGTAGGGGCAGGCTCAGGTGGTGTGCGTGCGGCACGAATGGCAGCAGCAACCGGTGCCAGAGTTGCCATAGTAGAAGATCGCTACTTGGGCGGTACCTGTGTCAATGTCGGCTGCGTTCCTAAAAAGCTATACTCCTATGCGGCTCACTTTCACGATAGCTTTGATGATGCAGCGGGCTTTGGATGGCAGTTGCCAGGACCGGCCACCTTTGACTGGTCAGTGCTACGCGATAATAAAACCAGTGAGATAAAACGGTTAAATGGCATTTATCAGCGAATGTTAGAGGGCGCTGGTGTCGTGTTGCTTCATGCTAGAGCAACCGTGAAAGATGAACACACAGTTTCATTGACCTCAGAGGAGGGTGTTACCCAAGTAACCGCGCAAAAGATACTGCTGGCTACAGGTGGCTGGCCATGGGTGCCTGATTTTCCTGGCAGTGAATATACAGTCACTTCAAATCAAATATTTGATCTTGATACTTTTCCAGATCGTTTTCTCGTTTTGGGTGGTGGCTATATTGCGGTTGAGTTCGCGAGTATTTTTAACGGCCTCGGAAGCGAAACGCATTTGATTTATCGTGGAGACCTTTTTCTAAAAGGGTTTGATGAAGAAGTCCGTGCTTTTACCCGGGATGAAATGAGCAAAAAAGGCGTCAATCTTCATTTCAATACCAATATTGAACGGATTGAACCCAACGGCGCTGCGTTTAACGTGTACTTAACTAACGGTGATGTCCAAGAGGTAGATGCCGTTTTGGCCGCGACAGGGCGTAATGCCAATACGCAGGGGCTAGGGCTTGAAGCGTTGGGTATTCATCTAGATAGCCATGGCAAAATACCGGTGAATGACCGCTATGAGACGTCGGTCCCTTCTATTTTGGCGCTTGGCGATTTAACCCAGGGGCCTGAGCTGACGCCTGTAGCGCTAGCTGAGGCGATGCAGCTAGTCGATATTCACTTCAAAGATATACTGCCTAAACCGCTGGACTACGCCACGATTCCTACGGCTGTTTTTTGCCATCCGAATATCGGAACGGTAGGGCTATCTGAGGAGGCTGCCAGAGAAAACATTGGCAAAATTCGTGTTTATCGTGCGGACTTTAAAGCAATGAAACACACATTGTCAGGTAGTCAAGAACGCACCTTAATGAAGCTAATCGTTGATGATGCAACGGACGTTGTCGTTGGAGCCCATATGGTAGGTGATGAGGCAGGTGAACTCATCCAGGGGATCGCCATTGCGGTCAGAGCGGGGCTTACAAAAGAAGACTTTGATCGCACAATAGGTATTCATCCAACAGGGGCGGAAGAATTTGTAACGATGAGAACTCCTGCGCGCAATTGATTTCATAAAATTCACATTTTAAGGCGAGCATTAGCTCGCTTTTTTTATCTCGCGCCTAAGTGAGGTTGTTCTAAACTCTTCCAATACCGCTGTTTTGAACCTGATTTCACCAGGCAACGCAGCATTTGATAACCAAAATTTATGGAAAACGTTAGGATGAATAATATGATTTTTGAATTGCTCATAATCAGCTGTTATAATGATGCTCAAATTCGCTACAGCGAAGCATAACCATGAGTACGCCAATAACACCTTTTACCCCTTCTGCAGACCTTGCTCGCCCGACAGTTGCTGATGCTGTCGTTGGGCATACGTCTACACCGTTGTTTATTCGCAAGCCGAATGCAGATGATGGTTGGGGCGTTTATGAGTTAATCAAAGCTTGTCCGCCGCTTGATGTTAATTCTGCTTATGCCTACCTGTTGCTAGCAACACAGTTTCGTGACACGTGTGCAGTTGCTACCAATGAAGAGGGCGAAATTGTCGGTTTTGTATCTGGCTATGTGAAAGATAATGCACCGGATACGTATTTTCTCTGGCAAGTTGCTGTCGGCGAAAAAGCTCGTGGTACCGGTTTGGCGCGCCGCTTGGTTGAAGCCATTATGTCGCGGCCAGAACTCGATAATGTGCATCATCTGGAAACGACGATCACTCCAGACAATCAAGCTTCTTGGGGATTGTTTCGCCGTCTAGCAGCACGTTGGCAAGCCCCTCTAAACAGCCGTGAATATTTCTCTACCGAACAGCTCGGTGGAGAGCATGATCCAGAAAATTTAGTCCGTATAGGTCCATTCCAAACGGACAACATGTAACGAAACTGACCAGCTATGGCTTTATACATTACTCTCAGTAGCTGGTTTGCGTTTTTTAATTTTGTTGTCTCTGTTTCCGCCAGTTTGTCCCACGCTTGGCTCAATGATTAAAAAAGGAGGTCTTTAATGCAGACCCAGACGCTAGAACGCATGGAATCTAACGTACGCACTTATTCGCGTTCATTCCCCGTTGTGTTTACTAAAGCTCAAAACGCTCGTTTAACGGATGAGAATGGTCGCGAGTACATTGATTTCTTAGCCGGTGCTGGCACTCTCAATTACGGTCACAACAATCCCCACCTCAAGCAGGCAATGATCGACTATCTGGCGACAGACGGCATTGTTCATGGCCTGGATATGTGGACCGCAGCAAAGCGCGATTACCTGGAAACCCTAGAAGAAGTTATTTTCAAACCACGTGGTTTAGACTACAAGGTACATCTGCCTGGCCCGACAGGTACTAACGCAGTAGAAGCGGCCATCCGTTTGGCCCGTGTTGCTAAAGGTCGCCATAACATTGTGACCTTCACCAACGGCTTCCACGGCGTCACTATGGGAGCATTGGCCACCACGGGTAATCGTAAGTTCCGCGAAGCAACTGGCGGTATCCCTACACAGGGGGCAAGCTTTTTACCCTTTGATGGTTACATGGGTGAACACGCGGATACGCTGGATTACTTTGAAAAATTACTTAACGACAAATCTGGCGGCCTCGATATTCCAGCAGGCGTTATTGTTGAAACCGTGCAAGGCGAGGGCGGTATTAACGTAGCGGGCATTGAGTGGCTCAAACGTTTAGAAAGTATCTGTCACGCCCATGATATTTTGTTGATCATCGACGACATACAAGCGGGCTGTGGCCGTACGGGTAAGTTCTTTAGCTTCGAGCATGCGGGCATAACACCTGACATCGTGACCAATTCAAAATCTCTCTCTGGTTTTGGGATGCCATTTGCCCACGTATTGATGCGCCCAGAGCTTGATAAGTGGAAACCTGGCCAGTACAACGGCACGTTCCGTGGCTTCAGCTTGGCGATGGTAACCGCCACAGCTGCACTTAAAAAATATTGGTCAAATGATGTTTTTGAGCGTGATGTTCAGCGTAAAGCGCGTATTGTTGAAGAACGTTTCCAAAAGCTAGCAGCCTTACTCAGCGAGAACGGCATGCCTGCCACCGAACGTGGACGTGGCCTCATGCGTGGTATTGATGTTGTCTCTGGTGATATTGCTGACAAGATCACTAGTAAAGCGTTTGAACACGGCCTTATTATCGAGACCAGTGGCCAAGACGGCGAAGTAGTGAAGTGCCTATGCCCGCTGACCATCAGTGATGAGGACTTACTGGAAGCGCTGGATATTCTAGAAGCCTCGGTCAATGCTGTTATCCAAGCGTGATTTAGAGTTAGGCTTATTTAGCAGCATCGATTCAGCACTGGGCCGCCTTGGCTTAAAGCCAAGGACCCTATAACGGAGCAATTCTATGATCGTTCGTAATCTTGAAGAAGCACGTAAAACAGATCGTCTTGTTACTGCCGAAAATGGCAACTGGGACAGCACGCGTCTAGTTCTAGCCAACGACAATGCAGGTTTCTCATTTCATATTACCCGCATTTTCCCAGGCACTGAGACGCACATTCACTACAAAAATCATTATGAAGCCGTGTTTTGCTATGAAGGTGAAGGCGAGGTAGAAACCCTGGCCGATGGCAAAATCTGGCCGATCAAAGCAGGCGATATTTACCTGTTAGATCAGCATGACGAGCATCTTTTACGTGGCAAAGAAAAAGGTATGACCGTTGCGTGTGTCTTCACACCTGCTATTACTGGCAATGAAGTACACCAGGAAGACGGCTCATACGCAGCACCCGCGGGTGAGTAAAATTCAACGTTAGCTTTCTTGATTGGCTAATGGCAAAACAGCCTGCTTTATTAAGCAGGCTGTTTTTGATGGAGGGCCCCCATTGTCGCTTAAGAATCAACTTGCTCGAAAACCAAAGTAATTTCACCTAGGGTAAGGCCGAATTTTCGCATCGCGGTACGATTTATCAAGCGACCATCTGGCTGCAAATACATCCAATCATCCATGGTAAAACGGATAGTACGGCCGCTTACCTCGATATCAAGCGGATAGCGCATATGGAAGGCGTATCCGTATTGACGAGCATCTACTTGACCTTCAACATCATTCGCCGTGCCAACCCAGTGCTGATCGTCAACGCGCTCGAACGTCCATACTCGACGGTCTGTCTCGCCATCTGCAAACAAAAAGGTTTCATCAAGTGTTAGCGTATTATTTTCATAAGTACCGATAATATCGACCGTAAAACGGCGCTGTACTTCGCCAGAGTAGTCTTGCACCATGCCCCAGGCTCGAGTATTGCCAGTAAAGTACTCAGCGATATCTAAACGAGGCGTTGTGTTGACATAATCTTCAACGTCGACATTGGCACAGCCTGCCAATACAAATAGGGCGGCCACAAACATAAGCTTGCGTATGCTGATCATTAGATACTTCCTACATAGAGAATGCCATTCGTATAAACATTGTAGAAGAAAATAATGCAACGCGGTGCCATTAGCAAGTAAATCTTCAGAACCATACAGGTTCGCATAATATATATTATGTTAAATCGGATAGATTTTAAGATTGTGCTTTTGTACTGGTTTCAGCTGGTTCCACTTTCATTTCTTATGGGAAGACACGTTTCTAAAAAATGAACTTGATCTCTTATTAATTCTTGAAAGCCTCTCCCCTGGTAGACACCAAAATGATCGATTTCATAGGTCTTAACCGTTGCGC
The DNA here is from genome assembly GCF_923868895.1 of Halomonas sp. TD01. GTDB lineage: Bacteria > Pseudomonadota > Gammaproteobacteria > Pseudomonadales > Halomonadaceae > Vreelandella. The sequence goes on from NZ_OV350343.1 coordinate 3,360,507, forward strand.
TGTGTCCAATTTTTGCAGCGGCTTGATAACCTGGTTTGCGCGGTGTGATCTCATCATCAAGGCATAGCTGCAGTAACACCGGGCATCGAATGCGCGAAACTCGTCGGATAGGACGATAACAACCTAATGCGAGCAGTATCCTTGGAGAGATGGCATTGGCGAAATGAGCTGGAACAACTGACTGGAAGCTAGCCAGTGCCCCAGGAATAGTTATCGCCGCTAGACTATTCGGGGCGCCAACAATCGGGATTAGTAGCGGATCGAGTGCAAACCAACCACGTGTCAAATCCTCTAAGCCACTTTTCGCAATCTTTAAACCTTGTGAGTAACCTTCACTCTGCCACATAGAGCACACCGAGGCATATCCATCAATGATCGGGTTCGAAACGACCACTGCAGAGATGTCGTTTCGTTCAGAGGCCATTGTCAGTACATGGGCACTGGAAAGAGAAGTTCCCCATAACACCAGGGGTAGATTTGGCTCAAGCCTCTTGGCATGCATTAAGGCCGATCGCCAGTCAGCAAGTTGATTTTGAATGGATGCGAACTGGCGTGGTTTGCCGTTAGATTTGCCGAAAAAACGGTAGTCGAATGCCAACACTTTAATGCCTGATTGCGCTAAGCGTTCAGCGAAATCGACTAAGTCAGCATCTACGGTGCCTCCCAAGCCAGGTGCCATCACCAATATGGCGCGCGCCTTCACTTCAAGAGGAGTGAAGAGGCTTCCTCGGCACACAGTTCCCACGCTAACGAAAGAAACATCGGATATGTCTACATATGAGGACTCGGCCTTAACAGCGACAGCCCCTCTCCGTTGAGGAAAAACCAGCGTTAGGCCCAAGGTTATGCCTCCATGATCGAATATATGCTACTGTCTCGATTCATCGTTATAGTTCTTTTTTGAATGAATCCTAGTAAATGCTAGCAACAATAAACTTGTTAATAAAAGTTAAAAACTAAAAGGATAAGATTTGAGAATATCGCTTCTCATATAGCTTTTCAAGCTTAAGCATATATACGCCATCATTATTAAGAGGCAAGAGTGGCTTTTGGACCGTCAAGTTGAGTACCTGGCTGATAAACTGTTTCTATAAGCCCTAGGGGTATACCCAACGGACTCATCTGCAATACTCCACTTTTAGCCCGCGTCATTGAGATGGCAAGTTCAGGTGAAGCCTGCATGGCCTTCGCTAGAGATTCTAGTGACAGCGGTTCAGCTACTTGATCCATTCTTTCCATTTTTTTTAGGCGGCGGACTATTAGCCTTCGGCACTCGGCCCAACAGATAAAAGCGAATAAAAGACTACCCGACATCAGTGGCAGCATGGTCAGCCCCCCCTTTGCTATTGGTGGTACTAATAATGATAGTGCTAGACTCAAGCTATTCAGTTGAAACCACTTGATAATAAGAACTGTGAAAGGAAACAATAAGTAGCCATATCCCAGCCAAGCACATAATGTAAAAAAGCTATAACCAAGCATGATAGCCGTGCTTTGGCGGTGTGGCAGCGTAATAATAGCATTCATTCTTTAAATCCTCGGTCAGTGCTAGTCCAAGTCGCGAATTTTCCACGCTTACGAACGAGCGTCTTCGGCAACGCAACTAACGTTGTGAGCATGCTTAGAAGCCAGTAAACAATCGGGTACCAAATCAGCCAATAATAATGGCGACCCACCTTAGGTTCGTAACGAGAGTCAATGAGTAGGCTGACACTGAACTGAGCCAGACATATCAGTGCAAGTAGCAACCCGTAGGAGCGAGGAAAAGGCCCTGCTAACGTCCATTCTTCGGGCAATATACCTAGCAGGCCGACGGCCCATAGCAGCACAAGACTGGCCATGACATAGGCCCATATCACACTCGTCAGATACTCCAAATACAATGGCCACATGCGCAATTGAGTGGGGCGAATAATCCGACGAAAATAGCGCAACACCACTTCAGTACCCCCTTGAGCCCAACGTAGACGCTGCTTCCAGAGCCCTTTTAGCGTCTCGGGCATCAAGATGTAGCAGAGCGCATGAGGCTCATAGTAAAGGCTCCACTTGGCCATCTGCAGGCGCCAACTGACATCGATATCTTCCGTCATCATATCGGTAGCCCAATAATCGATTTCATGAAGAGCCTGTTTGCGGAAAGCACAAATGACGCCAGAAATGGTAAAAAGGCGGCCATAGGCTTGCTGAGCGCGCTTAATCATGCCGATTATTGAAGAAAACTCCCCAACCTGCAGCTTGCCAAGCAAAGTTGAACGGTTGCGGATGCGGGGATTGCCTGTTACAGCACCGATTCGAGGATCTTCAAGTAGAGGTGCTACCATCCAGGCAACGGCATCGGGGTGTAATAGAGCATCACCATCAATGCACACTAGATATTCCGAACGAGCCGCCAAGGCCCCCATCCGTAGCGCATTCGCTTTGCCAAGATTACGGTCCAGATGCACTGCTCGGACTTGGTCATGTTTCTCGGATAAACGATCTAAATACTCAGCTGTGTCATCAGCACTGCCATCGTTGATTAGCAAGATTTCAAAGGTCGGATAGTGTTGCAGTAAAAGGGTCTCCACCACTTCCTCGATATTGTCACCCTCATTGTGGCAAGGCACTAAAATCGAGACCAACGGACTGTTCTTAAGCAAGGGGGGCGAATCCACGCCTGGAGAATGTCTCTCGTTGCGCCAATAGTAGTAAAGCCCCCCTCCCATCCAAAAAATCGCCATGACCGCAGGATAGAGAAAGGTAAACGCCTGCATGGACTTAATTGCGTCGCTGAACATGAACCTAATCCTTTAGGTAGGGGAAATTGTTCCTGGATATCACCTGTTGGATGCTAGACAGTGGCGGCATATCGAGAATGAAATCATCGGGATAGTACCCAAAATGACGCACGCCCTTGGTTTCTAGAAAGCGCAATAACTCGGGCAACCTATCACCAGGAACCCGGCTTCCCGAACGCCAATCGACTGTCTGAAGCTGAAAGATTGTCTTATCCATTGCTCCCGGATGACGACGCACGGCATCAGCTAACTCTTCCAACCACTGCTTCGGAGCGTCACTACCCTCGAACCAAGGCATCGCCATCAATGCGGTATAGTCATAAGCCGACACGAATTGATCAATATCCTGAGCAAACCAAGCACGACTTTCTGGCTCTAGTACTGGCATGGGATAAAGGTTGCGCGATGTTTTCAACGCGGATCGGTTTCGTTCTGCAGAGCGTTTTAGTTCCAGGGTAAAATCGATCAGGTATTGACTGCGCGCTTCAGGATTGCCGGGATAAAGTGCGGGAAGTTCCGTCTCGCGCAGCAAAGCATCATCGTGAAAATGCAGGCCGCTTAACCAACTGGCCGCAGTGAGGTCCTCATAAATTTCATTGATGATGCGCCTGGCTTCAGGGTTCGTCGGATCCAACCTGAATACCTCCCCAGACTCAGGGTTGGGTAACGCAAGAGCATGGCGTTGATCCAGATCCGGCAGCTGCCAAGCCAAGACGGGCATCCAGGCAAAAACCTGAACCCCTGCACGTGTGTAGAGCTGCCATGCCACGCGGCTAAAAAGATCAGCACGCATAGGCAAATGTCGATTGGGAAAATACACAGCGTCGGCTGCATCATCGCCATCTGGATCAGCAAAAGCCTGTAAGAAAACGTAATCAGGTTTGAGATGATGCATACGGCTTATAAGAGCATCTAGATTCCGTTGCTGCTGCTCTGGATCTTCGTCATAAACATAATCAAGGTCGAGCTGAACTATGCGTCGGGTGGGTGGTGTAGACGGTAGCCGGATAGTGCCAACAAGGTCAGCTAACGTCGGGTTATCGGAAATCAGATAACGCTGTAGTCCTAATAATGGCATGCCCTCCTCCAACTGCTGGGGAGGATTTTGTAGGCCAAAGGTGATCGGCATGCCGACGCTAATGGCCTGCTCGTTGCCAACCTGATTGTAAGCGCCATAAGGCCATACCATAGTGCGCGGAGCGATGCCGGTGTGAGCTTCGATTAATTCAACACTACGAGCTAAGTCATCACGTATCCGTTGCTGATAGCTATCATCGCTTTCATACTGGCCATTTTCTTCGTTGTATTTTCGGGTGACCGCCGACGCCATAGTATTGCCTTGAGGATTACCTAGTACGCCTTGATGCAGATTGTGGGAGTGTGAGGCAATTTCCACCAACCCAGAGTCGTTCATCTCACGAACCTGCTCCCAGGTCACAAACGCTTCTGTTGTCAGTTGCTCAGCACCGTACTCCACCTGAATTTCTGGATTTTCGATCCAGTCGGTAACCACCGCCACGACAGCTGGATAGTCGTATGCCTTAAGCAATGGAAAAAGTTTTGTGTAAGTGCTTTTCAACCCATCATCAAACGTTAGTAATACTGGGTTCTCGGGCAGCACCTCTCTCCCTTCGCTGGCAGCGATAATCTGGTCAAGACTGATAACGTTAAATTCGTTCTCGCTCAGCCAATCAAAATGAGCAACTAACCGCTCAGTGCTAATTGCATAAGGGTCTGCATCACCGCTGTCAGCGACTTGATCGCGTATATCGTGATAAGCAAGAATGGTTAACAAAGGCGGCTCATCAGCGTTCGCCATAGATAGAGGCAATCCAGCCAAAACGGTGCCAGCAAAAAGCATTATTTTCATCATACAATTGATGATCTTATCCATAATCGTTACTCTCCCCAGGTAATGCCGATATCGAGGCTGAGCTGGGTTTCACGGTTGCCGTCATAGACTGGACGCGACCAGGAAAGGCCGTAACTAAGGTCTCGTCCATTGCCGATTGCCCAGCGGTGATAATACGAAAGATTCGGAATCCAGCTTGTGCCGAACCCCTGCTGCCATGACTGGCCAATGCTGGCACCAAAATCTTGAGTGAAGGACTGCTCATAGTGGCGCCAAGTACGCTTTTCCCAAAGCGTTCCAAGCTCCCATGATGCGCTGGCTTCTGGGTTGAAATAGGGCACATCAGAATCACTCGCCTGCCCAGTGTAGAGACCAATGTTCAAGCTTAATGATTCGTCGGGGTTGTCTATCAGGCGTTGCCATCCGCTCAGCGAGAGACTTTCTTGGTGGTTGCCGTCCGAATAGTCCATCTGTGTGATGGTGGTCTGATAACTACGACGCTCGTTGGGTGACCAGCCAAATCCAACCAGGGCCTGATCAGCAGTAATGCCTGAGGCACGCGCCTGCAAAGAGCCCTCGCGGCTGTAGGTGGCATAGCGTGCTTTAGCGTCCATCGTTTCGTTGATACGCCAGCCTAGCTCAGTCATTAAAGAGGTATTCCGCGAGAAGTCATCGACGCTACGCTCTAGCTGAGTTTCTAGCGATAAACGATCATAAGCGTAACGAAGCCCCACTCCTCCACGGGTGTCATGCACACGCTCCCCTCGAAACTCACTAAAATGCTCGCTTCCCATAACGCCTAACCGCCAGCGATCTTCCAGCACAGGCGACCATGCGGAAAATTGATGGCGATGCTCATCAAAGCCTGTTGGTGAATCCACACCACTCGGTGCTTCACTGCGACCCGCAAAGGTTGAGGCGTTGACACTCCAACCAGTACGGGTCTTCCAGTTTTGCTGCATCTTTTCGACGCGTGGAGAGTCAGGAGCCAAGAGCACCGCTTGTTCCATCGCAACGCGGGCATCGCCCAAGCGCTGCTGATTAGCCAAGGCGTCAACCTGGCCGATCCAACCATCTACGAGGCGTGGATCAAAGCGGGTCGCAACCTGAAAACGCGTCAATGCTTGCTCTTCCCAGCCGCGCTGGAGATATACGCTTCCCAAGTTAGCCTGCAGTCCGGCATTGCGTGGTGCAATACTCTCCATTGTTTCAAGGGCTTCCTGTGCCCCCGGCTGATCGCCCGTATAGCCTCGGATCATCGCTAAAGTAGAATCCAAAAAATAACGATTCCAGTTAGCATGTGGCTGCGCAGCATTGTCTTCCCACAACCAAGCACGCTGCAGTTCGGCTTCAATTTCAAGAATTTCAATCGCCTCCTGCCAACGGCCAGATTCCAGATAGGCATATGCCCGCGTCATGTGATCGTTAGCCCCTGCTGCGCCGGCTTCTGCTATTTGCTCCATCAGCACAGAAGCTTCTCTAGGCTTTTGAATGGCCAAAAAAGAATCTGCAATGGTGCGCAAAACATAAGGAGGAAGATCGACGCCCTCTGACACTAAAATCTGATAGTCATCCACTACCGCCTGATGGCGTTGCAAGCCATTAAGAATGTAGAGACGATCAAAGCGTTGTCGCAGTGGTGCTTCACCGTCCTGAAGCGTTAAAAATTTGTCCTGTGCCGTTAAGGCACGCAGCATGTCGTCATTAGAGGGTTGAGAAGGTAGGCTAGGCAGCGTCCCCCACACAGCAAGTCGCGCGATATAGTCCTGCTCGAACCCACTCGCCTCATCGGCGTTGAAGAGGTCTGGACGTTGCTGATAATAGCGCCAGGCCAAGCCAGCGCTCCCTTGTAAGGATAAGGTGATGGTGCGCTCGCGATATGCAGTGTCATTGGCTGGCTCTAAGCGAAGAACTCGCTCATAGAGCCCCAATGCCGAGCGCCATTGGTGTTTCTGGCGCTCGACAGTCGCTTGCTCCAACAAGTCAGCCAATCGCTGTTGATCGTTTGCTATGGTGGCATCTGTAGTAAAAAACGTTAGTCCAATTACTAAAGCAGCCAACCTAAAAGGCCGGGCAAAGCTGCCACCTCCTTGCAGGGTTATTTCCATTTTTACAGTCACATCCTTGTGCATTTGATCAGCCTGCTTTATCAACTTCACGCTAATAGCTATAGCAATTACAGGCTTATCGACACTAAATTGTTAATTAATAAAAACCGGTTTAGAAGATAGAAAAGCCTTAACCCACACAGAGGTGCGGGTAATATAAAATGAGAAATAAGAATCGCCTCGGTATTTTAGTAACGAGCCTCATGCTAATGTTGATATATGTTAAATAAAGCCCTAAATAAACAAGCAAGCTACTGAAAATAATAGAAAATAAGGCTATATCTTATTTAGCCATAAAAAATTAAGCTATCGCTAGTTTAGTTTAAATAGATCTAATTATATTGTTTTTTTAATGAACAATTGTAAACGGACAATACTTAGAGCATTTGTTAACAAGCCGTTAACAAACATGCTCTTTAAGAAGTGAGCTGAATGAAATAAAGTGCGCTATTGGCTTAGCCATAAGAGACTCTAAATCCAGCCAATGGGTTTGTACTTACCAAGCAATCCGATGACAGGATATATTTATAAGGGCATAATCTATACAGCGTTTTTTGGACTCAGCTAGAAAAGCTATTCGAAATTCTAACAACGCATTTTCCAACAGATATCTCTGTGACGAACACCTGCACAGATCACGCATAGGTCGTATCCGATTTTCTCGTCAGTCCATCATCTTACAGAGGGGGAGCTGAACCCAGAGCGAGGACAACCCATTGCTAGATGGGTATTGTTGACCCAGCCAATAGATATGACTGTAAAATTGTATGAATAAAGACGCATAATATGATGCGCAGGTTGGACAGCGTGCTGCCTTTCTCCTTATCATTCATCCTCTTCTTGTTTAAGGGTACCTCACGTTATGCGCTCAGGTGTATTGTGTCTAATGGCCGGTTTGTCGTTTTCGTTTGCAGGCTGTGCTGTGGCACCGCCAGAAACGAATGAACCACCGCCATTAAGCGAAGCGTCGTTTAACAGCCGTATCCTTGAGCTTGAAACCTCTCTTGCTCAGCAGTGCGTTTCCGCATCTGAGCTACATGAACAACAACGTAGCCAGCAACACCAGCAGCAAGTATTGACGGCTGATGTTCGCGAAGTCGGCAGTCTGCTGCGCTATTTGCGTCAAGATGTCGCTGGTTTGCAAGCACGTGGTGAAGAGCCCGTTATTGTTCGTGAGGAGTGCGATATTGATACCACTCAAGACAACAAAACGCTGCTGGGCCGCAGTGAATGGGTTGGCTTGCCCAGCGTTGGCACTTATCTGAAAGCACGCGTTGATTCAGGAGCCAACACTTCTTCACTATCAGCATCCGAAATTACTCGCTTTGAACGTGATGGCGAAAACTGGGTGCGCTTTAAGTTGGCACTAAATGACGATGACGTGGTCGTAGATCGTGTGCGAGATGAATGGATCGAAGCGCCGATTGTACGTCGGGTACGTATTGTTCAGGCGTCAGGTGAAGATTCTCGTCCAGTGATCTCACTTTTAATGACCCTAGGACCAATCCGCGAAAACGTTGAGTTCACGCTCAATGACCGCACCCATCTGGATTATCCAGTGCTTCTGGGGCGGCGGTTCATGATGGATATTGCCACCATTGATGTTGCTCAAACCTATCTTTACGAACGCCCAGAATTTCCTGGCGGCGAACCCGCCGATCAAGCTGCTGAAGATGAAGCAGTAGATCAAGACGATACCGAAGAGTAGTAGCTCTCCCCCGCCGTTTTTCGCCGAAAGGAATCATGATGTCACGGTTGCCGTTTTATTTGATCGTTGGATTACTGCTGCTGGTTGGTATTGCCGCCAGTGTGCATCGGCATGTTCAGTTTGAAATCCCCTGGCTACCCGGTGAACAGCGCCAAGTGTGGGAAATTGAAGCTGTTATCAATTTTAATGCCCAGAACGGTCCTGTTCAGGTTGATTTAGCGTTGCCCTCTCATCAGGCCGGCTATCGGGTTTTGACGGAAAATACGGCATCTTCTGGTTACGGACTTGCCTATAAAGCGGATGAACTAGGACGCCAGGCAGAGTGGACTATTCGGAGTGCTGCCGGTAGCCAGCAGCTATACTACTCTGTGCAGATGCTTGTTTCGCCGGACGCACGTTCGCCGGTACAAACGCCTCCAGAGTTATCGTCTATTCCTCCCTGGGAAAGCCCCTACGACACAGCCGCTAGTCAATTAATTGATCGTGCCTGGGCACGTAGCGCCAATAACGCCACCTTTGCAAGAGAGTTGATTTTAGATATTAATGGCGAACGCCAAGGAGAAAATGCGCGACTACTCTTAACCCAAGAACAGCCATCACCACTGATTGTTCGCTTATTAAGCCAAGCGGGTGTTCATGCAAGGGAAGTAAGCGGTCTATTGATGGAAGATGGTCGTCGTCGACAAACCCTCAGCAGTTGGATTCAAGTGTTCGACGAATCTGCCGAAACATGGACACTTTTCAACCCGGCCACCGGCGAACAGGGAAAACCCGATAACCTTCTCCTCTGGGAAACAGGTGGTCGCGCGGTGCTAGAGGTTCAGGGCGGCACCAACTCGCGCGTTACCTTTTCTATGTTAACGCATTATCAGCCTGCATCTGCGGCGGTTCGTAATCACTATTCTGATGACACATTACTGAACTTCTCGATCCACAGCCTTCCTTTGGAAGAGCAGGCGCTTTTCCAAACGATTCTGCTGATTCCTATTGGCGCATTAGTAGTAGTGTTCTTGCGAGTGCTGGTCGGCGTGAAAACGTCGGGCACTTTTATGCCGGTACTTATTGCATTAGCGTTTATTCAAACCACACTGTTGACGGGCTTAATTGGCTTCCTGTTGATTGTAGCCATGGGTTTGATCATTCGTAATTATCTGTCATACCTCAATCTATTGCTGGTAGCGAGGGTCTCGGCGGTGATCATCACCGTGATTGCGATCATCTCAATTTTCACCGTCATTGCTTACCGTATGGGCCTGAGCTCGGGGTTAACCGTCACGTTTTTCCCGATGATTATTCTGGCGTGGACGATTGAGCGGATGTCGATTCTTTGGGAAGAGGAAGGGCCAAAGCAGGTATTGATTCAAGGCGGGGGCAGTCTATTAACGGCTGTATTGGCTTTCCTGGCTATGAACAATCCTTGGGTTCGCCACATTACCTTCAACTTCCTTGGTGTTCAGTTCATTCTGATGGCGCTCATCTTATTGCTGGGTAATTACACAGGCTACCGCTTACTGGAGCTGCGCCGCTTTAAGCCAATTACAGATGAAGAGAAATCCTCATGAGCTGGCTAAAGAATTGGACGTGGCCCACACGACTTAGAGACAAGGGAATTATCGGCATGAACCGGCGAAACATTCGCTACATTGGCCGCTATAATTCACGTCGCCTATACCCGCTTGTTGACGATAAGCTGAAAACCAAGCTTCTCGCCCAACGCTATGGCATTACAACGCCAGAACTCATTGGCACGGTAACGACTCAGTTTGGCGTCAAGCACATCGATGAAATGCTGAGCGGCCATTCCGGCTTTGTAATCAAACCAGCCAAAGGCAGTGGCGGAAAAGGAATACTCGTCATTGAAAAGGTACAAGAAAATACCTTTATCAAGCCAAGCGGCGTTAGCTTAGTGATTGAAGATATTGAGCGCCACGTTTCGAACATACTTTCTGGACTGTATTCGCTAGGCGGCTCACCGGATGTCGCTGTTATCGAAACGCTGATCAATTTTGATGAAAGCTTGATGGCCTATACCTATGAAGGCGTACCGGATATCCGTGTCATCGTTTTTAAAGGGTATCCAGTGATGGCCATGATGCGGCTTTCCACCGCGGCGTCGGACGGCAAAGCCAATCTTCACCAAGGCGCCGTTGGTGTTGGCCTGAACATTGCCACAGGTGCGGCCCTACGTGGGGTGCAGTTTGATCGGCCGTGCTTTAGCCACCCTGATACAGGTCACGACTTGGCAAGTCTGGTTGTCCCCCAGTGGGACACCCTGCTCCACCTAGCAGCAGGCTGCTACGAGATGACCGGGCTTGGCTATCTTGGCACCGACATGGTGCTAGATCGAAAGCATGGCCCCATGCTACTTGAGCTTAATGCCCGCCCAGGGCTTGCTATACAAATGACTAACGGAGAAGGACTTCGCCGCAGGCTTGACCTGATCGAACAACAGCCTGACGGTGTTCCTGTCGCTAAGCGGGTAGCGTTTGCGCAGCACCACTTTGCCCGACAAAGTGAACTCGTAGAAACGCCTGACACCTCTTCGACGACGGCGTAGACTACGCATATTCCGTTCAACGAGTGCCCTAATGACAGAAGCTAATACGCTATTACAACAAGCGGAGTCCCAGTGTCATACCCGTGGCGTTAGATTTACACCTATTCGCCGCCGGGTATTAGAACTGATTGCGGAGAATGGTGGCGGCCTTAAAGCGTATGATTTGTTAGACCAGCTATCCACTGAACATGCCGCCGCAAGACCGCCTACGGTATACCGTGCTCTCGACTTTCTTATCGAGCAAGGCCTGGTTCATCGCATCGAGTCCCAGAACGCTTATGTGGCCTGCGCATGCCCCGAACATATCCACGGCTTTCAGCTGTTGATTTGTCGCCAATGTGGCTATGTTGAAGAACTTCACTTAGATGAAATAAGTGACCAACTGGCAGCCTTAGCTAAGCGTCAAGGATTTAACGTTGAGCGCCAAACGATTGAGCTTCAAGGCTTGTGCCAAAATTGCCGACCTGCGAGTAATGAGTAATGTCCCGTTTTGACCAATTAGCCCCACGCGACCTATTCAAAGCCCTAGAGTCTGCTAGCCCTTCCGATACCTTGCCCGGGACGGAAACTCTACTTGATGCAGTGCGCTTTAACGAAGATGGTTTGCTTCCGGCCATCGCCCAGCAGTTTGATTCGGGTGAAGTATTAATGATGGCGTGGATGAACCGGGAGGCACTTGAAGAAACGCTATCAACACAGCGTGTTTGCTACTATTCACGCTCGCGTCAAAAGCTGTGGCGCAAAGGCGAAACCTCTGGTCAACAGCAGCAGCTAAAAACTGCCGCACTCGACTGCGATGGCGATACGCTATTGCTACAGGTTGACCAAACGGGGCCTGCTTGCCACACCGGTCGACGCAGCTGTTTTTACTTATCGGTCAACGAGGCGCGTGCGGCGATTACGAGCGAGCCGCTTATCGACCCAGCGGCACTTTACGGCAAGAAATAGTGTTACGGCTGCTAGCCCTAGCAAAGCGCTGGAGCATGAAAGCACTTGCCATCGTTATGATTGGCTGCATTAAGGTTTATCAATACACAATCAGCCCTCTTCTGGGGCCGCGCTGTCGATTTTGGCCAAGCTGTTCGTCCTATACCGTTGAAGCCATTCAAGTGCACGGCCCTTTCAAAGGAGGATGGATGGCGTTAAAGCGCATTATAAGATGCCATCCAGGCAGCACCGGCGGTATCGACCCGGTGCCTGGCGGTAGAAGCGAACAATTGTGTCGAGAAGACCCCGATTTAACAGCGCCGCCGCACTCCAAATGCAATCATCGACGCTGATAATGCGCATCCACTCCCTACTACGACCGCCTATTACGGCTGCTTTGCCACTTGGTAAATACGCTCTAACATGGCATGCAAGCCGTTACTACGGGTAGGAGATAAGTGCTTATCCAAACCTAAATCTTTCAAGAAGTGAGGTTCGGTTTGGCTAATTTCATCAGGTGTGCGATCGCTATAGATTCTAAGCAGCAACGCAATCAGTCCTGAAACGATGGCCGCATCCGATGTTGCTTTGAAGATAAGCCTGTCGCCCTGCTCTTCGTGACACATCCATACGTTAGATTGGCAGCCCTGAATCTTAAACTCTTCAGTTCGCTGATCCTCCGGAAAGTCAGGCAACTGCTTCCCCATATCGATAATGTATTGATAACGATCCATCCAGTTATCAAATATTTCAAACTCTTCGACCAGTTCCTGCTGGGCCAGCTCAGCGCCTGAAGTTGCCATGGCGTTTCCTTTAGGTTGGTGTCTCAATATCATGCCCATTATAACGGGTCAGAAGGCGTTTTGGGGGCTGTTTTCAAACGATGGCGCTGCTGTTCTTGATGCCACTCATTATCTTCGGTATGTAAGTAACGACTAGTCGTATCCAGCTTAGAATGGCGGGCACTCTCCGCTAGATAGCGCAGGCTTACTCCCGATTGCGCTTGATGCGTGATCGCCGTATGCCGCAACCAGTGGGGGGTTGCACGGCGTAGCGCACTCACATAGGCAGGCTTGCCGTTTTGCGCCTCTAGCGCATCAGCCGCCTGTGTAAATACACCTTTAATCAACCGATAAAGCTGGTTGTCAGTAATTCCGCGCTGCTTATCCAGCGCTCGCATTAGCGGGGTAGGCTCATGGTAACTAGGTAGCCCCTCCAGCTTAAGCGCCTCTCGCCATTCGATTAAACATTCAAGCATGTCATCGGGTACTGGAATACGCGCAAGCTTGTTCCCCTTACCCACCACCACCCACCACCAACGGCCCTCGTTTTCCTGAAAGTCATCCATCCGCGCGTTGGCCATTTCACTAATACGCGGCGCTAACAAATAAGCGAAACTAAATATAAACCGGCACCGCGCCTGCTCATAAGCTTCGCGTTCAGTGGCGGGCTTCATTGTTGCATTCAGCCACTGCCAAAACCATACCCAAAGATCGCGCTCTAAGTAGCGCTCAATTGTCTGTGTCTGATTATTCAGTCGCCTCGCCTTGTCACGCATTAATACGAACGGGTTGTGGCTCACCCACCCTGCTTCCACCAGCCAGCTATATAAGCCCTGCAGAATAATCAGACTTTGTCGTCGACTTGCTGGCGAAAGCCCGCCCCGAAAAGGCCTCCATTGCGCATGATGGCGAGGCTTAGTTGGCCCTACCCACTGTTCAGCTGGCTGAGGGTCTTCTAAAAAAGCCTCATAGTGACGCAACATTTCACGGTTCATGTCACATAACGAATTGTTTTGGCTGGCCAGCCAAAACAACAGGCGCTCGGCCTCTCGGCGGTAACTTTTCAATGTTTGATGACTGTCTTGATACTCACGGAGCCACGCAGCTACAGCCTCAACGTCGTTTTTGGCATCAATTAACTGAGCGTCAATTCGCTGAGTATCGGGTACAGAAAACCTAGCCAGCAAATCAGACCAGTTGCCCTTTTCCAGGCCTTTGCTTGCTGGCACTTGCTGCTTTGCCACCTCTCTGGGCATCTCTTTGCTTCCCCCATATACATTGCATTCTTTTTCAATGGGTTAAGTGTGACCTTATCAGCACTAAAATTCAAGGTTATGGCAGTAATCTTGAATTAATAGGCATCAATGTAAATAATATTACGTTTTATGTATTACGTAATTATTGTAATTTTAATCAAACCCTATGAAAATAGCGTTATCAATCTGATAGGAATATGCGCCATGGCTCGCAGCGGCATTCAATACAGTGATGTTCAACAAGCAATCGATACCCTGCTCGCTCGCGGCGACACCCCAAGCGTTCAACGTATTCGCGAAGTACTGGGAACGGGCAGCTTCACGACGATCAGTGAACATTTCCGAAGTTGGCGCGTTGAACGTGAGCAAAACCGTGACGTTCCGCCCCCTAAAGGCGTTCCAGAAGTTATCGTTAACGTGGCAAGCGAGCTATGGCGAGAAGCGCAAGAGGCCGCCAATCAAGCGCTCATCCACTATCGTGAAGATGCTAATCGGCAGGTAGAGAGCGCCCAGCAGGAAGCCGCCGAAGCACTTCAGCAGACAGCGAATGCGGAACAACGAGAAAGCGCCCTTGCAGAACATTTGCGGCATACAGAACAACGCCTGGAAACACTGAACCGTGAGCTGGCTGCCAGCCAAGCAAGCGAACATCAATGGCAACAGCAGGCAGCGCAAGCCACTCATGACGCCAAGCAGTATCAACAACGTTTTACCAAAGCCGAACATGATATAGCCGCGCTAAAAGAGCACTTTGCTGAAGAGCAGCAGCAACGACAAATCACATGGGAACAGCGGTTAGCCCAGGAAGAACAGCGTAACGAAGCAGCTGAAGGAAAGCTGATGGCGCTGCTAGATACACTTAGGCAAGAGCGCGCCCAAGAAGAAAAAGCTCTGCAGAAGCGTCTTCAACAGATGGAGCAACGGTCAGACAGCTTGGCGAAAGAGCTTCAGCTAAAAAAAGAGACACTGCAGCACTACCAGTTAGACAACGGCAGTTTGCAACAGCGTATTGATGAGCTTGAGCGCATCAACGTATCGCTAAAGGAGCAACAATTCAGCCTACAGAGTGAGGTTGATAAAGCCTACCAGTCACTAGAACAGCAGCACCAAGCGGCCCTTAAAGATGAAAACTGGCAGCAACAGCTTTGGCAACGAATGGAAGCCCTTCAGGCGCAGTTAACGGCCCTGCCTGAGACGCTTTCCTCACAGGAAAAAGACGTCAACTCATCTGACGAGTGATCCATTGCGCATAAAAAAGCCCAGCAATACTCTGCTGGGCTTTTCGAAGCGAACACGACGCAACTAATATTTCATTAGCGGTAATAGGCGTTCGTTGTATCCGTATGATCGGTAACATCCCGGATACCGGCTAGCTCAGGGATGCGCTCCATCAGTGTTTTTTCTACGCCGTCTTTAAGCGTTAAATCTACCGCTGCACAGCCTTGGCAACCGCCGCCAAAGGCAAGAATTGCCATCTTGTCTTCGGTAAGCTCGACCAGCTTGATTTCACCACCGTGAGCCGCCAGCCCCGGGTTAATCTCACTGTAAAGCGTGTAGTTAATGCGATCTTCCAACGGGCTGTCCGCATTCACTTTGGGCATTTTAGCGTTAGGGGCCTTAATGGTTAACTGGCCACCCATACGATCCGCATTAAAATCGACAACCGCTTCATCTAAAAACGCCAAGCTGTTTTTATCGAGAAATACGTTAATTTTTTCAAGCTCGAGCTTAACGTCCGTCGGCTCTTCCTCACCTGGACGGCAATAGGCTAAACATGTTTCCGCGTAAGGCGTGCCGGGCTGAGTGATAAAAATACGTACGGCAATGCCTTCAACGTTCTGCTTTTCCAACAGTTCAGCAAGGTATTCCTGAGCACTGTCAGTAATATCAATACCTTGGGTATCAGTTTCAATAGTCGCGGTCATAAGGGATGTTATCCTCCCGTGGTAGTGGCGTGGCCACATCACATGTCATTTATAACTATTTCATTAACGCCTATGGTAAGCAAAACTGCTCGCCAGCACAATCCCGACTATTTTAGTAGGCTATTGCTTATGTATATGAGCGCGCCTAATTAAGATACTGCAATAACTTCACGTCCGCACTTGCTGCCCTATGGTGTGCCCTTTGTTATGATAGGCGCCGCTCACACTATGACGACGACTATAAAAATATCCTTTTCGACTGAGACGCTGGAGATTCCCCCCTGCCATGGCTGCTAGTGATTTGACTGCTTCCCTCACCCAACGCCTTGCCCAACGTATCCTGATTTTGGATGGCGGCATGGGTACCATGTTGCAGAACGCCGAACTCAGCGAGGACGATTTCCGTAGTGACCGCTTTCGTGACTGGCCGTCGGATCTTAAAGGTAATAACGATTTATTAGCGCTTACCTGTCCAGATCTGGTGGTGCGTATTCACCGCGACTATCTAGAAGCTGGCGCGGATATTATCGAAACCAATACGTTTAACAGCACGCGTCTTTCCCAGTCAGATTACGGCATGGAAGATCTGGTGCCCGAGTTAAATCGCGAATCGGCACGCCTGGCACGCAACGTTTGCGACGCCGTGGCTGCTGAAACCAATATCCCGCGGTATGTCGCTGGTGTACTTGGGCCAACTTCGCGCACTGCGTCTCTGTCGCCGGATGTCAACGACCCTTCTAAGCGCAATGTCACTTTTGACGAGCTTCGCGAGAACTATTACGAAGCCGCAAGCGCATTAATCGAAGGCGGTGCCGATCTTATTATGATCGAGACTATCTTCGACACACTGAATGCCAAAGCCGCCATCTATGCGCTTGAAGAGTTGTTTGATGATTTAGGCACTCGGCTGCCGGTGATGATTTCCGGCACGATCACCGATGCGTCAGGGCGTACGCTTTCTGGCCAAACCACCGAGGCATTCTGGAATTCTGTTCGCCACGCTCAGCCGCTCTCAGTTGGCTTGAACTGTGCTCTGGGTGCGGAAGAGCTGCGCCCTTACATCGAAGAACTTTCCACTAAAGCCGATACCTTTGTCTCTGCGCACCCCAATGCGGGCCTACCCAATGAGTTTGGTGAGTATGACCAAACCCCAGAGGAAATGGCGGCCATTGTCAGCGAGTTCGCGGAAAGTGGACTGGTCAATATTATTGGGGGGTGCTGTGGCTCAACCCCTGAGCATATTCAAGCCATCGCCGAGGCAGTCAGTTCGATGGCGCCCCGCAAAGTGGCTAGGCGCAGCCATGCGTGTCGCCTGTCTGGCTTAGAACCCTTCAATATTGAAGCCGACTCGCTGTTCGTCAACGTAGGTGAGCGCACCAACGTGACCGGCTCGGCGCGCTTTAAGCGGTTAATCGTCGAAGAAGACTTCACCACTGCGCTGGAAGTCGCCCTGGAGCAAGTAGAAAACGGCGCGCAAATTATCGACATCAACATGGATGAAGGCATGTTGGAGTCTCAGGAAGCAATGGTTCGCTTCCTGAATTTAATCGCTGGCGAACCCGATATCGCTCGCGTTCCGATCATGATCGACTCCTCTAAATGGGACATCATCGAGGCGGGCCTTAAGTGCGTTCAAGGCAAAGCGGTTGTTAACTCTATCTCGCTGAAAGAAGGCGAAGCCGCGTTCCGAGAACAAGCCACCAAATGTCGCCGTTTTGGCGCCGCCATTGTGGTCATGGCGTTTGATGAAGAAGGCCAAGCAGATACCTTTGCGCGTAAAACTGAAATATGTGAGCGCGCCTATCGCTTGCTGGTCGATGACATCGGCTTCCCGGCGGAAGATATTATTTTTGACCCTAATATCTTTGCCATCGCTACCGGTATTGATGAGCACAATAACTACGCCGTTGACTTCATTGAGGCCACCCAGTGGATTCGTGAGCACCTGCCCCACGCGATGATCTCGGGCGGCGTGTCGAACGTCTCGTTTTCATTTCGGGGTAATAATCCAGTACGTGAAGCCATTCACTCGGTGTTCCTTTACCACGCCATTCGTGCGGGCCTCAGCATGGGCATCGTCAATGCGGGCCAATTGGCGGTTTATGACGACCTACCCGCCGAACTGCGTGATGCAGTAGAAGACGTGGTACTTAACCGTCGTAGCGATGGCACCGAACGGCTGCTTGACCTTGCCGACAAGTACAAGGGCGATGGTAGCGGCGCGGCTAAAAAAGAGGATCTAGAGTGGCGCAGCTGGCCAGTCAATAAGCGTATCGAGCACGCGTTGGTTAAGGGCGTAACGGCGTATATAGAAGATGACACCGAACAGGCACGCGCCGAAGCGGCCCGCCCCATCGAAGTCATTGAAGGCCCGTTGATGGATGGCATGAACGTGGTCGGCGATCTGTTTGGTGCAGGTAAAATGTTCCTGCCCCAGGTGGTTAAGTCGGCGCGCGTCATGAAACAGGCGGTTGCTTACCTGATACCCTATATCGAAGCGGAAAAAAGCGAAGAGACCAAGGCCAAAGGCAAGATCGTAATGGCCACGGTCAAAGGCGATGTTCACGACATTGGTAAAAACATTGTCGGCGTAGTGCTGCAGTGTAATAACTATGAAGTCATCGACCTTGGCGTAATGGTGCCCACTGAAAAAATTCTCCAGGCCGCTCTAGACCATAATGCTGACATCATTGGGCTTTCAGGACTGATTACCCCTTCGCTCGATGAAATGGTGCATGTTGCTAAAGAAATGAAGCGCCGGGGCATGAATCTGCCGCTGCTCATTGGTGGTGCTACTACCTCCAAAGCCCATACTGCCGTAAAAATTGAGCCACAATACGATCACCCAGTGATTTATGTGACCGATGCCTCCCGGGCGGTTGGCGTTGCAGGCCGTTTACTGGCACCGAATCTTAAAGCCGCCTACGTTGCCGAGATTCGCGAAGAGTACGAAAAAGTGCGCGAGCGTAACGCCAAACGCCGCCCTAAAGCCGCAGACCTGGATTATACCCAAGCCCGTAAACGGCGCTTCCGCACGGATTGGAACAGCCTTACCCCGGTTAAACCTCAAGTATTGGGCCTCAAAACCTTCGATGACTACGATCTTGAAGAACTGGTTGAACGAATCGATTGGACACCGTTCTTTATGAGTTGGCAGCTCGCCGGCAAGTACCCCAAAATCCTTGAAGACAAGGTAGTCGGGGAAGCTGCGCGCAATTTGTTTGCAGATGCTAAAGTGATGCTGCGCAAACTAATCGACGAAAAGCGTGTTCAGGCGCGCGGCGTCATTGGCCTGTGGCCCGCTAACAGCGTCGATGACGATGTCATTGAAGTGTATGCCGATGAAAGCCGTACCGAGGTAGTTGAGCGCTTGCACCACATTCGGCAGCAGACCACCAAAGGGCGTGACGGTATTTGCTACAGCCTGGCGGACTTTATTGCACCCAAAGAAAGCGGTAAAGCCGACTGGATTGGCGGTTTTGCCGTCACCACTGGACATGGCGTTGACGAGCTCTCCAAAGCCTACGAAGCGGCCGGCGATGATTACAACGCTATTATGGTGCAAGCGTTAACCGACCGCTTGGCAGAAGCGTTTGCCGAGCGCATGCACGAGCGCGTGCGCAAAGAGTTTTGGGGCTACGTACCTGAAGAGACACTGGATAATGACGCGCTAATTGCCGAGAAATATCAGGGTATCCGCCCTGCTCCTGGTTACCCAGCCTGCCCTGACCATACCGAAAAGGCCACGCTGTTCCGGCTGCTTGATGCGACAGAAAACACCGGCTTGGCACTAACCGAGAACTTTGCTATGTGGCCTGCGGCGGCGGTTTCTGGCTGGTACTTCGCACACCCACAGTCAAAATATTTCTCTACCGGCAAAATTACCCGAGATCAAGTAGAAGCAATTGCGCAGCGTAAGCAGATGCCGTTAGTGGAAATGGAGCGCTGGCTATCTCCGGTGCTCTCTTACGACCCTAGCTAATGTCACCTGTGGTACGCCGCCAAGGTAAGGTTATGCGCTTAGCCTTACCCATCATGCTGGGCATGCTCTCACAGAGCATGCTTAATCTTATTGACGCTGCGCTAGTTGGCCATTTAGGCCAAGAGGCATTAGCAGGCGTTGGTATCGGCGGTTATGCCATGTTTATGATGACAGCGCTGGTCTTTGGCCTCTCCTCCAGCGTCCAGTCGCAAACCTCTCAAGACCTGGGCGCAGGACACTTCCCGCTGACACGCTCACTGCACTCGGGCTTGCTCATCGCTGTTATGGTTGGCATTCCATTGTCGTTCCTCGCGTGGTGGCAGGCTCCCTGGTTAATACAGCTGATGACGCCAGCAGATGACGTGATGGCGATTGCCGTTGAGTATTTCCGCTGGCGCGTTGTTTCGTTAACGGCGATTGCCCTGACACTTTGCTTTCGCGGCTACTGGAACGGGCGGCAACACACGCACCTTTACCTACGAATTATCGTGATTGTGCATGTGCTTAACGTAATCGCTAGTGCGGGGTTAATTTACGGCATTGGCGGCCTCCCAGAACTAGGTGCCATTGGCGCGGGTATTGGCACGACACTGTCGATACTGCTGGGGCTGATTATTTGGGCCGGAGTGACCTATAACGCCCATGCACTTGCCCAACAGAAGCAAACATTGCACTCAATACGCACGACGCTATTTCTTGCGTTTCCTCATTCAATGCAACAAGTGTGGTTTGCCGCAGGTTATGTGGTGCTGTTCTGGCTATTAGCCAAGATGGGCACGGAGAGTGTCGCCGTCGGCCATGTGCTAGTGAATTTGTCGTTACTACTTATTTTACCTGGGGTTGGGGTTGGCGTAGCGGCAATGAGTCTGGTAGGAGAAGCGTTAGGGCGGGATGATCAACAGGCGGCACACCGCTGGGGAATCGATGCTCTAAGCGTCGCAGGCGTTATGCTGGCAGTGTTGGCACTCCCCATGCTCTTGTTCCCTGCAGCTGTTCTGACTATTTTCTTCGAAGACCCTTCGCTCATTCAGCTGGGTACTCTACCGTTACAAATTACTGGCCTTATGATTGTGCTGGATGCTGCCGCCCTTGTGTTGGCCCAGGCGTTAATGGGCGCTGGCGCCCAGCGAACAGTGATGCTGCTTACTTTGGGTATACAGTGGTTGGTATTCTTACCATTGGCTTGGTGGGTAGGCATTGAAATGGGATATGGGCTACTCGGTGTGTGGTTAGTGCAACTCTTTTACCGCTCACTCAATTCCGGCAGCTTCTTATGGGTTTGGCAGCGTCGACGCTGGTTAGCTCAAGCGCTATGACTTATAAACCGCAAATACCATTTAGCGATAAAAAGATAATTATATATTCTTTTGTAGAATATGACGCCCGCGTTAAGGTGACGGCACATTACCGTCCGTCTCGACGTGACCATTTCGCTTTTAGCAGGATCGTGCCACATGTACCGTTATGATATTCACGACCAAACGTTGGTTGACGAGCGCGTTGCTCAGTTTCGTGACCAAATGGACCGCTACCGCGCCGGACGTTTGGGAGAAGAAGAGTTTCGCCCGCTGCGACTCCAAAACGGCCTGTATATTCAGAAGCATGCGCCTATGCTGCGAATTGCCATTCCTTACGGCATGCTGGCGGGCGAGCAGCTTCGTGCATTAGCGGACATTACTCGCCGCTATGACCGTGGCTATGGCCACTTCACAACACGGCAAAACTTGCAGCTGAACTGGCCGGCACTGGAAGACGTGCCCGATATTTTGGCAGATCTAGCCAAAGTACAAATGCACGCTATTCAAACCAGCGGCAACTGTATCCGTAATACCACCAGCGATCAGTTTGCCGGTATCGCGGGTGATGAAGTGGAAGATCCACGCCCTTGGTGTGAATTAATTCGCCAGTGGTCTACTTTGCATCCTGAGTTTGCCTATCTGCCGCGCAAATTTAAAATTGCCGTCAGCGGTGCCGCACAGGATCGCGCCGCCATCCAAGTGCACGATATCGGCTTACGGCTATGGCGCAACGAAGACGGTGAAGTACGCATTAAAGTGCTAGCAGGTGGTGGTCTTGGCCGCACGCCGATGATTGGCGATGTGGTGCGCGAAGACCTTCCCTGGCAGCACCTGTTAACGTATTTGGAAGCGTGTGTTCGCGTTTATAACCAGTTTGGTCGCCGCGATAACAAGTTTAAAGCACGTATTAAAATTCTGGTCAAAGCACTGGGCATTGAAGAGTTTCGTCGCCGCGTTGACGAAGAGTGGGCGCATCTTAAAGATGGCCCGCAAACACTCAACCAAGCAGCGGTTGATGCGGCCAAGATCCACTTCCCTGAGCCAGCGCGTCGTCCGGTTGCTGAGAGTGCCATAGCCGACTTCGAACAGCTGCGCAGCGAAAATCGCAGCCTAGCTCGTTTTGTGACAAATAACGTCACCGACCACAAAGTTTCGGGCTATAAAGCCGTGACTCTCTCGCTTAAGCGCCGCGAACACGCGCCTGGCGACGTCACTGCAGACCAGATGGAAGCAGTAGCCGACCTGGCGGATCGCTATAGCTTCGGTGAAGTACGCGTTACTCACGAGCAGAATCTGGTGCTATCTGACGTTCCCGTCGACGAGCTGGAAGCACTCTGGAAAGAGCTCGACGCACTGGGCATGGCCAACCCCACAGTGGGTACGCTGAACGACATTATCTGCTGCCCTGGCGGCGACTACTGCGGTTTGGCCAATGCGGTCTCCATCCCTATCGCTCAAGCACTGCAGGAGCGGTTTGAGGATCTGGATTTCCTATACGACCTCGGTCCACTGGACCTCAATATCTCAGGCTGCATGAACGCCTGTGGGCACCACCATGTTGGCCACATCGGCATATTAGGCGTTGATAAAAAAGGCGAAGAGTATTACCAGATCTCGATTGGTGGTAACTCAACTGACGATGCGTCGTTAGGTAAAATTCTTGGACCCTCTTTCTACCGCGAAGACGTGCCGGACGTTGTCGATAAAGTACTCCAAGTCTATGTGGCCGAACGTCACGAAGACGAGCGATTCCTCGACACCTATCGCCGTATTGGCTTAAAACCCTTTAAGGAGCGTGTTTATGCCCAGCAATGACACTCAAACTGATGCGGTTGAGCTTACGCCAGTACATGTCGACCATCTGATCGCTGATGGTGAACTGGCAGCAGAAAATGCGTGGTGTGTGTCCTATGACGCAGAAACGCTTCCTGAACAGCGTCCCGCTTTTGTACCGCTGGTCTTGTGGCAAGCGAACCAGGACGATGCCGAGCTAGCGCCACTGCTCTCAAGCGACACCGAGTTAACCACGGAACTTGGCCAGCAGCTGAGCAGTACCAGTGCCATAGCCATTGATTTCCCAGCGTTTACGGATGGACGTGGCTATACCCTGGCCCGTTTGCTTCGCGAACGCTACGGCTATACCGGCGAAGTACGTGCAGTCGGTGATGTTTTGGTCGACCAGTTGGATTACATGCGCCGCTGCGGCTTTACCGCCATGGCCCTGCGTGATGATCAGCATCCTGACGATGCCATTCGCGCGTTGAACATGTTTAGCGTCCGCTACCAAACCGATGTTGAGCAACGCCAAGCATTGTTCGAACGCCGCCTAGCGGACAGCAAGCAATAACCGCGATCGAAAGAGATAGAAGTAGAAATAGAAATAGAAAGGGCAGCTTCTCAGCTGCCCTTTTGCTTGATAAAGAATGGCATGTTAACCGCGACGTTTTTGCTGGCGTTCACGATTGTTAGACTTGGCACGATCACTTTTACGCAACATAACCCAGGTGGCACCAAGGCCGCCCTCCGAAGGCTGCGCAGAAACATAGGCTTGCACTTCATCGAATTGAGTAAGCCATTTAGCCAAATAGGAACGCAGGACATTCGCAGGGCTGTCTATTTCTCGGCCTCTCCCATGCACAATGAGCACAGAGCGAAGGTCGTGGGCGTACGCTTCATGAATAAACGGGAACAGCATTCTGCGGCACTCTGCCAAAGGTCGCCGTAAAAGATGTAATTGCGCCTGAACACTGTAACCACCATGCTTCAGTTTATCGACTACACCTTGCTGAATACCCTCACGGCGGTATTCAATCGGGTCAAAGGGCGGTAACAGATCAACAAAATCATCGGATAAGAAGTTACGCTCTTCTAACCGCTCTTCAGCACTCTCACGTCGAGCCAGCTGGGCCTCTGTTGGCCGCTGGCGTTGGGTGCCTGTATCTGCGCGGTTATGCTTGGGTAGCGGCTTTACATCGCCAACCAACGCACTGAAATCCATCTCATCACGAAGTGATTGATTCATAACAGGCTCCTCCGATAGGGGCTAATGCCTAAGCGTAGAGTACCTATCCTAGCAAACCCGCCGACATTGCTTAAGACTTGTTTTCATTAACATCTAACGCCACGCTGTGTAGCAGACGTAATGAAAGGAGTGGGCATGGTTTGGTTAAAACGTTTTATCGCTTGCGGGATAGCACTAATGATCGGTATGGCAGGCTGGCTCTGGCTGACAATGCTGAGCCCGTGGTTTTACGAGCGCCCTTCCCACTTGCCGGTCATTGAAAAGCGTACCCACAGTGTCTTCGTGTACGGCACGCTGCGCTACTCTCCCGTGCGCTGGATAGTTATGGGCAGTTCAGGCGACCCGCAAGCAGCACGGCTCGAGGGCTTTACAAAAGAAGGCCTGGACCTGGCTCCCGATGCCGATAGTCATGTAGAAGGCTTGCGGTTAGAAGTAACCGCTGATCAGTTATTGCGACTGGACCGCTATGAGCGCTTGGGCGTTCGCTATGAGCGGGTCAAACAAACGCTTTCTGACGGTTCAACAGCATGGGTTTACGTGCGACTGCCTACGCTTAGCCAATTGCTTAACTCATCTCCTGTACAACCGGTTGCTCTGGTACCATAAGCAGACAACGCAGTGCCCTCTTTACGTCGTTATTTTTAGGATACCTCATGAGTGATTCCACGCCGTTTGTTTTAATTCTTTACTATTCGCGCTCCGGAGCCACGGCGGATATGGCACGCCAAATTGCAGCAGGTGTCGAAAGCATCACGGGTGTTGAAGCACGCCTTCGTACAGTGCCCCCGGTCTCCACTACGTGTGAAGCCGTTGACCCCGAGATTCCAGCCGAGGGAGCGGTTTATGCAGACCTTGAGGATTTACGCCACTGCAGCGCATTGGCATTGGGCAGCCCTACACGTTTTGGCAACATGGCTGCGCCACTTAAATATTTTTTAGATACCACCAGCAGCTTATGGATGAATGGCGCGTTAATTGATAAACCTGCCTGTGCATTTACATCTACTTCAAGCCTTCACGGTGGCCAAGAAAGCACGCTGCTCACCATGCTAATTCCATTACTGCACCACGGTATGGTTTATGCAGGCATTCCTTATAATGAGACAGCTTTGCTCGCAACCCAGGCTGGCGGCACTCCCTATGGGGCTAGCCATGTCGCTGGCGCACGTAGCGACCGCCCGGTCAATGAACACGAGCGCGAACTGTGTCTTGCTCAAGGCAAACGGTTGGCTAGGCTGACGCGAGCGCTACATAAAATGCGCCTGGAGGAAACGGCATGAGGCAGTGGCTAGAAGGTCTCGAAACTCGTCATGGACTGGACAAGCTCACACAGCAAGCTAGGCAACTGGTGCTCGTCAGCTTTGTCATTTTGCTGCTTCTGGTTATCTACCGTGGCTTTTTAATTCAGGGCGATACCTTTAACTGGCGTCCAGTGGTCGCATTTGTACTGCCTCTCGTGCTCTTTCTGCCATCCATCATTGGCCAGCGTGCCAGAGGGCATGCCTGGTTAGCATTTGTCAGCTTGCTCTACTTTACCCAAGGCGTCATGCTTGCGACCTTGCCAGATCAAGGTATACGCGGCGTGCTTGAAGCGGTTATCTCACTGATGCTATTCACTGGCTGTATGGCGTACGCACGTTTTCGCAGTCGCCAGCAGCGCCAAGGGTAAGCTTAACTAGTTCTCTGTTTGTCTAATAGGGGTAAAACCATAGCCAGCCACAGACGCCTACCGCAACTAAAAAAGCACCTAGCGCAAATAAGCGATGCTTAGTTCGGTGGGCAGGTTTTATATCTATCGGTTCGCTAGTGAAACGTTTGATGCCCGTCACCATTGCAGGCACTAAGTGCTCTCCTTGCAGAGCATGAACAATGATGCCCACAAGATGCATTCCTATGAGTATAAGCAGCACATCGCTGTTTAGCGCATGCAAGCTGGCCAGTCCGCTACTCACGTCTCGGCCCAGCAAACCGTAAAGCGGCCCTTGAAAGAAGATATCGTCACTCAGGAACAGTCCACTTGCTGCCTGAAAACTCAGTGAGAGCAACAAAAGTACCACCATCCAGCCGCCTAGGGGGTTGTGGCTTGCATAGTGTGGTGCACGCCGCTTTAGCAGCGCTTTGGCATAAATTGCCGTGTCCTTAGGCCCATAAATAAACGTACTAAAGCGAGCATAAGCAGAGCCTGATACGCCCCATAACACGCGAAATACCAGTAAACCAATAATGATGTAGCCAGCTTGGGCGTGAACCTCAATCGGAAACAAAAATGGTGCACCGTTGGTTTTGGTGGTGTAAAACGAAATGATCACCGCTGCCAACAGACACCAATGAAATAAGCGTATAAACACATCCCAAACAGCCAGCTGTTTTCTATCATTCTGCATCACGTTGCCCTTTATCTTCTATTCATACATTTTCTCATTTCTTCAATGATTCTGATATAACGCATTACAGAACGTAGTCGACGCGTTATACAATCAAACAACTTTAAGTTAGCCATAACGCCATCAACCTCTGGCCTGGGCTTCTGAATAGAGCGTGTAAGCAGGGCTGAGAGACAGGGCTTGAGCTTTACGAACAGACCAGCGAACATGAACAAAATTTAAAGGGAGCAGTATTCAATGACACGCAATATAGCTGATATTAGGCGCGATTATGAAGGTGGGCACCTTGATGAAGCCCAGGCCCCCGACGACCCCTTTGTGCTGTTTGATGAGTGGTTTAGCCTAGCGCTGGAAACAGAAGGACAAGACGGTAACGCAATGACCCTTTCTACAGTAGACAGCCAGGGACGCCCCCATGCCCGTGTCGTACTGCTGAAAGGGTTTGACGAGAAAGGTATGGTGTTTTTTACCAATTACCATAGCCACAAAGGCAGTGAACTCAGCAATGTACCTTTCGCCGCCATTACCTTTTGGTGGCCTTCGCAGTCGCGCCAAGTCCGTATCGAAGGGCCCGTTGAACGGGTGGCTCATTCCGAGTCTGATGAATACTTTTCGAGCCGGCCGCGTGGCAGCCAGCTGGGTACCTGGATTGCTACCCAGAGCGTCGTGATTCCTGACCGCAACTGGATTGAAGAACGCCAAAAACGCTTTGAACAGGCCTATGAAGGCCAAGATATTCCTCGTCCGAATCATTGGGGCGGATATCGAGTTAAACCAGAAATGATTGAGTTCTGGCAGGGACAGCCTAGTCGCCTTCATGACCGCCTGCGCTTTGAACGGCGTGATGGCGGCGACTGGAGCCGCTTCCGCCTAGCACCGTAACGTAGGCTTTATCATCACCCGCTGTTACCAAGCTCATGAATAGGCCTGCCCCAGAAAAAGGCAGGCCTACTATTATTTAGGTTTCTGCTGGTTTCGCTAAGCCTGTGTGCATAAAGCCTAGTCAGGCTGGCTCTCCAGCCTGTGGCGCTGCCATTCACTTTCAGGTTCATTTAACCGGAGTACGGCATCTATCACCTGCTCTTCCATATTGTAGCGACACCTAAAGCCCAAGTGCTTCATCAAGGCACGCATGGGATGATTGTCCACCATAATTTTGCCGATCATTTCGAGCGTGCCAATGTTGGTGCAGTAATCGATCATCTTCTTCATCAACAGACTACCGATACCCAGACCCTGTAAGTCGTCACGGATAATGACAGAAAATTCCGTACGGATATTGTCGGGATCATTCCATACACGCACAACGCCCAACATCTCTTTACTCCCGTCATCGTGCTGATGTTCGGCAATAAAGGCCATCTGCCGATCGTAGTTAATATGCGACAGAATCGACAAATCACGCTGGGTTAAGTTGGATTTATTGTGGAAATAACGAAATCGAATACTCTCCTCTGACAGCTGACGGTGGAACGTCGTAATCAACGGCGCATCTTCCGCTCGAATGGGACGAACCTCTACCTGCCAGCCGTTTTTCAGCGTTACCCACTCACGTAGCTCTTCAGGATAAGGCATGATGGCAAAACGCGCGGGCGTGCCTAAGTCCATGGCAAAATCCACTGCTAACATCCCATCACGGTTCAGCAGCAGAGGGTTGAGTTCAAGCCCCCTCAAGTCGCCCAAGTCAGACGCCATTTGGGATAGCTTGACCAACAGTTGGCAGAGCCGCTGGATATCTCGTTCGGGGTCGGCCGAATGCTCGCGAATCAATGAAGCCGCATGAGTTCTACCCACCACGTCCGCGGCCAAACTCATGTTCAGCGGCGGTAGCGCAATCTGACGATCCGCTAGCACGTTCACTTTGTAGCCGCCTATCCCGAAAACAATCAGCGGACCGAACACAGGATCACGAGTGATCCCGGCACATATCTGCATTGAGTGTTTGCCCCGCTGCATTGGCTGCAAACAGTATTCGCGAATAGCATATTCGGGGAATTTCTCGCGCACTTTATCGCCTAGCTGACGGATCCCTTCGGCAACTTGTTCCGGTGTTTCTAAATCTTGCAGTAAGCCCGCGGATATTTTATGGGGATGCTTGCGGTAGCGATAAGGTCGGCAATTGCCTTCGTGGATGACTTTTAGCGCCTTGGGCCCAGGAAAATGATCCGCCATTGCTAATGCCTCTTCAGGATTAGCCAAATAGACACTAGGTGCGGCGGGAATACCGTAGGCTTCTAATACCTGGGCCGTTTCAGAATGGGTCAATGTTTGCCGCCCTTCCGCTTTGGCATTTTTAATTAGCGCGCGACACTCCGCGCGAATCTCTACGCTGGTAGAAAATGGCAAGCTAGGCGGAATTTCATGCAGCAGCGCCTGAACACGCTGATAGTCCACCATATGCATAAATGCTTTCACTGCCTTTTCTGGCGATGTATAGGTGGGTATACCCGCCAAATTGCACACATGCCTAGCGTTAAGAGCCTCTTTCAGCCCCATCCAGCTAGTCAGCAAATTACGCTTAAACGTTTTTCGATGATCAATCAGCGACTGAGCGGTGGCCAGTGACGGGGATAAGCGAGTCGGCGCGTGAACCACCAGTACTGCATCGACATTCGGATCCGCAGTGACAATCTTTAGTGCTTCAACAAAACGCTCTGGCGTCGCGTTGCCTCCTAAATCCACTGGATTTTCACCGGGCTTGCTCATGTCTACCTGGCTTTTATGCAACACACGTTGCGTCTCTTCGGTAAACTCCGCTAGTTTACCGCCAGCACTAATCAGTTTGTCGATCGCTAGCATGGCAGGCCCTAAGCCATTGGACACAATAGCCAAACGGTCGCCGCGAAGCGGCTTCATGCGCGATAAGGTTTCAAGCGCATCCAGCAATTCATCATAATCATTGACGCGAACAACGCCCGCTCGGGCGAAGGCCGCGTCAAAAACCACATCACGATTAGCAATACCTGGCGTGGGAGCCATACCCGAAATATCTGACTGCGGCGTTCGCCCACTCTTGATGGCGACGACCAAGCGGTTACGCGATGCATCACGCACGGAGGTCATAAAGTGCTGGGCATCCATCACGCGTTCAAGATGCAGCAGAATCGCTTGCGCTGGAGAGAACTGATTCACATAATCAATCAAATCTGGCAGCAGCACATCGACACTGTCACCCACCGTGATCAAGTGTGAAAAGCCAACGTCGCGGCCAGCTGCCCAATCAATCATCGCATTTGCCAACATGCCCGATTGTCCTAGATAGGCTACCTTACCCGCTTGAACTGGCTGGCTGGCATAGGAGGCATTCAGTTTCTTGCCTGGCACGATCAGGCCCATGCACTCTGGCCCTAATACTCGAATACCCGACTCTATCGCTGACTGCAGCATACGTTGCCGGATAGAGCCCTTATTACCCGTCTCACGGTCAAGGTAAGCACCACCGGAAAGCACCAAAGCAGCCTTAACACCAAACTGCCCAAGTTTTTTAATAAGACTAGGGACACCATCAATAGGGGAGCAAATAACGGCTAGATCAGGAATTTCAGGCAGCTCGTTAACTGTGCGCACACACTCCACGCCGAATACTGTGTCATACCCTTTAAGATTGACTGCCCACATTTTTCCCCTAAAACCGCCCTCTTGAAGGTTATTGAGTACCAAACCACCTAATGAGGCTGGCTTTTCAGAGGCACCGAACACGGCCACTGTGCGCGGTTCGAAAAAATGATGCAAAAAACGTGTGCTCACGAATGCGTCTCCCCTGAAATTAATAACCACTGTGTACGACTTATTGACAGTGTCGCGCAAGCCCCTGGGACGATTAAGGTGTCGATATTGTCCTCGGAGTGCTTGCATGATTACTGCCTACCTTACCCACCCAGACTGCGCATTGCACCACATGGGTCCTGAGCACCCTGAAAGCCCTCAACGGCTTGAGGCGATACGCGCGCGTCTCTCTCTTGCTGGCCTTCTCCAACAAACCATGCAAGCGGATGCCAAAGAAGCGTGTAACGAGGCATTGGCAAGAGTGCACCCAACAAGGCACCTCAATGCGTTAGAAAAGTGCCTGCCAAAAGAAGGTATCGTTACACTAGATAGCGACACAATGATGAACCCCGATAGCTTAAAAGCGGCAAGAGTGGCTGCAGGAGCAGTCATCCGCGGGGTTGACCAAGTGTTTAAACGCCAAGCAGACAACGTATTTTGTGCAGTACGTCCACCTGGGCATCATGCAGAAGCTGCTGATGCGATGGGGTTTTGTTTCTATAACAATATTGCCGTCGGTGCTGCCCATGCAAAAGCCAAATATGGTGCTAGGCGTATCGCGATCCTCGATTTCGATGTCCATCAATGCAATGGCACTATTGATATCTTCAAAAATGATCCTGAGGTGCTGGTGTGCACTAGTTTCCAGTACCCGTTTTACCCATGGCGCTACTTACGCAGTGAATGGCAGAATGTGGTGAACACGCCGCTGGAAGTAGGCACTGACAGTACTGAGTTTAGACGCATTATCGAGCGGCAGTGGCTTCCCGCCCTGCATGCGTTCAAACCAGATTTAGTCATGCTGTCTGCTGGCTTCGATGCCCATCGCGACGACCCTATGGGTGACATCTGTTTAGAAGATGAGGACTTCTATTGGGTAACGCACCTGGCAATGGAAATTGCAGCTCTTTATGCAGAAAACCGCGTGGTTTCAGTACTTGAGGGAGGGTATAACCCGAAAACCCTTGCTAGCGGTGCAGAAGCTCACTTAAAAGCCTTATTGGGGTTGCCCTTTACGGATGTTCCGTAGTGACCGTGTGATGTTGATACTGTGCAACTTCGGTACTCGGCGATTGTGATAACATGCGGTCTCATTGACGTTTACTCACGTGATTTTTTATGACCGCTACTTCTGAAGAGCATGCTGCGCTGCGCATCGCCTCAGGGCGAAAGCCCTTTGTGGAACCTTTACGCCTGGGTGAACGATTAAAACAGATTCGCCTGGCTAACCAGTGGACACTGGAAGACGTTAGTCAGCGCACAGGCTTAGCACGGTCAACGCTCTCCAAGATCGAAAATGACCAAGTGTCGCCAACGTTCAGTGTGGTTCAAAAGCTGATTACCGGCCTGAACATCGACCTGCCCCAGTTATTTACGCCGCCAAAGCGAGAACGCTATACCATGGGGCGTAGAGACCTTACCCGCAAAGGCAAAGGTCAATTGCACCCTACTCCCACTTACGAGCATGAGCTGCTGGGGCATCAGCTTGCACAAAAACGCATGATTCCATTCAAAACCATTGTCAGAGCACGCAGTTTTGATGAGTATCATCAATGGGTGCGACATGACGGTGAAGAATTCTTGATGATCTTAGAAGGCGATATCTTACTCTACACAGAGTTTTACGCTCCACTCATGCTCGCCGAAGGCGATAGTATCTATTTTGATAGTGATATGGGGCATGCCCTTGTCTCTACCAGTCCTGAAGATGCGGTCGTGCTTTCCGTTTGTACGCGCGGCGACTTGGTATAACATCAAGACTAGGTATTGCTAAAAATAGCTATAAAAATGACTACAGACAGTTTGTGGGCTTAGGCAGGCCAGCAATACGAGCAATACGTTTAGGCGGACTACCTGGAAACAGCGTCATTAAATAAATCGAATTACCCTTTTCGTCACCCAGAGCCTGTTTCGTGGCTTTAACTAAGGGACGCATGGCGGGCGCCATTTCATAACGGATGTAAAAATCGCGCACTAGCTGAATAATTTCCCAGTGTTTTTCTGTAAGGGTTAGTCCTTCATCTTCAGCAAGTAAATTGGCAACCTCAAGGCTCCACTGCCGCTGCTCAACTAGGTATCCTTCAGGGTCAAGTTGGATATTTTGCGACGAATCAAGATAACGGTATAAGTTTTGATTACTCATGTTTAATACCAGGAAATGATCTGTTCATGTTGCTCTGTCAGCGCAACAAAGCCATCCATCTCTATCAGGGGCAGCCCGTGGGTAATGGCAATAGAGTGGATCCCTCTAGAGATAGCATCTTCGGCTAACATAAAAATCGAAGCTGCACTTGTTGCCCAGCCTTGCCATTCAGGGTAAAGCGCCGCCTGCACACCGTCTTCAATTAACACGACGGAGTCACCATTGCTCAGCGCGTTGAGCATTTGCACTGCAGCATCACTATGAGGAGGTTTATTCAGAATATGCAGCATGTGTTGGCTACTCTGCTAAAAATTGAGTACATAAGTGTAACGCTGAAATAGGTCTGGCATTTCTGAAGTCGGTACTAAGGTAACTCCCTCAACCAACTGGTCAGCGGTTATATTGAAGGCTTGTAGAGTCTCAGTAGGGATTAATATGTTTTCTATATCGTACATTTCTAACATATCAATCGTCGGCAGCGTTGCTTTTTGACCAGGTGCACCAACCCGCTGTTCCTTGAGTAGCGCGAACACACCCTGCCCTAAAAACAGAAGACTAACCGCTTGCCCAAAGGCCGCAGCCACTAGCGCTACATCCAAGCCTTCCCGCAACTCACTTGAGCTATAGGGTGCATGTCGTATAACAACGAGTCGCTCATTTGCTTCAGCCATCTCTCAGTTCCACCTATAGGCCCTGTCGACCAGTTCGTCTATGCCCTGCCACAGTGCTAAGCAAACGTAATCAATCGATCACAGCGCTGCTGTAGCTCAAGCAGTTGCCCTAGCCCAGTTAATTCAAAGGGTGCTGCAAGGTTGAAATTCACTCGCCCGTGCCGCTTTGCTTCTGCCTCACTCATCACGCCACGGCGTAACGCTGCCGCTATGCATACATCCAATGCCACACCGTGTTGACGATGCAGTTCAACCCAGGCTTCCCGCATATTGAGCTCATCCTGGGGAGGAGCCATCAGTTGGGAGGCATTATGGACGCCATCCTGATAGAAAAAAACGCCCTTGATGTGATGCCCTTTATCTAGCACTGCTTGGGCAAATCGCAGCGCGGAATGAGGGGCTGCACTACTATACGGTGCCCCCATGACCAATAAGCCATACTCCATCGGGTTATCTCGACACAGTCCGCCCTAAAAAAAACAGACCCTAGCAAGTAGGGTCTGTCGCGATAATACTACGGGGATGATCAGTCGTTGCTCATAATACCTAGTATCGAGAGAAGACTGATGAACAGATTATAGATGGAAACATAAAGCGTAACGGTTGCTAGGATATAGTTAGTCTCTCCCGCCCGGTGAACAATTTCACTGGTTTGGTAGAGGATTGCGGCTGATGCAAACAGTACAAAGCCAGCGGAAACCATCAAAGAAAGCGCAGGGATGTTGAAGATCAGCCCGGCTACCATGGCCAATATCAGCACGATGGCGCCCGCCATTAGGAAATTACCTAAAAAGCTGAAGTCTTTCTTAGTGGTTAATGCAACCGCAGAAAGGCCTATGAACGTCAGACCAGTCATTGCCAATGCATTCATTATCAACGCGCCGCCGTTAGGCAACGTTAGATAAGCGGAAATGATGGGGCCGAGGGTGAAGCCCATAAATCCAGTGAATGCGAAAGTAGCCAGCAAGCCAGCGGCTGAATTGGCCGTCTTGTGTACCAGGAACATTAGCCCATACGCACCGATAAAGAACACAAAGATGTTCATTTGTTGGATGCCCATTGCTACGGAGGCACCAGCGGTGACTGCAGAGAATAGCAATGTCATGGCCAATAGCGCGTAGGTGTTGCGTAGCACTTTGTTGGCGCTAACACTACTTACTTCGCTGCGCGTTTGCGCTCTCGCCGTGTTCGAATCGTTAAAAGCCATTTATCTATGCTCCCTAATGGTAATACTAACAACGGACAAGGATGCCGTTACCAAGTTCCAGACGCAAGTATTTGTCTTCCAC
Organism: Halomonas sp. TD01; assembly: GCF_923868895.1. Taxonomy (GTDB): domain Bacteria; phylum Pseudomonadota; class Gammaproteobacteria; order Pseudomonadales; family Halomonadaceae; genus Vreelandella. The sequence goes on from NZ_OV350343.1 coordinate 3,394,953, forward strand.
GCAAACAACTGCGTTTTGGGGCTCTCTCTCCTCCAGCGTTGACTATGCTTAACATTCCACACCGTTTTGGACATAGAAATGCTCAATAAAATTCCCCTAACCGTCGCCACATTTGGCGTTATTGCCCTCACCTCTTCTGCTTACGGCTTCACTGCGGGTGGTGAAGACATTCGTTACGAAGTAGATGGTGAAGCCTACGAAGGCTACTTTATATCCGCTGGCGACAATACAAAAGGCAGCGTGCTAATCATTCACGACTGGGATGGTATTGACGACTATGAGCGCCAACGTGCCGATATGTTAGCGGCTGAAGGCTATGATGCGTTTGCCGTTGATTTATTCGGTGCAGGCAACCGACCTCAGGCAATAGAAGCTAAACAAGCGGCAACACGCGCACTTTACGAAGATCGTGAACGAATGCGCCATTTAACGCTGGCAGGCCTGGATCAAGCAAGGAAAGAGGGTGCGGCTTTGCAAACCGTTATAATGGGCTACTGCTTTGGTGGTGCAGTGGCATTAGAGATAGCCCGTTCAGGAGAAGCTAATAATATCGCAGCGTATACCAGCTTCCATGGTGGGCTAGGTACTCCCGAGGGCCAAGCGTACACCAGCGCGACACCGCCCATTTATATCGCCCATGGTGGTGCTGATACGTCGGTTAGCTTAGAAGATGTCGCAACACTGGCAACAGAGTTGGAACAAGCCAACATTACCTACGAGGTAGGCATTTATTCTGGAGCACCTCACGCATTTAGTGTATTTGGCAGTGATCGTTACCATGAGCGAGCAGACAAGCGCTCTTGGGAAACATTCAAGCAGTGGCTAAATGAGATGTTGTAAAACGTTTATAAAAGCAGCGGCGATGGGCAAATAGCTGTCCATTGCCGCTTTTTTTCTACGCCGGCGAAATGTTATCGTCGTCTTCTTCCTTATGAGGCAAATGCTGCGTTGTCCCTGTCTGACGTGCATCCTGAGCGTTGTAGAGTCGTGCATCAATCACGTTCAGCACCGCCAGCTGTGCAAATAGCACTGCGAAACAGATAATAAGACCTTTCAACATGGCAGTGCTCCTTAGTGGGCTAACAACATCGTCGTTGGTAGCGAATAATAGCTCTGGGCGGAAAGAAAGCAACGGGGTTTGGTAAATAATTTATCTACCTTATTAGCCCGCAAATTCTTCGGTATCAATATCGGCTTGTTGCGCATCACTGTAACGAGCGCCGGCAACTTGATCCGGTAGCATCATGCCATTGAGCTGAGTCACCGTTGCAGCATCCAACACGACCGTTTCAGCGAGTAAATTCTCACGTACATGCGCCACTGAGCAGGAGCCAGGAATAGGAATGATATGACGCCCCTGAGCTTTTAACCATGCCAGCGCCAGCTGTGCGGGTGTTATCTCGAGACGGGTAGCTAACGCCTTAAAATCTGACAACAAATAAAGGTTATGAGGTAGGTTGTCTTTGCTAAACCTGGGCATTCCAGCTCGCATGTCGCCAGATGCAAATAGTGTATTTTCTTCTACTGAACCCGCCAAAAAGCCACGCCCTAGAGGGCTAAACGCCACCAAGGCTATATCGAGTTCCACGCATACATTCTTTAAAGCAATGTCGGGATTGCGTGTCCAAAGTGAGTACTCTGACTGCACTGCGTCCACAGGATATTCCGCGTTGCCTTTGCGAAGTGTCTCCGCCGATATCTCAGATAAACCAACCGCGCCAATTTTGCCTTCTTCCACAAGTCGGCCAAGCGCCCCGACACTCTCTTCAATAGGAACACTGCGATCTAGGCGATGCAGGTAGTAAATATCCAAATAGTCCGTTTTCAGTCGTTTCAGGCTCTCCTCGCATTGGTGGCGCAACGTTTCAGGGCGACCATCGATCACGCGCTTGCCCGTTTCAGCATCCAATGCCATTCCACACTTACTGGCGAGCAACAGTTGATGTCTTTTAGTCTTCAAGGCGAGCCCCAACAGCCGCTCATTTGCCGTTCCACCATAAAGAGTCGCCGTATCGAAATGGCGATATCCCATTTCGAATGCCTCTTCCAGTACCTGAAACGCCTCTGTCTCTGGCACATGCTGTCCATAGCCGTGGGATAGATTCATGCATCCCAACCCAACACGAGGAGACGAAACACCGTTTAAGCGGTCGAAGAACGCAGACATAGCAACCTCTGAGTGATTGACGTTAATTAGGATAGTAGTACTTCGGCGTTATCCGACACATTCAGATTAGGAACCTGCGACTGCAACCAGTCAGGCAATCGGTGCTCAAGATAATACCGCGGTCGCCAAAGAGAACCTGCGATAAAGCCCACATGGCCACCCGAGGCATGAAGTTCCAGGGTGACACAGCTTGGCAGGGTTTCAGCGAGAGGAACGCTCTGCGGATAGATAAAAGGGTCATCTTGCGCATGCACAATGAGCGTTGGAACACGAAGGTACTCTACAAAGAAAGCACTGCTGCAGCGGCGGTAATAGTCATCGGCACTTTCAAAGCCATGCAATGGCGCAGTAACACGCCCATCGAAGTCCCAAAACGTCTTCATACCTTCCAGCGTTTCAAGCGCCGCCAAACGCGCCAATTCCTCACGACGCCCTTGGCGTAAGAACGCACGCTGTTTACGCTCAACATACTGACGCAGATCGCGTAGAAAACGTGCCTGGTAAATTTTGGAAAAGCCTTTGCTTATTCGGTCCGCGCAGTGGTCTAGCCGAAAGGGTACTGATACCGCTACAGCCGCCCTCAACGGAGTATTGCTGCCCTGCTCGCCCAAGTACTTGAGCAACACATTGCCGCCCAGTGAGTAGCCAACCGCGGTAAACAGTTTGGTTGGATAACGTGATGCCAGTTGATTAACCACATCAGCCAAGTCCTCACTCGCCCCAGAGTGATATCCCCTGGCGCGATGGTTTGGCTCACCAGAACAGCCACGCCAATTCACGGCCACGCTCTGCCAGCCACGCGCCGCTAACGCTTGCTGTTGCCCCAGAATATACAGTGAAGAAGAGCTGCCGGTTAAGCCATGAAGCAGTAGCACGCAATGTGCCGACGCCTCCTCAGGCCCATACCAATCCACATCGATAAAATCACCATCTTGGAGCATCATCCTCTCTCGCTGACGATGTAATCGAGGCGGCGTCCGCAATAGTGGGCTATAAAGCGTCTGCAAATGTCCGCCAGGCAACCAGCGCGAAGATCGAAATCGAGGCAGATGTGAAGACGGTAGTGAAGACGGAAGTGAAGACATAGAGGAAAAGTGCCAGCATAAAAACAGTCGTTTAGCTTAGCAAAATTTGTCAGCAGATTGGCTTGTGGCAAAAATACAGACTTGGGGTGGCACCGGCCCGCCTAAAGCAGACGAGCCTTATTTGCGTCGTTAGCAGTGCTTTTTTCAGGTGCTTGCTCAAGGGCTTTATTCTGTTAGCAGTGAAGACGCTTCCAAATAACGTTCACCATTGCTTGCTACGCGCTCTTGATCCAGCGTTTCCGAACCTAGGTGTACCTCTTCCAGTAAGACAGCCATTGCATCTACTTCTTCATCAACTTTCTGCAATGCGTTTTCCAGCGTGTAGGTGAGCATGTGGATCTCGCCCATTTGTGTATCCGTGATCTCATCCTGCGAAAGTAATTCAGCTAGCTGCTGATTCCCTTCAGTTAAATTTTCAATCGCTTGTTCCAAGGTGTCGGAAGATTGCCCTTCAAAGTGATCAGGCCGCTCATTGTCGCTAGCAACCACAAGTCCACTGCTTAGCAGGCCCGCTAGTAAGAGTGAAGCAGTTCGTTTCATCGAAAGTTCCTTTTTAAACGTTAGCGAATTTATCAATCTTTCAGCCTTCGCTAGATTGCGCCAGCAAATCTAGTGTCAGTAAATTTAGCACCCTCAAATCTAAAATAGAAGCATAAGCGTATAGAAATGAGAATATTTACTAACAAGGAGATGCGACAATACGTCATGCGTCATTGGGTACTTTCAACTTACGTCGCAGAGTGGTTTCAACTACTATTAATAATTAAAGAAATATAACCATAGCCATTAAGAATATAGCTCCTGCGACAACTACTGATTTTCAATATTTTCATGTAACACGATCTAGGAGGTCGCCATGGAATTAGATCCCCTGTTGCTTTCAAGGCTGCAGTTCGCCTTTGTTGTTTCTTTTCATGCCATTTTCCCGGTGTTCACTATCGGCCTAGCTTCCTACATTGCGCTGCTGCATGGCCTGTTTTACAAGACAGAAAACCCCGCTTGGGATCGCTTGGCGCTTTTCTGGACAAAAGTGTTTGCGGTCGTGTTTGGCATGGGTGTGGTATCGGGCATTGTTATGTCGTTTCAGTTTGGTACCAACTGGAGCAACTTTGCCTACGCGACGTCTAACTTCTTAGGCCCTGTCCTCAGCTATGAGGTAGTAACAGCCTTTTTCTTAGAAGCTGCATTTCTGGGTGTACTGTTATTTGGCCGCAATAAAGTACCTGAAGGTGTGCATTTATTTGCTGCCATAATGGTTGCCGTAGGCACGTTCATATCTTCTTTCTGGATACTTTCTGCTAACAGCTGGATGCAAACCCCGGCAGGTTATGAGCTGATCGACGGCCGGTTCCATATCACCTCTTGGATGGAAGCGCTTTTTAATCCCTCCTTCTGGTACCGCTTCGTTCACATGGGCATGGCTTCTTTCCTCACCGGTGGATTTGTCGTTGCGGGGGTTAGCGCCTGGTTCTTGCTGCGCAAGCGTGATGTTGAAGCCAACAAAAAAGCGCTGTCCATGTGCTTATGGTTACTGCTGATTTTAGCGCCTGCACAAGCGGTAGTCGGGGATTTTCACGGTTTGAACACCCTGGAACACCAGCCGACTAAAGTAGCAGCGATGGAAGGTAACTGGGAAACGCAAACCAACGTGCCACTTCTGCTCTTTGCTATTCCCGATAAAGAATCTCAGACCAACCATTTTGAAATCGGCATTCCTAACCTTGCCAGCTTAATCCTGACGCACCATGTAGATGGCGAAGTTCCTGGGCTTAACGCAGTGCCAATAGAAGAGCAGCCTCCGGTCATTATTGTATTTTGGGCATTCCGCGTCATGGTAGGCATTGGCTTACTGATGATCGCTGTTGCTCTGACTGGGTTATTTCTGCGTCGCAAGGGGCGTGTCTATGAAAACCCGCTTTTCTTAAAAACGCTTACCGTCATGATTGTATCGCCTTTCCTGGCGGTTCTGGGTGGTTGGATTGTTACCGAATCAGGACGTGCGCCTTGGTTGGTGTATGGCGTCATGACCCATGCCGAAGGGCTAACACCTTCACTTACAGGCGGTATGGCGCTGTTTACCTTGATTGGCTATATCGCTGTCTACAGCGTGGTGTTTTTAACCGGTATTTATTATCTAACTCGAGTGGTACGCAACGGCATGAAGGAATTACCCGCGGAGGTTGAAGGTGAAGTTCAACGTCCAAAGCGCCCCCTTTCCGCGGCACAAACTCCCTTTGATGACGATCTGGAAGGAGCAAACCCATGAGTATTGATCTCTCGCTAGTCTGGGCCGTCATAATCGGCTTTGGCGTTATCATGTACGTTTTAATGGACGGCTTTGATCTAGGGCTGGGTATTTTGTTTCCCTTTGCGCCCGATGAAGAGTCCCGAGATGTGATGATGAACTCTGTTGCCCCCGTGTGGGATGGCAACGAAACATGGCTGGTATTAGGCGGTGCAGGCCTGCTAGGAGCTTTCCCGCTAGTCTATTCCGTGTTTTTGCCCGCTCTTTACATCGGTGTTTTCCTGATGTTGGCTGGCTTGATTTTTCGCGGCATCTCGTTTGAGTTTCGTTTCAAGTCTAAGAAAAACCGCCGTTGGTGGAATCGTGCGTTCTGTTGGGGTTCCGCTATTGCTGCCTTCGCTCAAGGTGCCGTGGTGGGTGCCTATATTCAGGGGTTCGCTGTCGAAGACTTTCGTTATGTGGGCGGTGCGTTTGATTGGCTAACACCCTTCACGGTAATCACTGGTCTCGGACTGATGGCAGGCTACGCACTGCTTGGCTCTACTTGGTTGATTTTGAAATCAGAGGGCCATGTACAGCAGTGGGCCTATCGCATAACACCAAAATTGCTCTTAGCTGTGTTGGTGGTTTTCGGCATTGTCAGCCTTTGGACACCGATCATCAGCCCTGAAGTAATGGAACGCTGGCTAAACAATATACACATTATTGGTATCTTCCCGCTTCTTGCTTTGGCGTGCGCAGGCATTCTTTATCGGTCGGTAAAGCGCCAGCAGGAAGGTTTACCGTTTATCGCAACGCTGGGCCTATTCATCTTTACCTACCTAGGCCTAATCGCCAGCAAGTGGCCGGTTATCGTACCGCCTAACTATACAATTTGGGACGCCGCTTCTGCACCGGAGTCTCAGTTGTTTTTGCTGATCGGCGTGTTGTTTGTTATTCCTATCGTGTTGGCATACACCGCCTGGACCTACTGGGTGTTCCGTGGAAAGGTAAAAGTGGGCGAAGGGTATCACTGAGGCTTTCCTGTCCAGATGACTGCTTTTCACAAGAAAAAAGGGTGCCACTTGGGCACCCTTTTTTAATACATTGAATATAAAGTAGGCCTAAACAAATGAGGCCTAAAGTTTGACAGTGGGATCAGCAAAGCCATTTGGCACATAAAGGTTATGAGGCCCTAATCGGCTAACGTCTGTTTCGCCACATAGCGCCATGGTGGTATCAAGCTCTTTATGAATAATCTGTAGCGCCCTGGTTACCCCCTCTTCACCGGCAGCCCCTAAACCATAGGTGAAGGCACGCCCAATGTAGGTTCCCTTAGCACCCAACGCCAGCGCTTTCAGTACGTCCTGGCCCGAACGAATACCAGAGTCGAGATGCACTTCTATCTCATCACCTACTTCATCCATAATGCTTGTCAGCATCCGAATTGAACTCATTGCACCATCTAGCTGACGACCACCATGATTAGAAACAATAATGGCATCCGCGCCTATTTCCACGGCACAGCGCGCATCCTCAGGGGTCATAATACCTTTCACAATCAGCTTGCCGCCCCACCACTCTTTAAATTGAGCAATACGTTTCCAGTCCAGCGATACATCAAACGCCTCAGCTGTCCATGCTGACAATGAAGAAGGGTCGGTAACCCCCTTGGCATGCCCCACAATGTTGCCAAATGATCGACGTTTGGTTTTCAGCATTTCCAAACCCCAAGGAATTTTCGTCGCCATATTGGCAATCGATTTGGCGGTCAATTTAGGCGGCGCTGAGAGCCCGTTTTTAAGATCTTTGTGGCGCTGCCCCAACACTTGCAAATCGACAGTGACCACAACAGCAGAACAATTGGCCGCCTTGGCACGCTCAAACAAGCGGCGCATAAAATCATCGTCTTTTAAGGTATACACCTGGAACCAGAACGGTTGCGTAGTGTGTTCCGCGACATCTTCAATCGAGCAAATCGACATGGTTGAAAGCGTGAACGGCACACCAAATTTTTCAGCCGCCCGCGCTGCTTTAATTTCACCATCCGCCGATTGCATTCCTGTTAGCCCCACGGGCGCCAGCGCCACTGGCATAGCCACATCTTCGCCAATCATAGAACTTCGCGTAGAGCGCCCTGACATATCAACCGCCACGCGCTGCTTTAAATGAATATGCTGGAAGTCGCTGGTATTTTCGCGGAAGGTTTGCTCTGTCCAACTGCCCGACTCAGCGTAGTCATAGAACATTTTTGGCGTACGGCGGACGTAATGGCGACGAAGGTCTTCGATGTTGGTATAGATCGGCATAGCGCATCCTCAATAGATATTGTTCTCATTAACATCTATAGCTGACAACTTCTATGTTGTTCTTCAATACGGCACAAGTAAATGTGCTTCACCGCTCTTTTTAATCAACAAAATATGCGACACCCCCTGATATAGCCGCCAATAGCTATACAAAAAAATAAGCTGTTATAATTTACGTAAAGCTATTCCATACGGTGCTGGGAAAGATGGGAAGCAGTCGTTAGTGACAGTGGTTAAGAGACCATATATAGCAGTAAGCCTCAGCAACGGGAGATACGTATGTTAGCCCTGCAGCAGATAAGTAAAGCGTTCAGCACCCCGCAGGGCGCGCTACACGTGCTCGATGAGATAGACCTTACCCTTGCCCGGGGAGAAAGCCTTGCACTAATGGGCGAGTCGGGCAGCGGCAAATCAACATTGCTACACATTGCTGCCGGATTGGAAGTGCCAGACCAAGGGCGTGTTGTTATCGATGGGCAAATACTTTCATCGCTTAATGAGCCAGCCCGAGCAAAGCTTCGCCGCCAGCAATTAGGGCTTGTCTTTCAACAGTTTCATCTTGTGCCAAGTCTCGACGTTATTGATAACCTCACGCTTCAAGCCAAGCTTGCGCGCAGAGCCGACACTGAATGGAGTGCTTATCTACTTGATCGACTCGGGCTTTCTGGCCGTGAACACCATTACCCTGAGCAATTATCAGGTGGCCAGCAACAGCGCCTGGCGATTGGTCGTGCCTTGGCGGTTCGCCCTACCTTGCTGCTGGCTGACGAACCTACCGGCAACCTTGACGAGCAGAGTGCCGATACGGTGCTGGCACTACTTTTGGACTTGGTCAAAGAGACACAGTGCGCACTGTTGATGGTCACTCATAGCGCACGAGTAGCAGCTCCACTTAATCGTACGTTTCGTCTTCACTTAGGTCGCTTAAAGGAAACGAAGCAATGATCCTGCGGGTGGTACTCACTCTATTGAGCCACTACCGGCGTCACCCTGGTCAACTCGCCATGCTGTTGGTAGGCCTGTGGGTTGCCAGTGCTCTGTGGAGTAGCGTTCAAGCGATTAACGCCACGGCTAAAGAGAGCTATGCTCGTGCCAACGCGCTATTTAGCGTAGAAACCGATCAACTCGCCCGCCGCGATGGCATTGCCCTTGGCATCGATGATTACTTATTACTACGCCAAGCTGGCCTACCTGTATCGCCGTTATTGGAAAGCTCGCTGACGATAGAGAATACACCGGTGACGGTGTTAGGCATCGACCCGCTCACACTCACCTTTTCAGACCTTGCCTCTTCGAATAAAAGCAACAGCGTAGAGGGTAACGGCGGTTCGCTGACTGAGTTTTTATCACCACCTTGGCAAACCCAGCTCGCCCCCGATACGTTGGCAGTCTTTGGCCTTGACCGCCAACAGGCTCCTGGCGCAACTCCCTCTATTGGCGATCAGCGCCTCCCACCGCTGGCACTACGAAATGACCTTCCTCCTAACACGCTGGTGATGGATATTGCCGCTGTCTCGACGCTTTTTGGCGAGCAGGCCACTCTGAGTTTAGTCACCGCGACTGGAGCATTGACTCAGCCGCCGGAGGGTTACCGCCTCACCCGTGCAGCCAGCCTCGCTTCACCGGAACAGCTAACCGATAGCTTTCATCTCAATTTAACGGCGTTAGCATTACTCGCGCTAGTGGTTGGACTGTTTATAGTCCAAGCCGCCTTGGGGCTAGCCATGGAACAGCGCATGGCAACCCTACGCACGCTACGTGCCCTCGGCGTACCAGGCACAACAATCACCCTTGCAATTCTCGTTGAACTTCTGCTCTTTGGTCTGACGGGGGCCGCTTTGGGGCTAATAAGCGGCCTATGGCTGGCTGGCAAACTACTTCCAGATGTAGCCAGCACACTTGCTTCGCTTTACCAAACTGACGTACAACGCTCGCTAGCACTGCCCTGGCATTACTGGCTTGGCAGCGTGGCGATCACCTTAGGTGGCTTACTGTTAGCAGGCAGTGGCGTGCTGTGGCGTGCTACCAAGCTACAAGTCTTAGCCCTTGGGCAGTCTTATGCATGGCGCCACAGCTATCAGCACCAGCTAGTGCGCATGCTGCAAGCTGGCGGATTAGCCGGGTTGTTGACGTTAGGGCTAGCTACTTGGCTGAGTATGCTTCCTGCGGGTAAGGGGCTAATGGTCAGCTTCAGTCTAGTCGCTGCATTACTTTTCAGCTGTGCAGTGTGCCTACCACCGACTCTTAACGCCTTACTGCGTCTGTTGCAACGGCTACTGCGGCGACACCCGCTGGGCCAGTGGTCGGCCGCCGATATGCAACTGCAGCTGCCTCGTTTATCTCTCGCCATGATGGCCCTATTAATTGCCCTAGCGACTAATTTGGGCGTTAGCAGCATGGTAGGTGGATTTCGGCTAACGTTTTTAGATTGGCTAGACCAGCGACTAGCTGCGCCGCTGTACATCAATGCCACACCATCGACGCTCGCCACTCTCAACGAGTGGCTGATCTCACAGCCAGAGGTGCTGGAAACCTTACCTACCGCACGCGGCAACGCCGAGCTACGGGCTATCAGTTCTCCCACGTCTAACGAACACGTTTCTAACCAAGCAGCCCCGCTCGACACCATTGCTGTTTTTGGTATTAGCACGGTGCCAACGCTGACCTCACAGTGGCCATTACTTGAGACGCTTGATGGAATCCCAAGTGCCTGGGAAGCACTGGGCCGCCAAAGCATTTTTATTAATGAGCAAATGGCGGTGGCCCGAGCGCTTCAACCAGGCGATAGCGTTCTGCTTGAAACATTGCAAGGCGCTGAATGGTATACGGTGGCTGCTATTTACCCTGATTACGGCAACCCACAGCAGCAGCTATTAGTTACTGTTGATACGCTTATACAGCGCTTTGAGGGTGAACTGGCGTCGACAGGCGTCGCATTACGTGATGAGGCCGATACAGATACATTTCGCCAAGCGTTAATTGCGGAATTTGACCTTTCCCCAGGTGCCCTAGTGAACCAACAAGAGGTTAAGAAGGTAGCCACGCAGATTTTTGAACGCACCTTCAGTATCACACGAGCATTGAATGGCCTAACGCTAGGAGTAGCGGCACTCGCACTGCTGGCGACACTACTGGCCCAAGCACAACACCGACAACGGCAACTTGCCACGCTGTGGGCGCTAGGCGTGCCACGTGGCACCCTTTCGCTGCTGCCGCTGGTTCAGTTAGGCGGGCTGGCATTAATCACTGGCCTACTGGCGATTCCCCTTGGTATAGCAATTACTTGGCTGCTGGTAGCCGTCATTAATGTAGCAGCCTTCGGTTGGCGGCTACCGCTTCAGCTATTCCCTCTGGATATTGCGGTCATGCTACTCACCGCCTTTAGCGTTGCCCTTTTTGCTGCCGCTTTTCCCTCCCTGCAGCTTTGGCGAACATCGCCTTGTGCACTGCTTAACGAGGGCACCCAATGAGCTTTCCACGCCGGTTTCAAACACTCGCAGTTTTAACCTTCTGCCTAATGCTAACGGCCTGTGGTGACGCGCCTTCCAACGAAAGCCCACAGCCTCAACCACCGCCACAAGACGGCTTTGCGGGCCTAGGCGCGCATACGGAAGGGTTCGTTCAAGCAGATGCTTCCGTATCGTTGGTGTTTCCAGACGACCACGGGCCTCATCCTAACTACCGCATTGAATGGTGGTATCTCACGGCCAACCTTGAAGATAGCCAAGGTGAACCGCTAGGCCTTCAGTGGACACTGTTCCGACAAGCCCTTATGCCACCACAGAAACGCCCGCCCCCTGAACCCTGGAGCACCGATCAAGTTTGGATGGCTCATCTAGGCATCTCTCAGCACGCAACGCACGTTGCCGCCGAACGCTTTGCCCGCAGCCATAGTGCTCAGCAGTATTCTCAACAGCGTTCTCAACAGCGATTTCAACAACAAGATCAGCAACAGGGACAAGCAGGCGTGGTGGCAGCTCCTTTTCATGCGTGGATTGACGACTGGTCTTTCAGAAGCCCGCCAGACGCCAACTTTGAAAGCTTTACTTTAAGGGCTTACAGCGGTGAGGCCGACGCGCGGATTGGCTACGACCTCACTCTTCGCGCAGAAGGCCCGCTGGTGTGGCACGGTGAAAACGGTTTTAACGCCAAAACTATTCAAGGCCAAGGGTCTCACTACTACAGCCAGCCGTTTTTACGTATTGAGGGAAGCGTGACGCTCAATGGTGAATCCCGTGCAGTGCAAGGCAGCGGTTGGCTAGATCGGGAGTGGAGCAGCCAGTTACTAACCGCCGAACAAACGGGCTGGGATTGGTTTTCATTGCACTTGAATGATGGACGTAAGCTGATGGCTTACCGGTTACGCGGCGGCGGCGAAAACGGTACAGACTACCGCTTTGCCCACTTGTTTAACGCGGATGGTCAAACTGAACTGATAGGCCCAGATAGCGTTGTACTCACACCTCTCGCCACAGAGCGTGTAGCAGAAAGAGACATTCCTACCCGATGGCAGCTTACACTCCAAGACGCCAATCTTGAGCTCATCATAGAAGCACGACACCCCAACCGCTGGATGCCAACTACCGTGCCCTATTGGGAAGGGGATGTGGTGGTACGAAACACGCCAACCCAGGAACAGATCGGCGTGGGCTACTTGGAAATGACAGGGTATTAATCAAGGCCCGACAGCAGCATTGGCAGCCAACTGCTCGCAAGGGGTATCGCGCTATTCAAGAAATTTATCATATAAAAGTGGTAGCGCTGGCGGTTAGCCCCTCAGGCTGCTAGCCTGATCATTAGTAAAATAATCTTATATTCATGATATTTCTAAGCAATTTCACAGCAAAAAAAGATTCGTTTCAGTGATCTCACTGCTAATTAATGTGTAGAGTTTGCACTCATAAGAACTAGAATTAGTGCCTTAACCTGGGCAAATAAAAGCTACTCACATACGCAGGTATTTCAGATGGCCTCCCTCGCCCAGCACCAAAACCCTTCAGCTAATATAATTCGTTCGCTACTGAAGCATACGAATGAGCTGTCCGTTTACTCCAAAGACATGCCCTATGCTTTAACAGCAGAGGTGATAGAGCTAAACCTGAGCACTGGGCATATGGTGCTGGAGATCGAATATCTAGGTTCGGATATTGAGCGCTATTTTTATAATGGCAGCGTCAGCTTCGACCTAGAAGCACTGAAAGGCGCTCACGCCATAGAGCGCGAAACCTATAGCCTCAGCAACGTCGCTGCCAAACTACAGAAGTCGGATAGTACTCACTATCACCTGGAGTGCCAGCTTCCAGAATCGGTATTTGTCCAAGAAAATAGAGGCGCGGTTCGCATCCCTTTCATCCTTGGCATGCTAGCCCGTGTCAGCCTGGAAGTTTACTCAAATAATCTTAATGTGTCGGGTCGATTGCGTAACTTATCGATCGGTGGCTGTATGGTCGATATCGACCTGGCGGACAGCATAGCAATCGGGGTCAACCAGAAGATCCCCGGGGTGACTCTCGAATTTCCTAATGGAGAGAGTTTTTTTGCCGAGGGTAAAATCTGTCATATGCGCCCTTTTGGTAATCATGGCTATGCGGCGGTGGGCATTCAGTTTATTAACTTGTCGACGTCACAAGCCGAGACCTTATTTCAATTCGTTAATGAGTCCGAGAGAGAAGCTGCCTACCGCACAGGATCCAACGATAAGCTGACGTATCACTCTTCCCTTTTCATTCCTGGCCTAAAAGAGAAGAAAATTTTGCAGCGAGAAGCACAAGAGCGTGAAAAGCAAGGCCGCCAACCGCCGATGGAACGCGGAGTGATGGATGTCGCCCATCAGCTTCAAGTAGCGGTGATGTATATGAAAAACCGTGACTTGTTCCCTAGCGAGATTTTATACGATTGCGTCGATACGCTTCGCTATCTTGTCGAACAAGATCGCAAAGCGTTTCTGTATGCCCTGGCGTTCCTTAGAGAAGAACCAGACTGGGTCAGGCATGCTGTTCAGGTTGCAGGCCTGCTGGCCGACTTGCTCCTCTCTCGCGACCCGCACGACCCACAAGTGCGTGAAGCAATGCTGGGTGCCTTGCTACATACCGTTGGCAAGCCGCTGCTAATAAGCGAAAAATTGCCTTCACTCAAGGTAAATATGAACCCGGACCAGAAGTTAATTCTCAGCGGTCATGTGTCAGCTCTGCGCGAGAAGCTAAAAAAATTAGCCTGGGAGCCAAGCCCTATCTGCCGCGATGTCATTGAGAATGCTAATGAACGCCTAGATGGCTCTGGCTATCCAGCATCGAAGCAGGGTAATCAACTATCGAAGCTAATTCGGCTGATATCGGTCATCAAAGTAGTCAACAAGCTCTTACATTCGCGTAATGGCGAACCCGCGCACTCGCCACTTGATGCCTACCGCATTGTCAGTAACGCAGACGCGGCCTATGACAAGACAGTGTTAGTCGAGTACATCCAAGTGTACGGCCTTTATCCGATTGGCTGCTTGGCTAAATATTCGGGCAGCTTTCTTGCCTGGGTCATGGATGTCGACGCCAAAGGCATGCCAAATCAGGTTCACATCGTTAAAAACCTGCGTTTCCCAGAGACCAACATCAGTAGTGTTATCTCCCAAAGCGATATATCCCAGATTGGCAAGCTAGAAGGCATCGTCAATCCCTTTGATTACGGGGTGAAGGTAATCAAAATTTAACGGTACTGATCCATCCACCTTCGACGCGAGTTACTCGGTAAATGTCAGTATCTGTTCCAACAGAGCACGCTTACGCGGCAACAAACTCACTTCTAACCCTAGCGGCCGGAAAACGCGGTTCTTAACCTCTAGGGTGACATTATTTTTATCGCCTTCCAGATCCGACAAAGTTCGTCGACTAATGCCAACCAAGGCGGCATAACGAGTCTGGTTCAAACCCAGCACATCGCGGCGTAGCGCGCGCAATAGCGCTCCGTCGGTGATCTCCCCCGCATAGAAACGTTTCAGCAGAGCTACCAGGGCTTCTTCGCGATCATCAGAATAGCCTCGCTTCATAGCAACCCCCAACGTTTGAGTCGAGTATTGATAGTGCGTAGGCCTACTGCAGGCATATCAAGGATTCGGGGAGGAACCCCACGGTCAGCCAGACGTTCATCTACGCCCTTTAGTTTCAATGCAAGCGCACGAAGCTCCTCTATCACTCGCTCTGGCTCAACGATGTCTGACAGTGTGTCGGCAATCGCTAGCCAATCGTACTCCCCGCCCACTTCTAGGGGCGTTCCCCATTGCGTTGTTCGTGTCACCCCCTCGGGGTCAGCCTTCATAGGCGCAAAGTCATACACGGGGGCAAATCCAATGCCTTCGGGGCGCTTCAATAATGCCGTATTCCGGCCATGATTATCAGAGTTGCCGAAGGCGATATTCAACAAATCACGCTTAATCCATTCCAGAACAAACAAGTCGCTCTCGAACACGGCGCCTTGTTCTTGCACGCGATATTGAGCTCCCAGCAAGCTAATCAGCTGCCGAATTGTGTCACCGTGATGCAGAAAGGTGCCCGGCGCAGCACCTACTAAGGAGTAGACTGACTCCAGGCCATAGCGAACCCAAGTACCGTCGAGGTACTGCATATCAAAACGGGGTAACCACAGGGACGGGTAACGTTCCCCCTCCTCCAGACGCATTCGTTCAGTATCAATCGTGGCGACACCTAGCGATGCAAGCTCCTGATAATAATGATATTCAGCGCGCAAGATATCGCAATCGTCAGCGGAACGTTTACCGCGCGGAAATTTCACCAACATCGGTAGATCAGGTCGGTGGTTTTCATCCTGCCAAGTATCAATCCAAACGTGGTCGTCGTTCGTCATCCTGAGCAGCAATTTTGGCGCTTCACCGCCAGCCCCAGTGGCACCGCCACTAGCCGCCCCCATCTGCTGGGCGTACTCTAGAAAGTCCACCTGACGCTCTACAACGCTTTGCACGGGAAAGCGCCGTTCCTCTAAGGCTTTCTTTGCCGAGAGATCAGGCACTGATTCCTTGATACGTAAGTTACCGACCGGTGCGATAGTGCCACGCGCCAGTAATTCAGCATCCTGACGACCAACTGGCAAATCATGAAGCCCCAGATAATCTACCCAAAAGCGGCGACTAGCTCCCGCCGGCATAATGTCTTCTAAGAAGCCGAACCAGTGTGGCGATTCGTGGGTCAGCATCAACTCGATAGGTAACCGCATACTGCAGGCGCGTAGATCGTCTTGAAATAGCCACTCAACGGCATAGTCAGTCGCATAACGCAGCCGAGACTCCCCACGAGTACCCTGCTCAGGGTTAGGCAACGACAATTCAGCCGCATCATGCCAAGCTTGATCAAAATGAACCTGTATCGTCAATTTCAAGAATCACCTATGCGCAGCAGAGTACTCAAAAATTCTTCTAATGATCATTTATGAGCAGTTTAGCGCACATAATTACCGCAAAAAAGAATTAATGAGCATTATAGCGCACAACTGATTTTCACCACGAGCGCCACATTGGAGCCTAATGTGAATATTACCCACTTAGAACATGTGTTTATCGCGCTGCTTATTCAAATGGCCCTGCTTCCTTTTGCTAACGCCAGAGTCACCGGTGCCATCGCGGTTGCGCTCTTGTTAGGGCGTGAGATTGCACAACATGAATACAGGCTTGGCGTTCAACGTGGTTGGGAATGGGGGGAAACATTACCGGTGGGCATGCTTGAAGGCGTCTGGCGTGGCTGGACGCTGGATTCGGTGTTAGACGTTGCTTTCCCTGCTCTGGCATGCACAGCGGTGGCCATTGCGATCAAGCTCATAAAGCCGAAACGGCTAAATTGCGAAAGCGAAACGTCTAGGAACGATAAAAGCCCCTGATTCATCAGGGGCTTTTCATAATGGGTATTGGGCACATCTATTTAACAAGCACTTTACCTATTACGCGAATCATGCAAAATTAATTAACCAACACCTTATATAAAAACGAAAAAAGGAAAGTACTATGCGCCGTACCCAAGCAGGAATAGCAACTGCGCTTACATCACTGCTGTTTGCCGTTCCGGCCTACTCCGATGACCCGCTTCGCCTCGCTGTTGATGTTCCCTTTGAGCCTTTTGAGTATCGCCTACCCGATGGCACCCTGACAGGCTTTGAAGTGGAACTGGGTGAAGAAGTATGTCGACGTATCGAGCGTGAGTGCGAATGGGTAGAACAAGGCTGGGATGGCATCATCCCCGGCTTATTGGCACGAAAATACGACGCCATCATGTCCTCAATGGCAATCACCGATGCACGACGCGAACAAGTGCTGTTCTCAGAACCCTACTACAGCAACCCTAGTGTATGGGTGACTCAGGAAGGCAACGAGGTCGACATTGAGGATCATGACGCCCTTGAAAGCCTATCAGTAGGCGTTCAGCGTGGCACCATCCGTGATGAGTACATTACCGACACCTATGGCGATCTCGTTGACGTACGGCGCTATGCAACGGGCGAAGATCTCGCA
Organism: Halomonas sp. TD01; assembly: GCF_923868895.1. Lineage (GTDB taxonomy): Bacteria > Pseudomonadota > Gammaproteobacteria > Pseudomonadales > Halomonadaceae > Vreelandella. Next base: position 3,412,240 of record NZ_OV350343.1, read on the forward strand.
GTGGACATTAGAACAGGTCGCTTAGACGCAGCTTTTATGTATTACCCACTGGCACTGTCATCGCTCGAAGTTAACGCTGAAGGCAGTGGAATTGTCACCAGCTCGCCGCTAATCCGCGAGCCAAAGCACTATTTCGGGCACGGCGTAGCGGCAGCCTTCCACCCTCGTAACGAAGCCCTGGCGGAGCAGTTCAATGAGGCACTGCGAGAGATCAAACAAGACGGTACCTACGACGAGTTAATGAACAAATACGTCGACTACGACATCAAGATCTGAGGCTGCCACTATCTCGCCAACTATAACCCCAGGGATAACGCACTACGATTACCCCTGGGGTTACTGGGTATTGAGGCAACGGTCATCCTCTGGCAGCTGATTTCTTTTTTTGGGGCTTAGGCTTGAGCGGTTAATGCAACGCTTAAAGACGTTACATTTGCTAGCTTAATGGCAGTGGCGAGTGCCTTGCTTGGTATCTCTGTGGCAGCCATTACTGTCTGTACGCCCACCATGTTCGACAACATCCCCGCTATGAAAAACTGTGGCAGCTGATACGCTACCAACACTCAGGAACATGCCTACGCCTACTATCACTAGACCTACCAATACCATTTTCATGATCGATTCTCAGTAATTGCTAGCCAATTGCCAGCCCCATGAGATTAACATTTATGGTGTCTGAACAAAGCTGACTTAAGTCAAAAGCTTATTTAGTAAGCTAGGCCAGATAGCAACAAATACGAAGTTTAATCCCCCCCCTTTTCCGATTGAATCAATGCGGGAATGGCCGTTTGGATGTAGCTTGCCAAGCTGACAACTGCTTCCCATTAGCCCTTGAATGAATCGCCCCCTACTCAGTCAGTAATTGTGAACTTCTCTTTAGAGACGATTCCCATCAACTATTAACAGCAGAAAACAGCCAGAAGCAGTTGTTCGGATGCTCTTGATTTAACGCCACATTCAGTAGCTTGTCCGCTGCCATGTTTTGTTAAATTTCAATTAGGTTCAGAGCCATCGCCTGGCTTCCGTTATTACCGTTTCCATTCTTTTCTGACACCCCCTGTGGCGGCGGCTGCAAAGATATAGCGTCTCACTCACCGGATTGGGAAGTTGGCGAGCTTTAATATGCTCGGGCTTGTGAAATGCCTCAACCGCATGGGCCGGTAATACCGTAAAACCCAGCCCGATGCTGACAGGCTCCAGCATCAGCCCAATTTGGTTCGAGTATCCCTTCTTTGGAAATTGATGACTGTGCTGGAACTCAGGATAATTTTCACCAAGCAACAGGTTAGCGTGGTGACATCCATCAGTGTGGTCAATAAAACTGAGGGCCATCAAAGTCTCCCAATCAGGATCTTTAACGGTCTCAGGGGTCACCAATAACAGTGACTCTGCCGCGACAGACGTACAACTGACCTCGGCCAAGGTAGATTTTGACGTCATGAAGCCAATATCCACAGTGGATTCGGCGATGGCGGTTTCTACGTCGGAATTGGATGCAAGCGGTAATCGATTATGAGCTTTGGATACTTGCTCTGCAGTGCCAATAAGCGTGGATATAGATATAGCTTGAGTCCAACACTACCGGGAGACATCATACGAACCATCCCTTCGTAAGGCGAATCCTCTTGGACTGCTTGCTCTAGACTCAACAACGCTAGCAGAATGTTCTGTGCTTCAGTGTATAACCTATCGCCGGCATACGAGAGCGAGCATGTCGGACAGTTAGTGGAAGCCCAGAAGGTAATAACTAAAATTAATCAGATAGTTGTGCATGATGATATGTATTTATTATGCTTGTCTTTATAGTGGGGTGATTTTTTTAGATCATTAGGAAAGCTGGAAGGTAAACTTTGAATAGGCTGACATAAACTATGTGGGACAAATCAAATGACGATGTGTACCCTACCGTATCGAGCCTTCTTCAGCATTTTGTTTCTGATCAACGTTCTAGGCTTATTTATAGGGGACTTGGCTACCATCAGCATACACTTAGTCCGTCCATAGTTAGAGCCAAAATCTCTAGAAAACTAGAAGCTATCCATGGTGGAGACTCACAAACTTTCAAAGAGCTTACATACCTGCACTGGTTCGTAAATGCCTGTGATGATGCTGGGCTTCAAGTTGCTGGAGATAGTAGCGAGCTTAGGGGCTTCCTTAAGGAGCCAACAGGTCAATACAGCCAAGGCCGAAACGTTGATTTATTTAAATTCCCAAGTTTATGGCCTACAGATCAAGATTCGGTATTTCGTTTTCTGGCACAAGCCCAACATCACGGTGTACCTACGCGGCTTTTAGATTGGACTAGCTCTCCTTTGGTTGCTTGCTACTTCGCTGTCTCTCAGGCTTTAAACGAACGAGCCAAACAAGGCGACAAAGCAGACCTGTCAAACTGGATGGTGAGCATTGTTGAGCTTGACTGCAATGCAGCAGGTTCCTTTGAGGACACGTTCAGAATCAGAAAAGCTCCTGGCTCAACCAGTAAGAACCTTGCAGCCCAAAAGGGCATGTTCACGTTCATAAAAGGGTTTGAATTAGATAGCCTCGATATAAATAACCACGAATTATCCCGTACTTATCTTAAACGGCATCTTCTCCCTCTTTCAGAAGCAAAGGCATTGATGCAGCATCTTGAAAGATTGGGAGTAACAATTGCGACCCTTTTTCCTGGCTATGATGGTGCGGCGAAACACGCGACTGTAGCCATGATGCTTGACGATTTAGACCATGAGATCAGGGATGGGATCGAGCCTCAAGGGTAGCTATCAGGAAAGCTGCCATTGTCCCAGCGAGGTTAACAGCCAATTCAGCATGTCGAGGTTTCGGTTTGATCGGACGGGAGCCTTGGCCGTGGGCGTCTCCAACTTTGTTACGCAACTCTCCAAGACCAGTCACGATATTGGAACAACCACCAAGGATACGCTTGAAGGTTTCTTCCATGTGTTGTTCTGGCGACAGGTTAAGTGTAAAGGATGCTTTTCGGTACAAGGCGGGAAGATCATCGCTTTTACCCGTGTACTCCTGACCTTCAACTTGCTCAATGACGTGCTTGCAGACACTCTCAACCAAGGTTTTTGCCATGGTGATAGCGCCTTCAAAGTCTGAAGTTCTTCGATCCAAAGTTTTCTGCCACGCAGCATGAACATGGGTGGAATCGAACTTCTCCAGGGTTTCCCCGATAGCTGAATCTGAAGGTGACCCACACCTCTTCTAACTTGTCTAGAAGCGGCCTAAATTCACTCCAGATGTATTGTCTTCGCGGTTCGTACTGGTTGTTTTTTTGATAAAGGCCCAGAACTGACTCGGTGACCGACAGGTCTTCACCATCTGTGGTACAAGCTGCGCTATACCAGCATCGGACAATAGATTTGTTTGAATCGTGCCATAATCGAACTCAGAGATAGCACCGCCTGTTGCGCAGTCCACCATCATGTTCTGCATTGATTCAGCTTGTTCTAACAGAAACTGTCTATCCATACATTTTTTCCTTCAAACTTCTATGTTCATCTCACTAATTCTGAAGACCAAACAGTCTCTGCCTTAGGCAAGCAAAATAATAGTAGGTAGGAGTTAAGGCTAACCAGCCCCTGCTGCAAGACCTGTTAGTGCTGGGACGAACGGCGCAATAATCGTCATAATATCCGCGCTCTTACTGATGAACAGCCCCAGCTTCTCACTCAAATTCTTACTGTCATGCTGCGAAGCTTGCATATCACTGACAAGAGACAGCAGATCATCTAAACGTTGCAGGTCAGTGACGTTGGAACGAAGCTCACTCTTCAAGTCCTCAAACAATGATTCGCCAGCCTCTACAGTGACGTTTACGGAGTTGTCAGTAGAGTTCTGGTGAAGCGAGCATGCCCACCGTAGACGTTGTAAGTGATTTGCGCTGGTGCTTCCTGCCGTACAATATCCCGAACAACACTTTCGCCTCGTACGACCACCTTGCCCTCGCGAGTTACTTCTACCTGGAAGTGAGGGGGAATACCTGCCCCATACCTTGATAGAAGTTAGGCTCATCCACTACACAGCGTTCTGGCTTACTGAAGGGCATTTCCCTGATTAAGACATCACCTGGCTCTAGAGGATGCTCGGCTGCTAGATGGATTTTACGTCCTTTCTGGACAGAAGCTTTCACTGGCCCAAGAGTTTCGCCACTCGGTTTCTCAATCGATACTTTGTCACGGTACAGATTATCAAGTCCCATACTCACCTCTACCTAATTCTAGTGAGAGGCATCAAGTGTAAAGCATCGTTACATGCAGTACATCAATAATAAAGGGTCAAAGATTGCGGCTGAAAGGATGTGGTAAACACATGTGGTAAATAAGCAAAAAAGCATGTTCCATAAGCTATTAAAAAGCCAATAAAACATGCATTTAGATATGCAGTGACAGAGGGAAAGTCCGCCAACGGTATTTTAAATTCAATAACTTATTATGTGGTTTTATTTTTTACCCAACATCCCACCCAACATAAATACAGGCGCTTGTGTGCGCTTCGATGCGACACTATGCAAGGCTTTTTGGTGGTGTCAGCTTGCTGGCGCTTGATGGGTAAGATCGTGGAAGTTAACACCTGTGGCTTTAATCACCGCGGTCATAGTTCGAAGTGTTGGATTGCCTTTGGGGGATAAAGCCCGGTAAAGGCTTTCGCGTGATACTTTGGCACGCTCTGCTACCAGCGCCATTCCGCCTTGAGCTTCAACGACATGACGCAGCGCCATTAGGAAGGCTGACTCTCCCCCCTCTTCGTCCAGCTCATCAAACGCTGTTCGCAGGTAGTCCAGAGCCATACTGGGGTCAGTGCGCAGCATCTCAATAACTGCTTCATCATGACTTTTCATGACGTATTCTCCTTTTGTGGTCGGCCAAAAACGCTTTTGCCTGTTCGATGTCAGACTGCTGACGCTGTTTGGTACCACCTATTAACAACATTACCAAGCGCGCCCCTACCTTGGCGTAGTAAACGCGGTAGCCAGGGCCATAGGTAATGCGTAGCTCCCATACTCCATCACCTACTGTCTTGGTGTCGCCTGCATTACCCGCTGCCAGCCTGTTAAGGCGTGTTAGTACCCGCATAGCGGCTTGACGATCTTTAGCCTTAGTAGCATCCAGCCAAGCTTGAAAAGGGTCATAGCCATCAGCGGTAAGGTAGTGGGTAAGTTCAGTCATATGGCTATTGTAGCTTAAAAGCTACAAATTAAAAGAGATAGCGTGACTTTAAGCGATTGAAAAAAACTCAAGCGACAATGGCCTTTTTTACCAACGAATTCTTAGTAGCTGATTTTTCAATTTCGCGGGTATGAGAATTTCATTGGAGGGACGGTGTCCGTTCAAGTGAACTGTGGAGGGATTGGAATAGCCCCTACCCTCTCAAGTTACCGGTGCAATAGTGGGAAATGAGCGCGCCGAGCGGGCGAAACAAGCTCGTATCGCCAAGCTGCGCGAACGTATTAACGTGGAAATCTGGAGCTTTCTGGATACCGCTGTAGGGCTCGATTCAAGCGGCCTTGCAGACCTTCACGATGCCGTCGTGGCCATCGACGTAGACGGCTACTTTGATGTGACTGCGGAAGCCGAAGACGCCAAAGCCGAAGTGCTAAAGCGCATCAGCGAACAACACGGACAAACGTTGGAACGTGAACGGCTTGCGGCAGAGCAAGCCCAGGTGGAAGCAGATCGTAAGCGCCTGCGTGAAGAAGAAGAGAAGCGCGCAGCTGATCAACGTGAGCTTGAAGAATTGCGCCGTGAGAAAGCTGAACGCGAAGCGGCAGAGAAGCGTAAGGCTCAACCAGAGCCAGAGCCAGCGCCTGAACCTGAGCCAATGCCCGCCGCTGCTGAGCATAAGCCGCTGAACACTAGCCGCTTGAGTGCCGCCGCTGACTCCTTCACCAAGGCCACGGTACCGGCTCCAAAACCTGAAACAGTCACCATCAGCCGCGGCGAGTATGACCAGCTGCTAGCCGACCAAGCCAAGCTACACGCCTTGGAAGCCATGGGCGTCGATAACTGGTCTGGCTATTCCGCTGCGATGGATCAACTAGCCGCCTAACCGATTAATACTTCCCACCATCAGGGGCCGCAAGGCCCCTTTTCTTTGGAGCCTACTATGAACCCTGTTCTTTTCTTCGACACTGAAACCACTGGTCTTCCTGACTGGAAATCTCCCAGCGAAAGCGAACACCAACCGCACCTGGTGCAACTAGCCGCCATTCTGGCTGACACCGATGCACGTAAGGAAATCGCCACACTAGATTTGATCATTGCTCCTGACGGCTGGGAAATTCCTACCGAGGTATCTGATATTCACGGCATCACACATGAGCATGCTGCCGCTGTCGGTGTAGATGAATCACTAGCCCTCAACCTCTTCTTTCAGCTTTGGGGCCGGTACCCACGGGTCGCTCACAACCGCACCTTTGATCAGCGCATTATCCGCATCGCCGCCAAACGCTATATGAGCGAAGGCGACGCAGAGGCGTGGGCCGATAAAGAAGAGTTTGCCGACACTATGCTTCTGGCCAAACCCATTATGCAGATGCCACCCAAAGGCCGGTATGGCTACAAGTCACCAAAGCTATCTGAAGCCTACGAGTTCTTCACCGGTAAGCAGTTGGAAAATGCGCACAGCGCTATGGCCGATACCCGCGCCTGCATGGAGGTTTACTGGCACCTGCTCGATCACGAAGCGAAAGCCGCTTAACTCATTCCCCACCCTTGGGCCTCTGGCCCTACTCACCACACCTCAATGAGGTAACTCGCAATGTCTCATCCCACCGATGTGACCAGGTTCCTTGAAGACCTGGACGGCGGCGTATTGGCTGAACGCCTGGGTAAAGTCCTTAGCCATGCAGCAGCAGCCGCAACGGACAACCCAAAGAAGAAAGGCAAGGTTTCGATAGATCTCACTATCGAGAATATCGGATCCGGCGCCCGGGTCGGCGTTACTCATAAGCTGGCCTTCAAGATCCCGACCGAGCACGGCACGCAGTCGGAAGAACACACCACCGAAACGGTCATGTGTGTGAACACGGGCGGCGAAATGACGCTGGAGCCCAAGAACCAGTTCGACATGCTTGGCCACCCGCATCGTAAAGGCACCATTCAACAACAAGGAGAACAGCACTAATGTCATTGACCAAAGAAGCCCTGCAGCACATTGAAGCCAGCCACAAAACTGGCACCGAAGCCGCCGAAGGTCACGCGTTGATCGTCGGTGATAATTTCAAACTGGTGGATATGGAGAAGTACCAAGACCAGCGCCGCCGCTTTCGTGGGCAATTCAGAACCAAAGGGCTGAAAGATTTTATTTCCTACGTGGCGGGCCGCAAGAGCGAAGCGCCCGTATTCATCGACCGCGACGCTATGGCGGCATGCTCATATCTGGATATCGGCATTCCAGAGCGCCCTGGCCACTGCGATCATTCCGCCACCCTGAACCTACCCAAAACGCCAGAGTTCACAGCTTACCTGCACGCCGACGGCAGCACCTTCGATCAGGAGGAAATGGTCGAGCTGGTAGAAGATTGGGGCCATCTATTGGAGTTTGAAAACAGCAAAGGCGAACCTCTGGAGCGTACCAAGGTAATTCACGCTTTCCGGAAAGTCAGCCTAGAAGATCTCACCAACATTGAGAGCGAAAAGCAAGAGCATTCCAGCCGAGTTGGCGTCATGAACAGCGTCACCGTAAAGAACGCCGAACGCTTGCCTGCCGTTATCTACTGGAAGCTAACACCCTACGAGGGCTTAACAGAGCGCACACTGGCGATGCGCGTTTCCAGCAAGACCAAAGGCGGGCCATCGTTTGGGTTGCGCGCTATCGCGCTGGATGCCGCCAAAGAAGAGATCGCCGCCGAGTTCGCTGCACTAGTCACTGACGGCCTGCCGGAAAGCGAGTGCCTACTGGGTACCTTTCAGCCTTAACGGAAGCACCCAACCACACAGGGCCTTCGGGCCCTTTTCATTTGGAGGTCACATGGCCCGAGGCATTAACAAAGTCATATTGATTGGCAACCTGGGCCAAGACCCAGAAGTACGCTTCACTAAAGGCAGCACCGCCGTCGCCAATCTCAACATTGCCACCAGTGACAGCTGGATGGATCGCAATAGCGGCCAACGCCAAGAGCGAACCGAGTGGCATCGCGTCATCTTGTTCAAGAAAACGGCAGAAATTGCCCAGCAGTATTTGAAAAAAGGCTCAAAGGTCTATATCGAAGGCCGACTGCAGACACGCAAATGGCAAGACCAAAGCGGGCAAGATCGCTACACCACGGAAGTCGTCGCTAACGATATGCAAATGCTGGATGGCGTCGGGCAGCAGCAAGCGCCACAACAAAGCGGGTACCAGCAACCGCCTCAGAATCAGCAGCGCAGTGGCTATCAACAGCCGCCGCCGAATAACTCAGGCTATGGCGCTCCACTGCAGTCCCAGGGCCAACACCCACCGCAACATAACCAGCAACAGGCATACGGCGCTCCCAACTCTGCGCAGTACGACGACTTTGACGACGAAATACCTTTTAACTGACGCCTTATCGGGGCGCTCAAATACCGAATACACACATCGCGCCTAACCGCTTGCACATCGGTTCGGGAGGCGCGTGGTTTATTTGTACCAATAAGCCAGTGCAGCGGAGATATGCCGCCCCTCCTTAGCTCTAACCTGCAACTGCTGGCATGGGGTCAGCCTGCGCGGGCCGAGCTGACTGTTAATCAGTAGGCATAGGCAAAGCCGTAAGCCCCACGATACGGGGCCTTTCAAATTTAGGAGGCATCTATGAATGAGCGACTGAAAGAGTTAGCAGAACGGCTGACAGAGCCAGGCAGCAAATGCCAGCACCTCAGCATGTCTGAGGTGCACGAACTTAGCGAGGCAGTGCTAGAGCTGCTTGAGAATCCCGCCATCATTGACACCAAGCAAGTGTTTGCCGTCATCCAAAACGCCGATGGTACAGAAGGACGTGGGCCAAATTATGTGATGGCGGTATGCGAAGCTGAATCAACAGCTCGCCGCTTGGGTAAAGGCAAAGACGTTCAAGGCTCTGATTGCGGCATTGTGCCGACAGTAGCTATTCGGATCGGCAACCAAGCCTATGCCACCCCCTGCTCTTGGCTGGCACCGTGCCGGATTTATGAACCTAACGCCGAAGACAGAGCGGCAGAAAGGGAGCTACAGCATCAGCGGGCTGCGGAAAAGAAAAAGCATGACGCACTGGGGCGCGCTAAGGCGGCGGGCCTGAGTGATGAGGACATTAAGGCGTTGAGTAGTAATGATTAACTTCTGAAGCTGCTTTAGGGATGGAGCCGAGCATCGCACCCAAACTGGCCCAACCGACGTTTGCTGATACTTCACAAAATGTAGCAATTGTGATGCCGAAATTTTTAAGCATGACGGTACCCTCCTCATCGGGATGTTTGCCCGAACCAGTGTTGCTTAGTAGCCAATTTTTAACCAAGTGGAGCAAGAAGCAGATAAAAATCAGCAAGAGGAAAGGCCAAGGACAAGTGGAGATAAGACCCACCCACATCCCTAAAGCAGCTAAACCCATATTACCACAATATTTCGCAAATATCAATACACGCCCCAAATGTCAATAACTTTTTTTCATATTCAAGACAAATATTAATCGAGATAAGTGTATGAAACTTCGAAATATTAAGCATTTTCACCTATTCTGCGGCCTCGGTGGCGGCGCTCTGTGCTTCAACCGAGGCTATGCCCGTGCTGGCAACATCGAAGCCAAATTCCAATGTCTGAGCGGTATCGTCGCTTTACCTAAAATCAAAGCAACTTGGTCGATGGTGGCCTAGGAGAGACATGACCTATTACCCAAAGCCCACGCAGAGTGCATCTCCTGCCGACATGTTATCGCCGACTGTGGCAACCTAACCTTTTCCACCATGCCCATACTGAGCAAAAGCAAACACCTCATTATCGTCAGCTGCACGGAGTACCTAGATGCTCGATCTGCTCCCGAACGCCAAGCGGATAGTCGTGATAGTCTGCAAACGGCGGTCTATCCCTAACACACCGCAATGGCGATTATCAACGCACCTGTTTAAGCATTACACTCTAGCCTTAGACCGCACTATTGTATAAACAGAGTCCCCGCATGAGTAAGTGACTCCATTGGGAGACGATGTACGGCTAACGGGTAAAAGGTCGTGATGGGCCTTAGCGTTCTTATTCAAAAAGGAGTTAACTATCTCATCACCAGTTAATTGTGCATAACTAGCCGTTAGACAGCGCATCATTTCATCAAGCTTTCTTACACCTACAGTTCCAGCTTTTATGGTTCTAGCAAATACTCTTTGAGTCCCATCGTAGGTTTCGATGTCATAGTCGATAAGCATCTACATACTTCTCCATAGACTTTAAAAAACATTATCAATATTACCGCCTGCTGGCGGTTTTTTTGTGCCCGCAGGCCCTGCTTGGGCCTCGCTGTCCACCAAGGGAGACGCCATCATGGACCTGTTATTAACGCTAGGTGAGATAGAGACACTAACTGGCCGCAAGCGAACCAAGGAGCAATGCGCCTCGCTTGATGCCATGGGGGTGCGCTGGAAGGTTAATGCCAGTGGCGCACTTATTGTAGGCCGTCGGCATGTTGAGCAAGTGCTTTGCGGCGAAGATCTCAGTCAGGCGCCAGAAACCAAACGACCTAATTTTGAGGCCTTACACGCATGACGCAGGAAAACCCAGGCATCCCCAGGGTGTATTGGAAAAGTGGCGCATGGCGCTATAAATGCAACGCCCGCCAGAAAGCACTGGTGGGCAAAAGCTGGATACGACTAGGAGAAACTGCCAAGGAAGCTCAAGCCGCGTACGAACAGTGGCAAGAGCGGCTATTCCCCAAGGCAGGCATGGGCCGCATATTCGAACGCTATGAAGCTGAGATCATCCCCGCTAAACCAGCAGAGGCAACACGGCGTTCCAACCTGCAGGAGCTTAAAAAGCTGCGCGCCGTGTTTGCCGATTGTGAGCCAGGCGATATAACGGTTCACGACATTTATCGCTATATGGACGCCCGCGGCGTTCAGTCTAAAACGCAGGCCAACCATGAGCTGGCATTGCTCAAGCACATATTTAGGTACGCCCAGCGCTGGGGAATTGTCGAACACAACCCCGCCGATCCAGTAACCAAGTTTAAACTAAAGCCACGTGACCGCTATATCACCCACGCAGAGTTTAGCCGCTTCCTGAAATTCACTTCCCCGTGGGTACGCCGGTACGCCCTACTGAAATACAAAACCGGCTTACGCCAACGCGATCTTCTCACTCTTCGTCTGGATCAGCTTACACCGGACGGCATCGTTTTACGCAGCAGTAAGGCAGGTAAGCAGGCGCTGATACCGTGGGACGATGAGCTGAGGCGATTAGTGCAGGAGATAAAGGCCGACAATCTAGGCCGTGGCAAGCAAGGCCCCACGCTGTTCTGCAAGCGGGACGGTATGCCCTACAACAAGGATAAGTTTCACAGTCGCTGGCAATACGGAATGCGGAAGGCGATGCATGAAGGTCACGTCGAGCGATTTACCGAGCATGACATCCGCGCCAAGCACGCGACCGATGCGGATGACCAAGGCTATGACGCAATGACCAACTTACAGCACAGCGACCGTCGAACGACTGAGGTCTATCTGCGCGCAAAGCGGGTGCTGACAGTAAATACGTTAGGAGCGGAAGAGTTCTTAGAAGACTAGACATTCGTCTATTGTGCACTGGTCTAGCGAAAGCAGTATAACGGTAGGTGTTCCCCTCGTTATATTTTCGCCCTTTTTTGATGCCTAGAAACAAAAAAAGGAACCAGCTAAGTAGCTGATTCCCTTAATGTTTTGGCGGAGGGACAGGGACTATCCGATTCTTCATTTAAACCGTTGAAATACTTGATATACGTTGATTTTCTGCTAATTTGGGACAAATTACTGGGACAAATTAGCAGGAATCATATGGCAGACAATCTCATACTGAAAGGCTCAACCTGGCACGTTCGCCTTGAACTGCCTACCGATGTACGACATGCATTCGGAAACCGTCGGAAGCTAACGAAATCCTTGAAGACTGGAAACAAAGCAGAAGCACACCTCCGCAAGCTTACAATCTTGTCTGAATGGAAGTCTCGCATAAGGATGGCAAGACAAGGTGTTGAACAGGATGATTTTGAGAATGAGCTGCATTCATATCACTCGGGTGGGATGGGGCTCAAAAAAATATATAAAGACATCCTTATGAACCACATTTATGGCCATTCTGATTTTACAAAAAAAATTGTCAGAAATAACAATCAGTTAAATAAAAAGCATATAGCTTATATCTTCGAAAATGATGAAGATGGACTAAAAAAATGGAATGACAAGCTAGACGATATAGAGAATCGCTTTCCTGAAGATAGTCGAGCAAGTGCTGAGCTTGTCCTTGAATATCAGCAGATTAGCCAAGATATTCGCAACCTTATAGAATACTGGGGCTTGAAAGATAAAGGTTTCAGTGAAACACAGGCCAACGAGTTGATTAAAATGATAAATAATCCAGAAGATTTTAAACCAAAATCACCTTTTACCTCTCAACGACTTGAAGCTTTCCAAAAGCATCAAGTCGAAATCAAGGAGCTAGCTCCGAAAACCGTTGATACTTTCATCTCTAAGTTGAAAGTGCTTAAAAATTATCTCGAAAGCAATGGTCTTGAATTGTCGTTCGACAGCTACCAGCAGTTTCTAGATAGCTTGAATGTAAGCACAAAAACGAAGAAAAACCACATCCATGCAGGCTCAAGCTTCCACAAATGGGCTTCAAAATACGACAAAGACTATAAAAGCCGATATGACACAAGAGACAACCCGTTCTTGGGTCATGAAATGCCAAACGATAAGAAGAAAGGCAAGAAGAAGGAAGAGAAACGACTAGCCTTCAAAACTGAAGAAGTGAAAAAACTGTATGAGTTCGCTATATCCAAGCAAAAGCATCATGTGGCTTATGCTATCAAAATAGCGGGCTTAACGGGCTGTCGTATCGAAGAGGTATGTAGGCTCAAGAAAAGTCATATCGTCGCTGAAAACGGCATTCAGAGCTTATATGTCGAGGAAGGCAAGACAGATGCGAGCATTAGAAAAATTCCGATTCATTCAAGCTTGAAACCGCTTGTTGAACAGTTGGTGAAAAATGCCGATTCCGATGGCTATTTAATACACACATCGGGCGGGAATAAATATGGCATCCGCTCCGACTCAATAAGCAAGGCTTTTGGTCGTATCAAGAGAGAGCTCGGCTATGATGCTCGCTATGTATTTCACAGCATCCGCAAAACAGTTATAACTGCACTGCAACACAACGATGTTAAGCCTCTCGTTATCGCTTCTATTGTCGGGCACGAAACCGGGACTGTCACTTTCGATATATACAGCGAAGGAGCAAGTGCCAAACAGAAATTAGAGGCAATTAAAACTCTACCAGACATTTAAATCTAACTATATGTTATAATGTAGTTATTGAAGTTGGATTGAAGCCAGCATATCGTTCCGTCCCCTGCGGGGACTCCACTGCTGGTGAGGGGGCAAGCCCCCTTCAATCCCCCAAATCAACACCGGAATAAAAACAATAAAAGGAGATATAACATGGATGTTATTGAAGAAAACGAAAAGCAACTAAAGCGAACCATTGAAATGAAGGTTCGTGTAAATGATATTGAGTATAAAAAAATTAAGGAATTGGCTTACCTATACGGCAAGCCTATGGCTGACATTTTCAGGGAGTCAGCCTTATCTAGTTCCAAATCACATAAAGGTGGTCGCAAAACTCAACGAGCAGATCCTTCTTTAATAAGAGGTATAGCAAGAATAGGCAACAACTTAAACCAAATTGCTAAACAAGTTAATAGCACAGCCAAGGCTGGTGATGCTATTAACATATTAGAACTAATCGATGTGCTTCACAATATCAGAGCAGAGACAGGAGAACTGAAAGAAAAGCATAGGGAGGCACACAATGATAGTTAAGTTTAGAAAAGAAAAGCGAGGATTGCCTAAAAACCCACTTAGAGCCGCGAAAGGGGCAACAGGCTACCTGTTAGGCAACAAAGACCACAAAGGCCGTGAGAGAGGCTTTCAGCCCGTTCTATTAAATGGTTCGCCTGACGAATTCGAGCAGATTGTTGGGTATGGCAATCATGCAGGAAAATACACCAGTGGCGGACTGTATTTTGAAGAAAGTAGAAAGGACTTAATAGAGAGATTTGGCAGTGAAACAGAAGTCAACAAAAAGCTTCAAGAAGTGATGGATGGCTTTGAAGAAACTTTATTTCCGGGTTTAGATAAAGACCAATATTGTGGTGTATGGATTTTACACGAAGACAAAGAAAACATAGAACTTAACTTCCTGTTCGCCAAAGAAGAGCTTAGGAGTGGAAAAGGATTAACCCCTTATTTTCATGGGGCTGATTTAAAACGTGTTAATGCTTGGAAAGATATTGTCAACTTCGAAAATGGATTTTCAGACCCCACTCTTCCAGATAAAAAAAGAAGCTTTACACCGGAGTTTTTTAGTGCCTATAAGCCAGTTGATGAAGCAAGCCCTGAGCATAATAGGAGGCATTTAAAACAAGCTTTGACTGAAAACCTTGTGCAGTGTGTAGAAGATGGGCTATGTAAAAACAGGAATGATGTTATAGAGCTTCTAAACAAGGCAGAATACAAAGTCTCAAGAACCACTAAAAAGTCTATTTCTGTAATCAACCCTGAAACACACAAGCCCGTAAGGCTTACAGGTTCGATATGAATCGCCCCGGATATTTTAGACACCCGTTAGGCTCTTAAAGTAACGCCTTTCATAATCAACCGGTGACAAGTTATCACTTGTGCCGTGTCGGCGCTTTGGGTTGTAAAACATTTCAATGTAATTGAACACGTCACGTCTAGCCGCTTCGCGTGTTGAATAAATCTGTCGCTTGATTCGCTCCCGCTTGAGAAGTTGAAAGAAGCTTTCAGCAACGGCGTTGTCATGACAGTTACCACGTCGGCTCATACTGCCTACCAAGCAATTCGCTTTCAGAAAGCTTTGCCAGTCTCCACTGCTAAACTGGCTCCCTTGATCCGAATGCACCATCACCGTTCCTTGTGGCTTGCGTCGCCAGACTGCTGATAACAAAGCATCCAGTGCCAACTCCGTAGTCATGCGAGACTTCATCGACCAGCCAATCACTTGACGGGAAAACAGGTCGATAACTACCGATAGGTAAAGCCAGCCTTCGTAAGTGCGGATGTACGTGATGTCCGTCACCCAAGCAATATTTGGCGCTGTTACTTCAAACTGACGGTCTAAATGGTTAGGGGATACGGCAGTCGGTTTCCCATCGCCATAGCCGCCAGGGCGTCGTCGATAGCCCGTCTGAGAGCGTAAACCTTCCCTATTCATAAGACGCGCCACACGGTGCTTCCCACAAGCTTCGCCAGCTTCACGCAAGTCCTGGTAGACCTTGCGATAGCCATATACACCGCCGCTTTCAAGCCAGGAGTGCTTGATCAATCCCAGCAAGCGCTCATCTTCCCGCGCTCGATTAGAGAGCGCTTTTTTACACCATGCGTAGTAACCGCTGGGGTGCACTGCCATCATCTGACACAAGCGACGTACCGAATATTGGCTCGAATAATTTTGAATAAACGCGTACCTCAGTCGGACTCCCTGGCGAAGTACGCGGTGGCCTTTTTTAATATGTCTCGCTCTTCTAATACGCGTTTGAGTTCGGCCTTCAAACGACGGTTTTCAGCTTGGAGATCATCATCCTCTTGCCGTTGTTCTACCGGCTTATCGTATCGCTTAATCCAGTTGTACAGGCTGTGACCTGACACGCCTAGCCGCTCAGCGACCTCGGCCACGCGATGGCCGCGCTCTACCACTTGTTTGACGGCTTCGATTTTGAATTCTTCAGTGTAGCGGGGATGGCTCATGGTTCCTCCTAGATACCTTTAGTATAGGGCCTGGAGGTGTCTATGAAACCTGGGGCGATTCAATATTTGAAGAAGGAACAGATTACAAACACTTTTCAAGCGAAGATTACAGAAACGAGCTTATGAAGCGATATGAAGAAGAACGGGTTCAAAAAATAAACAAGAAAAAAGAAACATACAAAGAGCACATGAAATATAAAAAAGAAAAGTTGATGGATAAATACAATAAGGAGAATTGCAATGGAACAGCACATCAAAGAAATGATTTCAAACTTTATGACGAATCAAGAAGCGAGAATGACAAAGCTAGAACAAGAGAACAAACTTCTGAAAGACGAGATATTGAGAGAGAGGAAACATTCAGAGCAACTAGCAATAGCCTACGAGAACAAGCTGAGCGACGTCAGGATAGCAGTATCAAAAGATTTAAACGAAATGTCGATCAGTTTAGAAGCACATCTAACCCACTCGGGCGAATTATTGAGCGAGTTAGAGAGATTAACAACTCGCTTAAAATAAAAAACAAAAAGAAAAGCCCAAAAAACGACCAAGGCTATTCAATGTGAAAGGGGCATTATTCGCCCCCTATATTAAGCATTTCTTCTTTCAATAACTCATTCTTGCTTTCAAAAATGGCTTGCTTTTTGTAATACACGAAGCCATCCCCTTCCACCTTTAACACAATACCGCCTTCAACAACCCTGGCGGTATCGCTTGGTTTTTCACTGAACAAATCACAGAGCATATTTTCCATATCGTCCCCTATGCTGCTTTGTTTTTCTCAGGTGGATTTAAGTATTCATCATCAACTTCAAAAGGATTTATTCTGAAATTATCAAACCCACCAAGATGGTTTAGGTCATATATAACTTTACTGTGAATATGCACATCCTTCTTCCACAGAATTCGAGGTGATATAAATATTTTCTCAAATGCACTTCCAGACTTTGTAAAATCGATAATATGGAGTTCTTTTAGCTTTTTGAATGACTTTGATACTGCTGTCGCATCAAGAGCCAATTCTTCAGCTATTGCCTTTTGTGTTTTTTTGACTCTATTCATATTAACAACATTATGTTTTGAAACCCTATCTGTTAAGTAATTATATATGGCATTATCGGTATTATTGATAAGGCGAGTTTTTAAGAACAACACCTCTTTCTCTATACTTTTTTGCTCATTTAAATTATTTGATAATTTCTTCTTTTCTTTTAAATTAAGTATTTTTTTTCTTATTCTTGTTTCGTATTTTTGTAGCCCCATACTGAATCCTCCTTTGTTTTGTCCATAAAGGAAAAAGCCACTATAAAACCCACCTAGCTTGCTTTCCCCATTAACTTCATTATTGTCTTTTTCTTCTTTTATGTTATAATCATCCATGCAAGGTTTTCCTTATTAAAATGTAGTAAGTTCAAAGCACTCCCACCAAGAGTGCTTTTTTATTATATCACAAAAAACAAAACTTGTAAGGTTTACAAGTAATATTGTAAACCTTACAAGTCATGAAACCCATATTTCTTGCTAAACTACTTGAAGAATGGCTTTTTTTTAAAACGACCTATTTATATAGTCTTCTATGAACCATTTTTTTATTGAAAACCACACCCAGCCTGCTCTCGCAGGCATTTCTTTGTTTTCTACCCTACCGCCCTTACGGGCTCTCATTCGCTTCGCTCACTCACAGCTATTGAGAAAGGGAGTATCAGCTTCTTTAATAAGTGAAAAATGAATAAGGTGACTCACATGCCAAGCACTCGTCGCACAGCTTCGTCTAACTCTTCCCCTGAGGGAAGGCTTGCTCCTGTAATAAACCGCTCAGAAAACTCGCTAAGCTCAAAACGAATGTTTCTATTTAGCAATATCTCCCTTTGCTGACCATGAGGCACAGGATCAGATAAAGAATAAGTATGCACAGTCATAACTTCGGGTGATTTATAATTCACTAAGGGTATATCTTCCCCAATGATATCTTCAAACTTGGCGGATGCAGACTCTGAGTGCAACACACTCATTGGATGGTTGATGGGCTTTCATGGTACTTGGCCATCAGCTCGCTCATCACTTCTATCGGACATTTAAATCCAAAGCGTTTTCGAGGTCGCATATTCAGCTCAAAGGCAATGGCGTCCAGCTCTTCCTGGCTATGTACTGAAAGGTCCGTTCCTTTCGGTAAATATTGACGGATAAGGCCATTGATATTCTCATTGGCCCCACGTTGCCAGGGGCTATGGGGATCGCAAAAGTAAATCGCAACGCCGGTTTCTTGAGTGATTTTTGCATGTTGTGCCATTTCACGCCCCTGATCATAGGTCATGCTTTTTCGAGCGGTGGTCGGCATTCGATTCAGAGCAGCACTAAAGCCTGCTACGGCGGAGGTGGCGGTGGCGTCGTCCATTTTTGCGAGGATCAGATAGCCACTACTAAGCTCTACCAAGGTGCCTACCGCGGACGCGTTATTCTTACCTTTGATCAGATCGCCTTCCCAGTGGCCGGGCATTTCACGCTTACTGACCTCGGGCGGACGTAAGTGAATGCTGACCATGTCAGGGATCTGGCCACGTCGATCCACTTCGCCACGGCGAGGCTTGCGTGTGGTTTTACCTTGTCGCAAGCAGTGAATCAGTTCCTTGCGAAGGTGGCCAACAGGCAAGGCATAAATGGCCGTGTAGATGGTCTCTCGGCAGACGTAGGCATCGCGCAAATCAGGTAGTTTCATCGTCTTGAGCTTGCCGCTAATTTGTTCGGGAGACAAGCGTCGCCGCAACATATGCACGATGAGATCAAACCGCTCGGTGCCTGGCAAAAGCTTACGCGCAGGACGACAGACCTCTCGACGCTTTTCTCGCTGACGTTGGGCGTACCGGGCGCAGTAACCGTTCTGGGCCATTTGGTTACGGCGTATTTCACGAGAGATGGTTGAAGGAGCTCGCCCCAGGAGCTGGGCAATATGCCGAAGGCTCATCCCTTGGGCTTGACCCACTTGGATGCTGGCACGTTCTTCAATACTGAGTTCGAGGTAAGACATGGGACAACACCTTAGCGAAATGCTCAGGTGTTGCACTCAGTTTCTGCGGCCAAGCTTTTTATAAACAATATCAGGCACAATAAAGTATAGTCCTGAAGGCACTAGCTTGGAATTAGAGTATACAACCCCTTTTCGAATAAGCTGGGGAATTAGTCGCTTATGCACGTTTGCCCAGTTTAGTCCGTGCTCTGAGCGAGGTATGTCACCACTAAAGGAGGTATTCAGATTTTTATAGGTATGCCAGGAATCTCTATAGTTTCCTGTAATGTCGATGCTTTGAACTTCCACACCAACATATTGCTGTAATTTACCATTTTTTACTTTTGCCAGGACCCAATCCATTGATAGTTTCCTAGCTAGTTTTACTTCTTTTCCTGACGACATTCCTAATGCAACAATGTATTCTTTTCCGTCACTTCTCTTAGGTATATATTCGTTGAAAGTTATAAAATCAAAATCATGGCCAAAAGCATCTACAGCTATTCTTTTAAGTGAAGAGTAGTTATTTTCATACAAGCGATTTGGGCAAATTATACAGTCACCATATGGAGAAGTTACACTACAGGTTCCATAAACAATGCTCTTGTCATGATTTGCTTTTGTGCATTTTGATTGTGTAAAAGGGCAAGCTTCCAAGTTCCAAAGGGACCTTGCTTCCGTACTTAAATCATCCGGGGCATAGCCGAATATTTCTATAAGATCTTTATTTGGCCTGTTTACCACTATATGCTCTCCTGAATCATTTTTCTAATCTCTTCCCCAATAGCCCTAGCCATTAGCGGAGGAACAGCATTTCCTACCTGTTCATATTGCTCTTGTAAACTTCCTAGAAAACTGTAGTCATCAGGAAAAGACTGGATACGTGCAGCCTCTCTAACAGAAATAACTCGATCTTGAATTGGGTGGAAAAAACTTCCCCAATGTGGGTCGCATTTAGTTAGTATCGTTGAACAAAGCGAGTCAGGTGAGAGCCTGCCATATCTCTTGGTATGGTCACTACGTCGAGCTCTCTGTAAGCCTTTTGGCAACATATCGAACGGAATATCTCGCCAACTCCCTCCTTGAGGAATGTGCTTCAAACGTTCTAAATTGACTGGACCGAGGCCATTACAACTATGGTTAGTTACTTTATCTGAGTTTTTCCTCAAGTATTTCTGATACTCACCCTGAGGGGGTGCTTCATAATTCATTAAAGTATTAACTGATCCGCTTTCTATGGGTGGTAAATCAGAAAGAGCATCCCAAACGGTTGTTTGTTTTTTTAACTCAGAAGCAAACAAGGGGAGTAGCTTTAAGCAAAGTTCTTTTGCCCCAGCAAAATTAGCTCTTGCTGTTGAATTGTATTGAGGCTGTGGGAAATATATTTCTTTTTCCCTGCCTTTAACCGCGATAATTATAGTTCTGAACCGTAGTTGGGGCACTCCATAATGACCTGCATACAGAATACGATGCTCTACTCTATAGCCCCTACTTTCTAATTCTTTATATATTTGCTTAACAACTGTTCCTTTTCCAAGTGATACAATACCAGGAACATTTTCAATAAGGATTGCCTTAGGCATTAACTCAAATGCTATCCGTAAAAAGTCTTTGAATAAATGATTTCGCTCATCATCCAAATCTCTTATAGGAGCATTTACAGAGAAACCCTGGCAAGGAGGACCGCCTGCCACAAGGTCTAACTCATTTTCTTCTAGGTTAAGCTTTCCCTTGAGATCTACAGCACACAATTGGCGGATATCGCCTATCACCATCTCAGCATTAGGGTGGTTGTGTTTAAATGTCTCTGCATGGCTTGCTTTCAGCTCATTGGCTAGGATGGTATCGAAGCCGGCCATTTTCAAGCCACAAGAAAGACCGCCAGCACCACAAAATAAATCAATACTTTTCATCCTAAGAGCTACCATGGTTATGGTTAACTTTCACACCTCTTAGATTGATAAGCGAATACTATCAATCAAGATATTTCAATAGCTTTTATCGAATAATAATGATAACAGACTAGAGATATTTACTCTATGCATTGGGACAAACTGTTGGGACAAATCCCCAAAAGCAAAAGCCCGTAAGTCTTTGACTTACGGGCTTTTTCAATAAATGGCGGAGGGACAGGGATTCGAACCCTGGATAGGCTATTAACCTATGCCGGTTTTCAAGACCGGTGCATTCAACCGCTCTGCCATCCCTCCGGCTTATGGGTGCGTATAATAACAGCTTTCCCTTGGAAGTCAACGCCTTTCCGGTTAATTAGTAGAGCCTTAAGCCGACACGGGTAATATTCCCGCCTTCCATTTCACTGACCACCCAGTGAATGCCATGCCAGTCGACATCGTCGCCGACTACTGGGTGGCCACCGACGCGTAGCGAGATAAACTCCGCCAGCGTCATGTCCTGCTCGCCAGGGCTTAAGGTTAAACCATAGGCTTGGGCAATATCTTGCATTTGCGCCTCGCCATCCAAGGTGAAGGTACCGAAGAAGGCACGCTCTTGTTTGAGCTTTGCATCGCCGTTGAATAGGCGGTTGAGCGCAACGAGGTCTTCGGTGCGGCCAATGACACAAATAACATCATCAAGCTTAAGCCGCGTACTCCCCTTGGGGTGGAGCATGACGTGGTTGCGAAATAGCGCCGAAATCAATGCGCCTGAAGGGAAACGCAGTAGCCGGATAGGAACATCTTCTAAGTCTTCGTTTTCGACCACGTAAACAAACATCTCAAAATCATTTTCCGGCATTATGCCCAGCGGCCCTCGGCGGTTCGGCGTGGTGCCTACAGGTACTTCTACTTTCAGCCATCGGGCCATAAATGTTAGCGAACCGCCCTGAATAAGCAGCGACATCAGTACCACCGCAAACGCTACGTTAAAGTACAACGAAGCGTTTTCTACCCCGCCGATTAGCGGGAAGATAGCCAATACAATAGGCACCGCGCCCCGCAGGCCAACCCAGGCAATAAAGAAGGTTTCTCGCCAGCGGAATTTGAAAAACGGCTTAATAGTGATCAACACCGCTAGGGGCCGCGCAACAAAAATCAGTGCTAGAGCAACTAGCCCTGCTGGCAATGCCACGTCCCACAACTGGCTTGGAGTGACGAGCAAACCCAGCACCAGAAACAAGCCAATCTGGCTCAGCCAAGCCAACCCATCGTGTACCGGAAGAATAAAGTTAAGGTGCCGCCCAGGCTGATTACCAATCATCAACCCTGCTAAATAAATGGCCAGGAAGCCGCTTCCGCCTAGCACACTGGTTAATCCAAACACGCTAAACCCAAGCGCCAGCGCTAACATGGCATAAAGGCCGGGGGCTAAATCTAACCAACGCAGCAGCTTAGCACTTAGCCAGCCACCGCCAATACCAACAACTAAACCAATGCCAAACTGGGAAATGAAGAACAGTAGTGTTTCGCCAATGCCGCCAATATCGCCAACCAACAGCTCGACCAACATCAGCGTTAGGAAAATGGCCATCGGGTCGTTGGTACCCGATTCAATTTCAAGCGTGGCCCCTACTCGCTCGTTGAGGTTAACCCCGCGGCCGCTAAGCATTGAGAACACGGCCGCGGCATCGGTGGAGCCAACAATTGCTCCGACGAGCAATCCTTGTACTAGGGAAAGGTCAAACACCCACATGGAAATAACACCAACAATAGCGCTGGTGATAAAGACGCCAAAGGTGGCTAGCGAGAGCGCTGGCCTAAAGCCGACACGGAACGTTTTTAATCGAGTGCGAAGGCCGCCATCCAGCAGAATCATCGCGAGCGCTAGATGGCCAATCGTGAACGCCATGGTGTAATCGTCAAACTCAACCCCTAGCAGGCCTTCTTCCCCCGCCAGCATGCCAAGCCCTAGAAAAATCAGTAGCAGTGGTACACCCATCATTGATGAAAGGCGGCTCGCTAAAATGCTGAGCGCCATCAGGGAACCGCCTACTAAGAAGAACGTGTAAATTGCGTCCATGTTTCTCCGTCTCACCATCAATGCCGTTCTATTATTACATGCCACCGTACAATTTACTGAGCTTGTTAGGCTTGTCGCTTACAGGGGCTAGCCAGATCCTTCATCTCACAGCTAAACTCCGGCGTCATACCATCTGGAGTTAAGGTTATGTTGAACGCTTTTTGGCGTGTCGGTTCACTTGTATTCTTCACATTAAGCATTTTTTTATTATTTTCAATTTCAGCCACTTACGCAAATGAAGACAGCGAAACAGTTAATAGCAGTGAGCCGCTGACGCTTGAGAGCGAGGTATCATTGCCCATTGGGCTATGGCCACCTAGGGGCAATGACGCAACAGAAGATGGGCCGGAAGAAGCACCCAGCATGGCGCTGACACCACCACCGCCATTAGAACCGCCGCCCCTAAAGCAGCTCACTCTAATGCTAGATTGGTATATCAGCCCTCAGCACGCTGCCTTAATTGTGGCGAAGCAGCGCGGCTTGTTTGCTGCTCAAGGGCTCGAACTTGAATTATTGACCCCCGCAGACCCATCCATCGCCATTAAGTTATTGGCTGCAGGCGAAGTTGATCTAGCGTTAACGCGTCAGCCATTGCTGCATTTACACGCCCATGATGGTGCCTCCATTACCCGTATTGGCACGCTAATTGAGACACCGCTAAATGCCGTCATCGTGGCAGGAGATGCCCCGTCGAGCGAAACTACCGACCAACTCGCTAGCTTGCATTATGGCTTTTCCACCCGCGAAGGGCGTGATGTACTGGTGGACCAACTGGTACCCACCTCTCTTCGCCAAATCGACGATTTCAACCCGCCTGAAAGCGTCCATTTCGATGCTGCCAGCGCCCTGCGGGAAGGTCGCGTTGATGCCATCGCCGATGGCTTTTATCACACGTTGCCACAACAACTGGCGTCAGATGGCATTGCCACTTACACCGTGCGTTATAACGATATTGACATGCCGCGTCATGACGGTTTGATACTGTTGGCAAATAGCGACACAGTAACAAGACGAGCAGCCACTTGGTCGCGTGTTCTTATTGCCCTGGAAGAAGCCAGCAACTGGATTATCGAGAACCCGGAAGCAACGTGGTCGCTGCTGATTAGCAGCCATCCTGCAATGGATAATGCAATTAACGAAGCCGCTTGGGACGATCTACTGCGTCGTATTGCCATTAGCCCGGCGGCACTTGATGCTCGACGCTATGCAGCCTTTGAACGCTATCTTCAGCGATCGGGGATTACCGGAGCAGCATTACCAGTTTCGCGATTAGCCGTTAATCCTCATGCGTTGATAGATACACGCTGACAAAAAGGTAGCAAAAACGAAAGCACCATGAGTGATACTCCGCTGATTTTTATTGATGTCGAGACGACAGGCACCCGTGCGACGCGTGATCGAATTACCGAAATTGCTGCCTTGAAGGTAGTGGACGGTTACCTAACGGATCGCTGGGTCAGCCTGATTAACCCAGGCATCAGCATGCCCTCCCACATCAGCCAGCTCACTGGCATTTATGATGACATGCTGATTGATGCGCCCTCTTTTCAGACCATTGCGCAAAGCTTGCGCGAATGGCTCGGTGAAGACTGCCTCGTGGCCCACAATGCACGATTTGACGCCAGCTTTCTGCGCAACGAGTTTAAGCGTGCGGATATTACCTATCAGCCGCTGCTCCGCTGCACACTGCGTATTTCTCGTCGTTTGATGCCTGAACTGCCCAAACACAATCTCCAGGCATTATTAGCTCACTTCAACATTCAACAGGCGCGACAGCATCGAGCAGAAGATGATGCAACTGCGCTTTGGCAGCTGTGGCAAGCTTGGCAGCAGCAGTATGACGATGCTAGCTGGCAAGCCGCACTTGCCGATGAGCAACGCCACCGAAGCCTCCCCGCACACTTACCTAGCGAACAGTTGACTGGGCTTCCCGCCTCGCCAGGGGTTTATTTATTTTATGGCCACAACCGCCTTCCGCTGTACGTTGGCAAAAGCATTAATTTACGCAGCCGCGTGCTGGACCATTTCCAACGCGACCATCAAGACGACAAAGAGATGCGACTTGCCCAGCAAATACAGCATATTGAGTGGGAGGAAACCGCTGGCGATTTAAGTGCCCAGCTAAGGGAAGCTCAACTGGTCAAAGAGCTGATGCCGATTATGAACCGCCAACTACGCCGCCAAGGGCATTTAAAAACGTGGTATTGGCCAACCGACCAATCTTGCCCAACGCTGGTTAGCGGCAAAGCGATCAGCCAGCCTCAGCCGGGAAAGCTATTTGGGCTGTTTCGCAGTGCCAAAGAAGCTAAAGATGCGCTGCGCAGTATTGCCGAGGCACATCAGCTTTGTCCGCAAGAGTTGGGACTAGATAAGGGAACAGGGCGATGTTTTGCTAACCAGCTAGGCAAGTGTTGGGGTGCCTGCTGTGGGCAGGAGCCACTTGAAAGTCACACGCAACGTGCCCAGGACGCACTGGCAGCATTTCAAGTAAAAACATGGCCCTGGCCAGGGCGAATCATTATTCGCGAGAAAAGCCGTAAAAACGGCCCAACCAGCCATCATGTGGTCGACCACTGGTGTTATTTAGGCAGCGCCTCGACCAAACAGCGTGCCCTGGGACTGAAGGGAGTCGCTGCCACATTTGATGTGGATACCTATCGCATCCTAAACCGCTTTTTACGTGAGCCTGAGCGGCATAACCTCACGGTATCGCCACTCTAGCCTTACCGGCCCGCTACGGTTGGGCAGCAATAAACGTATCAACGGCTTGTTGAAACGCCTCTGGTTGATCCGCATGAAGCCAATGCCCGGCGTTTTTAAGCGTCACGACTCTGGCGCGTGGCAGCACTTCGCGCAGCGCTGGCAGCATATCATCGGCGATGTAGTGCGAATCAGCGCCTTTAAGCACCAATGTCGGCCCTTCGAAAGCGCGATCACCATCAGGCTTTCCAATAATCGCTTCATAACCACGTTGAATCTCATCCAACCCAACCCGCACTTCCATTTCACCTTGCTCATTGCGCACTAAATTAGTCGCCAGAAACAGCCGAGTTGGACGGGAGTCGACGTGTTCAGCCAATAAGGCGTCTGCTTCACGGCGGTTGGTGGGTTTACCCACTCTTACCCGCTCAAGTGCTGCAAATACATCGTCGTGACCATGCTGATATGCCACTGGGGCGATATCCGCCACCATCAGTGACGCACAACGCTCAGGGCTCCTACACGCCAGCGTAATAGCCACCTTTCCACCCATGGAGTGGCCTAACACATGCGCGCGCTCAACTCCAAGCTTATCAAGTGCCGCCAACACGTCTTGGCTCATAGCGGTGTAGCTCATGCCTTCCACATGGGGAGAACGGCCATGGTTACGAAGATCAACGGCAATGACCCGTCGGCTGCGCTGCCACACCTTTAAGTGCGAACGCCAGTTATCAGCGCTACCCAATAGACCGTGGATCACCACGACAGGCAGTTGATCGTCGCCACCTGATTCGGCGGGTAAATCGATAACATAAAGATCAACATTGGCATGTTCAGTCATGCAGGCTCCTCAGCCGTTATGCGGTTCGAGGTGATGCGTCGGATTGCCCTGTCCACACGACTAGCCGGCGCGTTAGCCACGCTAACAACAGGCCGTATAACGGTAGGAAGAACAATAGACTAATGCCCAGCTTAATGGCGTAGTCGACAACCGCTATTTCTACCCAATGTTCCGCCATAAAAGGGTCTGGGCTGTTATAGAACGCAGTCGCAAAGAAAGCAAAGGTATCCGCTAGATTACCCAGTACGGTAGAACAAACCGGGGCAACCCACCAGGCCCACTGCCGAAGACGATCAAACACTTGCACATCGAGTAGCTGGCCTAGCACATAGGCAAGAAAACTGGCTAACGCAATACGGGCAACAAATAAATTCCATTCACCCAGAGCTTCGATACCCGCAAAGCTTCCCCGCGGAAAAATTACCGAAACGAGGTAGGAAATTACCAGCGCCGGAAACATAACGCGCAAAATAATCGTCCGCGCGGGCCCTTTACCAAATAAACGAACCGTTAGGTCCGTCGCAAGAAAGATAAAAGGAAAACTAAATGCGCCCCACGTGGTGTGGAAGCCAAACAAGGTAAATGGGAGCTGAACCAAGTAGTTACTGGCGGCGATAATGCCAATATGAAACGCGACCATTACCAGAAGGCAACGGCGGTGCTGGGTATCGGTTAATGCAAACATACAGGTTGGCCTTTTTTTGCAAGTCCGAGGGGTTAGGGAACCCTCATTAAAGCGCGGTTAACGCCACTGGGGCGCGCATTATACGCCTTCCGTTAGGTAATTAAAGTCGCCCACCTGCCTGGGCGACTTTATTAACAACACTATTGGTAATAATTTAATTTAAACGTCTAGCGATTTAGCTTGATCCGCTGCCCCAACAGAGCGCTCGCGCATCGCTGCATGCACATCTTCTAAGCTGGTTGGATCATCAATGGTTGAGGGAATCCCGAACGATTTACCGTCGGCAATATTACGCAGCAACTTGCGTAATATTTTACCTGAGCGGGTTTTCGGAAGCCGGTTCACGACCAACACCTGCTTAAAGCAAGCGATCGGCCCAATGTGCTCGCGTACCCGACTGATCAGCTCTGCTTCCAGGGTTGCTTCATCGCCATCGAAACCATCCTTGGTGATCACCAGCCCGATGGGCAGTTGGCCTTTCAGCTCGTCGTGAATACCGATCACCGCACACTCTGCCACTGCCGGGTGCGCGCCGACGATCTCTTCCATTTCACCGGTAGAAAGACGATGCCCGGCAACGTTGATCACGTCATCGGTTCTACCCATGATGAACAAATACCCCTCTTCATCGAAATAGCCACCATCGCCAGTAAGGTAATAGCCGGGGTAGGCCGCCATATAGGCACTATGAAAACGCTGAGGGTCACGCCAGATACCGGTAAGACAGCCAGGCGGAAGGGGTTGCTTTATGACCACGCTGCCCTGCTGCATTGAGTCTGTTTGTTCACCGTCACGATCCAAAATTTGTACGTTAAAACCAGGCACAGGGAAGGTTGCCGAGCCGGCTTTGGTTGGTGCGGATTCAATGCCAGGCAAGTTTGCTGCAATAGGCCAGCCGGTTTCAGTTTGCCACCAATGATCGATCACCGGCACATCCAGCAGGTCATCGAGCCAATGAAACGTCGGTGGATCTAAGCGCTCGCCCGCTACGTATAAATGCTCAAGACTGCTGATGTCGTAATTAGCCAGTAGCTTGGCGTCAGGATCTTCTTTTTTGATTGCACGGAATGCAGTCGGTGCAGTGAAAAAGCTTTTTACCTTGTACTCGTCAATCAACCGCCAAAAGCCGCCTGCATCAGGTGTTTTAACCGGTTTTCCTTCATAGACCACTGTAGTGCACCCTCTTAGCAGCGGCGCATACACAATATAAGAGTGCCCGACTACCCATCCCACGTCCGAAGCCGTGAACATAACATCGCCAGGGTTCAGGGCATAAATTGCTTCCATGGAATAGGCTAACGCAACGGCATAGCCGCCGGTGTCTCGCATGACTCCCTTGGGCTTGCCTGTCGTGCCAGAGGTATAAAGGACATAGAGTGGGTCAGTCGCTTTCACGGGCACGCAGTCAGCAAACGGAGCATCCGCTACCAACGCCTGCCAATCATGATCTCTCTCATGAAGTTCAGCACGGTGGGCATCACGTTGAAAAACCACGCAGGCATCCGGTTTAAAACTGCTTAGCGAAATAGCTTGGTCAACAATAGGCTTGTAAGGAAGGACTTTATCTACCTCGATGCCACAGGAAGCGGCAATCACTACTTTTGGTTCAGCATCTTCAATGCGCACTGCTAGCTCGTGGGGGGCGAAGCCACCAAACACTACCGAGTGAACCGCTCCTAATCGGGCACATGCATACATCGCGATCAGTGCCTCTGGCACCATCGGCATGTAAATAACCACTCGATCACCCTTTGTTACCCCGAGGCGAGCAAGCCCTCCAGCAAACTGCGCGACGCGATCACGCAGCGCTTGATAGGTAATGGTTTGTTTTGTTTGAGTAACGGGAGAATCCCATAGGATGGCCGGCTGATCGCCCCTGCCTTGCTCTACGTGATAATCGATCGCCGCGTAGCAGATATTCAAATCACCATCGTCGAACCAGCGAGCGTGTTGTTGATCATCATAGGTAAGAATAGTGGAGGGAAATTTGAACCAAGGTAGCCGCTTGGCCTGCTCAGCCCAGAATGTTTCGGGGGTTTCGACAGATTGCTGATACGTTTGCTGATAGAGGCTCATGGTGAGCTTGCCTTTATTGTGTCAATGAAAGCAGCCAATTGTTGACACTCTATAAAGTAAAAAGCCTTCGCACCCTCATACTATGGGATAAATCGCGACTAAAGCGCTACACACCCAACAACATTGTCGACAAAATACTACGTCACTACCATTGATAGATCGTTAAACCAGCGTTTGGACAAACACCGCTAAATTACTGATCATTTAACAACTAATCCTCGCGTCGCGACGATGCCTAAATAACCTATAACAACACTGCCACAACCGTGTAGGCAAGGAGATCCTCATGTCTGCTTCTACTAGCTCCGCTGCCCGTTTGCTCGACCATGATTGCCACGCCATTGAGGCGGGCACTAATCTGCTTAAAGCTCTGGCAAATGAAAAACGTCTCCAAATACTCTGCCTTCTGGCCGAAAAAGAGCTATCAGTCACTCAGATCAACGAGCAGTTGGCGTTAAGCCAATCAGCACTGAGTCAACACCTAGCAATTTTGCGCCGCGATCAGTTGGTTAACACCCGCCGCGAATCACAAACCATTTACTACTCATTAAGCAGTGAAAGCGCCAAGGCGATTATTGACACCCTGGCGCATCACTACGCCGCCTAACCACCTATTAACACAAGCGGCTATTAATATTAGCCAATGACTATCGACGCTGCCAGCCAGCTGCATCGATTAAACCAAGCCCCTTAACAATGGCTTGCTCGACTCCCGCCGACACAGCCAAGCCCACTTTACGGCTCAAGGTTTTCGGCGGCTCAAGCTTCACGCAATACACTTGAGCCTGCGCCATGCGCTCTACCAAATACGCTTCGCTGGTGCCTACACTGTCCGTCAACTTCTGTTCTAGTGCTTCACTGCCGTACCAGATCTCTCCCGTCGCTAATGCATCAATGTCCATGTCAGGACGATGCTGAGAAACGTACTCTTTAAACAACCGATGAGTATTTTCCAGATCATCAATGAATTTTTCACGGCCCTCTTCGGTGTTTTCCCCTAGTACGGTCAGTGTCCGCTTGTATTTACCCGCCGTCAGCAGTTCGACATCAATATCATTGCGCTTTAGCAAACGATGAATATTAGGCACCTGAGCGACAACACCAATAGAACCGATCACGGCAAACGGCGCGGCTTTAATATGGTTAGCCGTACACGCCATCATATATCCACCGCTGGCGGCTACTTTGTCGATACACACAGTTGTTGTTAAGCCTGCCGCTTGAAGACGGTCTAGCTGTGCTGCTGCTAAACCATAGGCATGCACGAGCCCACCCGCCGACTCTAATCGCACCACAACTTCATCCTCGGCCGCGGCAACATCAATAATGGCAGAAACTTCTTGGGCAAACTGTTCAGTTTGCGAAGCCTTGAGGTCGCCATGAAAGTCCAACACCCATACCTTCTGAGCATTTTGAGCCTTTCCTTTGCCTTGCTTAGCGGCCTTTTGCTTTGCCTTCTCTTCTTGGCGAAACGCTTTTACCAGCTTTTTCCGTGCACCTTGTTCTGTGGTAGTAACTTGCAGTCTGCGACCACGAGAGCGCCGCTGGTCATTGAGCGACTCAACGCTTAGCTTAAGGCTATTATCACCACTCTCTTTATTACGCAACACTACCGCCAGCACGATGCCTACCATCGCCATCAATAAAGTGGCTTGAATCAAAAACGTGCCCATCTCTACAATCCATTCGCTCATACGTTATCTCCTACTCGACAATCCAGCTTGATTAAAACACTTGTTTAAAATAACCTCGTTTACAGCGTCGTGATAAACTCACCTAACGCCTTACAACTGCTTGGTTACGACCAAATAATTTCGGGAATTTATTATGTCATCGAACACATTAGATAAGCTTCAGTCTCGCTTTAATCCAGAAGCTGCCAAAGGAATGGATGAGGTATTTCAATTTCATTTCTCTGACGCGGGCAGCCATTACATGGTTATCCAAGATGGAACTCTGGACGCACACGAAGGCGAGCACGACGATCCTTCTGTCAGCCTAAGCATGAGTTCAGATACGCTAAAAGGCATCATGAGTGGCGATGTCAACGGCATGACTGCCTTCATGACAGGTAAACTGAAAGCTACCGGAAATGTCATGCTGGCCACAAAACTGACCAGCCTGTTTCCCAGCAAATAACGCCCGTTCTCGCCCGCGAGCGTTCAACGCCAGCGGGCGAGATGTGTTTCGATAAGATCACGTGAAATTGAGTAAGGTGGCGGAAGCGAAGGTAACTGCCTTGGCGAAAACCAAGCGGCATCGCTAATCTCCACACCATCGATATGAATGCGCCGCGTCGTCGCTTCTGCAAAAAATCCAAACATTAGCGAATGTGGAAATGGCCATGCTTGACTTTGATGATAACGAAGCTTTTCCACGTGCACGCCTACCTCTTCGTATATCTCACGATGTACCGCTTCTTCAGCAGACTCTCCAGGCTCAATGAAGCCAGCAAGCGTAGAGTAACGACCAGGTGGGAATCGTGGGCTTCGCGCTAACAGCATCGCTTCCCCGCTAGTGACCAGCGTGATAATGCAGGGTGAAATGCGCGGATAGTTACGGTGCCCGCAAGCATGACAGTGCATAGCAAACTCGGCTTCTAACTTGGTTGCCTTCTCGCCACAACGCCCACAGAAGCGATGATTCTCTAACCAAGCACCTACCTGAAGCGCAGTCGAAAGCAAGCTGAACCACGAAGCAGGCAATTCTCCTAGCCATTGACGTCCATCAATCCAGCCCTCACCCGGCTTACTTTCCACTGAGAGCGCCACCGGCTCGTCGTGCCAATAGCACAACGGTTGCATCCGTTCGTCCCAAGGTTGCATCGGCTGTAACGGCGTTAACTCACTGCTATCAGCCAGCAGCGCGGGCGCCAAATGGCTGCGGGACACGCGAATAACTCGCCCCTCTCGAGCATGATGGGGAATTTCACGTCTAAGCATCGGCACTATTACCTTCAGACCAACCACCATCAAACCAACGTAACTGATGCGCCTGGCACTTAGCTTGGTGGGCGGCGCGCTCTTCATCACTAGGCTGGACTACCCTCAGCTGTCCTGGCGTTAGCGATAAACGCTGTACCGACAGTCCTTCACTGGCTTGATTATCTTGCTGTTCGCCTGACGAAGCTTCTGAATCAAGCGTCAGCGCCGTTTGCCCGCCCGTCATCGCCAAATAGACGTCGGCTAAGATCTCAGCATCAAGCAATGCGCCGTGCAGTACGCGATGACCGTTGTCAATATCGTAGCGCTTACATAACGCATCGAGACTATTACGCTGGCCTGGGTGCATCTGACGGGCCATCACCAGCGTATCCAGAATACGGCAATGATCACTAACAGGGCCTAATGCGGGTGACCGTCGCCGTTGGTTTAACATTGTTAGCTCATGATCAATAAACCCCACATCAAAGGGGGCGTTGTGAATCACCAGCTCGGCACCTTCTATAAATGCCCAGAAGTCGTCCGCTATTTCGGCAAACACCGGTTCGTTAGCAACCTTTGCATCATCAATACCGTGAACCGCCACGACTTCAGCATCAATATGCCGTTCGGGGTTGATGTATTGATGATAGGAGCGCCCTGTAAAACGCCGGTTAATCATTTCGACGGCACCAATTTCAACTAATCGGTGGCCATCTTTAGGGTCGATGCCGGTCGTTTCCGTATCCAAGATCACTTGGCGCATGCTGCTCTCCTGTTATGCTCATCAATGGCTTCGTTGGCCAACGCATCGGCACGCTCATTGCCGGGGTGCCCGCTGTGCCCTTTTACCCAATGCCACTCAACACGATGCCGCTGTGTTTCTTCGTGGAGGGTTTTCCAAAGCTCAGCGTTTTTAACTGGTTGCTTGGCCGCTGTTTTCCAGCCTCGCTTAATCCAGTTGTGAATCCACTGGGTAATTCCCTGGCGCACATACTGGGAATCGGTCCAGAGGGCCACTTCACACGGCTTATTCAACGTCCGAAGCGCCATTATGGCCGCCATTAATTCCATGCGGTTATTGGTAGTCTCCGCCTCGTAACCTTTTAGTGTCTTCTCATGCTGCCCGCTTGACAGCACAACACCCCAGCCGCCTGGGCCTGGATTTCCTCGGCAGGCCCCATCGGTATACACCGTAACGCGAGGCAACCCATCGGTTGCTTGCTTACTCACTTTCACTATCCTTTTCTAGACGACGTTGACCCGAGTGGTATCGTGCAGAAACACCGCTTCGTGTGGCACCCAAAGAGGTGGGTGTAACCGGTGCTCGCAACCCAAACTTAAGACGCTCTACCGGCGCATGGCGCTGTCGCCGCTGCGCTTGAATCATGTAACTTTCACCCAACGGTAAATTATGCCTGCGCCCCAACGCCTCCCAGCGTTCTCCGCAGGTGGTGCTCATCGGCCCCCGAAAACAGCAATAGTCTACGCGTTCCACGTCAAAATCGACAAACGCCAGCCAGTCGCGCAAACGGCTCGCCGTGCGCCACTGCCCACTCCAAGGGAAATTCGCTCGCTGCTTACGCCAACGCTGGGTTAACCCGTTCAACCCCAGCGGATTAAAACCGAATAGGACTAACACGCCATTATCTGATGTGACCCGGGCAGCCTCTTGTAAGGTGTGATGGGCATCGGGCAAATGTTCCAACCAGTGATGAATAACCACTACCTCTAAACTTCGGTCTGGTAAAGCAAGGTGATCTGGTGGGCAAACTAACGTGGACGAGGACTCCGCTGTTGCTCTCGTCGGTGACCATCGAATGACATGGGGAATTGCCGACATCGTCATCAACGCGGGCCCCATGCTCATCTCTAAACTGTGACCACCTTTGCGCCCTTCAACCAGCGGCCCCAGACACGCTCGCTGCGTTTCCCATAGCGAACGGCCAGCCTCTGTTTGCCAGTACGCTTGGCTTTCCGCCATCTGCTGGGCGAGCCGTGTTGCCGTTGACGAAGTTGACATGAACAGCGCTTCCCTCCACAGTAAATGCTTTTTAACGTTTTGAACGCCAGCGTTAGCGCATATAAAAAGCGCCTAATTAAGCGTCTATTTTGAACTTCAAAGGATCTCGCCCATGATGAGCGTGACACCGATTCCCGCACTTAGCGATAATTACATTTGGCTATTAAGACAGGATACCAGTCAAAGCGTTTGCGTGGTGGATCCCGGTGAAGCAGCGCCTGTCATTGAGTTTCTTGAGCGTGAATCCTTAACGCTTGATACGATTTTAATCACTCACCACCACCATGATCATACCGGCGGACTTGCGGAGCTGGTTAAACGCTTCTCGCCCTGGGTAATTGGCCCTTCCAACCCTACCATTGAAGGCATAAATGAACAGGTAGGGCATGGCGATGAAGTGCGCATCATGGGGCGTCTTTTCGAAGTTATGGAGACGCCAGGGCACACGTTAGATCACGTGAGTTACTTCACTCCAGGAATTCCTGCACTGCTTTTCTGCGGCGACACTCTATTTTGCGCTGGATGTGGCCGCCTATTTGAGGGGTCGCCGGAACAAATGTTTACGTCTCTTAAAACATTAGCGGAACTCCCTGAGGATACGCTGGTCTTTGCTGCGCATGAATATACGCAAGCGAATCTGACATTTGCTCGTGCTGCAGACCCTGATAACGAAGACGTTAAATATGCCTTGCAGGAGTGTGAGAAGGCTCGGGCATTAGACCGGCCTACCTTACCCAGCACGATAGGACGCGAGCTGAAGATCAACCCCTACTTGCGCGTGGGCACTGATAGTGTGCGCCAAGCTGTAGGTACCCAAGGGGCCAATGATAATGATCTCGCCACGTTCTCCACTTTACGCGAGTGGAAGAACCGTTTTTAAGAACGCTATCGAGTAAAAACGAACCGACTATGACCTATCGAACGATTCGCCAGCGCTTACTACTAAGCGCTGGTAGCACTCTCATTGTGAGCCTATTTTTAGCCGCAGCGGCCAGCTCTCAAGCCTCTACAACCGGAGCATACCAACCTGACAGCGCCCACAGTGACGCGTCTGCTTCACCCAACTTCCGCCCCAATGCCTTTCAGCATCACTTCTGGGAAGCGCTTGAGCTGCAACCCCAAGATGCCTGGAGCACACTGCGTGACAGTTTCCAGTGGCAGGAAAAACACTTACCCGCTGATGCTCAAGCACGTGTCGATAAGTGGATAGAACACTACCGCTCCAGTCCGCAGAATATTGTTGCTATCACCGAACGAGCAACCCCCTGGCTTGCCTGGATCACCCAGCAAGTTAGTGAACGCGGCCTTCCGGGTGAAATTGCGCTGATTCCGTTTGTCGAAAGTTCTTTTGATCCAAGCGCCCGAAGCCACCGAGGAGCCGCTGGACTTTGGCAGTTCATGCCGGGAACTGGAGATGCATTAGGCCTGGTTCGAAACGGAAACTACGATGGCCGTTTAGACGTAGTAACGTCTACCGCAGCAGCGCTTGACTACCTAGAAATGCAAGCCGATGAGTGGTACGAAGGCGACCTGATGCTGTCGCTGGCCGCTTACAATGCCGGGGCTGGCACCGTTAACCGTGCGCAACGCCAAGCTCAGGGCCAAGGCCTTACAGGCGACTACTGGGAACTGTCACTGCCCCACGAAACGATGCAGTATGTTCCTAAACTTAAAGCAATTGCGA
Organism: Halomonas sp. TD01; assembly: GCF_923868895.1. Classification (GTDB taxonomy): domain Bacteria; phylum Pseudomonadota; class Gammaproteobacteria; order Pseudomonadales; family Halomonadaceae; genus Vreelandella. The sequence goes on from NZ_OV350343.1 coordinate 3,448,090, forward strand.
CGATCATCAACGACCCAGAGCAGTACGGCGTTGCACTTCCTGATATCCATCCTGATCCCGCTTTTGCCAAAGTTCAGTTGGCGCAGCCAGTTAGCCTGACGCAAGCCTCTCAGCTTCTCGATGTCAGCCAATCCGCGCTGGCCGAGCTAAACCCTGGCTTGCTGAATGGCAGCCTCGACCCACGCAGCGCACAGACGTTACTTGTGCCTGAAGAAGTCGACACTCAGGTGTTAGCTCAGCTTTCGCAGTCAACCAGTACCGCATTAGCGTCGACCAACACGCCAAGCGTTCACCGCGTTGAAAGAGGCGATAACCTGTCGCTGATTGCAGCGCGTTATAATGTCAATCAGCAAGATTTAATCAGATGGAATGCTATTGAACGCCCGGAGGCACTAAAGCCAGGCCAACTGCTGTCTCTTTCTGGACAGTAATATGGAGAGTTTAACCCGGCTTTGTTAACTAGGTTTAAAACGTAGTCTTTATTGGCCCTTCGCGGCTATGTCTCAGTTACTATATCGCGGTTACTGTGTCCCAGCTTGTGTCTCAGTAACCGTGACTCAACTACTGTGACCCAATTACTGAGACTCAGCAGCTGTGCCTCAGTTACTAAGCCTTCGTTGCTACAGGAAGTTACCAATGCCACGCGGTGTGTTGTTTACCAAAGCACTTTTGTTAACCAGCGGCTTGCTGTTGAGCGCGTCGCTGTTGGCTTCTGAAAACGTCGTCGAAAACAACACCTCTAGCCCCATTGAGACCATGCACGGGCTATCACTCTACAATAGTCCAGAGCTACCTACCGATTTTGCCTATTTCCCCCATGTTAATCCGTCCGCACCCAAGGGCGGAACGATTACCCACACTGCTGTAGGTGGCAGTTTCGACTCTACCAACCCGTTTATCATCCGCGGCACACCTGTTACCGGTATTTTTCAGATTTACGACTCGCTGATGGCGAGTAACCCAGGCGAGCCGTTTAGTTTGTACGGGCTGCTCGCAGAAGGTGTTCGCCTGGATCCGGAACGCCGCTGGATAGAGTTCGACTTGCGCCCAGAGGCACGCTTTCAGGATGGTGAACCGGTAACGGCCTACGATGTGGTGTTCTCGCTAAACCTACTACGTGAAGAAGGCAACCCCTTCTACGGCAGCTACTATGCCGGTGTCGAACGCGCTGTCGCTTTAAACGATCATCAAGTACGCTTTGAATTTAACGACACAGAGTCACGCGAGCTGCCACTAATTGTGGCCCAATTACCCATTTTACCTCGCCACTACTGGGAACCCCGCGACTTCACTTCTCCAACATTAGATGCACACCCAGGGTCAGGCCCCTATCGCATTAGCGAGGTAGACCCAGGGCGGCGAATTGTCTACCAAAGAGATGACAACTATTGGGGTAAGAATTTGCCCGTCAATGTTGGTCGCTACAACATCGATCATGTCGTTTATGAGTACTACCGAGACCGCGATATTGCCTGGGAAGCCTTCAAGGCAGGCCTTACCGACTTTAGAACCGATGCTCGCGCCGCCACTTGGGCTATTGGCTATGACAATTTTCCGGCTTACCGAGACGGGTTGATCAAGCGAATTACCGTACCCGATGTTAACCCTTCCATGATGCAGGCATTTGTCTTCAACTTACGCAAAGAGAAGTTTCAGGACCCAAGAGTTCGAGAAGCACTGAGCCTCGCTTTCGATTTCCCCTGGCTCAACACCAATATTTTCTATGACACCTACCGGCGCACGGAAAGCTTCTTTCAAAACTCTGAAATGGAAGCTATCGGCACGCCATCAGAAGAAGAGCTTGCACTGCTCGAACCGTTCCGCGAAGCATTGCTCGACTCCCATCATTCAGAACGGCTATTCACCGACTCACTGCCCATCGAACACCCAACCAAGCTGCGTGAACGCCTGAGACTCGCGCTTGATCTGCTGCGTGACGCTGGCTACCGGGTAGAAGATGGCGTGCTGGTGCACGGTGAGACAGGCCGGCCGCTCAGCCTGGAAGTACTGCTTTACGACTCGGGCCTAGAGCGTGTTGTGCAGCCGATGCTGCGCAATATGGCGCGCCTTGGAGTTCAAACGTCGCTGCGCATTGTCGATATCAACCAGTACCTTAACCGAGTACGCAGCTACGATTACGACATGGTTATTAGCCACTTTCCACAGTCTAATAACCCTGGCAATGAACAACGCGATTATTGGACCAGTGCTGCCGCAGAGGCGCCACAAAGCCGCAATCGTATGGCCCTTGCCCACCCTGCTGTTGATGCACTGGTAGAGCAGCTTATTCGCGCTGACGACCGTGAAACGCTGGACACTATTGCGCAAGCCCTTGATCGAGTACTGCGCTGGGGCTTTTATGTCATTCCTCACTATCATTCCGGCGAGACGCGGATTGCTGTGTGGGATAAATTTGGCTACCCAGAGCCGTTCCCTGCTTATGCCATGGACTTAGACGCTTGGTGGGTGAATACCGATCGCGAAGCAGAGCTGCAACGCCGTCATCGACGTCGCTAATTTTGAATAACTACTGACAACGACTTATTTGCAATAATTCGTGGCCCCCAATTACTCATGGAGCGCACTGTGGCACGCTATACATTACGCCGATTGCTACTGATGATCCCGACCCTGTTCGGCATCATGCTGCTTAACTTCATGATCGTTCAAGCTGCTCCCGGCGGCCCCATTGATCAAATGCTGGCCCGCTTTGAGGGAGCTGATGCCATGGCAAGCACACGCCTGGATATGGGTGGCGCGGATGTGCAAGTTAGCGATGATTCTCGGGGCGCGCGGGGAATCGATCCACGCTTTATCGAGCAGTTAGAGCAGCAGTTTGGCTTTGACAAACCCACTCACGAGCGGTTTATCGGCATGATGGCGGACTATCTCACCTTTGATTTCGGCACCAGCTTTTTTCGTGATCGACCGGTCATTGAGCTGATGATCGAACGCTTGCCTGTGTCTATTTCATTAGGCTTATGGACAACACTACTGGTATATCTCATTTCTATACCTCTGGGCATTAGCAAGGCACTACGTCACGGATCTCGTTTTGATGTTTGGACCTCAGGCCTTGTGATCGTCGGCTATGCGATCCCCGGCTTTTTGTTCGCTATTCTTCTTATTGTCGTATTTGCTGGTGGTACTTACCTGGACTGGTTTCCTCTGCGCGGCTTAACCTCGCCCGATTTCTCAGAGCTATCCGTATGGGGAAAAATTAAAGACTACTTTTGGCATATCACCCTGCCGGTACTGGCTGCCGCGATTGGCAGTTTTGCCACGCTCACCATGCTGACTAAAAACAGTTTTTTAGATGAAATTCATAAACAGTACGTACTGACAGCCCGGGCCAAAGGTGCCGATGAGCAACGTATTTTGTATGGCCATGTTTTCCGCAACGCCATGCTAATTATCATAGCTGGATTGCCCTCTGCGATGATTGGTATTTTCTTTACCGGTGCACTGCTCATCGAGGTGATTTTTTCCTTAGATGGTCTTGGCTTACTGGGCTTTGAGGCAGTGATGCAGCGGGACTACCCGGTTATTTTCGGAACGCTATTTCTTTATACCGTGATCGGTCTACTGCTGAAGCTAGTATCTGACTTGACCTATGTGTGGGTTGACCCGCGGATTGATTTTGCGTCGAGGGAGTCATAAACATGACATTTATCAGCTCGCGTCTTTCACCGATTACGCTGCGCCGCCTAGCCGCATTTAAAGCCAATCGACGCGCTAGGGTGTCACTGTGGTTATTTGGCGTTCTGTTTATTGTCAGCTTATTTGCCGAACTCATCGCCAACGACAAGCCCCTCGTGATGAACTATGACGGGCAGTGGTATGTACCGCTGCTGGTCGATTATCCAGAAACCGAATTCGGTGGTTTCTTACCTACCCGCACCGACTACTTAGACCCCTTTGTCCAACAGCAAATTAGCGATAACGGTTGGGCGCTTTGGCCGATTATTCCCTACTCCTATCAAACGCTCGACATGCTGATGACACAACCTTCGCCTGCACCGCCGGACAGCCGTCACTGGCTAGGCAC